>ONND01000010.1 GCA_900319105.1 uncultured Bacteroidales bacterium | reverse complement strand
AACGCTACACACAGTAATAAAAGTTTCTTCATCATATTTCTTGTTTAAGTTGATTTGAGCTTCGATAGCCCCCAATCCAAATGGGGAGACGAGAACACAGCCGGTGGAGTGTTGCGGCTTTGTACCGAGATGAAAGCGGATGCCGGAACGGTCAGGTACGTCACAAATCTCCGGTCTCATCTTGCCGAACTTAGGCGAGTAGGTCATCCGAAGCGGGTAGCGTCCTTCGGGAATGAGTGTTTCGGCGTTCTCCAGCGTTCCAACGTCGTACGAGTCCCGCTCGCCATCCAAATGGATAGAGCCGTACACGCCGCCTTCCGCGGTCTCTTTCCTAATCAGTTTTAGTTCCATTGTTAAATCGGTTTTTATAGTGATAATCAATACCCATGATCGAGCCAGCAAAAGTAGCGGCTTCCCCGAAGGCTACAAGGACGGTCTCGTGGATTTCTCCTTTCGGGTCAATAGAGACTCCGATATAAAGGAGTACCATGCCTCCGAGTACCACCAAAGCGGCGATAATCAATTGGGCAATATTTTCGGGTGCTTTATTCATAAATGCAATGGTGTATTTCTAAATGTTGACGCTTCGCTTAATGGTGTAATGAAGCTATTTTGAAATCCGGTGCAAAGGTAGTACAAAAAAACGAAGCCACCAAATTTTGTGGCTCCGTTCGTTGATAATTGTTAATTCTACTCCATTGCGTAGTTGAAGAACTCTCCAAATTCCATAAAAGGCAACCATCCGTCCTTCCATTTACGGGAGAAATACACGCGTGAGTGTATATGGTGCCGGACGCATCCATCAGCCCATCCTTGATAGATCGTTTTGAACTTGGGCAGCATTTTGACGTGCTTCCAATCGGGATCTCGTTTTTGTAAATGATTCAAGACAATATAAATGTCGCACCTGTTTTCTTCTTTCATAAGTTACAATAATTTTTGAAGTAAAAGATATCACCGGCATTTAGTAAATCCGATTTCACCCCACGGCTTTCGCAAATATGCATCAATGCCGGCCAGAGGTCTATCTTTCCCGCCTCTATAAGAGCACTACGCATCTCGTCTTTCGAGACACAGATGTCGGCGATGTGCAGTTTCATTTGTGCGAGTTCGGCGCAGGTGAGGATGAAGCGCAGGTGCCCGTTGGCAGGGATCTCGCCTTTCGATTGTCTCACGCCCCAAAATCGGGTTTTTCCGTCGAGGTCGGTACGTCTCTGAATATGGTAGCCAAAGCCTTTTCCGAGTGAGCCGCAAAGGAACTTGCATTGTTTAGATAAGATGATTTCCATACGTGTCATTTAATTAAATCGGGAACATATGTTTATCAGTCGATTATCAGTCGATTATCAGTCGATTATCAGTTGTTAGTCCTTAGCGGGTGTTTCTTTTTGTTCTTTCTTTGCCTTCCGTTCAAAGAACCTAGCGGGCGGACAAACGAACTCAGCGAAAGCATTGCAGAGACGCTCGTTTTGGATAAGTACATCCATCAATCTTCTTGTCTCTTTCTGCCGCTCCTTTTCGTTTTTGTAATTAGGCACGAGCGCATGCCAGTGGTCACCTTCGACGAAGATGCAATAGGCGTTAAAAGACTTGTGCTTTTTATGGGCACGTTCAATCATTGTATTTGTTTGACGAGCAATCTCGTCGATGTAGATGGTTTTAAGTTCTTTAGCCATAATAGAATTGGTTTTGTGCGGCATGTACGCCGCTGTTAAACATTAAAAATTATCGTTTGTGGCATTGTGCGGAGGGAGAGCACCGCAGGTAAACAGCCAAATCAATTACCAATCGCGGTTCCATTCGAGTCCGAAAAGATCCATCGTCTCGCGTGTGCAGATAAGGAACCTGCCGTTGTACTTGACTTGTACCATCGGAATGCCTTTTTCGCGCAACTTATCCTGGTCCAGTCCGGAAAGGAATTCGGGTTGGGGTTCGTTGTGATTGTTGAGATAGAAGAACGGATTTCGCTCTTCGGCGGCGGCAGGCATTCTCTCGATTTAACATTTCTTTCGGAGCGGAAAACAAGAACCAAAAATCCATAAAATCCAAATTTTCCTCCGTCTTCTTTTCTTCTATACGCGCGTCCTGCGCGGGAGAAGATAGTTGATTTTCGTTCATATTATTAATTATAGGGGGGTTATTAGGGGGGAGTGCAGATTGCACACATTCTTGTGCATTTTGCACACTTTCGTGTTCATTTTGCACACTCTCTTGTGCAATTTGCACAGCGAATAATGTTTTATTCTCACGTTCCTCTATTAACCCTAAATTCAACAATTTTTGTATAGCCCGATATACGGTAGTACGGTTAATGACGAAAGGCATAGCGGCGGCGAGTTCTCGATAGTTGCCGTACCATCCTCGTCCCGCACGGGTGCATTTAAGGATAGCGGCAAAGATACAGGCCTCGTTGGCGTTGAGGTTGTAGCCGTGGTGTTGCTTATCGTCGAGAAGGAGTTTCATTCTTTCCGGGTGCTAGCATTAATCAATAGTCTAATATCAGACCATTTCTCTATTTCTTCATATTGGAAACGTAGAACAATATCCGCCTTTACTGGATATGTTATATCTTCTTCAATATAGCAAAACTTCACACGAATACCTTTGAATTTAAGTGTACATTCATTTTTAAACCACACTATCTCGTATTCTTCCCCATTAGCAAAGAACCTAATCGTTCTACTGAAACCGTCTTTGTCAAAATCAACCTTTCGACATTCTATTCCTAATAGCTGGAAAAACTCCATGAGTTTTTCCATACCATCTAAAGTATTTACATATTTCATAATCAATTCTCCTTTCTTTATTTATCCAAAGAGATCATCGTGGCAGCACTCGCAAAGGTAGCCGTCAAAACCCTTATATGCATCGTCGCGGTCGATTAACATACCGCATCTTTCGCAGGTGACCAGATGCTCGTCCGCGCAATCCGGACAGGCATAGAAGCCGGCATCCTCGCAGAACGTGGCTTGGTCTTTAGGTAATTCCTTACCGCAGTACTCACATTTAACGGTTTCCATAAGGCGTTATTCGGAGAGTTTGAGGGCACGCTGGTACGACCAAATGGTGTCGATGCGCATGGATCGCCAGGCCTTTTTGTCGATGTCGTAGAAGGTGACGGTCTGGCGCTCGTAGGCGGCTTGTTGCTCGGGTGTGCGCTTGCCTTTGGGTGTGTCGGGCGAGGGCACGAGGTCGGGGCAGGTGGTGCCGCGAGCCGAACGGAGTGTGCCGTCGATCTTCTGAAACTGAAAGAGCACGATGCCCTCGTGCAGGGCTTTTCTTAAATCGGGGATATTCATAATTGTAGGGATTTTAGATGTCGGATAGCATCCGACCTAATTAACAAAATAGGGGGTTGGATGTTACTCAATGGTTTCGGGATCGACGAGGCGGTACTTGCGGAAGATGGCTTGCAGTTCGTCGCGGGTCATCTGCTTGGGGTCGCGCCCGTTGCGACGTAGTTCGCGCAGCAGGACTGCGCGCTTGCGGTTCTCGGCGGGTGTGACCTCTTCGAGGTTGTCAAGCGACCAGTTCATCTTATCGCCATTAATGTGGTCAATCTCCATGCCGGGCGTACGCGGTCCGACCCAAGCCTCCCAAATGAGAGTGTGGCAAGAGCGGTTAGCAAAATTGCGCATACAAGGATAAGCAGAACCGCCATTGTGATTGTGCTGGCTCGGGCTAAAACAGGGTCTGACTTCGTGCATGATACATCCCTCGTCGGTGATCTGCATGTTACGAACGGATAGCAGTTGGGGATTTGTGCGCCTGTGATGCAGGCGAGGATGAAACAAAGTACCGCGATAGCGGCGAGAACGATAACGTGCTGGTAGCAGAGCCAATTAAGGGGCATGTTCTTGTGCATGAGTTCAAAGAAGCCCATCATGGCGAGAGTGCCCACTACGAGAAAGAGGGCGATGAAAACTGAAGATAAAAACGTATAAATCATAACACCGCCGATCGGAGGGATTTAACGACCTCAACGCGAGGTGTTTGTTCCGAAAGGCGATGCAAAGGTAGGTATAAAAAAAACGAGTCTCGAATTTCGGGACTCGTTCGGTACTGACGGTACTATTTCGGTACTTTCGGTACTAAATCGGTACTAAATCGGTACTAATATCTGGTGTTGTTGTAATGCTTTTTGAAGACCTCATAGCCAAACGGGAGAGGGAGGATTTTCTGCAATTCATCGTACATAACTTGCGCATTATAATGGGGGTCGATATAGTTGTCGTTTTGCCAAGATTGCAGTTCCTTTACAAGGGCGCGGGTCTTGTCTTTTCTGCCGATGATGGATTTTTGGAGGGCTTGGACGATGGCGGGGATTTTGTTTTCCTGTTTGGCTTTTTTTGTGAAGATGATCGAATCGGGGATGTCCGAATCAAATTCGGACGTAACGGACGGAGAAACGGGAGTGATGTCCTCTACTTGTTTGGATTCGGAGTGGGCATTGGCGGAGTTGGATTCGTAGAAATTGATCACTCCGAAGTTGTTGATGTTATTGACCATGATTGTTAAAAAAATGCATGGGCAAGTGGAACACAAGACAAGTCGGCGGATTTGCAACTATGTCCCACCTACCCATACAAGGTATTTGGGACATATTTCTTCTGTTGCTTAAGTTTGCCGACTTGTCTAAAAGGAATATGCCTTTACAAAATAAATATTTTCCCCGTTTTAGTGTCTTGGAGTCTAAGACGGTGCAAAGGTACTGCTTTTTTATGAGATACGCAAATATAAATGTATCTTTCTTGAATTTTTTCTATTTTTCGTAGATATTTACGGTGCCGTAGTTGACGAGCGAGCCGGATTGTTGGGCTTCCATTGCTCGACGCATTTTGATCATCTCTTTCTTAACCTCCATTAACTCATCTACAATCTCGTTGGGCTTGCTTGGCTCGATGTTTTTAGAGTACGGAAGGGATTTGATATAGTCCTCCATGAATTTCCAATCGGGGGTGCCAGAGGGAGTAACGGGGAGTTTGATTTTAGAATTTCTTAATTTTATTTGGCTACATTTTCTACCATAACTATACCTATATTGTTCCTTATTTATTAACGTGACCAGAAATATAGCGATATATTTATTCATCTCAAAGAGAGGCGTTAGTACCTCAACGTGATCAGACGCAGAAAAGTTTTTTTCTTGATAAGAACAAAATCCTAATACAGCTGAATCAACTGTAAGAACTCCTCCCTTTTCTGTCCAATAGTTATAATAGCCTTCAATGCCGTTATTTACAGCCTGTGTTGTCACGTATGGATATTCTCCCTTCCCATAAGATTCTAATTCCTCTACGGGCGTAGTCTTTGACCCAGATATTTGGAATAAGTCCGTGTAGCGAAACCATTTCCAATCTTGTGTATTGAGTTTCATTTTCTCTTGCTGCATGGGTTTTGTGTCGTACTTTTGTAGCCAAACTCTTTGTGCTTTCTTGGGGAGTTGGGGGATGATTTGGTCTTTGACGAAATCTTCCATATATTTCCAATCTGGAGTTCCTTCCGGAGTTACAGGGAGTTTGATTTTAGATTTATTCATTGCTTCCAAATCCCATTTCCTCCCATAACAAAATCTATATTGTTCCATCTCTATTAGACGGCAAAGAAACATTGCTATGTATCTATTCAACGAGAATCTTGGGTATAATACATTTACATCGTCTGTAGCCCAAAATTCTTTATCTTGATAAAAAGCATAGCCAATTGAACCGTTATATGAAACTGTAATTGTGTTGCCTTGATGTAATAGACTATCATTGCCTATAAATGCCGATAGTCCATTATTTGAGTCAATAGCACCAATATAACGGATATTTCCTTCCGTCATATTTTCTTTCGTAAGTCTTTTCCCTTTTCTTATATCAAAGATTTCGTCATAGCGAAACCATTTCCACGTACTTGTGTCCATTTAGACCTCCTCGTTTTGAACCAAGAAAGCGGAGTAGTCCACTAACTTCTGGATAAAGTCTTTTTCGGAAAGGGTGTTATAGTCCGTCTCCATGTATGCTTCTGCGCACCACTCGTCATCATAGCTGACTTTCTGCACCGCGGACAAACCTACCTCTGCCGTGCGTGTTTGGTAGAGGTGCAACCATTTGTCGTGGATAGCTTTCCATGCTCCTTCCCCTGTTTTGGGGTCAATGCGCTCCACTCGTCCGAGGTTCTTTCGTTTGGTGAATCCGTCCTCTTTGAAATAGCCAAAGAAGGTAGGTATATTGGCGCTTTCATGGCGGATGCCTAACTCCCAAATCATACAACAAGCCACTACGCTTGCGCCCGGATAGAACATTTCTGCCGGCAGGGAAAAGACAGCGTCGAGGCGGTGGTGTTGCATCATTAGTTCCTTGAATTTCTTAATGTCACCCTTGTCTCCTATGGCGCATTGCATAGGCAATAGTACCGCCAACTTACCTGTGCCTACGGTTTCCGCAATGTAATAGAGGTAATGCAGTCCTTTGCTCGGATCTTCCTTGCAGTCCCTTTTCCATTGCGCTACGTATGATGGCTGACAGAATGGTTTTTGGGCATTGTAAGGCGGATTCATCAGTACGCGGTCTATATGCGCTTCTTTAATCCACTGCTTGAGGTCAAAGCAACTCTTCATGACCACATTGGAGTTCCCGTCTCCGTGGATAAGCATGTTGGTGGTACTCAAACCAAAGGCTTTTTCTTCCGCCTCTATGCCGTATATGTGTTGCTGTTTTACCTCGTTACGCTCGTTCTCCGTTTGGCAGTCGTTCAGCGCGTTTGTCATGGCACGCACCAAGAAAGCCCCGCTACCACAACAAGGATCGAGCACGCGCGAGGTGTGGTTAATACCTATTACATCGCACATGAATGAAACAATGTGGTCGGGGGTAAAAGCTTGGTTTTTATCTGCCTTGCCTACGTATTTATTAAAGGTAGTGAAGAATAGATTCAATAAGTCCTGTCCCTTGGCGGTTTCCTCATTGATATACGGCATAATATCCTTGCTGATATCATCGAGAACTTGCGTAATATCTTTGGCGTCTAATTGTCTGATTTTTTGGTCTTGGAGTACCTTTGTATGAAGGATAGACAACTTGTCCGCACGATTTAAGTCATTGTGTAACAAATCACTCAACACATCGTAAATGCCGGATAGGATTTGAGTAGTGGAAAGCCCTTCGTATTTTAGATGGTTTTTGAGCGCAAGAATACACGTACCCACAAACTGACTGCGCAAGGTTTCGGAAATACCCATTCCATGCAGGGTTTCGTTGAGTTTGTAGGTATTCTTGATCACTTGCTCCTTGTTGTTTACACGCGCAGGCGCAATAATATTACGGTAGTCCGCAAAAGATGTCAGGGCGGTTAAGTCCTTTAGGAATGTATCATCAGAAACGCAGTCACGCCAAACGCGAATACGATCATCGTTCGTATTGGCAAGAATACCAATAATGGCGTAGCCCGTAAGCACTTTTTCATACGCCATATAGGCATTAAGTTGCTTCTTGTTTTTGTCGTAGGAAGTGTCAAAGTTCTGCTTCGTTTCTACAAGGACAGCCACGCGTGCGTGCTTGTCAACAAAACGGATATCCAAGTTCTGATGACTACCTATCTTCACCGCTGCAAAATCTTTATGTGCAGCAGTGAATGCTTTGGGGTAGCTATACTCGTCATTCTCAATGTTGGTCGTAAGGAATTGGCGGCCAATGGTATTGATTATCTCGGTTCTTATCATGGCACCAATTATTTACAATTATCAGGAACAAAATGAGACCAGGTGCCATGATAGTCACAGCACCTAATATATTTTATGGCGTCGGGGTTGCCTAATTCAGCGGCACGGAGGAGGTAATGGTCGGCTTCGTCGAGGGAAAGCACGGCGATGGAATCGGGGTAATCAGGGTCGGCATAGCTCAGATGAGCCGCCATGCCGGCAATGAAGAGCGCGCGGGGGTCGTCCTCGCGTGCGGCTATAGAGGTATAATAAGCTATCGAATCGGGATTAAAGAAAAGGGATTTGCGGATTGAGACGGGTTCGGGGGAATCCCCACCGCAGGTAGTAACCTTTTCGGAACTACACATGCCGGCATGATAGCCGCGCATGTAAACAGCAAAACAAAAGAAGAGGAGGAAGAAAAGAGCAATGCCCTTTACGACATTTTCGCTACTGGGGGGGGGTAAAATTGAACATCATATTATTTACTATTTTGTCATTTACCATTTACCATTTATTTTTTGCGGTGCAAAGGTACGAAAAATTTTTGATATACGCAAATTTATTTGCAAAAATAGGCCTTTTTATGCAGGGATAGGCAGGAATAGGGACAAGGGGGTTGCTGTTTTGAGGCTCGGGAGCCTTTGGATGTTTTGAGGCTCGGAAGACGATGGCTGATGTTTTGAGGCTCTAAAGCCTTTGGCTGATGTATTTGTGATGGTGTGTCGTATGCTGCTCCGCAAAAAACGTGGTGCCCCCCACTCATGCTTTTGCGTTCCCCATCCGCAAAAGAATGTTTTTGCCGGAGCACATACGACAAGGCGGGTGTTGGAGAGAGGGCCTCAAAAAGGCGGGTGTTGGAGGGAGGGCCTCAAAAAGGCGGGTGTGGTTGTCGCAATGATGCGACAAAAATGCACAGAGAGAACGGCAATCTAATTGCCGTAAAATGGACGGAGGGGAAAATGGTTGCCGCAATAATGCGACAAAAATGCACAGAGAGAACGGCAATCTAATTGCCGTAAAATGGACGGAGGGGAAAATGGTTGCCGCAATAATGCGACAAAAGGGAAAAATGGAAAGGTTTATCCGCCTTACTATAGATAAAATTTTATTTTATTGGACGAAAAAATGCCTGAATGTTTGCACATGTCAAAAAAAAGCAGTAATTTCGGACGCCGCCTGCCCTGTGGGCATTCCCCCGAAAGTACGGTCGCGTCCTGCGGGGCATATGCAAGCATGAGGAATGCGTTTATGAGTGCTGTTCTCCGTTTTTATGCAAGCATAAACGAATAACATCCCTCCTAAACACGCAAATTTTATTTGCTAAAGAAAAATTCTTCCTCAAAAACTTGCATATGTGCAATTTTTGTTGTACCTTTGCAGCGGATTTGGAACTAACTCTAAAAAAATAACGCGTATGAAGAAACTTTTAACTCTTTTTGCTGCCGTAGTATTGGCAGTTAGTGCTTACGCACAAACAACTCCTTCGATCCAGGGCATCATGGCTCAGGAGAACGAGAAAAATCCCGGTGTAGCCTCCATCGTGTGGAAGGCAGACTCAACGCTGAGTAAGATTTATTTGGTGTATCTGTATGCCGTTGATACAGTAGCCATGAAGACAACTGCACCGATCGGCTACCTTGTAGGTCCGGCTTCTGCTTATGCTATTTCCAACAATCCCGGCTATTTCGGAATAAAAACTACTACTATCCTGCAGTATGGTCAGACCTACCCCAAGATCAAGGACAATCCTGAAGCACCGGCAGACGCAAAAGCAGCGTTCAAAACCGGATGGGAAGAGAACGTCAATGAGTCGGATTACACCCTGAAGGCAGGCGCTTACTACGCTGTTGTGACCGGCTACGATGCAGCCGGATCAACCGTCACAGAGACTAAAAAGGGTGCGATATTCACGATCGCAGGTAAGCCGCAAGGTGTAGAAAACGTCTTCGAGAGCCAGAAACCGGTTAAATTCATCGCTCCGGACGGTCAAGTTCGTATCCTGCGTGACGGCAAGATGTATAACATGTCGGGTGCGTTGGTGAAGTAAAAACACAGAAAAAAAACGAAAAAGTGGCATACACACTTGTGTATGTCATTTTTTTTGTTGTATCTTCGGCCAACAACAGCCCTCGCATGGACCATCGACCAATCATCAATCATATGCGGAAGAGTTAAGGTAAATCAAAAACGCGCAGGCTGCGTCCGCTTTGTAAACTTGCGGCCTTCCTACGGTCACTTTCAAAAACCCATTCGGCGCGTAGAAACGGCTACACCCGCATTGCGAAGCAGTTTTTGAAAGCGGAGTGCAACGAAGCGATTTTTTGACAAGAAGATTTTTCTTAGCCCAAAGGGCACGATTAAATCTTCTGATTTTTTGTAAGGCGGTAGTACGGCTATCCAGCCGGACGTAGGATAAGCGGTTGAAGGCGGGCGTCGGGCTTGCACGAAAGAACGACTTTAAACGATTAGACCAAGGCTCATCAAGAGCCGTACCGCCGCGTTTTTGATTACCTAAAAATCACCATCGACCAACGACCAGATAAAAAGTAGTACCTTCGGACGCCGCCTTGGCTTTGCCAATTCCCCCGAAAGTACAGTCGCGTCCTGCCGGACATATGCAAGCATGAGTGCGTTTATGAGTGCTGTTCTCCGTTTTTATGCAAGCATAAACGAATAACATCCCTCCTAAACACGCAAATTTTATTTGCTAAAGAAAAATTCTTCCTCTAAAACTTGCATATGTGCAATTTTTGTTGTACCTTTGTGCCCGATTTGTGTGCATACACGAATTGAGACGGAATAATAATAAAAAATATATAGGAATTATGGCAAATGAGAAACAACAAAGCGGTTCGATGTTCAACTCATTAACCGCAGGCAGTAAGATTGTAGGAAACATCACGGCAGACAGCGACTATCGTATCGACGGTCTGATTGAGGGTGAGTTGAATTGTACCGGTAAGGTGGTGATCGGCGAGGCCGGTCGCGTGAAAGGTAATGTGACCTGCCAGAACGCAGAGATCATGGGTCTGATGGATGGCAAGATCATATGCCATCAGCAGTTGAGTCTGCGCGCCAGCGGTAAGATCCAAGGCGACGTGAAGACCAAGACGCTGATCGTAGAGCCGGGTGCAATGTTCAACGGAACCTGCTCGATGGGAGCAGCGCCTACTTTAGAAGGAAAAAAACAATAAAAACACACAAAACATTTTTTTCTTCATGAAAATAAAACCGTTTAAAGGAATACGTCCGCCGAAGGAGTTGGTGGAGCAAGTGAGTAGCCGTCCTTACGACGTGCTCAATAGCGAAGAAGCACGCCAGGAAGCCGCGGGCAATGAGATGAGTCTGTATCACATCATCAAGCCGGAGATCAATTTTGCGCCGGGCACGGATGAGCATGACCCCCGCGTCTATGCAGAGGCCAAGCAGCAGTTCCAGCGATTCAAGCTCAAGGGTTGGCTCGTTCAAGACCAGGAGGAGAAATACTACGTCTATGCGCAGACGATGAACGGCAAGACACAATATGGTCTGGTGGTAGGCGCATGGGTGGATGACTACCTGGAGGGCCGCATCAAGAAGCACGAGTTGACGCGCAAGGACAAAGAGGAAGACCGGATGAAACATGTGCGCACGCTGAACGCGAACATGGAGCCGGTGTTCTTCGCCTACCCTCACCGCGATGACCTCGATGCGATCGTAGCGGAGGTGTGCAAAGGTGAGCCGGAGTACGATTTCGTAGCGGCGCCCGAGGGTTTTAGGCACACGTTCTGGGTGATCAACGACAAGAAGACCATCCAACGCATCACGGATATCTTTGCTGAGATTCCCGCCATGTATATTGCGGACGGGCACCACAGAAGCGCAGCTGCTGCGGGCGTAGGGAAGGAGAGAAAAGACCTCTCCCCGACCCTCCGTAAAGGAGGGGAGATCCCTGAGTACGAGTTCTTCATGGCGGTGTGCTTCCCGGACAACCAACTCACTATCATCGACTATAACCGCGTGGTAAAGGACCTGAACGGGCTGACAGAGGAGGAGTTCCTCAAAGCGCTGGAGGAGGACTTTATTGTTAAATGTTATAATGGTGACGCTTCGCTTAATGGTGAAAATAGCGTAAAACCCAAGGGCTTGCATAATTTTAGCCTGTACCTCGGCGGCAAATGGTACTCGTTGACCGCCAAAGAAGGCCGTTATAATGACGCAGACCCGATTGGCGTTCTGGACGTGACCATCTCCAGCAACCTGATCCTCGACAAGATATTAGGCATCAAGGACCTGCGAACCGACAAACGGATTGATTTCGTAGGCGGCATTCGCGGCTTGGGCGAACTGAAGAAACGTGTCGATAGCGGCGAGATGAAGATGGCCTTAGCCCTCTACCCTGTTACGATGCAGCAGATCATCGACATCGCCGACAGCGGTAACATCATGCCGCCCAAGACGACTTGGTTCGAGCCGAAGTTGAGGTCGGGACTGGTCGTACATAGTTTGGAATAATGAAAAAGCAAATCATATTCATATTAGCCATCCTGTGCCTTTGCGGGTGTTCTATTCAGAAACGTATCAAACGTGCGGATAAGAAGTTCGCCATCGGTGAATACTACTCGGCAGGGGAGATTTATAAATCCTGCTACAGCCGTTTGAGCACCAAGAAAGACCGTGCTCTCAAAGGCTACGTAGCCTACCAGCAAGGCGAGTGTTACCGTTTGATCAATAACCCTCGTGCCGCTAACGCGTACCAGAATGCGCTGCGATGCAAGTACCAGTTGAAAGACTCAACGGTGTACCTGCGTGCCGCACAGACCCTGCAATACCAGGGTAAGTACAAAGATGCGGCAAAGAACTATGAGTTATACCTCCAGGCACATCCGGACAACTACGTCGCCCAAGCCGGCAAGTACGCCTGCTCGAAGATAGACGAGTGGAAACGGGAAGGATCCCGATACAAAGTGTCGGAGGCGAAAGAGTTCAATCAGAAGCGTACCAGTAATTTTGCACCGATGTTCATCGGCGACAACAACGATGCGCTCATGTTCACCTCGAACCGCCAGGAGAAACAGAAAGGCGGAACGAAAAAACTCAAACGTCCGAGCAGCGTAACCGGTCAGCAGCTCTTCCAGCTCTATCAGACGCGTAAGAATGCAGCGGGCGAATGGGAGTCGATCGAGTTAGCGGACGGTCTGTACGGGGACGGCGACGAGAACCAGCAGGAGAACGACTCGACCGGCGGCAAGCAGGCAGGAAACGCAGAGATGGGTGTTTGCAGTTTTACCCGCGACGGACGAAGTATGTATTTCACCTACTCCAAGCCGATCAACGGCAAGGACTTAGGCGCCAAGATCTGCTTGAGTGAACGTGCGAGTGGCGAATGGGGCGAAGCGCAGGAAGTGAAGATTTTCTCGGATAGTACGATCACGGTAGGTCATCCGGCTTTGTGTCCGACCGGCGACACCCTCTATTTCGTGAGCGACGCCCCCGGAGGCATGGGAGGCAAGGATATATGGATGGCGGAGCAAGAGGGAACCGATTGGGTGAACCCGCAACCGCTCGGAGCCGGCATCAACACTACCGCAGACGAGATGTACCCGTACGTGCATGCAGACGGTACGCTCTATTTCTCGAGTAACGGTCATCCGGGTTATGGCGGTCTCGACATCTTCAAGGCGGTACGCGACACCACGTCGAAAGACAGTGTTGTATGGGTGCTCTATAACATGGGCTCGACCTTCAACGGCATCGGAGACGATTTCGGTATCACCTTCGCCGGCAACACACAAGACGGCTTCTTCTCGTCCAATAAAGGGGACAAGAAAGGGTTCGACAAGATCTACCGTTTCTGGCTGCCGGAGATGGAGTTCATCGCCGAAGGAACAATCAGCGACGAAGCCGGCAATCCGATCTCCGACGCCAAACTGCGGTTAGTCGGTTCGGATGGTACCAACAGCAAACTGAGTGCCCGCCGGGACGGCACCTACAAGATCAAGCTCAAGAAAGACGTGAAGTACGTCATGCTTGTTACCTCACGCGGCTACCTGAACGACAAAGAGAAATGGGACACCAAGGGTCTGAAGGACAGCAAGACCTATACGATGAATTTTGTACTCAATCCGATCAGCCGGCCGGTGAAGATGGATAATATCTTCTATGAGTTCGGACGATGGGAGTTGACCAAAGCGTCGGAGACCGAGTTGGAGAAACTCGTCAAACTGCTGAACGACAACCCGAACATCACCATTGAGTTGAGCGCCCACACCGATATGAAGGGTAACGAGAGTTTCAATAACGAGTTGTCCCAGAAACGTGCGCAGAGCTGCTGCGACTACCTGATCCAACACGGCATCGAGAAAGAACGTCTGACGCCGGTTGGGTACGGCAAGAGCAAACCCGTCATCGCCGACAAAGCGCTGAACAAAAAATATCCGTTCATTCCGGTAGAGCAGGAGCTGAACGAGGAGTTCATCCTCAAGCTCAAAGCCGACCAACAGGAAGTCTGCAACCAGATTAACCGCCGCACGGAGTTCAAGGTACTCAAAACGACATACAAGTTATACTAATGAAGCAATATTTAGATTTATGCAAACGGGTGCTGGAAGAAGGCACTACCAAACATGACAGGACAGGAACGGGCACTATCTCCGTCTTCGGCCATCAGATGCGATTCAAGATGTCGGATGGTTTTCCGCTTCTTACCACCAAGAAACTGCATCTCAAGTCCATCATCTACGAGTTGCTATGGTTCTTACAGGGCGACACGAATGTGAAATATCTGCAGGATCACGGCGTACGTATCTGGAATGAATGGGCGGACGAGAACGGCGAGTTGGGTCCGGTGTATGGCCATCAGTGGCGTTCATGGCCGGATTATAACGGCGGTCATATCGACCAGATTGCAAATATCGTAAAGACCATCAAGGAAAATCCCGACAGCCGGCGACTGATGGTCAGCGCCTGGAACGTAGCGGAAGTGGAGAAAATGGCGTTACCGCCCTGCCATTGTCTGTTCCAATTCTATGTGGCGGACGGCAAACTGAGTTTGCAGCTCTACCAGCGCAGCGCGGATATCTTCCTCGGCGTGCCGTTTAATATCGCCAGCTATGCCCTACTCCTCCAGATGATGGCGCAGGTGACGGGGCTGCAATGCGGCGATTTTGTACACACACTCGGCGATGCACATATATACCTCAACCATCTGGAGCAAGTCAAACTGCAGTTGACCCGCGAACCGCGGGCACTGCCGAAGATGATTATTAACCCCGAGGTGAAGGACTTGTTTAGTTTTCAGTACGAAGATTTTCAATTAGAGGGATACGACCCGCATCCCCACATCGCGGGCGTTGTAAGCGTATGATTTCTATTATAGTAGCGATCGCAGAGAACTACGCGATCGGCAAGAAAGGTGACCTGTTGTGTCACATGCCGGCGGATTTGAAACATTTCAAAGAGATCACCAGCGGCAAGACCGTGATGATGGGCGAGAGGACGTTCTTCTCGCTACCCAAGCATCCGCTGCCTAATAGGCGTAATATCGTCTTGACGGACGTTCCGGGCAAGACTTTTGAAGGCGCAGAAGTGGCATACTCGCTTGATGAACTATGCGCCAAAGTGGCAGGCGAAGAAGAAGCCTTCGTCATTGGCGGCGGGATGGTGTATCGCCAGATGATGGAGCGCGCGGACAAACTGTATATCACGCATATCCATCATTCTTGGGAGGATGCCGACACGTTCTTTCCGGAGATCAAAGAGACCGAATGGAAACTGCTGAGCGCCGAAAAGCACGAGGCAGACGAGAATAACCCCTATGCTTTCACGTTCGCAGAATACGTGAAAGAAGTTGAAAGTTGAAAGTTGAAAGTTTATGGCAGACGATAAAAAGATTATCTTTTCGATGGTGGGGCTGAACAAGAGTTTCGGTCCCCAGAAACAGGTATTGAAGAATATCT
Organism: uncultured Bacteroidales bacterium; assembly: GCA_900319105.1. Lineage (GTDB taxonomy): Bacteria > Bacteroidota > Bacteroidia > Bacteroidales > Paludibacteraceae > Colicola. The sequence goes on along the minus strand of ONND01000010.1, from coordinate 66,570 downwards.
ACCTGAGTTTTTTCTACGGCGCCAAGATCGGTATCATCGGCCTGAACGGTGCCGGTAAATCGACCTTGCTCAAGATCATCGCCGGTATAGAGAAAGAGTACCAGGGCGAGGTTGTCTGGAGTCCCGGATACAGCGTTGGCTACTTGGAGCAAGACCCGAAACTGGACCCGTCGAAGACCGTTCGTGAGGTGGTACAGGAAGGTGTACAGCCAGTGATGGACATGCTCAAGGAGTACGACGAGATCAACATGGCGTTTGGCGAACCGGACGCGGATTTCGATAAGTTGCTGGCGCGTCAGGCAGAGTTGCAAGACAAACTTGATGCCGCGGACGCCTGGAACATAGACCAGAAACTGGATCGCGCGATGGACGCGCTTCGTTGCCCGCCCGACGACGCGAGTGTCACTACCCTCTCCGGAGGTGAGCGCCGCCGTGTGGCGTTATGCCGCTTGTTGTTGCAACAACCCGATGTACTGCTGCTGGACGAGCCGACGAACCATCTGGACGCCGAGTCTATCGACTGGCTCGAGCAACACCTGCAGCAATACCCCGGTACCGTGATCTGTATCACGCACGACCGCTATTTCCTCGATAATGTGGCAGGTTGGATTCTTGAGTTGGACCGCGGAGAAGGTATTCCATGGAAAGGTAACTACTCGTCCTGGCTGGAACAGAAAACAAACCGCATGGCGCAGGAGGAGAAACAGGCATCCAAACGCCGTAAAACCCTCGAGCGCGAGTTGGAATGGATCCGCATGGCGCCCAAGGCACGTCATGCGAAGCAGAAAGCACGTCTGGAGTCGTACGACCGTATGTTGAACGAGGAGCAGAAAGAGCGCGAGGAGAAACTCGAGATCTTCATTCCGAACGGTCCGCGTCTGGGCAACAAAGTTATCAACGCCGAGGGCGTAGCCAAGTCCTTTGGAGACCGGCTACTCTTCGAGGATCTGAACTTCATGTTACCGCCGAACGGCATAGTCGGCGTGATTGGTCCGAACGGCGCCGGTAAGACAACCTTGTTCCGTATGATCATCGGCAGCGAGAAAGCCGATAAAGGTACGTTCAGCGTAGGCGAAACCGTCAAGATCGGCTATGTAGATCAGCAACATACGGACATTGACCCGAATAAGACGGTATTCGAGACCATCAGCGGCGGCACGGAGTTCATCCGTGTGGCAGGCCGCGAGATCAACGCACGCGCTTATCTGAGCCGCTTTAACTTCACCGGCGCAGACCAAGAGAAGAAATGCGGTGTGCTCTCCGGCGGTGAGCGCAACAGACTCCATCTGGCGCTGACGCTCAAGAGCGAGGCAAACGTACTGCTGCTCGACGAGCCGACGAATGATATCGATGTCAATACGCTTCGTGCGCTGGAGGAAGGTCTGGAGAACTTCGCCGGCTGTGCGGTAGTGATTTCGCACGACCGTTGGTTCCTGAACCGTATATGCACGCACATTCTTGCCTACGAAGGAGACGGCAAGGTGTTCTGGTTCGAGGGTAGTTACTCAGAATACGAGGAGAATAAGAAAATGCGTCTCGGCGAGGAAGCCTGCGAGCCGAAGAGAGCACGCTATCGCGGCTTAACGGATTAAAATGTACAATGTACAATTTACAATGTACAAAGGGCTCTTGGAGTAAGTACGGACTTTTAAGATACGTACTTTCTATCAAATCAGCACCAAAGTCACCAGGACGCTTTATTAATTATTAATTTTTAATTGACAATTGTTAAGACGGGTTAAAATATATATACGCAAGCACGGATTATTGGACAAAGACCAGCCTGTGTTGGTAGGCGTAAGCGGCGGAGCGGATAGTGTAGCGCTACTCGATGTGCTGCTTCGTGCCGGCTATACGTGTATTGCAGCCCATTGTAACTTCCAGTTACGCGGTGCAGAGAGTGAGCGTGACGAAGCGTTCGTCCGTTCGTTATGCGGAGAGCGTGACGTCACTCTGGAGACGATCCGATTTAATACGGAAACGTACGCGCACGCACAGCGCGTCAGTATAGAGGTGGCGGCGCGTGAACTACGATATAGATGGTTCGATGAGATAGCCCGTCAACACCACTGCCAGGCGGTGTGCGTTGCACACCATCAGAACGATCAGGCCGAGACCGTCCTGCTTAATCTCAAGCGCGGGACGGGTCTTCGCGGTCTCGCCGGAATGCGACCGAAAAGTGCAAACCCGATCGTGCCGGAAGGAATGCCGATCGTACGGCCGTTACTCTGTACGACACATGATTATATAGAACATTACCTGCGTGATATCCGAGGCATCGGATGGGTCACAGACAGCACAAACAGCGACACTACGATCACCCGTAATGCGATCCGCGAGCAGTTGAAAAGCTACTCCAAGGCGGAGATTGAGCACCTCGCTCAAACGGCAGAGTACATGCAGGGTTATGTAGATATTATCGAAGGTAAAGATACCCGCGAAGCAGGGATTGTAAAACTATACGAGCAACTTCGCGAGTGCGGATTTGCGGAAATAGAAAAAATTTACGAGGCTTTACAACGCGGAGAAGGAGGTAAGACATTCCGCTCAAAGACTCATGTAGCCACCATAAAAAAGAAACAACTATGCGTCACTTCGGTATAATCGGATATCCGTTGGTACAGTCCTTCTCGGCGAAATACTTCAACGAGAAATTTACGACATCAGGCATTGATGCCGAATACTCTTTGTACCCCCTAAAGGAGTTAACGGCTGAACGAGTGAACGAATTGCTCAACTATCTGGACGGAATGAATGTAACGATTCCCTACAAGCAGGCCATCATTCCGTACTTGGATCGTCTGGATGAGACCGCCGAGGCAATCGGCGCGGTGAATGTGGTACATAAACATGTGGGCTATAACACGGACTGTTTAGGTTTTATCGAATCAATCCGTCCTTTGCTGCGTGCCGATGACAGAAAGGCTTTGGTGCTCGGAACAGGAGGCGCTTCGAAAGCCGTGTGCTACGGGCTTCGCAAATTAGGGGTCATCCCTACCCTCGTCAGCCGCACACCTCAAGCCTGCATGCTCGGTTATAAAGACCTGACGGAAGACATCATGAAGGATCATACTCTCATCGTCAACTGTACGCCTTTGGGAATGTTTCCCGAGGTTGATGCCTGTCCGGATATACCCTACGCGTTTATTACGGCACAACATTTGCTGTTTGATTGTATCTACAATCCCGAAGAGACCCTGTTCCTCCACAAGGGCAAGGCGCAAGGAGCTACTATCCAAAACGGAATGGAGATGCTCTACGGTCAGGCCAAAGCCGCATGGAAGATTTGGAATGGGTTAGTGGATTAGTGGTTAGTGGATTAGTGGTTAGTGGATTAGTGGTTAGTGGTTAAATGATAAAGAATAAATGATATGAAAAAGATTTTTGTTTTGCTCTTAGGAGCGATGATGCTAAGCGCAAGTTATGCGCAAGTAGTGGAACAAGGCGAGCCGGCGGTCGTATATTATTCGCCTAAGACGACCGTAGTAGTGGACTTGGCCTATACCATCGTTCAGGAAGAACCGGGTATTTATGCGCAGTACGCTGAAGCCATGCTCGGTGCGACAGACGCAGTGCTGGCGAACAAGACGACGTACGCCATCAAGGATGCCAATATCCTGACCATGACGTCGCCGGACTATTCCCGTGCCCATAAAGTGGTACCGGAGAAAGATGTTCCGCTGTTATTGAGTCTGAACGAGAAAGGAATCCTGAAAGGCTATAACCTGCCGTTAAGCGAACCGGATCAGGCCGCGAAGAAGCAGAAAGGCTTCAATCCGAGCACCCCTAAGCCCCAGAAGCCGCAGGAGAAAGTAGCTCCGCTGCCGGAGGAAGTGCTGACGGCCGCCAATCCTTTGGCACAAGCCAATGCGGTAGCCAAGCAGATCTTTCATCTGCGCGAGACCCGTATGTACCTGCTCAATGGCGAAGTAGAACATTCGCCGGCAGACGGCAAGTCCATGGAACTGGTATTGGCAGAACTGGACAAACAGGAACGCGCGCTGACGGAGCTCTTCATCGGCAAGCGCAAGAAGAAGACAGAGCATAAGCGAGTTGAGTTCGCTCCGGAAGAGAAGAAATGTATCCTCTATTTCTCGGAGGAGAACGGTTTTACGACCGAGGAGAACTTGGAGGCTAACACGGTAGTAGTGAGCGTCAACCTGCGTCCCCAGCAATTAGTCAACACGCCGGAGAAAAAGAAAAATGCGGCCGTGTCGCAGATCGTGTATAACCTGCCCGGAAGCGGTGAGGTCAAAGTGCTGTACAAAGGCAAAGAACTTAACCGCCGCACAATCAGCATTGCACAGATAGGCGTGAACGTACCTCTGCCCAAAGAGCTTTTCAAAGGCGGACTGCCGAAAATCGTCTTTAGCGAGAAGACAGGAAATGTAGTGTCTATTAGTAAATAGTTGAAAGTTGAAAGTTGAAAGAAGTTGAAAGTTGAAAGAAGTGAAAAGTTTTAAGATTATAGTATTGGGACTTTTGTCCTTGAGCGCAGCGGTCTTTAGTTCTCTAAAGGCTCAAGAGTTACGCTGTACGGTGAGCATCAACTCGGATCAGATAGACGGATCAAACAAGCAGATCTTCGAGACCCTCAAATCGTCCATCGAGAGCTACATGAACGATAATCGCTGGACCAACATGACCTACGCCGAGAAAGAGCGTATTGAATGTAGTATGCTCATTGTGGTCAAAGAGCTCAGCGTGGATCATATGTTCAAATGCGAGATGACGCTACAGAGCCGTCGTCCGGTCTATGGCACGACCTACACCACCACATTGCTGAACTTCAAGGATAATGCGTTCAATTTTCACTACGAGGAATACGACCGCATCGAGTATCAGCAGAATACCTTCACGACGAACCTGACGGCGATGTTAGCGTACTATGTTTATCTCATCATCGGGCATGACCAGGACAGTTACCAGCGCCTGAGCGGCACGCCCTATTTCCAGCAATGCGAGTTGATCTGTCAGACCTGCCAGAGTTCGTCCATGGAAAGTACAGAGCAGAAAGGATGGCTGGCATTTGAGAGCAACAGAAACCGCTATGCGCTGATCAATAACCTCCTGGACGAGGCCTTCAAGAAATACCGTAATTTCTACTACGAGTATCATCGCCTGGGTCTGGACGAGATGAGCGCGAACGTCACGAACGGTCGCGCGCGCATTGCGGAAGGCCTGCCGGTTCTCAAGGAGGCCTACCGTTCGCGTCCGGCTACCTACGTCATCAATACCTTCCTCGACGCCAAAGCAGAGGAACTCGTGGATATCTTCTGCAAAGGAACGGACAAAGAGAAGAAAGAAGTTTATGACATCCTAATGGACATCGACCCGACAAGGCAACAGACCTACGAGCGAATTACAAAGTAAGTTGAAAGTTGAGAGTTGAAAGAAGTAGGAAAGTTGAAAGTTTAAAGTTTTAAGAAATGCTGACGCATTTATACATACAGAACTACGCACTGATCAGCCATTTGGATATCGATTTCAGCGATGGTTTCTCGGTGCTGACAGGTGAGACCGGTTCCGGTAAGAGTATCATCCTCGGAGCATTGGCGTTGGTACTGGGCGCCCGGGCGGACAGCAAAGCCATCACAGACGGCGAGGACAAATGTATCATCGAAGCCACGTTTTATATACAAGGTACAAAGGATACCATCATCCGTCGAGAGTTGTACGCCAACGGCAAGAGTCGCTCGTTCGTCGATGACAGCGTCGTGACCTTGCAGGAACTGAAGGTCTTGGCGAACCAACTGATTGACATCCACTCGCAACACGCCAACCTGCTGATAGAGAACGCTGATTTTCAGTTGGAGGTAGTGGACGCCCTGGCGCATAATGATGCACAGCAAGCAGACTATACGACCCACTACGAGCGCTATACAGCGGCTGTAGAAGAGTTACACCGGCTGCAAAACCTCGCCAAGAAAAGTCAACAGGACGCGGATTACATCCAGTACCGCTACCAACTGCTGGACGAGGCGCATCTGGAGGCGGGCGAACTCGAATCATTGGAACAAGAGCAATACACGCTGAGCCATGCGGAGGAGATCCGTACAGCGCTGGAAACTGCCGTGGCTGCGCTCAGCGGCGAGCAAGGCAGTGCAATAGAAGCCCTTCGGGCATGCCGCTTGGATGAAGCGGCGCCTGACCTGCAGGAACGGATCGACAGTGCCCGTATAGAGTTGCAGGACATTTCCGAAGAGGCCGAACGCAAACTGAATCATATTGAGATGGATCCGGCACGGCTCGAATGGGTAGAAGAGCGAATCGGCGCGTTGGAGGACTTGAAGCGGAAGTTCAGCGCCGAGACGATTGAGGAACTGATCAGTATGCGGGACGAGATTGCGGAACAAGTGAAACGTCTCGACTCCTTCGATTTTGATATCGAGCAGGCCAAGAAAGCGGTTGAGGAGGAGAAAAAGGTATTGACAAAAGCGGCAGAGGTGCTGACCAAGTGCCGCAAGGCAGTCATCCCGCAAATGTGCGAAAGACTTATCAAAGGGCTCCAACAACTCGGCGTGGCACATGCAAAGATAGATGTTCCGGTGACGCCTACCGAGGACTTCACTCCCAAGGGTTGCGACGAAGTGCAGATTTATTTTGCCGCGAACCTCAATCAGAGTCTGAGAGCCGTGAGCGAAGTGGCGTCGGGCGGTGAGATCAGCCGGCTGATGCTCTGCGTCAAAGCACTCATCGCCAGCACCAAAGGACTGCCTACCATCATCTTCGATGAGATAGACACCGGTGTGAGCGGAGAGATCGCCACCCAGATGGCGGCTATCATGCGCGAGATGGCAAAGAGCCGACAGATCATCGCGATCACCCATCTACCTCAGATAGCCGCACTCGGCGAGAATCACTATAAGGTCTATAAGGCCGATACCGCTACCCGCACCGAGACACATATCAGTCGCTTGAACGACGACGAACGGATAACAGAAATAGCTACAATGCTGAGCGGCAATAATGTAACAGAGGCCGCACTCAACACAGCCAAAGAATTGGTATATGGTAAACGACTAAATTGTAAATGATTTTATGTTACCATTAGCGGAAAGACTTCGTCCGAAGACCTTGGACGAGTATATAGGGCAAAAACATCTGGTGGGACAAGGAGCTATCCTTCGTCAGATGATCGAGAGCGGCAATATTGCCAGCTTTATCTTATGGGGTCCTCCTGGCGTCGGAAAAACGACTCTGGCGCGGATCATCGCTCATCAGTTACAACGGCCGTTTTACACACTGAGTGCTGTGACGAGCGGCGTGAAGGAAGTGCGCGATGTGATCGACAAAGCCAAACGTACCGCTTCCATCAATAGTGGTCTTTTTGCACCGGCAGACGGACGCAGCCCGATCCTCTTCATTGATGAGATCCACCGGTTCAGCAAGAGTCAGCAGGACAGTCTTTTGGGAGCAGTAGAGGAAGGAACGATCACGCTCATCGGCGCGACGACCGAGAACCCGTCCTTTGAGGTGATCACACCGCTTCTGAGCCGCTGTCAGGTCTATGTGCTGAAGTCTTTAGACAAAGACGATCTGCTGGAATTACTGAACCGTGCACTGACGCAAGACGAGTATATCCGCTCATTAGGATTGGAGATCAAGGACACCGAGGCGCTGCTTCGGTACAGCGGCGGCGACGCACGCAAGCTACTCAACATCATCGAGTTAGTCAGCAATAGCGGCGTCAAGATCATTGACAACGAGACCGTCACCAAACAACTACAGCAGAACCCCGTAGCGTATGACAAGGACGGCGAGATGCACTACGACATCATCTCGGCGTTCATCAAATCCGTGCGTGGCAGCGATCCGCAGGCGGCGATATACTGGCTGGCACGGATGATTGAAGGCGGAGAAGATCCTAAGTTCATCGCCCGGCGGTTGGTGATCTTAGCGAGCGAAGATATCGGACTGGCAAACCCGAACGCAATGCTGTTAGCAAACACCTGTTTCGATGTAGTGAATAAGATCGGCTGGCCGGAAGGTCGGATCCCCTTGGCGGAGACGACGATCTACTTGGCGACCTGCAAGAAAGATAACTCGGCCTATCTGGCGATCGACGGTGCGTTGGCGAAAGTGCGGGAGACGGGCAACTTACCTGTTCCGTTGCATCTGCGCAATGCTCCGACGAGCCTGATGAAAGAACTGGGTTACGCCGACGGCTATAAGTACCCGCACGATTATCCGGGGCACTGGACCGAGCAGCAATACATGCCGGATGAGTTGGTAGGGACGGTGTTTTGGAAAAAGGATTAGGGGTTAGCGGTTAGTGGTTAATGGTTAGTGGATGGCAGGGTTATACGTACATATACCGTTTTGCAAGAAGAGGTGCTTGTACTGCGATTTCTTCTCTACCACGCAGTTGGGGAGGCAAGAGGCATATGTGAAGGCACTATGCAAAGAGATCAAGGAGAGACAAAACGAAGCAGGCGAACCCATACGGACGATTTACATCGGAGGAGGGACTCCAAGCACGTTACGTTTGGAGGACCTAACAGTTATTAACCAGTCAATAACCAGTCAATGCATAGCAGAATATACCGTAGAGCTCAATCCGGGCGATGCGACGGAGGAATATATACGGGGTTTGAAGGATATAGGCGTGAACAGGCTGTCTATGGGTGTGCAGTCGTTTCAAGACGAGTTATTACAACTCATCGGCCGGCGGCACAATGCCCAACAAGCCATTGAGGCCGTACAAATGGCACAAGAAACAGGATTTGACAACCTCTCCATCGACCTCATCTACGCCCTGCCGGGCCAGACGATGGAACAATGGAAAGCGGACATAGAGAAGGCATTGAGTCTCGGTGTACAACATATCTCTACCTACGGGCTGATGTACGAAGAAGGCACCGCGCTGACGAAGATGCGTGACCGGGGTGAGATACAGGAGACAGATGAAGAGACGGAGAACGCGATGTACGACTATCTCTGCGAACGGCTGAAAGAGGCAGGATTCGTGCATTATGAGGTCAGTAATTTTGCGCTGCCGGGCTACGAAGCGAAACATAACAGCAGTTACTGGGACGGCACGCCATACGTGGGCGTAGGCGCAGGCGCGCATAGTTATATAAGGAATATACGCAGCTGGAATCCCTGTGACCTGGAGGCATATATACGCGGCATAGAAGAGGGCACGTTGGTGCGCGAGAGTGAGACCCTGACGGAGAAGGATCTGTATAACGAGCGGATCATGTTGGGGCTGAGAACGAACAAAGGGATCCCCTTATCGGACGTAAACGTACGTAATGGTCACGAAATGGTCACGAAAATGACAGTCAAAGACCAGTTATTACGCATTACAGAGGACGGCAGGTTAGTCGCCACCCAAAAAGGAATACATATATTAAACACGATAATAGAAAAATTGATGATATGAAGATGAAAACGTGGTACAAACCTTTTTTGATTTGGTTTTGGAGCCTCTTTTTCGGAGGTATTTTGGTCGTATGGCTCATTCTATGGCTCATTACCCGCGGTGTGTTGGGTTATCTGCCTCCCTTGGAGGAATTGCAGAACCCGAAAAACACCTTCGCGAGCGAGATCATTTCTGCGGACATGCAGTCCTTGGGGCGCTATTACCGCTATGAGAACCGCGTAGGTGTGCAGTACGCCGACCTCTCGCCGAACCTTATTCATGCTTTGGTAGCGACGGAGGACGTACGTTTCTACAAGCATACAGGGGTCGATTTTAAGTCCATGTTCCGTGCAATCCTCAAGTTAGGTCGCGCCGGAGGTGGCTCTACCCTCACCCAACAGCTGGCCAAGCAGTTATGGTCGCCCCGTGCGAATAATATCTTCGAGCGCGCGATGCAAAAACCTATTGAATGGGTCATCGCCACCAAACTCGAACGGCTTTACTCGAAAGACGAGATCCTGCTGATGTACCTCAATCAGTTTGATTTTCTATACAATGCCGTAGGTATTCAGTCCGCTTCGCAGGTTTATTTCTCCACCACCCCTTCGGAGCTGAAGACCGAGCAGGCTGCGATGCTCGTCGGCATGTGTAAGAACCCCTCGCTCTACAACCCCGTGCGGCATCCCGAGCGGGCGACAGGACGCCGGAACACGGTACTCAGCCAAATGGAGAAATACGGTTTTCTGGACGAGGCAGCACGCGATTCGCTATCCGCCCTGCCCTTGGAGTTACACTACCGTTCGGTCGATCACAAGCAAGGTATAGCACCTTATTTCCGCGAGTTCCTGCGGGTAACACTGACCGCCAAAGAGCCCAAACAGAGCGACTATCCCGAATGGAATCAACAGCAATACGAACTGGATAAGGAACAATGGGACACGAACCCGCTCTATGGCTTCTGCGAGAAGAACCGCAAGGCAGATGGCAGTAAATATGACATCTACCAGGACGGATTGAAGATATACACTACGATCGACTCACGTATGCAGCGTTATGCCGAAGAGGCGGTCAACGAACATATGAAAGAACAGCAGAAGAGTTTCTTCAAGGAACTGAAGAAAAAGAAGAACGCTCCTTTCTCGCGCAGCCTGACCCAGGAAGAGATCAACGGCATCATGAACCGCTCCATGCGTCAGACCGACCGCTGGCGGAACATGAGACATCAGGGAGTCAGCAACGACTCTATTGTCCGTTCCTTCCATACGCCGCGGGAGATGCAGATTTTCACCTACGACCAAGGCATGATTGACACCTTGATGAGCCCGTACGACTCGATCAAATGGCAGAAGAGCTACCTGCGGTGCGGCTTCATGTCCATGGATCCGCATACAGGTCATGTCAAGGCCTACGTCGGAGGTCCCAACTTCGCACATTTCCAATACGACATGTGTACCAAGGGTCGTCGGCAGGTAGGATCAACGGTCAAGCCGTTCCTCTACACCCTCGCCATGGATGAAGGAATGTGGCCCTGCGAGACCTGGGTGTATGACTCCGTGGTCTTCGTCCTTCCGAACGGCGACAAGTGGGCACCGCGGGATACGCATGAGAAATATCAGGGCGATACAGTCAGCATAACTTGGGGACTAAAAGAGTCGTCCAACTGGTATGCCGCCTACCTGATGTCGCTGTTCACTCCCGAGCAGCTGGTCAAGATCATGCGTTCCTTCGGTATTAAGGGTCAACTGGATCCGGTTGTCTCGCTCTGTCTCGGTCCATGTGAAGTGAGCGTCGAGGAGATGGTGGATGCCTACACGACCTATGCCAATAAGGGAATCCGCACCGAACCGCTGTACGTCACCCGCATAGAGGACGCCAACGGCAATGTGATCGGTACTTTCTCGCCTCGCACACATGAGATCATCAGCGAGACGACCTCCTATAAGATGATCTATATGCTGCGCGCGGTACTTGATCATGGTACCGGTGTGCGCACACGATTCAAATACGGCATCCGGGCTCCGATGGGCGGTAAAACGGGTACGACGAATAATAACTCTGACGGATGGTTTATGTGCTTCACCCCCTCACTTGTCTCGGGAACTTGGGTAGGCGGTGAAGATCGTGGCATACATTTTGATAATATGGCACAGGGACAGGGAGCCTCCATGGCACTGCCTATCTGCGCGCTGTACATGCAGAAAGTGCTGGCAGACGAGGATTTAGGGTATAGTCCCGATGAACAATTTGATGTACCTGCTTGGTTTGACCCCAATGAAGGATGTAAGTAAAATAGGCCGCTCGCTACGTTCGCTCAAGGAGCAAAGACCGCTCGCTGCGTTCGCTAAAAGAATAAAGACAAAATGGATCTTACGACTCATTTTAGTCCTTAGTCCTTTGTCCTTTGTCCTTACTCCTGCACAGGCGCAGCTCAATACCGACCGCATTACCGCGATCGGACGGAATGCCTTGTATTTTGAGGACTATGTTCTATCCATCCAATATTTCAACCAGGTCATCCGACTCAAGCCGTACCTCTCCGAGCCTTATTTCTTCCGGGCGATTGCCAAAATCCAGTTGGAGGACTATCAGGGTGCTTTGAAGGATTGCAATTCGGCTATTGAGCGTAATCCGTTCTCGCCGGGTTGCTATTATGCCCGCGGCTACATCTATCGCATGTTAGGCATGTACGACAAAGCCGAAGCGGACTATACCGAGGCGCTGCGTTTCTCACCGGAGAACCGCACCTATACCCTCCTGCGCGCTGATGTACGCGCCGAGAACAAACGGTACGACGAAGCCCTGGAGGATATCGAGATGATGCTCAAACGTGAACCTCAGTCATCGTCTGTATGGACCGAGAAAGGACGTATCTGTATTCTAAAAAAGGACACTCTCTGCGCCGTGGAGTCCTTCGAGCAGGCGGCTCAGTACGACAAGACCAATCCGGCCGTTTGGTCAGCTCTCGGTGTAGCGAACCTTATGCGCCAACATGAAGACGAAGCTTATGTCCAGTTGACTCAGGCGATCAACCTCGGTTCCAAATGGGCAGGCGACTACATCAACCGGGGTATCATTCACTACCACCGGCATAATTACCGCGGAGCATTGAGCGACTATGACCAGGCTGTCAAGTTATCCCCCCGCGATGCGGATTGTTACTATAACCGAGGTGTGATGCGGCAGGAGGTAGGTGACTACAACCGCGCCTTGGAGGACCTTAATACGGCTATTCGTCTGGATCCCGAGCGCACCGAGATGCGGTACCAACGCAGTCTGGTACAAATGCAACTCAAACAATGGAAATCGGTCATCGGAGACCTCGATACACTCATCGCGCGCTACCCGTATTTCCTGCCGGCGTACTACATGGCCTCCCAGGCGCAGACCAAGTTAGGCAATACCAAGGCGGCGTACGCTTATCGCAAGAAAGCCTACGACCTCGAGCAGCGCAAGGATGAGATACAGGCTAACCAGCCCAATACGGATCTTCAGATAGCCGACGCCCAACCGCAGAAGAAAGACCATCGTAAGGAGTTCTCCGCCTCTACGGCACAAAACCAAACGGATATACCGGAGGAGGAGCAACAATACGACTCCGAGACCCGCGGATCGGTACAAAAACGCTACCAGGATGTCGTCAACGAACCCAATATAGCTGTCAGTTACTACACCCAGGACCGCAGCCTGAGGCGCACGAACTACGATCATATGACGATCGAACAGATCAATCATGCGCAGATCATGCCGGCGGACCTCAAACTGACCTGTCAGGAGGTATCGCTCACGGCAGAGCTGGTGGATTTCCACTTCTCCGAGATCACCCGTATATCCAATCAGATCGACGAGATGCCCCACCCTGTGCTCTTCATGGCGCGCGCTATTGAGTTTGCGATTGTGCAGGACTACACCAGCGCCATTGACGACTGTACCCGCGCCCTGTCGATGTTAGACAACACCTCGTCGCTCACCATCCTCGCTACGTTCTGCCGCGCTAACTGGCGATATCGGCTGCTCGAGTACCAACGCACAACGGGAGAGCAGGTCGTCACCGGCTCCATGGACTATGATATCATGCTCCGCGACTACGACCAGGTGATCCGACTTCGGCCGGATTTCTCCTACGCGCTCTATAACAAAGCGAATATCCTCTGTGCCCAGAAGGAATGGCACGACGCCATTAATAACTATACCAAGGCGATTGCTATTGATGAGGATTTCGCAGAGGCCTATTTCAATCGCGGTCTGACCTACGTCTATATAGGCGAGACCGAAAAAGGTCTGGCGGACCTCAGCAAAGCCGGCGAGTTAGGTATCTATCAAGCGTATAACTTAATCACGAGATTCAAATGAGACCCTTCCGATACATAGTAACCTTTGTACTTTGTACTTTGTACCTTTGTACATCCGCTCAGGTTCTCTACGAGATCAGCGGCAAGTCCAGTAAGGGCAAATCGTATCTTCTGGCGACAAACCGGTACGTGGATATGAGTTTTTTAGACACCATTCCGAATGTATTCAAGTGCTTCGGGAAGTGCAAAAAAGTAGTCACGGAATTTGCGATGCAGGACTACGAAGCAATCGCTGCATTGCGCAAAGCTGCTCTCCTGCCCGACTCTGTTAAACTGAGCAATTTCTATAGCGAAAAGGAGTATACGTTTATCGACAACAGCCTTCGCGTTACTCTGGGCATGACTTTTGAACAACTATGCCGCATGAAACCCTCGTACCTCACGGAGCTCTATCGAACCGAATTGATGAAGATTTGGTTGCACTATAACGAGCAGCGATCGATGGAGACTTTCTTCGAGCAGGTAGCAGCCGAGAGGAATATTCCCGTCATCGGACTGGATAATATCGGCGAGACAATGTATATGCTCTTTGACCGCGAGCCTTTCCACTGGCAATGCAAGGAGCTGCTCAAGGTCATGGAGTACCCCGAGAACGAGGTCAAGCAGGAACGCGCTATTCGCGATCTGTACCGCAATGGACAACTCACCGATATAGCCTTCCAGGTAGAAGGACCGAATAACACCTCGTCGATCTCCTTCTCGGATTACAAGGTCTTTTGTCAGCGCAATGAACAATGGGTCAAACGCCTTGCGCCACACATCGCCAAAGGCGGAGCCTTCATCACCCTCAACGCCATCTATATTGGCGGAGACAAAGGGCTGATTGAGCAACTCCGTAAAGCCGGGTACCGCGTACGGCCCGTCAATCGTAAATTTAAAATCAAAATATAAACAACAATGAAAAAGGTATTTTCTGTATTGGCAGCTCTTTTGGTAGCTGCAACAATGAGTCTGAATGCCGCTGAGCGCGGTAAGTTTATTCATGTAGATGGTTCGGTGAACAAAAACCTCAAGCCTCAGATTGCGTTTTGTCAGGATCATGTGAACGGTCAGGACATCACGACCCTCATCGTCAAGACCGTCAACACGAACGCTTACAACGAGTTCACCGATGCCTCCCGTATTCTCATCCGCTTTGCGGATGGCAAAGCCGTGCGCCTGAACCGTGCCGCCGGCTCGGACGTGAAGAAGTACAAGAATACGGAGAAAGTGGCCCGTGAGACCATCACCAAGTACTGGACAGAGACCGAATATGAGGTTACCCAGGAGGTCATTGACCATCTCAAGAGCAACATTGCGATCATCAAGGTGCGTGTAGTCTTCAAGGAGAACGACGCCAAGGACTATGACATCACCGAAGGATACCAGCCTAAGATGGCAGCCGATCTGCTCAAGTCCTATGAGGATGCAGTCAGCAAGAATCAGAAGGCACATAGCGACATGAGCGATGCGGATTTCTAAGTTCATTATTGTCTTTTGTCTATTGTCCTTGAGCGAAGCGCTCTTTGGTCCTGCCTACGCCCAAATCGGGATGAAGGAGTTAGGCGACTCGCTGATGGCCTATACCGGTTTCTCTACCCTATGGTCACCGACCGTGAGGGTAAAGAACATGCGCGTGAACGGAGACCGGATCACCCTTTATACCAATACCACCCTGCGGGACTACCGCTGGACGCCGGAGAGCCTCACCACTCTCAAGCAGAAAGTCAGCCGCTGGGTGCTTGGTCATGAGAACGGCAAGGTGACCATCTTCAGCGCCAATACCGATATCTCAACCCTCATCACGGAGTGTGCACGTGAGGGGATCAAGGCGCCCGGCAAATGCGGCAGGGATAAGTGTTCTGACCTCACGGAGCGCACGATCGTGCTCTATCCCTCCCATGGGCTATATTACAACCGCGACCGGGACGAGTGGATCTGGCAGCGGGCAACCCTCTGGACCACGGTGGAAGACCTCTATAGCCGTGAGTACGTACGCCGAGTGCAGCAGATGTTAGAGAACGCCGGCGCAACGGTACTGATGCCGCGTGCCGGACTGGATAATCAGCAGCCCGGACGATCCGGTATGCCGCAATGGACCGAAGGAGCACGCTATTGGCTGCAGACACAGGGCGTAGATTCGACCTTATGGGATCTATACGAAGGGGATGAATACAAGGACGACATGAAATGTCGGGCTATGTGGATCAATGCCTTGGATCAACCCGTGGATCT
This sequence comes from uncultured Bacteroidales bacterium, assembly GCA_900319105.1. Classification (GTDB taxonomy): domain Bacteria; phylum Bacteroidota; class Bacteroidia; order Bacteroidales; family Paludibacteraceae; genus Colicola. Next base: position 50,640 of record ONND01000010.1, on the reverse strand, counting down.
ATGCGTAGCCCTCCACACGGACGGACTCGATAGCGGCGATGACTCGACGATCGTCGGCACGCTCGTTATCTACACTGCCAAGGACGATGACGGACACCTCACCCTACGCGACGGACGCGATCGGGAGAAGACCAATCGTAACCTTGCCGACTGGATCCAGACCCAACTGACCAGTGACCTGCGTACCCTGGCGCCCGAATGGACGAGACGCCAACTCAAGGAAGCTAACTACTGCGAGAGCCGCGTGCCTGTTGTGCCGAGTATCATCCTCGAGCTGCTCAGCCATAAGAACATGGCGGATATGCGCTACGGTCTCGACCCGCATTTCCGGTTCGTCGCAGCGAGGGCTGTCTATAAGGGCATCCTGCGATACATCAATGGAGCAAATGCGATCGTGCAACCTCTGCCGGTACAGGATCTCGGCATCCGGATCACAAACACAACGGACCAAAACTCCAACGCGGTGATGGAATGGAAGCCTTGTCTGGATTCATTGGAGCAGAGCGCAACCCCTTCGTATTACATGGTTTATATCCGTGCAGACGAAGGCGAGTGGGATGTACAGCAGGTCGAGAAAGCCACCTCTTTGAAACTGCAACTCCAGCCCGGCGTGAAGTACGACTATTATGTGGTAGCAGGCAATGACGGCGGTCTCTCCCTCCCCTCGCCTACCATCAGCGCCTATCTGTCCGCTAATAGCCAACAGCCAACAGCTAACAGCCAGCAGGCGAAGCCGGTCCTTATCGTGGATGCTTTCAACGACGTGTATGGTCCGGACTGGTTTGCGGATAGTACCTACGCTGGGATCGTGCCGGGCAGTTATGCCTGCGAGGACTATTTCTCCTGCGCCTATATCGGCGAGCAATGGAATTTCCTCCGTACAGATCTATGGCTCAATGATGATAACTGCGGATGGGGATCGTGCTATCGCGATCATGCGGGACAGTTCACTGTCGGTAATACCCATGACTGGTCTGCCCAGCACGGCGGCGTCCTGCGACAGATGAACCTCTCTTATGTCTCCTGTACAGCCGGTATGCTCACTGACCAACAGCCAATAGCTAATAGCCAACAGCCAATACTCCTCGATTTCATCTGCGGTCGTCAACGCCGTCCGCTCTCGGATGCCGCCATGCGCTTCATCGAGAGCCATGTAGCCGCCGGAGGACGACTGCTGCTCAGTACAGACCATTTCGATGCAATCGATCCGGCATGGGCGAAACGAACCCTCCATGCCTCGTATTACGCGGCGCATGCCACGCGTAGCGGTAAGGTACGTCTTAACCCTTCGCCGGCACAACCGTTAACGCCCGGAGGACGGGTTCCTTCGCCACGTTTCCATCTCTCCCTCGCGCCCAACGACGCCCATCTCTTCACCGCCAATCCGCAGGGATTGAAGCCGGAGAAAGAGGCTATCCGATGGGCGGCGTACGAAGATATGCGTGTGCCCGCTGCTGTCGCATTCCTACCCGGAGGGACCTCCGCATCAGAAAACCGAAGAACTCTCGTCTTTGGCTTCCCGATTGAGGCAGCGCTCGATTTCGATCAACTCTACCGCCGATCTATCAATTGGCTCTTGGAGAAGTAGTTAGTCGTTCTTCACTTCGATGTAGAGTTCGCCATAGGCGTAACTGAGGCCAACTTCAGCGATCTTCTTGCTTTTTCCGAACTCGACAAAGATCGCATTCGCTCCGTATTGGAAGAGGATGCCGTTCTCGCGGAGTTCGATGAACTGCAATTCCGCGAACTTACGCCCCACTTCGCTTCTCCACCAAGAGTCGGTGATTGCCAGACGCTCGACGTCCATGCCGGGCGCGAGGCCGGCTGTATCGACGGTACCTTGATAGGACGAGAAATTGCGGATGCCCGGGTCAGAAGAGACCACGTAGCCGGTTACATGAATGGTAGGCATATGATAGTTGAAAGTTGAAAGTTTAAAGTCTAAAGATGAAAGGGGGATGATTAGTCAAACAGCACCCCGGGGTTCATTCTTGCGGGGCTTTTCCATTCGATGCCGCGTTTAACGAGCGCATCGCGTTTGGCGGCCCAATAGGCAAAGCAGAAACCCATACCGCGCGGTACATCTTTCAGGTGCTCATACACCTCTTTCTCTGCGTCATCAATGAGCTCTTCATAGGCCTGCGTCCACTCGACGGGGTCATGCTTGAGATGTCCGGACAGGATAATATCATCCCATCGTTTTTCATCCGCCGCCTGTATGTTCGCACGGAGCGTCTCGGCCTGCTTCCGGAGGTTCTCGCGCAACTCGCAATCCTCGTCATCCAGAAGATGTTCCACCTGCTGCATCCTCTCCAATGCTGCTTGCTTGAGTTGCAACGCCAGCCGGGGATGGTCAGTCAGCCAGTCTGCCATACGCATTGCGGCTACACATAGATACTCCCACCCTTCCGTGCCGTCTTGGTACGCACGAATCTCATCTAACACCTCCCTTGCCATGAGGGTGATAGGAGTAGGATCTTCCTGGTTCTGCACGATCTGTTCGGCTTGGCTGGGGAACTCGTTGCACAGACGAGCATATTTATCCAATTGGGTTTCCATAAGGCATTATTGTTGGTCAAATAGTTTCTCACATGCATCGCGGTCGGACACATTAGCGGGACGGTAAGAGATCTTGCTGATCGAGGTATCGGCACGCATCTCCGCGATGTTCTCCAATACCTCCTGCTCGGTGAGCCAGCCATAGATAGTCTGTTTGGCACCGCCTTTCTCGAAGGTCACTTCCCAGCATTGTTTGACAGGCGTATAGGGCCTCTTGCTGACCTTCATGTCATAAAGCACGAACTGACCGGAACGGGTGTCCCCGGGCTCGAGCCAGAAGACGAGCGAACGGCAGTTATTGATCGGGACGGTGAAGGTCTGCGGCTCCATGCGGTTGGTCAGTTCGATCTGCTTGACTAGACGCTGGTCGGCGATGACATTGAGGCGGAACGGATGGTCTTTGCGTTCGCCGAGGTTAACAAGTTTGTCCACTTCGTCCCAGTACTCCGCTTTGTTGGCGATAGAGAAGGTGCAGCTCTGGTATTCTCCGTAAGGATTGAAGGCGACTACAGATGCTTGCCCTTTGTTGTCGGGATTGATGAGTTTGAGAACAGCCAAGTCTCCTGCCAGCCCTGCACCTGCAGTGGTTCCTGTATAAGCTGCCATATCGCTCTGGCTGAGCGCTGATCCCGCTCCAACGAGGAACATGATGGCTGCGTCTGTCATGGTAATATCCTCGAACGCGAGCGGCACGTTTGCTTCAAGCATGACGCCTTTGCAGATTTGAGAACCGTCTTTCATATTGAAGCAGTCCCGTTTGGTGCCGCCGGGTTTGAAGCAGTCGTTGAAATCGAAGTTGGTGAGTGAGGAGAGATACCGTCCCACGTAGTGGAAATACGGTCGCTGGCAGAGGTCAATGAGGTCTGCTTCCTCCGGGAAGTCAGGATATTCGTGGTAGAAAAGGTCGTTCTTGACCGGTTTGCCGCGGTAGAGGGCTATATCTCCCACACCGATGAAACATTGTTTTTGTTTCTTGTTGCCGGGCTTGGCGAAACGCAGCGAGCGGCATTTATGGATTGGCACCTCGAAGTATTGGTTCGGCCAGGTGCAATGAATCACCGTGTCGAAGATGAGTTGATTGTCTGCATAGATACGGAGCCTGTCATCTTCCAGCACACGCCTGTTGGTGAGCATACCGGCATAGAAGGATATGTAGTCGAATTCGCCCGCGAGGTCGAAGGTGGCGTAAGCGTCTATATTATCGTCGAATAAAGTGGCACCCGAGGCCAGTATCAGCCCCTCGGAGAATTTCTCGCCTCCCATGGAGAAAGTGATATAAGACGACTCGCCGGTAAAGAGGGTGTTCTTTGCTTTCGCCACGCCTCTTACGGAGTACGGTAGGATATTGGTCATAAGAGATGCCGGCGATTTGAGTTTGGCGACCTGTTCTTTATTGATATTAGCCAATCCCTCCTGCGGTACGGAACTGTCTCCGGCAGGATACGCATATATATCCACCGCGCCGAAGGTGATAGAGCCGAGGAAGTCACTGGAGCGCAGTTCGCAGGAGAAACAGACGCTCTCCTGTCCCTTGACATCGACGACGACTTGTCGCGGCAGGTCGGTCTGGCGTACAATCTCCTCATAGAGAATCTTTTTCTTGTCGCCGTAGATGACGAGCCAGGCGGAGGTGTTGGAACTCTGGTTGTCACGCGGACCGACGATGAAGGATAGTTTCTCGTAGCGCTTGCCCAGCCAGAAATAGGAGTAGTAGGACGGATTGCCGATGAGTTTCTGGTCCGAGGTGAACTGAAGGCCGCTGGTGAACTCATGACGGGCCATGCTGATTTTCTCCTCGACGTTGGGGTACTCCTCCAGCGAGTTGGGCGCTTTGTCCTTCGGTTGGATAGTCTGTATCTGCCCGCTGGTATAATAAGGGATGAGTTGTTCCACCAGTTTGAGTCTGCCTTGCGGATAGTTCACCGGCAGTTTGGGTTGCACTATATTCGCTCCTTCTTTCCATAGCTGGGCGTAGGCGAGCGCCAAGTCTATCTCTCCTACCAGCACTTTGAACTTGATCTCGTCCACGCCCTTCACATCGAGGGTGACGAACCGCGGCGGGTCGTAATTGAAGACGGGCTGGTCAAATATCCGCTTGCCGTCCGCCGTAATAGTGAGCAGTGTTTTGGCGGTAGTGCCGCCTGCACGCGAAGTGGGTCCTAACCAGAAAGTGAGTTTGGAGTACTCCCCCTTGAGGTTATAGGTCACATATCCGTGGTCGTCGGAACCGATGAGCCCGTGTGCCGCACCTCGGATGACCAGCGTAGTGTTGACATGATAGATATGCGCAATACGCTGGGCGTCAAAATCATTCAACCCCACTTTGGAAGAGATGATTTTGATGCGATTTTCTTCCGCAGGTTTGAGTGCCTCAATGAGATAGGTCTGCGCGTAGGCTGTAAGCGCAGTCATTGCTAATGTAAGCAGGATGATTGTCTTTTTCATAACTATGCCTTTCGTTTTTTCATTTTTCACTTTTCATTTTTCACATTCCCTACGCCCAAGCGTCGTAGCGTCCGTCATCGTCTTCGGGCTCGTCATCACCGAGTTGTTCGTCAATGACCTCCCATCGTCCTTCATCTGCGGCCTGTATATTATGGCAGAGGGTGTTTATCTCTGCACGGAGGTCATCGGTGATTTCCAGATCATGGTGCTCGACAGCCTCTATATATTCCAGGATCTCCAGCTCGGTCTCTTTGAGTTCGAGCAAGAGGCGCGGATGGTCGAAGAGGCACTCCGCCATATCGCGCGTGACGACGTACGCAGCTCCCAGCATGTGCTCGAACTGTCCGAGGTGCTTGGCATAGACAATCACTTCGCGCGCCCAGCCGGTAATGGGGCTGGGGTCGTCTTGTTCTTGCAGAATCTTTTGGGCTTTCTCGCAATAGTCATAGCAGATCCTGGCATATTTCTCTAATGCCTCGGGAGTAGATTGTAGTGTTTCCATAATTCTCAATTCTCAATTACCTGGTTAGCATTTCCAACATCCGGTCTTCGTCATCTTGGTACCAACGGGCGATTTTTTCTGCGCGCTCAGGGTCTTTCTCGCATCCGATACCTTCGCGCAGATAGCGGCAGAGCATACTGACGGAATCCTCCTGACTGCTGTCGTAAGGGCTGGCGGAGGAGTTCTTCCATACATATTCGACGAGCTCGAAGGCCTTCTTCTCGTCCTTCTCGCAGCCGCGGCCTTTCTCGTACCAATAGGCGAGCTCAAGGTCGTACTCATGCGTGTCATACACTTCGGCGAGGGGAACGAGGTACGCAAAAGCTTTGGCATCGTCTTTGTCCTCATAGTAGTTGAAGAGTTTGAGGAGTGAGTTCTTGTCTTTCAAGGAAGCACCTTTCTCCAGATATTGGTCCGCGAGTTCTCTGTATTCGGGATGCTCTTTGGCTTGGTCATATAGGATGAAAGCCGTCTCGGAGCAGGCGAGCGGTCGTCCGGCGTCTGCGGCGCGGCGGAGGAATGGCAGCGCAAAATTCGGGTTGGCGCGAAGGATAATAACGCGCGGGCTGTCGTATTTGGTCTCTATGCCGTGGGCGAGCAGGTAACCTACTACAAGCATCGCATCGGGGTCACCCTGCTCGGCATAAGGTTTGGCGTCGTTATAAATAGTCTCCTGGTTTGCCGAGCAGTCACTACGGCGGTACAGGCTGTACCAGTAGTCAATCTTCTCCTTCGGCGCGCAGGGCTTCATCGCCACGCTGTCGTCTATCACGGGATAGGTCTGCTTGCCTACATGATTAAGGTACGCGCGCTGCAAAATAATGATTTTGTCGCCAAAGAGCCGGAAGGGGGACTTGAAATCGGGATGCTCTTTCTCATACTCCATGTCGCCGGTGTTGAGGGCAGTCTTGAACTTCGCCCCGAGGGCGTATTTGTACTTCTCGTCGTCGTCACACGTACCGAGCTCCTCGTTCAGTTCGTTGATGGCGGCGGACAGATATGGCCATACGGCAAAGACATAGTCGTCTTCGATATTCATGAGTTTATCGACGTAGTCCATCGCATCCTCCACCTCGGATACCATTACGGATAGGTAGAGTAAGATTCGTAGTGAACCGGCATCTCCGTTTTCGGCTTCTTTATGCAGGGCAGTCAGATAGCCGTTGATGTCGTTTTGAGTGAGGTAGTTTTGAAAAATAGGAGTCATATTCATTCATTTACCATTTATTTGGTCATTTAGTAGGAGTACAGGGCACAGCGAACGCGGTCAAAGCGGTGCGCTTGGAGGTCTTCCGGCTTAATGAGGAAAAACAGCGTGCCGCAATCATAGAACCGCAGACCTATATCGTCATCTTCGTCCAGTTGGAATAACACTTCGTACCCGGGATAGTCCTGCGCCAACTCATCCGTCCAGCAGGTAGGCGGATGAAGCAGTTCCTCCCCTAACGGACGTGCTTCCGGCACGGCAGGAGTGCCGTCCGGATAACATATCTCATGGAGATGCAACGGAGTATCCTCCATCGTATATAATACACGGTAAAAACCCTTATCCCACTCGCCTATATGACCGCTTTCGGCGTCCAAATCTCCAAAGAAATAGTCCAAATCGGCAAAGATATAAAGAATGCCTCCGTCTAAATGCGCCTGGCATACCGGCGTCATCGGATTATCCTCTCCATGGAAAGGATACGGAAACGAGTCAGGAAGTTGAGCAAAACCCCACATGCGGTTTATGTTGTCATCCGGCAGCATACATAGGGAGTGTTCAATTAGGTACTAATCATTAATCCGCTGCAAATTTACAGCTTTTTTTTGATATATGCAAGTATTTATGATAAAAATGCTGAATTATTTGCGTATATAGTAAATTTGTCGTATCTTTGCAGCAAATTTCATAAAACAAACAACATATGAATCGTGACACAGAGATTTTTGACGTCATCCGCCGGGAGCGCGAACGTCAGACGAAAGGCATCGAGTTGATCGCCAGTGAGAACTTCGTTAGCGACCAAGTGATGGAAGCGATGGGGAGCGTACTGACCAATAAGTACGCGGAGGGTTATCCCGGGCATCGCTACTACGGAGGTTGCGAGGTAGTGGACGTAGCGGAGAATATCGCCCGCGACCGGCTGAAGCAACTCTACCATGCCGAGTACGTGAATGTGCAACCGCACTCGGGAGCGCAGGCAAACATGGCCGTTTTCATGGCTTGCCTCAAAGCCGGAGACACGTTCATGGGGCTGAACCTGAGTCACGGTGGTCACCTCAGTCATGGTTCGGCCGTTAATTTCTCGGGGCTGATGTTCAACGCCATCGGTTATGATCTGAATCCCGAGACCGGTCGTGTGGACTACGATGACCTGGAGCTCAAGGCGCGCACGAACAAACCGAAACTAATCATTGCCGGTGCGAGTGCCTACAGCCGCGAGTGGGACTATGCTCGTATCCGTCGCGTAGCGGATGAGATCGGTGCGATCTTCATGGTCGATATGGCACATCCGGCAGGATTGATTGCTGCAGGCTTGTTGGAGAACCCGCTCAAGTACGCGCACATCGTGACCAGTACAACGCATAAGACGCTTCGCGGACCACGAGGAGGTATCATCCTCATGGGCAAGGATTTTGACAATCCTTGGGGTAAAACGACGCCGAAGGGTGAGATCAAGAAAATGAGTGCTCTGCTTGACTCAGCGGTCTTCCCCGGCACGCAAGGTGGTCCGTTGGAGCACGTGATTGCCGCTAAAGCCGTTGCTTTCGGTGAGGCCCTGACGGAGGATTTCAAGACCTACCAGAAACAGGTTAAACGGAATGCAGCCGTAATGGCACAGGCTTTCATGGACAAGGGCTACAAGGTGATCTCCGGCGGAACGGACAACCACTCCATGCTCATCGACCTGCGTACCAAGTATCCGGATCTGACGGGGAAGGTAGCCGAGCAGGCCTTAGTGAGCGCTGACATCACGACCAATAAGAACATGGTTCCGTTTGACAGCCGTTCGGCTTTCCAAACCAGCGGTCTAAGGTTCGGTACTCCGGCTATCACGACGCGTGGGCTGAAGGAAGATCAGATGGGTTGGATCGTTGAGTTGATCGACCGCGTACTGATGGATCCGACGAACGAGCAGGTCATCGCGGCTGTCCGCGCAGAGGTCAACCGCGAAATGACCAAACATCCGCTCTTTGCTTGGTAAAAAGAAATTAACAATTAATAATTAACAATTAATAAAGCGTTCTGGTGACTTTGGTACTAACTTGATAGAAAGTACGTATCTTAAAACCTTGTACCAAACCCCAAGACCCCTTTGTACATTGTAAATTGTACATTGTAAATTGTACATAAAAAAAGCAGCTCAAGGCTGCTTTTTTTATGCTTCTTTGGTTTTGCGGAAGTGGTTCGGCGTCATGCCTGTATGCTTCTTCGTATATTGGCAGAAGAAACTGGCATTGGGGAACTCCATTGCTTTCGCTACCTCGCGGATAGGAAGCGTCGTCTCGCGCAGGTAATGCTTGAGTTCGGCTACCGTGATATCAGCGATCCACTCGCTGGCAGACTTGCCGCTACGCTCCTTGCATATCTCCGACAGATATTTCGGAGTGATGTCCAGTTTCTTTGCGTACCATTGTACCTCACGCTCATGAGGGAACTCACGTAAGAGCTGGGTGAAGGCACGGAAGGTATAGTCGCTGGAATTAACAGACGTACGATGCATGATATCATCAAACGAAACCGCCTTATCCATATAATTGAGCAATTCCATGGTTGCACCGCGGGCGATGAGCATAAGGATCTGCTTGCGGTACTCGGACTGCTTATCCTGGAGCTGTAACGTCAACAGATGGAAATATACCTCGCAAAACTCAATCGATTTCGCCGACAGATGGAAGACGGGATGCAGCTTGAGGTACTCCTGCTTCGCCCACCAGTTCGGCTCCACACGCATATTCCCGTACATCAGATTTTCGAAGAGCGTGATAGGAATAGAAATCTGCATGAAGCGGAAGTCCGGCGACATCTCGAACGGACCTAACTTCGTGGCGTTCGGCACACGGATGAAGATATCATCCTTACCTATTCGTAACATTTCTCCACGATAGAAGACATCAATGAAGCCGGCGGTGCATAATAGAACCGTCGTGGAAATCTCCCAACGCGTATCCCGGCACTGTTTAAACCCCTCTGTCTCATTTGTCAGAAAGATTGAGTCTGTGTAAAGTGTCATAAAATTATTAGATTAAAAGATTGTCTGTTAAACTTATTCATTTTTCTCACTGCGGCTGCAAAGGTAGTATAATTTTTTGAAATATGCAAATTTTTTTCGTTTTTTTTTGTTTATTTCGCAGAAAATATGTAATTTTGCAGTCTCAAATACTTAATAATGATGAAAAAGAGTATCTTTATTTCGCTATTAGCGCTGGTAATGATGGGTTGCGGAAAGAGCACCGATCGTTTGTTAACTTCCGCCACGGGGTCTATCTACGAGTGCATCGTGGTGAGTCCGTCGAGTGTATCGAAAGCCCTTTGCGACACGATGCGTGCTGACATGTATGGCCTGCCCCAGATGGAAGCGACCTTTACGACCTCGCATGTGCCTGTCAATCAGTTCGATGACCTCTTCAAGGCTTCGCGTAATATCCTGCTTATTGATATCAACGAGCATAAATACACTCAGGTGAAGACCACCAAATCGCGTGATGTATGGTCCAAACCTCAGGCGATGATCCGTATTCAGGCGCCGAGTGAGGAGGATTTATTAGCGTACTGGCAGACGAACGGCGGACGCATCCGCGAGTGGTTTGTACAGGAAGAGTTAGCCCGTCAGATCCGCTTCTATCGCGCGAATACGAATAAGGACGCGCGTGCGATACTTAACAAACAGGGCTATGATATATTGATTCCTGAGGACTACATGCTCATTATGGATACCACTCTGAAAGTAAATGACAACATGGTAAATGGCAAAATGGTAAATGTCCTGTGGTGCTGCAACAACAAAGGTCCGATGCGCAAGGATGTAGTGGTCTATAGTTACCCGTACACGGCGCAGGAACAGTTCAGCAACGACTCTATTATCGCGATGCGTAATACGGTGATGGGCAAGCTGGTGACCGCACAAGTGGAGGGCAGTTATATGGGCACGGAGTACAAGCATTTCCCGCCTGTGACGCGTAGTGTAGCGGCGTTGCGGGACACAGTAGGCGGTTTCTATGCGATGGAGACACGCGGCCTATGGAAGATTATGAACGGAGAAGCGATGGGTGGTCCTTTCGTCAGCCTGACGAGACTGGATCAAGTGAACGGCCGCATAGTGACCGCCGAGGCGTTCCTCTACGCTGCAGGTCAGAAGAAACGCAATGCCATGCGCCAGATGGAGGCGATCCTCTATACCCTGAAGATGCCGAATGAGAAGGAGTAAGGTGTATGGTGTACGGTGTACGGTGTACGGTGTACGGTGTACGGTGTACGGTGTATGGTGTACGGTTAGGGGTTAGTGGTTAGGGATTTCCAGCGGTAAAGGCCGTAGAGGCAGTTCAAACACCAGAAAGCGTACAACGCTGCCAGACAATAATCACCGGCACGAAGCCATAGAACGACACTAAACAGATCCACGGCGAGCCATATGAACCAATGCTCGCGATAGACAAGAATCATCAGTACCTGCGCCACAAGTGCAGGTACTGTTGTATAGGCATCCAGGTAAGGCTGCGTATCATCTGTCCACGCCGCTAATCCCCATCCTACCAGCCATGCGCCGATGACCGTAGCAACGGCGATGAGCACTACGGCCTTCCATGTGAGGTTGCGCGGAGAGATAGTAGAAGCGTCGGCGTTCAGGCGTTTACGCCAAGCATACACGCCATAAACCATCGTCAGGAAATAATAGGCATTGATGGCTATCTCGGCATAGAAACGCTGCTGGAAACAGAGGATGGTATAGGTGATTACCTGCGCAAAGCCAAAGAGGTACATCCATATATTTCCCTGTGCCGTGAGTACGACCGAGAAAACGCCCAGACAGCCGCTGATGAGCGAGAGATGAATGAGCGAATAGGGGTTGAGGGAATTCGAGATGAGGTATGTTACGACCTGAATCAGCAAGCCGAACGCCAGAAACGAATAGCCAAACCACTTACTATTTACCATGGGGGTCATTTACTTCTTTTTAGACGAAGATGCTTTGATGAGTTCCGCGGGCTTGGCTACGGTCTGCGGTACCGCAAGATAATCCCACTCTTCCTCAAAATCCCAGTTGGGCTTGGTCTGCAGTTTCGCAGGGAAATAGAAGACCTGTTCGGGCTGTCGGTGCTCATCCCAACTACCTGTTGTCCAACGCTGGTCGTCGTTCAGATCAAGATAGAGACGCAGGTAATAGACATCCGGTTTGAGGTAGTTGAAGAATGCTCCTGCAGGATTAGCCGGCAACTCCCGAACGACCTCGTCCCGCGCATTGAGCAATTGGATGCGGGCTTTCGGCAGGTACGGATTCAGCTTGACCCGCAGTGTGGAATAGTCCTCCGGCGTCTTGAGTTGCAGCGTGAATTTCTCCTGTTTGTTCGGTGCGTCATAGACATCATGCAGCGCCGCACTATCGAGGTGCAGTTCGTATTTCTTACCCGCCTTAAGGGACGCCATGAGATCCAACTGCATAGGCAGCGTGTCGGTAGGTGCTATCTTAAATGCTACGGGTTTGAGGATGGTATCAATACGTTCGTAGAGGTGCATCGAGTCGGCGATGAAATCCTTTAAGGGAGTCGTTGAGACGATGCGCAGGGTATCGTAGATATCGAATCCCGAGCGGGCATTGGAACGGATGTCCACCTTGCGGTTCTTTTGCCGCTCCTGCATCATCTTCTGCATCTTCGCTGACATACGAGGTTTCCGCCAGATTGCCCGCAGGGTGTCCATCGCCCATTCCAGATGATAGACCGAGTCGGTGCGGCGGTACCGGATCTCCAGGAAAAGCGAGTCATGAAGGATGGAGGTGCTGTCGGTGAGCCACATTGTGAGCGTGTCACGCTTGGCGCTATACGTGATGTAGTAATTGAGGCTGTCCGTCAGCGGTCGCACCTGAGGCATACTATCCGGTGTAGCGGAGAAAGGAATGATGATCTTATGCTGTTTCTCGCGCTGGGTACGCTGCATGTAAAGGCGTTGCTGCTGTTGGGAGAAGAGCCAAAGGGTGAGTGCCGAGTCGGTCTGCGCCTCGGGCGTCACCGTCTCATCCGCATAGGCGAGCGGCTCTCCTATCGTCAAACGATAGTCGCGACTGATATCCTCCACGGCATAAAGGCGATAGACACCCTCCTGCATGTTTCCTATCCGGAAAGCGCCCGCCGAGTCCGTCCGCCCGATGCGGTCAAAAGGAAGTCGGGTGAAGACGGAGTCCTCAAGGTTGGCATATACGCCCACCGTGATCCCCTTGAGCGGGTTGAGGTTCTCTGCGTCATAGACGCGACCGCTGAGTTGCAAGGTATCAATAACAGGTCCTGTCGAGAACGCGAAGGTATAGTTCGGTAGCGGGTTTCGCTCCGTAAAATCGCAGACCGAATGTCCGAAATCGAGCGTATAGGTGGTGTTCGGCTTGAGGGTATCCTCAAACTGGACGATCAAGTGTTTACCGTTCGCTTTAACCTCCGGGGCGTGTTGCTGCGGAGGTGACATCAGCAGGTTCTGACTGATATTATCCAGTTGGAGGTACTCGCTGAACGTTACATCTATCTTCTTTCCTGTGAAGTTCAGAGCGCCGTTCTCGGGCACAGACCGCAAGGGTTGCGGAGGAATCGAATCCCTCGGTCCGCCTTGTGGTCCGATACCCCGGTTAGCGCATCCCACGCACACCAGGACTATCCCTATGATCGCGATGATTTTTCTCATTGCAGGCAGTTATCGAGTGCTTGTTTGAGGGCGGGTATATCCAAGTGCTGCCCGATGAAGACCAGTTTCTGCATCCGGTCGCCGTACTGGTCGTCCCAATCTTTGCGGAGCTGTGCATCATCCGCCATGAGTTGCATCAACTCCTCCTTGGGCATCGTAGCAAACCATTCGCCTGCCTTACGGAGGTTAAACTGCTTGCCTGCCTGCTCAAAGAGATAGCACATGTCGTACTCTTCCGCGAAATAACACATTCCTTTGCAGCGGATCACGTTTTTCGGCCAATGGGCAGCAACGAACTCATCGAACATGCCAAGGTCAAACGGCTTGCGGGCATAATAGACATAAGTCTCGATACCGAACTCCGCCAAGTGATCATGGTCTCCATGCTCATGATCATGGTCATCATCATCGTCGTCATCGTCATCATGGTCATGATGATGGCTGGCGTCCTCCACCTCTTGTATCCAAGCCGCCGACGTAGCGGTACGGTCAAAGTCAAACATTCGTGTGTGGAGGATCTTGTCGAAGTCCACATCGCAGTAGTTGGTCTCGATGATCTCGGCGGTGGGTTGGATAGCGCGAATAATGGATTTGATACGCGCCAGCTCTTCTTCGCTTACCTCGGAGGCCTTATTCAGCAGTACAATGTTGCTGAACTCGATCTGCTCGATAACGAGGGCTGCGAGATCTTCTTCTTTCGGCACGTAGTGCGCCAAAGCGTCTCCGCCGTCGAACTCGTCACGCAGACGAAGGGCATCGACCACGGAGCAGATACAATCGATAACCGGCAGACCGTCCTGCGCAAAAGCAGGAACCATCTGGGCGTATGAACAGATCGTTTGTGCGATCGGCGCAGGTTCACAGATTCCCGATGCCTCGATAACGATGTAGTCGTACGCGTGTTGCGCCACGAGGTCGTGCAATTGCTGAATCAAGTCCATCTTGAGCGTACAGCAGATACAGCCGTTCTGCAGCGCCACCAGCGAATCGTCCTGCTGGCTCACTACCCCGCCCTGCTGAATAAGCGAGGCATCGATATTCACCTCGCCGATATCATTGACGATAACGGCGAAGCGAATACCTTTCTCGTTCGTGAGGATGCGGTTCAGAAGCGTCGTCTTTCCGCTCCCCAGATAACCGGTGATTAATAATACAGGTATTTTATTAATTGTTGTCATTTGTAGTTTGTTGTTTGTTATTTAGCGTACGTCGCATAGTCCTGATAGTATTTATCAACGATGTCGTTCGCGCCGTTGCGTTCGCAGGACTGCAGCACGTATCCGAGGATAGCCGCCTCACGGCCTGTGGAGGACTCAAGCGAACGCTTCTGCGCGCGATTGAGGGAGGCAGCAAAACGCAGGTACTCAACGCAGCTCTGCGCCACCTTCTCCATGATTGCTTCGGCTTTCTCTTTCTCACCCAGTGCGAAATACATCGAAGCCATAGACGCCGAAGTATAGTCGTAGGAGATGTTATAGCCCGGCAGTTGTTCCTCGGCATAGTCGAGTACTTCGAGCGCTTTGTCGCGTTGGTTCTCGCGCAGCAGTTGTTCCGCGAGCTGGGCAAACATCATACGATGGGTGCGGCACATACGCATCAGGTTCTCGTCGATATAGATACCCGGGATGTTCATGTTACCGAACTGGAACTTATGCATCATGTTATCGTACATCTTCTCCGTGTTGACGCGCGGCTGTCCGTCGCGGCTACGGGTCGGAGTGATCTGATAAGCGAGGCCTGTGAGTTCCATGTAGGGCTCAAGGCCGAGGTAATAGTCATTACCCACGGTCGCGCAGAAATAGATGGGTCGCTGCCATTTATTGGTAGAGAGCATCTCCATGATCATCATCTCCGAGCGCGTGTACATGCGCTTCTTTTTAAAGAGTATCTGTTCGCCGGCCGGCGTCTCGATATAGAGTTGGTCGGAGGGGATGTAGTTATCGCCTTCGCGGGTCTTCGTTCGGGAGTCCTCCGAGCAGAGGAAGTTGAAGGCTTTCTCTACGCTGATGGGCTGACCAAGACGGTTATCGACGCGGGCGATCTCATTCTTACCCGGCATGAAATCCTTGTACTCCCAGGAGATAGGAAGTGCTTTGGATTCGTAGTACGGACGCTTCATCTGCGAGATATACCAATCGGTCTGCAGGTACGAGAGGTTACATACACGGATATCCGTGCCGACCTCCTCTACTTCCTGATTGTACCAGAGGGGGAAGGTATCGTTATCGCCGTTGGAGAAGAGGATCGCTTGCGACTCGCAGGACTTGAGGTAGTTCGCGCCGAAGTCACGGCAGGAGTACCGCTGCGAGCGGTCGTGATCGTCCCAGTTCTGCGATGCCATCAGCGCCGGCACTCCGAGGCAAACAACAGAAACAACAACAGCTATGGTATTTTTAATCCATTGTCCTTTGTCCTTTGTCCATTGTCCATTGATCCAATCAATCAATGCCAAAACGCCCAGACCGATCCAGATACAGAACGCATAGAACGAACCTGCATACGCGTAGTCTCGTTCACGCGGCTGGTAAGGCGTCTGGTTGAGGTACATCACGATCGCCAGACCCGTGAGGAAGAACAGCAGGAACGTCAGGGTGAAGTTCTTCCAACCCTCTGCCTTGCCGTCCTTGTCACGCTTCGACACTTGCCATACAATACCGATGAGGCCGAGCAGCAACGGCAGGAAATAATAGACGTTATGGCCCTTATTCTCCTTCAGTTCGGTCGGCAGCAGGTCCTGATCGCCAAGCATGGCGTTATCGATGAACGGAATACCCGAGATCCAATTACCCTTGGTGATCTCGCCGTACGACTGCAGGTCATTCTGACGACCAACGAAATTCCACATGAAATAGCGCCAGTACATGAAGTTCACCTGGTAGCGGAAGAAGAAACGCAGGTTCTCGCCGAAAGTCGGGCAGTAGTCCGTCTTGGTCTGACCGCAATAGTCATATTTGACGCGTTTGCCTTTGACGTTCGCCCACTCTTTGTAAGCCTGCACATGGCTGCCCTGCGACGAATACATACGCGGGAAGAGCATGCAGAACTGCGGCATAAATTTGTAGCTGGTCTTATGTCCGGTTACGACGTAATGGTCTTTCTCGCCCTCCACTTTCGGAGCCGGAGCGTACTGCGCATGGCCTATGTTCTCCACCGGGATGCACATATTACCCTTGATCTCCAGTTCTACGGGCGCGTTGTAGGTCTGTCCGTAGAAAAGCGGACGGTCGCCGTACTGCTCGCGGTTGAGGTAGTACTTGAGGGAGAACACATTATCCGGGCTGTTCTGGTCCATCGGAGTGTCCGCATTCGAACGGATGACGAGTGCAGCGTACGAACTGTAACCGATAAGGATCATCGCCACCATGATTGCTGCCGTGTTCGCCCAGCGCCACTCTTTCTTGCGCGTGTACCATATAGCCCACACCAGGAAACCGACGATGAGCACGATCGACACCGCGAGACCCGTATTGAACGGACAACCGAGGCCGTTGACGAACGCCAGTTCGAACCAACCGATCAAGGTAGGTACGCCCGGAATGATACCATACAGGATAACCAGCAGAACCGCACACGAAGCGAGGAACGCATAGATAAGTCCCTTCCAGCTGAATTCGTATTTACGGAAGTAATAAACGAGTCCGATGGCAGGGATGGTCAGCAAGTTCAGCAGGTGGACACCAATACTGAGGCCCATGAGGTACATGATAAGGATAAGCCACTTGTCCGATCCTTCCTCGTCCGCCTGTTCGTCCCATTTGAGGATGAGCCAGAACACGACGGCGGTGAAGAGCGACGACGAGGCATACACCTCACCCTCGACGGCGGAGAACCAGAACGTGTCGCTGAACGTGTATGCCAGCGCACCTACTGTCCCTGCTCCGAGAATGCCCAAATCCGCCCACAGCGAATTCTTCTCCTCCCCTTGTGTGGAGGTCGGGAGGGGTTTTACTAACTTCCTCGCCAGCGCTGTGATCGTCCAGAAAAGGAAGAGGATCGTGAACGCACTCGCGAGTGCTGACAGCGCATTCACGCACATGGCTACGTGCGCTGTGTCAGACGCAAACAGACTAAAGAAATGGCCCATGAGCATGAAGAACGGTGCTCCGGGCGGGTGTCCAACGTCCAATTTCCAGGCGCTGGAGATGAACTCGCCGCAATCCCAGAAGGAAGCGGTGGGCTCCATCGTAAGGAGATACGTTGCCGCTGCGATGGCAAATACCACCCATCCGCAAAGCGTATTCCAAAGTTTAAATTGTTTCATTTTTATTGTTATTTTTTGTTTTATTTGCGGTATATCAACAGGCCGCTTCAGGCATGATTAGGCCGGATTAGGGCAAAATCGGCG
Source organism: uncultured Bacteroidales bacterium (assembly GCA_900319105.1). Taxonomy (GTDB): domain Bacteria; phylum Bacteroidota; class Bacteroidia; order Bacteroidales; family Paludibacteraceae; genus Colicola. Next base: position 32,916 of record ONND01000010.1, on the reverse strand, counting down.
CAAAGGTACAAAAAAAAAATGATATACACAAATGATAAGCAAGAAAATACACTTATATTCTACCTATAATTTCGTACTAATGACGCACTTATCACGCACTTATCACGCACTAATCACGCACTAAATTATAGTTTTTAACTTTTAAATACAATATAGTATATATACTATGTATATATACTGTTTTTGATGGTATTTTTGGATTAAAAAAGAGAAGAAAAATCACTTTTTTATAAAAAAACGCGCGCGCACTTGCGTATATAAAATATTTTTTGTATCTTTGCAGGCTTTTTGTAGGAAGACCGCTGCGCTGACAGAGTAAAGACCGCTAACGCTGACAGACCGGCTACGCCTGACAGAGTAAAGACAAAAAGACAATTAAGGAGATATCAATAACAAAAAACAATAAAAAAAATGATTAAAGTTGGAATTATCGGATGCGGCTTCGTGGGAGGAGCCCTCAAAAACTGGTTGGAGAACAACAACCCTGAGTGCAAACTTTTTATTAGTGACCCATACAAGGGTTACAATGATGATCTGAGCGACATCGACATCGCGTTTCTGCAGATTCACGTACCGACGGAAGAAGACGGCACGCAGGACTTGCGGCTGATGAAAGAGTTGATTAAGAACCTGCCGGACGTACCGGTCTTCGTGCGCACGACTATCCTGCCGGGCTCGAGTGCGATGTTAACCAAAGAGACGGGTCACAACGTGTATTACATGCCCGAGTTCCTGACCGAACGCACGTTCATCGAGGACTTCAACAAACAGACGATGGTCTTCACAGGCGCACAGGACCTGCTGACAAAAATCTTCGTGGGCAAGAAATTTACGGTAATGAGTCCGTTGGAAGCAGAGTTGACCAAATACATGCACAATGTGTTCGGCGCGTACAAAGTGACGTATTTCAATGCCTGCAAGGAGTACTGCGAGAAGATGGGTGCCGACTGGCGCAAAGTACACACGGGTATACTGCTGTCGGGTTATATCAACGACACGCACACGTATGTACCGGGTCCGGACGGCAAGTACGGCTACGGCGGCAAGTGTTTCCCGAAAGACGTGAATGCTTTCGCAAAAATGACAGAAGGTACCTCTTTAGGAACACTGTTGGAACACTTACATGAACTCAATGTCCACTTCCGTGGATTCGAAGAAAAAATTTAATCATGAAGATTGCAGTAGCAGGAACGGGTTACGTAGGGTTGAGTATCGCAACCCTACTCGCCCAGCATAATAAGGTGACGGCGGTGGACATCATCCCCGAGAAAGTGGAGATGATCAACTCCCGCCGTTCGCCCATCCAAGACGAGTATATCGAGAAATACCTCGAAAAGGACAAAGAGACAAGGGACAAGGGACAAGGGAGTTTTTTGGACCTCACGGCGACAGTGGATGCCGAGGCGGCGTACAAGGATGCGGAGTATGTCGTTATAGCCGCACCGACGAACTACGACAGCCAGCGGAATTATTTTGACACTTCGGCAGTGGAGAACGTCATTGAGACCGTCCTCCGCGTCAACCCGCAAGCGATCATGGTCATCAAGTCCACCATTCCCGTCGGCTACACCGAGTCCGTTCGCAAGAAATACAACTGCGAGCACATCCTTTTCTCGCCGGAGTTCCTGCGCGAGAGCAAAGCGCTGTACGACAACCTCTACCCCTCTCGTATCATCGTCGGTACGAGCCTCAGCGATCCCACCTTGACAGCCGCAGCGGAACGATTCGCTATGCTGCTCAAAGAAGGTGCTATCAAGCAGGACATAGAGGTGCGTATCATGGGCACTACCGAAGCCGAAGCGGTCAAGTTGTTTGCCAACACCTATCTGGCGTTGCGCGTGAGCTACTTCAACGAGCTCGACACCTACGCGGAGATGAAAGGTCTGAACACGCAGGACATCATTGACGGCGTGTGCCTCGACCCGCGTATCGGAACGCACTACAACAACCCGTCGTTCGGTTATGGCGGCTACTGCCTGCCGAAAGATACCAAGCAACTGCTGGCGAACTATCAGGACGTGCCGGAGAACCTCATCGAAGCAATCGTGGAGAGCAACCGAACCCGTAAGGATTTCATCGCCGACCGCGTTCTGGCGAAAGCAGGCTACTATGACTACTACCATAACGGTCAGTTCAACGCCGCCGAGGAGCATCCTTGTGTTATCGGCGTCTATCGCCTGACGATGAAATCGAACAGCGACAATTTTCGTCAGTCCTCCATCCAAGGCATCATGAAGCGCGTGAAAGCGAAAGGTGCGCAAGTCATCATCTACGAGCCCACTCTGCCGGACAACTCAACCTTCTTCGGCTCTCTCGTAGTGAACGATCTTGCCGCCTTCAAGAGCCGCAGCCAAGCCATCATCGCCAATCGTTACGACCCCGTCCTTGACGACGTTGCCGCCAAAGTGTACACCCGCGATATTTTCAGAAGAGACTAATAAAAAGAGGATGACTAATTCACAACGCATCATAGTAAATACGGCTGCGCAATATATCCGGACTCTGATAAATACGTTTCTGGCCTTGTTTTCCACGCGCTTTGTGCTGGCTGCTTTAGGGCAAACGGATTTTGGAGTTTATTTCCTTGTGGCAGGTGTCATTACGATGTTTGCGTTTTTAACGAATGCGTCTGTCATCACCACCCAGCGATATATTTCATTTTACAACGGACAAGGACAACAAGATAAGATACATAGCATTTTTAGCAACAGTTTATTGCTCCATATTGTTATTGGCGCCGGATTAGTAGCAATCATACTTGCATTATGCTATCCCGTCATTTATTATGGGCTTAATATACCGGAGAACCGGTTAGAGGCTGCCTCCTTGGTCTATGTCATCACCTCTATCATGTTCTTCGTTTCCATTATACTGGCTCCCATCCGTGCACTGTTTATCGCCAAAGAAAATATCGTATATATCTCTTGCATTGATGTATTGGACGGCTTATTGAAACTTCTTTTCGCTTGGCTATTGCTATTTGCTTCGTCAGATAGGTTGATACTATACGCGGCTCTCATGCTGAGCATCCAGATTATTAATCTACTTGCCTTGACAATATTTGCCAGCAAAAAGTTCCCGGAATTTCACTTCCCGCATTTCAAAGAATGGGATAATTCGACAGTTAGAGAACTATCAACTTTTGCCGGCTGGACATTATACTCTTCCGGTTGTATTGTGGCCCGTAACCAAGGCATAGCTGTTGTATTAAACTTGTTCTTCGGCGCCATTATTAATGCTGCATACGGAATCGCAACGCAAGTGTCTGGTTCCGTTGCATTCGTTTCCTCATCCATTATTAACGCCATCAATCCACAACTGGTCAAAGCAGAAGGAGCAAAAAACCGTTCTCTTATGATGCGAATGGCGGAGTATGAAAGCAAATATGCCTTCTTGTTATTATCCATGGTGTCCGTTCCTCTTATATTTGAAATGGAGACCATCTTACGATGGTGGCTGGGAGAAGTACCGGAACATGCTGTTGCTTTCTGCCAAATAACACTCATAGCCGCTCTATGCGACCAATTATCTATCGGACTCACTTCTGCTATTCAGGCGATTGGAAATTTAAAAACATATACACTCGTCTTCTATACTACTAAACTTTTAACGTTGGTAGCTATTTGGGCATGTATAAAACTGCATTTGTCCGCCTCTGAGGCGCTTGTAAGTTATGCTGTGGTGGAGTTTGTTGGCTCTCTCCTCCGTTTACCTTTATTGAAAAGCATTGCCGGATTGAATATTGCTACCTTCTGCAAAAATGTTTTTGGTCGAATATTCGTTCCCTTCCTTGTTATTTGCGGAACATGCTATGCAACGCAACACTTCCTAACAAGCGGCTACAGGTTTTTTGTAGCTCTAGTCGGCTCTGTACTACTTGGCGGGATTGCCGCTTGGTTGACATGTCTCGATGAGAACGAACAACAATTTATATATTCGTATATACACAGACATGATTAACTCCACATACGACATAGCAACCGATACACGTCATACGTCAGTTAATTTCCTGTTAAGCGGTTTTCTAATTGCGTTAATTGTTGGATTGAACGTCATTTCCGTTCCATCGTCCGGTTTGGTTTTCCTTATTACCAGAGCTATTCAAGCTTTTCAATTGTTGGTTGTTGTATGCTTTGTTCATCTCCATTTCAAAACGCTGAGTGTTGCTATTCCTGAACGACCTATACGCTTGATACATTATTGGTGGGCTTCCTTATTTATACTCACCCTACTAGCTGACACCATCCATTTCACCATTATATATCAGTGGCTTACTTTATGGCTGCTAATAATGGTATTTCGGCTTACTAATGATGCAAACAAAATTGTTTTAATTGAATTCATAGCCACGTTACTTTCTCTGCTCATTTACGCTAACGCATTTCTGTTTCTCATCTTCCCTGATGGTTTATGGACAGATACGGAATGGGTAGGAACCGGAGATCCACGTCGACACCTTTTCGGTAATTACAACCAAACAGGTATGGTATGCCTGCTTGGCATTATGTCTCGGGGAATCACCGTTATTCATCATCAAAGAGGTTATTGGAGATTACTGCTACTATTAGCTGTGAGTGTAGCAACTGTTTATGGAATGGGGTCTATGACATCCACGGTAGGATTAGTGGCCATCACTATTTATTTCCTCCTTCACAAATTGGTCTCCCCCCTCCTCTATACTATAGGTTTGACCATCTATCTGCTATTATACATTCTCTTTTTCTATATCATCGTATGGCAGGGATTTGCGATTGATAATTTAAAATTTGCTACCCAATTTATTGAGAACACATTGCAAAAAGACACCTCGTTTACAGAACGTATCTATCTATGGGAAGAAGCCTCCTATCTCATTCAAAATAGTATGTGGTTTGGTTATGGAGTACAAAGTCCGGAATGGATGATGGAAAAAATTGGCGGTAGCGGTCCGCACAATTTCTGGATGCTTAATTTGTTACAGGGTGGATTACTGCTCTGTGGTATTTTCGTTATGATTGTTTTGGAAAGCATTATAAATACATTCAGAAACTCAACAACGAAAAGCCGTTGGGCTTTGGCTTGTTTATGCATCATGATGCTTATGTCATTGTTTGAAACATATAATATCATTTGCATATTTATGGTAATCATTATGCTGCACTTTACATTAAAAATCCCTGATGAGAAATGAAACCGCTTGTATCTATTATTATCCCTTGCTTTAATCAAGGTACATTTCTAGTTTATGCCCTGCAAAGTCTGCTGGCGCAAACGATTAATGAATGGGAATGTATCATCATTGATGACGGCTCTATGGATAATAGCGCCGAAGTTGCTGCATCATATTGCCGGAATGATAAGCGGTTTCATTTAATACAACAACCTAATTCGGGATCCGCGGTAGCGCGTAATAAAGGTTTGTCTGTAGCAGAGGGGGAATATATTCAATTCTTGGATGCAGATGATTTACTCAATAGTGACAAACTCCGCTTACAGAGCGAGTATATGACAGCTAATAAAATAGACGTCAGCTATACGCTTAATGCGTATTTTCATTCCATGAAAGAGTTAGGAGAATATTACTTGCAACCTAAAAACCAATTTCGGTACTACACCAATATACGGAATGCATTGTTGAGCCGATGGGGAATAAGTTTCTCTATTCCGATGCATTGCTTCATGTTCCGCCGTCAGTTCCTTGAGGAGCACACAATACGATTTGACGAGCGTATTCGCCAACGGGAAGACTGGAAATTACATCTGGATGTCAGCCGTTTTTGTCCCAAACCGGCACTAATGGATTTTATCGGTTCTTACTACCGAATCAATCCAACAAGTAAAACAAGTTCTTATACTAAAATGGCAAATGGGAATATGCTATTATTGCATCATATAAGACCCATTATTAGCATTACTGAATACCCGTTACTTGCGTATCGGCTTTCTTCTGAAATATCGCAAATCGCTATTCATGCTATTCGCTATAGGACATGCGAGGAACTCCGATTTATCACGATGTTCTTCAATTCAGCAGGAGATTTATCATTGCTGCTTATGGCGATCATCCTGTCTCCTGTCACATTTATAATGAACCTAATACGTAGAATTGCATGAACAAAATATCAGTAGCCTTAGCCACTTATAATGGAGAGCGTTTTCTAAGACAGCAATTGGATAGCCTCTATTCGCAAACCCGATTACCGGATGAAGTAATCGTGTGCGATGACCGTTCTACCGACAAAACGGTTGATATACTTATAGAATATCAGCAAAAATACGGATTGACTTTTTATATCAACGAGCACACATTAGGCTGCAATGCCAATTTTATCCGTGCTTTCAGTTTATGTACTGGAGACTACGTCTGCATTTGTGACCAAGATGACATTTGGCTACCACAAAAAATAGAAACCTTATACAATGCCATACATGCATTACCGGCATCTAAACCTGTTGCTGTTTCTTCTTTGCGGTACGACATAGATGCTGCTGGCAAAATAATCGGAGAAGTCAATGGAGAATTAACAGAAGGCTGGAAAGCTACCATGCTGACTTACTCTCGTTCACAGGGATGTAGTATGATCATGAATCGATGCCTTGTTGATTTGATACTAAGCATCACGCAGACCAAACCGGAGTATGCTTTTCAGATGTATTATGATGAATTGGTCGCCTATACTGCTGTCGTTAAAGGAGTAAAGATCAATTTACCGGACAAACTGATGCATTACCGTCACCACGATGCGAACGTGATTGCCCGTATGCACAACCAATTGAGTTTCGCAGGCAAAGTAAAAAGCCTGCCCACTTTCTATGGTTTTACCATTGATGAACGGTTAATCCCCTTATGCGCCACATACAAACTATTTGCCGGTGAAATACAAGAAAAAGAACTATCTGAATTTTTACAGGATATAGAGGAAATGATGAGTTATTCATCTTCTTGGAAAAAGCTCGGTTGCATCCTCCGCATGCCGGCACTTAGTCTGCGTCAGCGCGCAGAAATATGCATCAAATCTACATTTAGTATCTGTCTGAAAAAACTATACCACTACCCCACTGTATGATACTGTTATCCGTCATAGTGCCTGTTTTCCGTGTTGAGAAATATCTCGACAGGTGCGTTATGAGCCTACTTCACCAGGATCTGAACGCAGATGAATATGAAATCATCTTGGTGGATGATGGCTCGGACGACACATGCCCGCAGAAATGCGATGAATATGCCGCTCAATATAAGCAGATACAAGTAATTCATCAGTCTAACAAGGGTCTGTCCGGTGCACGCAATACCGGAATAAAGGCGGCAAAAGGAAAATATATTTGTTTTGTTGATTCTGATGATTATGTTGAACCGAATACCTATTCTTCTTTGGTGCGACAAGCGCAAAAAGAGCAACTGGATGCCTTGGCATTTCGCTTGCAATTAATATTCAACAATAAGAAACAACCCATTGAAACATTTACCGGAGATGTACAATCTGCATGTACCGGTGAAGAGTTTATCAATCGTCATTTGAGTGTCCGTTGTTTCTCAGTGGTTTATCTGATCCGACGCGAGCTTTTGTTAGAAAACAACCTGTTCTTCAAAGAAGGGATATTCTATGAAGATGTGGAATGGTTACCGCGTTTCCTTTATTCCGCAAAACGGGTGATGACTTCCAACACGATGGTGTATAACTATGTTCAGTTTGCTAACTCAATAACCCATCCGACAACCCAAGAGCGATGGAAACGACTCATCGCAGATAATATAACAGTACTGAGACAAAATACCGCATTGCTTCAAACGGTCTCTAATCCTATTTGGTTGCATGCGATGAACGCATCCATCATCACCTCTATACTAACTATCGTATCAAAGCATTTCTACGCCGAGCGTCAATCGTATATTATCTCGATACAGGAGATATATCCATACCCGCTGCAAAGCAAAGCCAACTTTCCTTTTGCTGAGAATATCAAAATACGAATAGCGAGGCTCTCGCCTAAACTATATTGCTTTATCAGACATTACCTATGATACCTAAAATAATACATTATTGTTGGTTTGGCGGCAACCCTCTGCCCGAAGACGCGAAGCGATGTATCGCCTCGTGGAAGCATTATATGCCCGATTACGAAATCAAGGAATGGAACGAAAGCAATTTTGATATCCGTTGCAATAAATACTGCGAACAAGCGTATAATGCGAAGAAATATGCCTTCGTAAGTGATTACGCCCGCCTGTGGATCCTGTATCAGGAAGGCGGCATCTATTTCGACACCGACGTAGAAGTGATAAAACCGCTCGATGATATCATCGCCAAAGGCGCATTTATGGGGTGTGAGACATCGCCAACCAAGGACAATCAGATCATCACCGTCAATCCCGGTTTAGGCTTAGGAGTAGAGCCGAAGAACCCTATCTACAAAGAACTGCTGGACTTATACAACAAACGCTCCTTTATCCTGAACGACGGTTCTATGGATCTCAAAACCATCGTCACGACAACGACAGAAGTGCTGTTTGAACATGGATTGCAAATCAACAACGAGATCCAAATAATAGAAGGTATTTCCATCTATCCAAAAGAGTATTTCTGCCCTATTGGCATCGACGGCAAAATGGAAATGACAGAACGTACCCATACGATCCATCATTATGCGCAATCATGGATGCCGGCATCGCATATCTGGCTACGCAAGATGATACTCAGTCTTGGAGGATGGAGACTGAAACGATTTATATCGAAAATATATCGGTTGATACACGTATAATTGACACAAATGAATATCTTACACGTCATAAATATTAGCTTTGTATTGCGCCATTTTATAGGTGACCAATTCTTCTATTTCCCGCCCAAGGGATATAAATTGTTCGTTGCCTGTTCTCCGGATGAAGGACTACCCAAAATAGCGGAATACTACCATTTTGAATATCTGGCAACACCTGTAGCGCGCAAAATATCCATCATCAGCGACCTCAAATCGATATTCCGTCTTTGCCGGTATATTCGCCAAAACCACATTGACATCGTGGAGGGTCACTCGCCCAAAGGTGCCTTATTAGGTATGATTTCGGCTAAATTATGCGGCGTGCCTAAACGCATCTATTTCCGGCACGGACTTGTTTACGAAACGAGCCACGGACTCAAACGAAAGCTATTAATATGGATTGACAAACTGACATCTGCCTGTGCTACGAAGGTAGTATGTGTGAGCAACTCGCTCATGCAGCAAAGTCTCCGTGACCACTTATGCCCTGCGAGCAAGCAAGTACTCTTAGGAAATGGCACCTGTGGCGGTATAGATACACAGAAAAAATATAACCCTTCATCAATCGATCCCCAAAAGTTAGCTTCCTATCGCTTACAATACGGAATTAACGAAAACGATTTTGTCATCGGTTATACGGGACGTCTCGTGCGCGATAAAGGTATTATTGAGTTGATATACGCTTTTGACCGTTTACCCGAAGAACTGCACGCCAAATTGCTCTTGGTGGGCATGTTCGAAGAGAGAGACGCATTGCCTGCGCATATTCAAGAGCGAATTCGAAATGATCAACACATCATTTTTGCCGGATTGATAGATACGGACATGGAGTATTTTTATGCGATGATGAATATCTATGTCTTAGCATCCTACCGCGAAGGTTTTCCGATCGGAGCACTGGAGGCACAAGCGATGCAAAAGCCCGTTATTACTACCAAAGAAACCGGATGTATCGATGCTATCAAGGACGGCATAACCGGATTATACACCACGCATGACCCCGAGGACATTGCGCGGCAGATAAGATCAGCTTACGATCATCCGGAAATGGGAATCAACGGACGAAAATGGGTCGCTGAGCATTTTGACCATACAGTGATTTGGAAATATATAGAAGAATTATATAAACTATGAATATACTGATTACAGGAGCCGGAAGCTATGTCGGAACAAGTGTTGAGCGGTGGATTAAAAACCACAGCAACCACCGTGTTGATACATTAGACATGCTTAAAGATACATGGAGAGACACCGATTTCTCCATCTACGACGTCGTGTATCATGTAGCAGGAATTGCTCACGTGAATGCGAAAGCAAACATGGAGGCATTGTACTATAAGGTCAACCGGGATTTGACGATTGAGGTAGCCCAAAAAGCAAAAGCGGCAGGAGTGAAGCAATTTATATTCATGAGTAGTATGATTGTTTTCCATGAAAGCCGCTCATTGAAACCGGAAATGATCACATCAGATACACAACCATGCCCGAACGGCTTCTACGGAGACAGCAAACTGCAAGCGGAGAAAGGCTTGCATGAGTTAGAGTGTGACACCTTCAAAGTGTGTATTCTGCGTCCACCTATGATCTACGGGAAAGGCTCCAAAGGCAATTTCCCGAGGCTGATCAAGTTGGCAGCAAAGACTCCTGTATTCCCCGACTTCCACAACCAGCGCAGTATGCTCTACATTGACAATCTCGCAGAGTTTGTACTGCAAGCCGTGAACCGCCAGTTATCCGGCACTTTCTATCCGCAAAACCGTGAACTCAGCGACACGGTGGAGATTATTCGCTATTTTGCCAAAGCACAACACCACTCCATCTATTTTGCCAAATGGCTTAATCCCTTTGTTCGTCTGGCAAGTCATTTCCTGCAACCGATCAACAAGATGTTCGGTACATATTACTATGCGCCACAAATGAGCCAAATGCCTTTTGAGTACCAACTCGTAAGTTTTGAACAATCATTAAAACATATATTATAATGCCTATATATTGTACATATATCATCATAGCGGCTTTGCTCTTGGTTTTAGAGTTAGTCTATTTCCGCATTGCAGACCGTTTTAATATTGTGGACCGCCCAAACGAGCGTTCATCACACAACACAGTGGTCATCCGCGGAGGAGGAATCATCTTTTTGCTTGCCGCATGGATCTGGAGCGCATTTTTCGGATGCCACTATTGGTGGTTCCTCGCAGGACTGACTATCGTTTGCGGCATCAGCCTTTGGGACGATATCCATTCCCTGCCCGACTCGGTGCGGCTAATCGCTCAGTTTGCGGCCATGTTTATGATGTTTGCCGATTTCGGAATACTTCATTGGGATAGTTGGTGGATTATCATCCCCGCCCTCATCCTATGCGTAGGAATTATCAATGCCTATAATTTTATGGACGGGATCAATGGTATCACAGGCGGCTATTCGATCGCCGTACTCGTTCCTTTGATGATACTAAATCTATCCCTGCATTTCATTGAGACTTCTTACCTCATTGTGGCTTGTATAGCATGCGTCATTTTCTGTTTCTTTAATTTCCGTCCGAAAGGTAAAGCCAAATGCTTTGCGGGAGACGTCGGAAGCATTGGAATGGCCTATATCGTGTTATTACCTTTAGGAAAACTTATCCTTCAAACCGGGGATATTACCTATATTATTCTATTGGCTGTATATGGTGTGGATGCCGTACTGACTATATGCCACCGCATCATGCTGCATGAGAATCTCGGCCAAGCCCATCGGAAGCACGCCTTCCAGATCCTGGCAAACGAACTACGTATTCCTCACGAAATAGTATCCGCTGCATACATGATGATGCAGTTCATTATATCCATCGGATTGATTTACATCGGACGGTCGCATTGGATATACGCGGGATGTACCCTTATTGTACTATGCACCGCATATATAATATTTATGAAGCGATATTATCATTTGCATGAAGACTATTTGAAAGGATATTTAAACAAAAAAACAGAATAATATATGGCATTTTTTGGATTATTCAGTAAAGAAAAGAAAGAGACTCTGGATAAGGGTCTTGAGAAAAGTAAAGAATCCGTACTAAGTAAGATCGGTCGCGCTATTGCCGGTAAATCCAGCATCGATGATGAGGTACTGGACAACCTGGAAGAGGCGTTGATCACTTCAGATGTAGGTGTGGAGACCACGCTGCGTATTGTAGAGCGCGTACAGGAACGCGTGAAGCGCGACAAATACATCGGTACGGACGAGTTAAACCGACTGCTGGTAGATGAGATTGCCCAACTGCTACAGGAGAACAATGTAGAGGACGTGCTCGATTTTGAGGCGCCGCTGCCTGCCAAGCCTTATGTAGTGATGGTGGTAGGTGTGAACGGCGTAGGCAAAACGACGACCATCGGTAAGTTAGCCTACCAATACAAAGCCGCCGGAAAGAAAGTCTTTCTCGGAGCCGCCGACACTTTCCGTGCAGCAGCCGTAGAGCAGTTGTGTCTGTGGGGCGAACGAGTCGGTGTACCGGTCATCAAGCAGCAGCAAGGTTCAGACCCTGCGTCCGTTGCTTTTGACACCTTACAGTCCGCCAAAGCCAATGATGCAGACGTGGTTCTGATTGACACTGCAGGACGACTGCATAACAAGATCAACCTGATGAACGAGTTGACGAAAATAAAGAACGTGATGCAGAAAGTGATCCCCGGTGCTCCACACGACGTGATGCTCGTATTAGACGGCTCTACCGGACAAAATGCCTTCGAGCAAGCACGTCAGTTCACTGCAGCCACCCAAGTGACGTCACTGGCAATCACCAAGTTAGACGGAACCGCCAAAGGAGGCGTCGTCATCGGTATAAGTGACCAATTCAAGATTCCTGTTCGCTATATTGGTCTGGGCGAAAAAATGACAGACCTGCAATGTTTTAATAGAGTAGAATTCGTTAAATCTATTATCTTATGAATTATCGTATCGAATCCGATTTGTTAGGCGAGCTGCAAGTGCCGGCAGAGGCCTATTACGGAGTGCAAACCCAACGCGGCATTAACAATTACAAAGTATCTAACCTCAAGATGTCCGACTTCCCGGAGTACATCATTGCTATGGCGTACATTAAATTGGCAGCCGTGGAAGCGAACCATGAGTTAGGAGTCATCAACGACGAGATCTCAGCGGCTATAGCACAAGCGTGCCGTGAGATTATAGACGGTAAGATGCACGATCAGTTCCCTACAGACCTGGTGCAAGGCGGTGCGGGAACAACGGTAAACATGAACGCTAACGAGGTGATTGCCAACCGTGCGCTGGAGATAATGGGTCACCAACGCGGTGAGTACCAGTTCTGCTCCCCGAACGATCACGTCAATTGCGCCCAATCGACCAACGACGCCTACCCTTCTGCGTTCCGTTATGCGTTCATCCGCATGAACCGCGGACTGGAAGAGGAGTTGAAACGCCTGATTGCTTCGCTGCGTAAGAAAGGCGATGAATTCAACGACTCGATCAAGATGGGACGTACCCAACTGCAAGACGCTGTGCCAATGACCAGCGGTCAGGAGTTCCACGCTTTCGCTAACAACCTGGAAGAGGAAGTAGCAAACTTGGAGCGTAACGTCAAGCTGCTGTACGAGATCAACATGGGAGGTACCGCAATCGGTACAGGTCTGAACGCCGTAGCCGGTTATGCCGAATTATGCATCAAGAAGATGTGCGAGTTAACGGGCGAACCGTTCGAGTTGGCAAGCGACCTCGTTGAGGCTACTCCAGATACAGGTGCGTATGTCAGCTACTCGGCAGCCCTCAAGCGTCTGGCAGTCAAGCTCAGTAAGACCTGTAATGACCTGCGTCTGATGGCTTCCGGTCCCCGCTGCGGTCTGCATGAGATCAACCTGCCGCCTATGGCACCGGGCAGTTCAATCATGCCGGGTAAGGTGAACCCCGTTATTCCTGAGGTAACAAACCAAGTATGCTTCAAAGTGATCGGAAACGACACTGCGGTTTGCTTTGCTGCCGAAGCAGGACAACTACAGTTGAACGTAATGGAGCCTATTATCACCGAGTGTATCTTCGAGTCTATCACATGGTTGCGCAACGTGATGAAGATCCTCCGCGAGAAATGTATCGACGGCATTACCATCAACCGCGAGCACAATGCAGAGACGGTACGCAACTCTATTGGTATTGTGACCGCTCTGAACCCGGTTATCGGTTACAAAGCTTCCACGAAGATTGCCAAAGAGGCGTTGGAGACCGGTCGCGGTGTATATGATCTTGTGTTAGAGCATGGATTGCTAAGCAAAGAACAACTCGATGAACTGTTAGATCCTGCACGCATGCTCGCATCGCATTAACGTGCGCGCGTACGTATATAAAATAAGGTGGCCGAAAGACCACCTTATTTCTTTTCTTATCTGCGGGTACTTCCTCCGCCACCGCCTCCACGGCTGCCTCCGCCTCCGGAGAATCCTCCTCCGCGGGAACCACCGCCGGAATAGCCTCCACCCGAATAACTGCCTCTCGATGAAGATCCGCTATAGGAACTTCCACCATAAGAACTGCTGCTACGCGTGCTACTTCCGTAAGAACTGCTGCTACGCGAACTGCTGCCATAAGAGCTGCTACTGCGTGAGCTACTGCCACTATAGGAGCCGGATGAACGGCTTGCCGTTGATGTGCCGGACGAGCGAGTTGCAGATGCGCTCGAAGAGCGTGTCGTTGATGCGCTGGATGAGCGGGTCGTTGATGCGCTCGATGAGCGAGTCGTTGATGCGCTCGATGAGCGAGTCGTTGATGCGCTGGATGAGCGGGTCGTTGCAGCGCTACTCGAACGAGTTGTCGTTGCCGTGCCTGACGAGCGTGTTGTTGCGCCACTGGTACCGGCTGCACGAGCGGAGACGGTTCCTGCCGAGCGAGCGGATGCTGTGTTACGACTGCCATAAGTACGGCTCTCTGTGCTGGCTGCCGAACGGGCGGATACGCTTGATCTGGCGGCACTGCCACTCCTTATCTCTGATGCGTTCGTTCTACCGGCGTTGCGTGCTGTGAACGTCTTCTCCGGATGCGACGCTGCATAGTCTCTGCGTGTTACGCCACTGCGTAACTCATGATAACCTCTACGCGCTTCACGTCCGTGACGGAAAGAACAGCAGTGATGGCGATGATGGTAAGCGTAGCAATGACTCCAATATATGTCGCGGGCCCAGCATGTATGTGCGTACCACCAGCCCGGCCAGAATCCCCAATACCAGGGCGAATGCCAAGCGTACCATGCGTCACACCAGAACCAGTCGTATATCACCGGACGATAAACATACACCGGCTCGATGATATAATTCGTTCCGTAAACGTACTCATCGCCTACTATCTGTACGGAGACCTCGTCTTTCTCGTTCTTCTCTACGTATATCGAGGCTACGTCCTGATAGATATCCTTCGCCAATACGGCCTGGAGAACGATGAGACGCTTGCTTCCCTCGCCGGTCTCCACAACGCGCAAGTAATCTATTTGTCCGTCGCCGTTGAGATCGAGGTTACAGAACGCGCTGTCTGGATTGTTGAGCATCGTCTCGAACTCTTCCAGGTTCTTAGCCTCTGCAAATAGCTTAGCTACAACCTTCAGATCGAGTCCTTCCGAGATGTCCGAACTGTTAGCAGAAACTGTTACCGTTTCGTCTGCCCATAACGCCGTACTCATGAGCATCAGCGTCATCAGAAGTGTAGTTAATCGTCTCATAATCGTAATTGTTTAAAGGTTTTTACTAGTTTACTAGCCCACTAGTCGACTAGGTTACTATCATCTTTCCAAAAACCGTGCCAAACTGTCACACCATTTTCAGATCATGGTGCATTTTCTCTTTTTTGGTCCGCATGTATCGTTCGTTCCAGCGATTAGGGGCAATCTCAATAGGTATATTCTCTACGATTTCAATCCCGTAACTCTCCAGTCCTACGCGCTTGACGGGGTTATTGGTCATAAGTCGCAGTTTGCATGCCCCCATAGCCCGGAGTATCTGCGCCCCCACTCCATAGTCACGTTCGTCCGGACGAAAACCGAGATGCACATTCGCCTCCACAGTATCGTCGCCCTGCTCTTGTAGTTTATAGGCACGGATCTTATTCATCAGTCCGATGCCGCGGCCTTCCTGATTCATATAGACGATGATACCTCGTCCTTCCGCCTCAATCATCTGCATCGCCTTATGCAGTTGCTCGCCGCACTCACAGCGCATCGAGCCGAATATGTCACCTGTAGCGCAGGATGAATGTACACGGCATAAGACAGGCTCATCCGTTTTCCATTCGCCTTTGGTAAGCGCCACATGCTCCAGTCCTGTGGTCAGATCCCGGAAAGGCGTTAACATAAACTCACCGTACTGAGTTGGCAGGAACACCGTTTCGCCGCGCTCAATAAGACCGGCTTCGCCTGACAGACCGTCCTTCGGACTGACAGAACACAGACCGACTCCGCTTAACAGACTTTCTTTCTCCAGTCGGTAAGCAATGAGATCCTTGATAGTGATGATCTTGAGGCCGAACTCCTGAGCTACTTGCTGAAGTTGCGGCATACGCGCCATCGTACCATCTTCATTCATGATCTCGATGAGTGCGGCAGCAGGCGTCAGTCCTGAGAGCCGGCATAGATCCACAGCTGCTTCTGTATGTCCTGCGCGCTGCAGTACGCCTCGCGACTTGGCGTACAAAGGATTAATATGTCCCGGACGGCCGAAATCATCGGGATGAGATGCCGGATCAGCCAAAGCACGGATGGTAGCAGCACGATCATGCGCAGAGACACCGGTCGTACATCCGGGCAGATAGTCCACAGTCACGGTAAACGGGGTGCCTAACATCGAGGTGTTCTGCTGCACCTGATGGATGAGACCCAACTCGGCACAACGTTCTTCCGTAATCGGAGAACATAATACGCCTCGACCATGCTGGAGCATAAAATTCACCTTCTCGGGTGTTATTTTCTCCGCCGCTATGACGAAATCGCCTTCGTTCTCGCGATCTTCATCGTCCACTACAATCAGAAATTGTCCTGCACGGAAATCTTCTAAAGCTTCTTCTATTGTATTGATTTTCATACTTATTTTTTTACATATTTTGCTTTGTACGCATCTATTTTCTCTTTCCACCGGCGCGCCTTGATAATCCACGCATCGGGATTGAAGAGCGGTGAGTCGGTTGCAGCCTTGTATGTAAGGAACATTCCTATCGGCAGTAGCACAAACGAACTAAGCCACATTCCCGCCCAGCAGGGCCAAATGGCCTCACGCGCCATCTTATATCCTGTATTATCGATGATATAATAGACAATAAACATCACTACGGAGATCACTACCGGTGCTCCTAATCCGCCTTTGCGGATGATCGCACCGAGCGGGGCTCCGATGAAAAAGAAGATCAAGCATGCGAAAGCCAGAGTGAACTTACGGTACAATTCTATCTGATGCCTGCGTATATACCGCTCGGCGTCGTCCAGCATCAGCGAGTTATACTCCACCTGATCCCCGTAGGTACGGGCTCTCTCCTCCGCCATGGATAACACTTGGTTTTTCCGCGTCAAGGAAAGCGAAGCCCAAAGCGAATCCAGATCATATAGTTGTTTTTCTTCCGGGGTGATTGTTTCCGGCACCATCGCCTTACGCCCGTTCTCCCGACCGAAATAGCGGTCATTGATCAGTTTGGTACTTTGCTCATGGCTACGCTCTACCGCCACTACACGCATCGAGTCTATAGACTCTTTCAGTTGCATGATATTCTTGCTCACATGCTGGTCTTGAAGCACCGATTCGTCATAACGGCTGAAATCCGTGGCAAAATCTATCAGTATGCGCTTATGGCTGAAGGTCTCTCGCCGGTATGGGATATTCTGCGTCGTCCCGGTGGTTCGCTGCTGCTGCGCATCCAGGTTCTCAAACGACTCGCCCTGCTTCAGATCCAGGATCAGGTATCGTTTGTCTGCGCTGGCCGCTAAATGCCCCGTATCCGCCACCATCACCTTGGCATTTTCGAAACCGCTGGAATAGTCATAAATCATCATATTCAGCAATTCGCCATTGGGTGTTTTCTTTGCTACAAAGATATGATACCCGCTTATCTCGTCGTAGAATTCGCCAATCGGGATTTCCAGTTCCGGACTTTTCTGCCTCAAAGAGAAGATTAACGCCCATAGCTTCATCTGCGACTTGGGCAGTATATTGTTACTGAAAAAGAACGCACCTACGCTCAGCAAAGCTACGGCAAGAGCTAAAGGACGCATGATACGGAAGAGCGATATACCGGCTGCCTTCATGGCCGTCAGCTCGAATTTCTCCGCCAGATTACCGAACGAGATCAAAGAACTAAGCAAGATGGCCAAAGGCAAAGCCAACGGAACAACCGACGCCGTAGCATAGATAAAGAACTCCGTCAACACGCTTATCTCTATACCTTTTCCTACCAAATCATTTACGTGCATCCACATAAACTGCATCAGCAGGATAAAGATCGCAATGAAGAAAGTAGCCATAAAGAGCCCCAGAAAATTCCGGAGCAGATAAATGTCTATTTTCCTTATCACTTTAGCCATTAGCCGTTAGCTATTAGCCTTTCAAATTCTCGCTTACAAATATCAACGGCAACAAATCGGCCGCAGACTCAAATACATAAATTGCATCTTCACCATAGAGTAGCACCTCCATTTTTCCGCCATAACGATGTTCCGTCTCCAGCATCACCTGACGGCAAGCGCCACAAGGCGAACCGGGTTCTTTCGTAAAATGCCCACCGGTAAAACAAGCGATACCCAGCATTTTTACCGGCTGTTCCGGGTATTGTGCCCCGGCAGCAAAGAGGGCACTACGCTCCGCACACAAACCACTGGGATAAGCTGCGTTCTCCTGATTGCAGCCGGGAATAATGACACCATTTCCCAACTTAGCGGCCGCGCCCACATGGAAATGACTATATGGACAATAACTATGCTCCGTTTGCGACTTCGCGACACGAAGTACCTCTTGTTGCTCCTCTGTTAACTCGTTCCACTGATAGGAACGCATTTTTGTGGTGAGATTAAACTCTTTCATACTATAGATCGGTTAAATAATTTGCAAAATTATTTGATGGGCGTATATTCCGGTGCAAAGGTACTACAAAAATTTGACATATGCAAAAAAAATGCAACAAAATGTTATTTTTTTGCCAAAAAATTTGGTTATATCAAAAAAAAGCAGTACCTTTGCACCGCTTTTGAAAAAAACGCTTCCGGGTGCTATCGTCTAGTGGCCTAGGACAACGGCCTCTCACGCCGTAAACCCCGGTTCGAGTCCGGGTAGCACTACTAAAAAAAGAACGCCGACGCGTTCTTTTTTTTGTGCTCTTTATTATTCACATTTTCTCATTAAATAATTCCTATTATTAAAAAAAACAAGAAAAAGTGCAATAAATTTGCATATATGAAAAATTTTCAGTAACTTTGCGCCTTGAATTGAGTAGATGTTTCTGTTACCATGAGTAAGCGAACGCATATCTTATTGATTTTCTTGGGAGTACTGCTCCTCACATCGCCTTTGGCGGCAGTAGGAAAAGAAAAAAATCGTGTTGTCTGGACGAAAAAGCCAAATTCATCCACAGGATTGTACACCTCCAAGAATTATTTTGTATCGCATGGAGTCGGAGGTAATGTATCCGCGCTCTATTATTTTGGCGATGTGGATAATGAGGGCGTGGCATTTCATGGAGGCTTCAACATACATAACCTCAGTCTTGGCGGCGGCCTCAACTTCTTCTACAATCTGCCCATTAGCAATCATTGCAATTTACGCTTCTCGCTCATGGGAGGTACAATACGTGGTAACAACGAGTTGAAGTTCAGCAAACTGAATCCGCCTCGCGACGACTATCGTAAGTTCAATGCAGTGCTAGTCCAGCCTGCGGTGGGCGTTCAGTACTATCCTTTCTCCAATGCCGGTTTCTATCTCTACGGAGGTGTGGCTGTGGCAGGAAGTATCATTACCAACTACGAGTTTTATTATTACCCGAAAAAAGATGCAGAGCGTAAGCTGCTGAAAGGAAAGACCTTCGGTATTCTGCCGATGGTACAGTTAGCAATCGGTTATACATGGCGCTTGACCAACTCCTGGTCAATGGGTCTGGAGGTCATGATTCAGGAAGGTCTGATCGATACCCACTACATGAACCTGGATGCTTTCCCCTTGGCTAAATCTCAAAATGGCGATGGTGTGGAGTTAGGTAACAGTTTCGGGACCTACATTGATCGTTACGGCAAAAAGCACATACACTGGAACGACGGATGGTTCCAAGTAGGTCTTACCGTTACGTATCACTGGCGGAACTGCGAGCATTGCCGGATTATCAATAACTACTCGCGAATAAAACCTAAAAGGCGCTAAGCTAATGCTTAACGCCCTTTTTTTTATTTCTTCGGTTGAACGGTTCCCGTTTCCGCGTATTCTATGATGTTATTCAGGATGGTAGCCAAGCGCCATTCAATAGCATTATGCCAAGTCTTGTCGGAGATGAAAGCAGACAGCACTTTTCCAAAGACCAGACGGAACTCATAATGCACTTTCGTTTGGGTAGGCGAGATCGGTTCCATGCGCAAGATAAAATCGCCTCCTTCGAGTATCGAACCGCTATACGTTGCTTTCATATGAGCCGTGAGCGGGTAAGGCGAATGAGCAGGACGGGTAAGTACGTACTTGGAGCCGAGGTGCTGGTCTTTCCACCAGCGTACGCCCAAGACGTAGATGTCGATCGCTACATCGCCGGTCTTCAGTTTGGGGTCATAGACGCGATCTTTGTAACGCAACTGGATAGCATCCCTACTCTCTTTGGTCTTTTGCTTGGTTGTATCCTGTTCACCCAGCCCGATATATGCCCATGAGAACAAGGAGTCCGGGCAAGCCTGGAACTGATAGCAGAAACGATCCGCCACCAGCAGCAGTTCTTTTAGCGAGGTGTTGCAAACAGTATCAACAACCACCTCCCGCCGTTGCGGGCGGGCAAAAGCAGCGCAACTCATCGTAATGAGCAGGCAGCAAACGATGATCTTTCTCATAGCTCGTAGTCCAGACAAGTTCGTACTTCGGTATTCGGCCGCACGATGCCGTTGGCAACCGCTACGTGTGCCGGATGAACGGCGTAGCCCTTGAGAGCTTCTTCCGATTCCAAGGTGGAGTCCAACATGATATCCGCATTGCTGCTGGCTAACTGCCCTGTTGCCTGCACATGAATATCCACCAACCCGGGTACCTGACCTTTCAAACCCTCCAAGCCCTGCTTGATAGCCAGAGCTGCTTCTTTCTTTTGCGCTTCGCTCAAATCCGAGCGCAATTTCCATAAAATAATGTGTTTTACCATATTGATTGTTATTTATTAGCGGTATAAATAGTAGCGATCCCCATGGAGAGGGCCTTGCACTGCGGCTCATTGAAGCCGGCCTCGCACATATGCCGGATAAATTCCTCACCCCAACAGAACGATTTCACACTCTTGTTCAGATAAGTGTAAGCCGTCTTGTCGCGGCTCACGACACGCCCGATGAAAGGCAACACGCGCGTAAAATATATATCGTATAGCGCGCGCACGAGGATATTCGACGGATAACTGAATTCCAAGATGACCACTTGTCCGCCCGTTCGGAGAACACGGAACATCTCCCGAAGGCCCTCATCCAGGTTCTGAAAATTACGACACCCGAAAGCACAGGTCACTGCATCGAAGGTATCGTCCTCAAACGGCATCTGTTGCGCGTTGCCGTGTACGAACTCCACGTTCGCATTTAGCCGTTCTGTTTTGCGCTTACCGATCTCCATCATCTTATCGGACAGATCCAATCCGGTCACCTGCTGTGCTTTACCGCGGCGCACCATCTCGATTGTCAGATCAGCCGTACCTATCGCTACGTCCAGTACTCTTTTCGCCGGCCGCATACAACGTACCGTCTTGCGCCGCCATAGTTTGTCTATACTGAGCGACAGACCATGATTGAGTCCGTCGTAGGTTCCGGCGATGCGGTCAAAGAGTTGTCCTATATGCTGTTTCTCTTCCATTATGCGTGGAGCAGTTGGTCTTCTAATTGCCGGCGAAAGATCTCTATCGGGCCTAAGTCCTGTATCTCGCGCAGGTTGATGACACGTTGGCGGACGGATGCCACGGCGTGCTTGGCTAACTTAGCTGCGGTAGGCGTGATGGCTTGCTGGAGGGCATCCAGGTTGACGTCATAGAGCATGCACGCATGAACGACCGTACCTGTCGGCGTGGTATAGCAGGCAGTACCCGCCACTTTGCGCTCTGCCACCAGCACATCATTATGCGCGGTTGTTACCGCTTCATAGCCCATCCTGCGCAAGGCACCGGATAGCATAGCGAGGAAAGCGTCAAAGACTTCCTGCGAGCGGGTGCTGGGCGATACAAGCGAAATCATCAGGTTTCCTTCGTCCGCATAGACACACCCTCCGCCACTCTTGCGCTGCACGACTGCGATGCCATGCGCACGGCAGAAAGCTTCGTTCACCTCCACCTCCACACTCTGATGACGGCCATAGATGACAGTAGGCGGCACTATCCACGTGAAGAGCGTCGGCTCAGCGATGGTCTTCACCATCTCCGCCTCTTGCGCCAGATATTCCTCCAGACGCAAACCTTCTATGGGACGAACAATCTTCAATCTTCAATCATCAATCATCACATCACCGGTTCCGGCAACTCCACTCCGCGGCAGAAACGACGTTTTATATCCCGGTCGTCGCCGAGGTAGATATACCGCTCCAAACGCTGCGGAAGCGTATAGTTATCATAATTGAGGTAACTATCGTCAATAAGCAGGGCGTCAAACTCATAACCGGGCTCAAAAGATCCCACTTTGCCGAAGAACGAACCACCGCCTTTTGTCGCCAGATAGAAGACCTCACTCAGACTCAGGAAGGACATTTCGCCTCGTGTCTGAGCATAATTGAGTTTGGATACCTGGATAGCGTACTGCATGACGCGGAGCATAGATAGATGATGTCCGGCAGAGATATCAGTGCCTAACGCCACGTTGATGCCGGCGTTGAGGAACTTACGGATCGGTGCCATGCCTGAAGAGAGATTGCTGTTGGAGGTCGGGCAATGAACGACATACACGCCGTTGCGTTTCATCAGTTCCATCTCTTCGCCGTCCGTATAGCAACAATGCGCCATGAGCGTAGGCGTCTGACCGAAGAGGCCGTACTTATTATAGGCATCTCCGTAACAGGTGGTGTCCGGTTCGAGTTCCTTGACCCAGTCTATCTCGGAGCGGTTCTCGGAGAGGTGCGACTGGACAGGCATACCGGTCTGAGAGGCGTATTCGCCTAACGCACGGAGCATCTTATCCGAGCAGGAAGGAACGAACCGCGGCGTGATGATCGGCTGAACCAGTCCGGCATTGCCGTGTTCGTCGAGATGTGCCTTGAGGTTCCGTATTCCGTCCATCAGTTCGGCTGTAGTGTTCTGCAGCGTTTCGGGACTGTTTCTATTCATGCCCACAAGACCGACATACGCACCCATTCCGGCTTGTATGAACAGGTCTGCCAATATACGGGTCGATTCCGGATGGATAGTACCGAAAACAGCCGCACGCATCGTACCTTGCATCCATAACTCATGGACAAAACGCCGGTACATCAAGCGGGCATACTCGGGATCCGCATACTTGGTCTCCTCCGGGAAAGTATAGGTATTCAGCCATGGCAGCAACTCCAGATCAAGCGCCAAGCCCATGTTACGGTACTGGGGAGCGTGCACATGGAGATCATTGAAAGCAGGGATCAGGATCTTGTCTCCGAAATCCATCACTTGTCTGCGCCAGTCCATGTTTTCCGGCAGTTCGGTGTATATACCCTCTACCAGACCGCTGGATTTAACAACGATGTACCCGTGCGGGATGATCTCCAGTTTTCCCGGAGTGGGAGCATAAATGATATTCGCTCTATAGATTTTCATGGTATATTATTTTACGATTTGTCCTTGTATAGTATAGGTCTTCTCGTCGCGCAGGATATACACTTTTCCTTCGCGAATGAGTTTCTGCGCCGGGTTCGCCGGGTTGGTATAGATAGCCGGCATCTCGGTCGGTTGGTCTGCTTCATACACCGCCCGCAGCAAGATACCGTCTGCCAGATCGCCTTTTTGTACTTCCCATTTGAGGAAATTAAAGCCTTGAATACGCGGAGCAACCGGCACTTGCCAGGTCTGCAGATCCATATGATAGAGACTACTATCCGACTTGAGATAAGTGACAGGAACGGCCTGCTCATCAAAATGCAGACCGACTGACATACCGATGATCGGATTGAATTCTTTCCACACATCTGCCGTCTGATACAGGTCGATATACTCAATCGGCACGTACAGCGTACAATTGGCTTTATCTACGTATTTGAATACGTTCGCATTGATCGTTTGCGGCGTAAAGGCATAGTTATACACTTTCTGCAAAGCCGACAGTTCATAGCAAGTCATCGTCGGGATGGACTTCACGTTCTCGCCGAAGGTGAAGGAACGTACATTTTTACATTGGTAGAACGGCCAGGTGTTCGTCGCGTAGCCGCAGGTTGCACTCACGGCATTCCACACAACGGAATCCAGTTTAGTACAGTTCTGGAAAGCCGCATCGCTGATACTCGTTACCGTACTCGGGATCGTGATGGTTGTGATAGCTGTGTTTTTGAATGCTTCCTCGCCGATAGACGTGATACCTTCGTGCAGGTCAATCGTCTTCAGACTCGTACAACCGATAAACACATAGTCATTGATCTTCTTCAGCGAAAGCGGTAATTGGATGGCCGTCAGTTGGGTACAATATCCGAAAGCCGAGGTGTACATGCCGGTCAATCCGTCCGGCAGCTGTATCTCCGCCAGTTTGGAGCACTCATAGAACGCATTGCGGCGGATGGTGGTCACCGTACTCGGAATAATCGCTTTTTCCAATTGATACTGGTCGTAGCACACATACTCCGGAATCGTGATGACGCCTTCGCCGAAACGAATATAACGAAACTGCGTTATACGAGTCGAGTTATAAAAAGGATGCTCGTTCGTGTAGTAGGTGCGCGTACAATTACGGATATTCCAGATGACGGTATCCAACTTGCTGCATTTACCGAACGCATCGCCTTCCACCGACAGCACGGCGTAGCCCCGATCATTATAGAAGACGCTGTCCGGCAACACCAGCGTGACGATATCGGCGTAGGTCTCGCTGTTTTGCGGACCTAACACGATCGCCGTATAATCATCGCTGTACAACTTGTACCATATGTCACCTATTTTAACTGTTTCTGCGCCTAAGCAGGCAACGCTCATCATGAGAGCCATGATTCCTAATGTAAGTTTTCTCATTTTTCTTTGGGTTTTCTAAAGAAGATTAAACAGATCAGGTAATTGATACATCCGGCGATGAAGATCACAATCAGGCTGATAATATCGTCTCTCCAATCGGATAATTTCGATACCATGAACGGCAGTAGTGCAAACTGAATCACCAGGTTCACGGTACGTGCCAAGAGGAAACCTCCTGCGTTCTTCAGGTTCGGACGGGTACCAAAAGTGTACCAGTTCGAGCAGAAGTAGTTCGGTATCATCTCACAAACAAAGCCGATACCAAAAGCAACATAGTACAACGTACTGCCTTGATCGGGCTGGTTCATAAAGTAGAGTGCGGCCATGAAGAACCAGGTCTGCACGAACGAGCCCGTGAAACCGATCACCATGAATCGCACCGCCGAACGGATATTCTCCGGTAAATAAGAACTTGGTAATTTCATCATTGTTAGTGGTTTACTAGTTGACTAGAATACTATAGGACTAGTCGATAAGATTTCTTAACAATTCCTCCATCGCGGCATTGAGGCCGTTGACATCACGTCCTCCTGCTGTTGCGAACCAAGGTTGACCGCCGCCACCGCCTTGTATCAGTTTGGCGGCAGACTTGATCATCGCACCGGCGTTCTTACCTGCTTCTACGAGCGGCTGGCTGAGGAAGACAGCAATCGTCGGTTTGCCGTCAAAATGCGTAGCAGCTACAACGGCGAACTTCACATCGGTGAACTTACCGCGCAACAGCGGCATTACGCCACGGATCAGGTCGGGGTTCACTTCATCTTGCAGACGCACTAACTTGATCTCTCCGTAGTCCTCTGCTTTCTCGATGATCCGATCGCGGAACTGCTCCACTTTCTCCGCCATGTATTGCTCAATCTGCTTCTTGAGTCCGGCGTTCTCCTCGATAGATTTATGGATAGCGCCGGCGAGATCAGGTGCGTTATTATAGAGCGCCCGCAGGCCGTTGAGTGTATCCTGCGCCATGTAGTAGAGTTCGTCCGCCTTGGCAGCCGTAACCGCCTCTATACGGCGTACGCCGGCAGCTACGGAGGTCTCCATCACGATACGTACGGAACCGATCTTACCCGTTGAAGCCACGTGGCAACCGCCACAGAGTTCCACCGACGGACCGTACTTGATCACACGTACGTCATCGCCGTATTTCTCGCCGAACAGTGCCATCGCGCCCATGGCTTTAGCCTCAGCAATCGGTGTATGACGGCTCTCCTCCAAGTGCATATCTTCGCGAATCAGTTTGTTCGCCAGTTTCTCTACCTGACGCAACTCTTCGGGTGTCACTTTCTGGAAATGCGAGAAGTCGAAACGCAAGCTCTCGGGCGTTACCAGCGAACCTTTCTGCTCCACGTGCTTGCCGAGCACCTCACGCAGCGCATAATGGATGATATGCGTTGCCGAGTGGTTGCAAGCGATCGCCTGACGACGCTCTGCATCTACCTCTGCCACAAACATAGCCTTTGGATCGTTCGGTAACTCTGCCATAATATGTACAGGCAGGTTATTCTCACGTTTGCAATCTAAAATCTTAAATCTTAAATCTTCAATTCGGAGACATCCGGTATCTCCGACTTCACCACCCATCTCGGCGTAGAACGGGGTCTTCGAGAGCACAACCTGGTAGAACGATTTGCCTTTCTGGCTCACCTGACGGTAACGAAGGATCTTGGTCTCGCAGCTCAACTCGTCATAACCGACAAACTCGGTCTCGCCTTCAGCAAGGACAGTCCAGTCGCCGAGGTCCTGTTTGTTCGCCTCGCGACCCATGGATTTCTGATGCTCAAGGGCTTTGTTGTATTCGTCCTCATTGGTGGTAAAGCCGTTCTCACGCAGGATGAGTTCGGTGAGGTCGAGCGGGAAGCCGTACGTATCTTTGAGCGTGAACACATCAACTCCCGATATCTCGGTCCTACCGGCTTTCTTAGCCTCGCCCATCAGTTTGTCGAGCAGCGTGATACCTTTGTCGAGCGTACGGAGGAACGCCTCCTCTTCGGATTTGATGACCGGAGTGATCTGCGCCTCCTGTTGTACGAGTTCGGGGTACGCCTCACCGAGATCTTCGATGAGTTGCGGTACGAGTTGGTAGAGGAAGGCCGAACGCATATTCAGGAACGTATAGCCATAACGAACCGCGCGACGAAGGATTCGACGGATGACATAACCCGCTTTCTCGTTCGACGGCAGCTGTCCGTCGGTGATGGCAAATGCGATCGTACGTATATGATCGGCAATCACACGCATGGCGATATCGATCTTCTGATCCTTGCCGTACTCGCATCCGCATATACTGCCGATCTTCTTGAGCATCGGCTGGAAGACATCGGTATCGTAGTTAGAGGTCTTACCTTGGATAGTACGTACAAGGCGCTCGAAGCCCATGCCGGTATCGATCACTTTCTTTGCCAGCGGTTCGAGGCTGCCGTCCGCCTTGCGGTTGTATTGCATGAAGACGATATTCCAGATCTCGATGACCTGCGGATGATCTTTGTTGACCAACTCGCGTCCCGGGATCTTGGCACGTTCTTCCGCCGGACGGCTGTCCACGTGTATCTCCGAACACGGGCCGCAGGGACCTGTATCGCCCATCTCCCAGAAGTTATCATGCTTGTTGCCGTTCAGAATATGATCGGCGGGAAGATGCTTTGCCCAGATCGAAGCCGCCTCGTCGTCCCGCGCGAGACCTTCCTCCGGCGACCCCTCAAAGACGGTTGCATAGAGGTTAGCGGGGTCTATCTTGAGTACATCCACGATATACTCCCAAGCGAAGTCGATCGCTTCTTTCTTGAAATAGTCGCCGAAAGACCAGTTTCCGAGCATCTCGAACATGGTGTGGTGGTAGGTATCATGGCCTACTTCCTCGAGGTCGTTATGCTTGCCGCTGACACGCAGACATTTCTGGCTGTCAGCCACACGCGGGTACTTGATCGGGTCGTTGCCTAAGATAATACCCTTCCACGGGTTCATGCCGGCATTGGTAAACATGAGTGTGGGGTCATCTTTGATGACCATAGGTGCCGAAGGAACGATCTGATGTCCCTTCGATGCCATAAAATCTAAGAAAGATTTTCTAATTTCTTGTGCTGTCATTATTTTGGTTTAATTTTTATGCGTTTTGGTCCTTAGTACTTGGAACTTGGTCACTTGGTCCTTGATTAAACCGGTTGCCGCCGGTAGTGGTCTTGAAGTCGATGAACTCGCGGCGGGGTTTGCCTTCTCCGTCCGCACGTTCGATGAAGGGCAGCGGGTTGGCGCGTAACTCATCGTACTCGGCACGCTGCTTCAAGACGTCAATCGCCATGTAGATGGCATGGCGCATGGACAAAGCGTCCGCTTGGTTCTTGCCGGCGATATCGTACCCCACTCCATGATCGGGCGATGTACGGACGATCGTCAGTCCTGCCGTATAGTTGACGCCACTCATGTCGAGTGTCTTGAAGGGGATGAGCCCCTGGTCGTGATACATCGCCAAGACGGCATCGAAATGCGCGAAATGGCCGGTGCCGAAGAAACCATCCGCGGCGTACGGACCAAACGCCCAGATGCCTTGCTCTTTCGCTTTCTCCAAGGCTGGCACAATGATCTCCTGCTCTTCCTTACCTAACAGGCCTGCGTCGCCTGCGTGCGGGTTAAGCGCGAGCACGGCGATACGCGGTTTCTCCAATCCGAAATCGCGCTTGAGGCTGTTATTGAGTAGCGTCAGCTTGGCAAGGATGCGCTCTTCGGTGATCTGCGCAGGGATATCGGCTATCGACACATGGTTGCATACCAGTGCCACACGCAGGCTCTCCGTACAGAGCATCATCAGCGAAGCATCACCATTTGCACCATTAAGCGAAGCGTCACCATTTGCACCATTAAACATCTTCTCCAGATACTCGGTATGCCCGCCATTCAACGCTTCTTTGCACAGCGGTGCAGTCACCAGCGCCTGTACCGTACCTGCCTTCAGGTCAGCACAGGCACGGTCGAGCGAGGCCTTGGCTGCTTTGTTCGAATCGGGGGTGTTGGTGCCTAATTGAACAGGCACATTGTCCGCATAACAGGTAATGAGATTCAGACGACCGTCCTTAGCCTGGTCGGCACGCTCGATCATGTTCCAGTTGATATTACGGTATTCTTCGCCTAAAGTATGAATATGCTGCTTGGCTACCGCAGCGTTGCCGTAGATAACAGGACGCATGATCTCGAACATGTGTCCCTCCAACAGCGCCTTGATGATCACTTCATATCCCACGCCGTTCGTATCGCCGGCGGTTATTGCTATTATTGGTTTCACTTTGAATGAATAATTAATATTTCTCGTTGTGAATCTTTTCGTATTTGAGTTTGGCGAGGTCGTAATTCTGCCGCTCCTCATCGGGGTATCCGAGTGCGATGGCGCAGAGCACTATTTTGTCCTCGGGTATGTCAAAGAGCCGCCTCGTCAGTTCGGGCGCACCCTCGCGTTCATACACATGGCACCAGCACGCGCCGACTCCCTGCTCTGCCGCCGCCAGGAGAATATGCTCCGCAGCGATCGCACCGTCTGCCATCCAGGTGTTGTCACACAGGTTCGGGTCCAGCGCAATGATGATCGCCGCCGTTGCGGTATTGAACATCTGACTACCATAGGTACGGCATCCCGCTAACGGGCGCAGTTTCGCCTCGTCATGCGTCACGATAAACTCCCACGGACAAGTCCGTTTAGCGCTCGGCGACATCAGCGCGCAGCGCAACATATAATCTATTTTCTCCTGTTCCACGGGCTGTGCCGTGTACTTACGGATCGACCGCCTTTTTTGGCATAATTGTTCAAAAGAGTCCATACTTTTCCAAATTAGCGTGCAAAGGTACAACAAAAATTGCACATATGCAAGCGTTCGGGCATTTTTTGCCAAATAAAATGAATTTTTATCTGGTCGTTAGTGATTTTTAGGTAATCAAAAACGCGTTCCGTTGCACTTCACTCTCAAAAACCCATGCGGCGAGTAGCATAAGTTTACACCAGTCGATAGTAATTGTGTTTTTGAAAGCGAATGAAATGAGCGATTTTTTGTAAGGGATGAAATCCCGTGTTTTTTGTAAGCAGGCGGTGTTTGGCTTCTGCTAAACGCCAAGTGGATTCGGATTTTTGGGGATTAGGAGCTTGCTCATACATCCACAAAGAGCCGGAGACACAAGGCCGCAAGTGTACGAAGCGGACGCAGACTGCGCGTTTTTGATTTACCTTAACTCTTCCCTTATGATTGATGATTGGTCGATGGTCCATGCGAGGGCTGTTGTTGGTCGAAGGTACTGCTTTTTTTTATAACAGCGCAAAATTTTTTGGCACGATTCTTGTTAATTGCCTCATGAACCCTGTTAATTTAAGGAGGTACAACAATGAAAAAGTTAATGATTTTGGCGCTTGGCGTCATGATTGCGGCTAACATCAGCGCGCAAGAAGCAAAAGCCGAAAAGGCACAGTGCAAAAAGGAAAAGAAAGAGTGCAAGATGAGCAGAGAGCAGCGTATTGAACTCGACATCAAAATGCTCAGCGAAGAACTCTATCTGAGTGAAGAACAAGAGGCTAAGTTCGCCGCTACCTATCGCGAATACATGGCGGAGAAAGCCAAACTGAACGAGAAGTACAAAGCCGAGTTCGGCAAAACCCTCAATGAACGTCAGGTGAAGCGCGTACTCCATTTCCACGGACCCAAGCAGCACCCCGGCTTCGACAAAGGTCAAGGCCCCAAAGAGTGCAAGAAAGAGTGCAAGAAGGACTTCAAAAACGCAGGTCAAAAGGACTAACTCCTTTCCGATCATAGAGAAAAAAACAAGAAAATGGCATACAAAATTTGCGTATGTCATTTTTTTTGTGTACCTTTGCACCCGATTTGTAAAAAATATCGCCTCCCTACCAACTATCAATCGTACCCCCATCCGCTATCCGCTGTAAGGGCATCGAGAGGTCATCCTAGACCATACATATTTTAAAACGCTCATAAATACCACACATACAGCCATTTATGCATCATGTCGCAGCACTTGAAATCCATAGTAAAAAACCGTTTGAATAGCATTATTTCGCGCTATATTCCAAACGCTGAAGTCTCCGCCTCCCATCGTCGCGGAGTTTGCTATTTGGAGTTCACGCTCGGCATCGATATGTATTATGGAATCATGAACTCCCGTAAGGAGGGCCGCCATTACAACAAACACATCATCGTCCGCCGTGCTCCGCGCTGGAGCGGTAAACTCCACCAGCTCTACACCTACCATTTCCCCAAGACCTGGTCAGCAGCCTGCGTAGAGAACCGCAACCTCATCAAAGCCGCCCAGAAGATCGCCCATGCCCTCGAGCACGACCATTCCCTTGCTTCGCTCGAATGGCGCCTTCGTTTCTTCCGTCATTATTTCCGTGTAGTCAAAGGCGGCGCTGCCCCCGAACCCGGCATGAAAGCCTATTCCCGTTTCTACCAATACACCTACGTCTCTATCTACCGCGAACTCAAAGCCGCCCAACAGCCCTCTTCCGATCTTTCCATCTCTTCCGACCAACAGCCCTCTGCCGATTCCTCCACACTTGCCGAAGACGTCTCTTTTGCTCCTATCCATCTCGCCCCTCGCTCCTTCTCCGCAAATGGCATCCGTATTCCCTTTGCGAGTCAATCCCGCCTTATACCTGCCTATTCCCCCTAACCCCTAACTAAAGGGTTTATCTATGTTTATGTTCTTAAAGAAACTACCCAAAAAATACCCGAACGCTTGCATATGTGCAATTTTTGTTGTACCTTTGTGCCCAAAATGGAGATATAACTAAAAATCAATAACATTATGAAAAATATCATTAATCGCGCCCTCGCGGTAGAGAAAAAACTCTTTACCCTATTGCTCGCTGTAGCAGCCGGCGTAGGAACGATGTTTGCCTCTACTAAAATCGGCGATTTGTATTACAACCTCGATGCCACTAACCAAACGGCTGAAGTGACTTCGCAAAATAGCGGCAAGTATTCAGGGAATATTATTATCCCTTCCTCTGTAACCTACAATTCCGTATCGTATAGCGTCACAAGCATTGGAAATGAAGCTTTCTGGTATTGCGACGGTTTGACCTCTGTGACCATTCCTAATAGCGTCACAAGCATTAGAGAGTCTGCTTTCGATGGTTGCAGCGGTTTGACCTCAGTAACGATTCCCAATAGCGTCACAAGCATTGAATATGGGGCTTTCTATGGTTGCTCCGGATTGACCTCTGTGACGATTGGCAATAGCGTCACAAGCATTGGAAATCATGCTTTCCAGTATTGTTCCGGATTGACCTCTGTGACGATTGGCAATAGCGTCACAAGCATTGGAGATTATGCTTTTAATGGTTGCAGCGGTTTGACCTCTGTGACGATTGGCAATAGCGTCACCAGCATTGGAGAGTGGGCTTTCGAATCTTGCAGCGGTTTGACCTCTGTGACATGTTTCGCAACAAGGCCACCTCAATTGGATTATGGGGTGTTTAGTTTTTCTATATCCTCCTGCGTGCTTTACGTGCCGGCAGGCAGCATTAGTGCCTATCAATCTGCTGATGGTTGGAAAGATTTTACGAATATTTTACCTATTAGCCCACAAGGCATCGAAGATGTACAAGGGAACAATGTACAATGTACAAAGATTCTCCATAACGGCCAGATCTACCTCCTCCGTGGCGACAAGAATTACACCCTCACGGGACAAGAAATAATCGTGCCGTAGGCTAAGAAGTCAAATCCAATCCCGAAGCCTCTCCACTGTAATGAACCCCAAAAGTTGAACACAAAACTTTTGGGGTTTTTATTATGAAACATTCAACTGAAGAACGGTTATTAGCCGTACAAAAATGTTTAAAA
>ONND01000006.1 GCA_900319105.1 uncultured Bacteroidales bacterium | reverse complement strand
GCTTCTCCCGCGCTGCCCCTCGACTTGCATGTGTTAGGCCTGTCGCTAGCGTTCATCCTGAGCCAGGATCAAACTCTTCGTTGTAAAAAGAAATTTATAAGATAGCTCAGAATAATCGAATTTATCAAGTGTAGAATTTTTTCGGGAACCATTGTTCCGTTTAGTGGATTAGGGGATTAGGGATTAGGGGCGAACCGCTAAACACTAACCGCTAACCGCTAACCGGTTATTTCAGTTCTTGTACTACACTAATTGTATCAATCTTTCAATTTGCTTCGTCTATCCTTCGGTTTGGCGCAAAAAAATTAGGTCCACGTAGGTGAATCTGAATTTTAATGTCCGGGCCTCCGGTAGAAAATCGAAACACACTTGTTTCTCAAAAGCGAGTGCAAAGGTACAGCTTTTTTTTGATATGACCAAATATTTTTGCAAAAAAAATACACCTAAAATGCATTTTGTTGGTTAAAGTGCTGAAAATGTGTAAATTAAAAAATGCATTATTTTTGGGGTATTTTTGGGGTATTTGGGGTAAACGGGCAAAAGTAGGGATTTGGTCCATCCTATACGTGTGCGCTACGCGTATATATAAGGAACGCGTGTGCGCGCGTGATAAGGGTGTACAGTGTACGGTGTAGGGTGTACAGTGTAGGGTGTAGGGTGTAAAAAAAAGCGTCCGAGGACGCTTTTTTGATAAACGGTAGCTTCTAAACAAGAGCTTCTAAACGGTAGCTTCGATGGGCCAGACGAAGGCTCTGACACCCACTTCGGGGTTTCGAAGGTCGAGTTTTTTGACGGACTCGAGCAGGGACGGGAGCTGTTCATCTTCGATAATAGTGATGACACAGGAGTTCATCTCCGGCCAAGTGTGCGTTCCACGACGGGGTTCGCCTCCGTTCGTACCTCGACCTTGGACTTGCTCAAAGAAGGTAAAACCTTTGATGCCCAATACATCCAACATATATTCGACACGGTCTGTATTAGCCTGGTTAAAAACAATCATTACAGATTTCATTTCTTTTCCTCCTTTACTTTAAGATCCATGAATATAAACTTCTTTCTGAGTGCTTCCTGTTTATTGCGATCGCCATGCTTGGTCATCGAGCCATAGAGAATAGGAACGATGAAGAGCGTAAGGAAGGTGGAGATCGTCAGACCTCCGATAACGACGATACCGAGCGGTTGCCACATCTCGGCACCTTCACCTTTGCTGACAGCCATCGGGATCATACCGAGGATAGTAGTGAAGGCCGTCATGAGGACAGGGCGTAAACGTGAACGTCCGGACATCTGGATAGCCTCATTGAGGGCGTAGCCGCGCTCACGCATGAGGTTGATATAATCGACGAGCACGATACCGTTCTTCACCACAATACCGATCAACAAAACGACACCGAGTGCGCCGACCATATCGAGCGAACGTCCTGCGATCCATAGAGCGAGGATGACACCGGAGATAGCAAACGGCACGGAGAACATAATGATCGCCGGCATTCGGAGAGACTCAAACTGCGACGCCATCACAATATAGACGAGCAGGAAGATAAGGATACCCAGCAACATCAGATCATCGAACGTATCCTGCTGATCCTCGTAGCTACCGCCGAGCATTACAGTATAACCGGCAGGCAGATTGAGGTTCGGCAGCACGTTAGCTTGCACTTGTTTAGCGAGTTCGCCGAGCGAAGTCTTATACGGCGTGACACTGACGGTGACGATACGCTGACGCGCCTTACGCTCGATGGTAGGCGGCGCCCAGTATTCACCGATCTGCGCCACTTCGGAGAGTTTGACTTTCTTTCCCAGCGGTGTCGGGATCGTCATATCCATGACATCGGAGATCGAGTTACGGTTCTCCTCCTGCAAGCGGACAAGGATATCGTACTCCGATCCGTCCTCCTTGAGGTATCCGCAGGCCATACCGGAGACGCGGTTACGGAGATATGCAGAGATCGTAGCGGAGGTTAGTCCGAGTCGGGACGCTTTCTCCTTATCGACGGTGATCTTGATATCCGGGCGATCATCCTCACGGCTTATCTTGACGTCACGTGCTCCCGGCAGTGCCGAAGAGAGCACACGACACTGATCCGCCAGTTGGGAAGTAAGGTCGAAGTCATAACCATAGATCTCTATATCAACGGAGTTATTACCCATACCTCCGAATCCAGCCGTAGTACACTGATACTCAATGATCTCCGGATAGCGCGCCATCTCCTGACGGAGGGTCTCGGCGATCTCC
The DNA here is from genome assembly GCA_900319105.1 of uncultured Bacteroidales bacterium. GTDB lineage: Bacteria > Bacteroidota > Bacteroidia > Bacteroidales > Paludibacteraceae > Colicola. The sequence continues at coordinate 235,126 of ONND01000006.1, read as the reverse complement.
CATACCGTTTGATCACGACGCCACTTACGGGGCAGACGAATGGTCATCTGGATGGTATTATTCATTGTCTGGGAGAACATGGCGGAGATAGTAGCCTCGTCGTTCGAACCGGCGGAGGTATTAATGAGCTGGATACAGGGCACAAGTTCGATGAAGCGTGCCTCCAGTTTGCGTGCGGTCTTAAGTGTCTCCTCAATACGCGTACCGCGCTGTACCTTCACTTTGACTGTCAGACGTGCGTTATCCTGCTCTTGCATAAAGTCCGTACCGATCTTACCGGCAAAGACAGGGACGAGCGAGAAGACGAAGAGTCCCATCAGGGCGATGATGGTGATGACTTTGTTATTCAGACACCATCCCAGGGCTTTCGCGTACGCATCATCGACCTTATCAAGGAAATGAACGACCGTACGATCGTACCAGCTCTTCTTTCCTGCCTCATCCTCGACGAGGCTACCATTCTCATCGACGTGCACTTTCTTCGCTTTGAGGAGTTTAGAGCAGAGCATCGGGGTAAGGGTAATAGCGACTAGGGTTGAGGTACAGCAGACGATGGTAACGATCCATCCCAGTTCCTTAAACATGATACCCGCCATACCGGGCAGCATGGTCATCGGCACGAACACCGCTACAAGAACGAGGGTCGTTGCGATAACGGACACCCATACCTCGTTCGTAGCATAGATAGAGGCCTCATGCGGATCTTCGCCACGCTCGACGTGACGCGTGATATTCTCCAAGACCACGATCGCATCATCGACCACCATACCGATAGCGATGGTCAGCGAACAGAGGGAGATAATATTGATAGACGAATCCGCCACACCGAGGTAGATAAACGCCACGATGAGGGCGATAGGAATCGTGACACCGATGATGAGGGTAGCACGCCATTTGCCGAGGAAGAAGAGCACGACGAGTACAACGAAGAGAAGGGCATAGCCGATGGACTCCTCGAGGGAGTTGATGGAGTTCTGGATATTCTCCGAACTCTCGAAGATCTCCTCGATCTTAACATCCGCCGGCAACTGTTTCTCTATCTTATCCAGTTCGGCACGAATATCGCGGCAAACCTTCACCGTGTTCGCACCTGTCTGTTTGGAGACGACAAGACGCACGGACTCACGTCCGTTGGTTTTCTCATCGAGGGTAAGGTCCTTGATCGTATCCTTGACGGTAGCTATATCGCGGATGAAGACCTGTTGTCCTTGCGCCGTCATCGTGACCATCAGATTATTGATCTCGGAGGACTCGAGATACTCGGAACGCACCTGCATCTGGTACTGCTCTTGGGGCATCTTGATTGTACCCGAAGAGAGGTTGAGGTTATTCGCCTGTACGACCTGTCCGACCTGCTCGAGCGTCAGGCCATAGGCATCGAGTTTCTGCTGGTCGATGTCAATATAGACATAACGGTCCGGCGAACCGGAAAGGGATATATTACCTATTCCGTCCACCTGGTTGAGCTGCGGGATCACCTCATCATTCAGGATCTTATCGAGGCCCGGGTAGGTCTCATCCGCCGTGATCGAATACATACAAACCGGCATAGAAGACGTCGAGAGCTTGAAGATCATCGGCGTACCGCAGTTATCCGGCAGATTATTCTTGGTCATATCGACGAACGAACGCACGTCGTTCACCGCCTCATCCATGTTACTACCCCACTCGAGCTGGAGGGTTACCATGGAGATATTATCCTTGGACTGCGAAGTGATATGCTTGAGGTGATCGACCGAAGTCAGGGCATTCTCCATGTACTTGGTGACGTTGGTCTCGATCTCGGAAGCCGATGCACCCGGATAGGTGGTCATCACCGTAATATACGGCGGGTCCATCTCCGGGAACTGGTCAATCGGCAGCTTGAGGAAGCTATAGATACCGATAATGATCACCGCGATAAAGATCAAGGCGGTGGTTACCGGTTTTTCGATTGCTGATTTATAAATTGACATAGGATTTCCTAGTTTATCTAGTTGAACTAGTTAATCTAACTACATTGACTTTGACTCCATCGACGAGCTTATGCTGGCCGGTGGTAACGACCTCGACGCCGGGAACTATCTCCGGAGCGATGATTTCTATATCCTGATCAAAACGCTGTCCGAGGGTAACTGCCACACGTTTGGCACGTCCGTTCTCCACAATGAAGACATAGCGGTCATTAGCACCGACGAGTTTCTCCACCGCCTGGTAGGGGATGACGAGTGCGTCCGCTTTTCCCAAACCGATAGTGGTGGTAACATACATACCCGGACGAAGGAGATTTTTGGTATTCGGAATCACAATCTTGCATTGGAAGGTATGCGTAGAAGGGTCAATCGTAGGATACACAATTTCCACCGTAGCAGGAAAGACCTTGTCCGGATATATCTCCGAGGTAAGGCTCAGTTTCATTCCTTCTTTGAAACGCGGGAAATAGGTCTCTGGGATAGCCACGAGTGCTTTGAGTTTGTCTATCTGGGTCAAGACTAAAATAGGCTGTCCTGCATAGAGTTCGCCGTCCTCGTAGATCTTCGCCGCGATGACACCCGCAAAAGGAGCCTTGACGTAGGTATTGGTCTGCAGAAAATCCAGTTGCTCCTTGGTGGAGTTATACTGCGACTCGAGTTGGTCGTACTGCTGCTGGGTAGCCGAACCTGTCTTGAGCAACATCTCTACGCGGTTCTTCTCTATACCGAGGGTCGCGAAGGCGATCTTGGTGGTCTTGTACTGGGTCTGGTCCATGCGAACGAGGTCCTGCCCGGCATGCACGTGATCGCCTACTTCGCAGTAGATATGCTCGATTTTACCGGTAAGGGAAGGAGCCACGTTCTGGGTTTTGTATCCCTGCAAATTGGTTGAGACGGTAATGACGCGCTCTATCTGTTGCTCATGCAACACGGTCGTGCACACTTGTTCCACGCGTTCTTCGGTTGTCTCTTCTACGGTTTTGCTGCAACCTACCAAGGCCAGCGCAGCGAGTGAGTAAAAAATAAACTTTTTCATATTTGGATTTTTTTCGTTATTTCGATATGTCGATATTTCGAGGATTAGTTATTCAGGAAGGTTTCCAGTTCGACTTGCGCATTGACGAGCGCCAAGATAGATTGGATATACGTCGATTGCACACTGATCAAATCATTGGAGGCGTTGGTCAACTCCAGGTTGGAACTGGCTCCGTATTTATACTTATTGGTAGCGGAAGTAAAGACACGCTGCGACACCTCGAGGTTTTCCTTCTCAGTGACGTAGGTCTCATAGGCGCTAGTCAGATTATAGCACAACTGGCGGTACTGTATCTCGAGGTTATCGGTCGTCTCGGAGAGGTTATTCTTTGCCTCCTCGAGTGCGATCTTTTTCTCTACTACTCCCGCGGCCCGTTTACCGGACGACCATAGCGGCATCTTGACGGAGAGTTGCACGACGTTCGGCGGTGTCATGCGCATACCGCCTTCGCCGTAGTATTTCTGATTGGTATAATTATATCCTACGCCGATTGTCGGTCCGTACGCCCACCCCGCCATGTGCACGTTCTTCTTCGCGAGCTCTACTTGCTTGGAGAGCAACTGATAATTGAGGTTGTTCTCAATAGCGAAATTCTGTCCGAGCAGATCCAGTACGCGAGCGGGCGAAAGCACTTCATCCATCGACTCGGTAAGAATCAGCTCTGTCTCGACAGGTACATCGAGGAGTACCTTGAGGCTATTGGTAGCCAACTCGATGCTACGTTGCTGGGTATTGATGTTATTCTTGAGCGCATTGACTCTCACGCGGATCTGGTCTGCAGATGTCTGTTCCGCTGCTCCTGCCTCTACGGCATGGCGTGTCATGGCTTCCAGTTCCTGGATATTATTCAAACTGGAATCCAGCAGATTAGAGATGCTTTTGAGAGCCTGTAACGATACATAAGCGCTCATGACGCTTCCTCGCAGTTCGCTTTCGGATTTCTCGAGCGCCAGTTTCTTCATCTCAATCGCGATGTTATTGAGCAGTGCTCCTACGACAGCTTGTCCGTTGATGCCCACCGAAGCGGTGATTGCGAATGCTCCCACGTTCGGCATCTCGATCTCAATCGGTATTCCTGCCATAGACAGCGTAGCGCTATAGCCGAGATAATCGCTATACGAATAGGACGCGTCCACCTGGGGCAACATCGCTGCGATTGTTTGCCAGCGTTGCGCATAAGCTTCCTGTACTGCCAAGGAGGCATTTTTCAGACTGCGGTTCTGCTTGACTGCATAGTCCTGAGCCTCTTTGATATTGACGCTCAACACTTTGGGTGCGGCCTGATCCGATGCTTTCGCACTGCGCGTAGCAGCCATCACATGATCTTCGGCCATCACCGAGGCGCTCATCACAAGCGCCGACATTAAATAGATTAGCTTTTTCATATCGTTGATGTATATAGTTTCAATCCTTCCTCGGAGAGGATACCACGCACAAGAATATCCATGGTAGTATAGCCGAGTTGATGCATATTATGATTATGGGCCTCCAGTTCCTCAAAATCGCGTATAGCGGCGCTATGCAGGCCGGCAAAAAGGAAAGCCGTTATTTTAATATTAAGGTCCGCGCGCACGAGGCCCTGCGAGACACCCATTTCGAGGTATTGCTCCAGGTAGCGCTGCTGCATCTCGAGACAGCCTTCTTGGAATTCTGCAAACTGACGGGGGTAGTACTTCTTGAGATCATAGACCAACTGCGGCACGCGGCGCACATCGTTCTTCTCCGTTTCCTGGCGTTTCAAGAAAAGTTTGACGATTTGGCGGAAGTCCTTGACCAGCAGCAACTCCTCCATCTTACCGTCGATATAGGCAAGGTTTGCCTGCAACATCTGCTCAATCAACTCATCCTTCGAGGCAAAATAGACGTAGAACGTTTTCTTGGACATGCCCAGTTCGTGACAGATATCATCTATCGAAACCGAACGAATACCAAGGCGAAAGAAGAGTTCGCCTGCCGTCTTAATAATATGGTTTCGCTGATCGCTCAATTGATGATTGATGATTTATGATTGATGATTTTTCTCAAAACGGGCACAAAGGTACTGCTTTTTCATGAGATATGCAAGAAAAAAGGAAACTTTTTGCACTGAAAAAGTTTCCTTGTAAAGTAGAGTTTGCAAAATCGACGTTTTGCTACATCGTATTATTAGTGGACGCGTACTCCGTGTACGTTATAGATATGTCCATCGCGGAGGATGAGCATATGTCCTCCGACGAGGATCTTACGCACCGGTGCTTCGGTCTCGACCCATTCCAGTTCGGTCGGCTCCTGGCAGCTCGTTATATAACGGCAATAGGCAGTAGAAGAACCGGTTGCGTTGATAACCACAGACTGGATACCGATACCCTTGTTAGCCGCAGCATTGGAACAAGCGAAAGTAAGCGTAGAGGTTCCTGCGATATAGAGATTGTTATTCCAGGTATATTCGGTGATGGTAGAACCGGCAGTAGCCTGGATGGAAGTGAGTACACCTGTTTCCTCCGAGATCTGCAGCATATCGTACTGAGTACCGCCATAGGTACGCATCTTCACTACGATAGACTCGAGCCCCATCAGATCGATAGCCGGGGAGACAAGGGTCTTACCTTGGTCTAAGAGCCAATAGGAGTTATTTACCCGGTTCGCCGTACATGTCCATCCTTCCTGATTATCCACATCAAAGATATAGGTAGCCGGTAGCGAAGGTCCCATTTGAGCCTCTTGCGCGAAGACCGCATAATAGGTCACATCTTCCGTTACCTCGGGGAAATCGGAAAGGGCGTGATAGAGCGGTTCGGGAGCCTCTTCCATCGTTCCGCTTATCGGTGCATCGGTCCATCCCATGAAGATGTTACTCTCGGTGGAGCAGGAAAGCGGTTCTTGCGGCAGTGCTGCGATCGGTTTATTCTCCTCTACGGAGTCGGTTTGCAGTTCCTCGCCGTTCGCCGACCAAGTAACGCCGTATTTAACGACAGGAGTAGGAGGCGTCGGAGGTATGGTATCCGTGCGCCATCCGTCACTTTCACCGGGAATAAAATCCGGATCGGTAGAGGCCATGAGTTTTGTCATATCGACCGTCTCACCTGCGTGCTCACCCCAGATATATTCGGCGAGGTAAGGATAGTCGATGAAAGGATTGCGGTTACCTTGGGTCTCCTGAATACCATTATTACGATCGATCTCTTTCTGGGAAACAGGGTCCTCGCGATGCCATTTCATCATCAGCACCACTGCTTTCTTGGTGAAGCCGAAATTGCCGGAAGGCGTATAGGTTCCGGTAAAGAAATTATTGCCGGAAGTCATATTCGACAATTGCCATTTGATGATGGTACCCATGTACCCGCGTGCGAAATCACCTTTGTATTGGTCTTTGGGTTCAAAGACATTTCCCGAACCTTGGATCTCTTCACCTGCTGAAGAGGCGATGGTCTTTTTGTCCGTGGACCATGCACCTGCCGAGCCTGTTCCGTTACCGTAGTAACTCTTAGTCCCAGCTACATTACCAAACTCATCGTTGGAGCGCGTGCCGTTGATCTTACCGTCCGTCGGAACGAGATGGAAGATATCACAACCTATACCGGAAGTACCACCACCAAACCAGGATTTGGGGATCGAGTGCTCGCGGTTATAGCAGTCGCAAACGCCATTATAGGTACCACATTGGTCAGAACTGTACGTAAAATCGCACTCGCCGTACATATCCCAGATCTTACCGGCTTTGCCTACGGAATCTGCAGGATAGACATCGGTCTTCTTGTACGCCGTCCAAAGGCCGTTATAACCTAAGGTAGCAAATCCATAATTGGTGCGGGAACTAATGGCATTCCATAATTCCTCACTTGCCTTACCATCCACAGAAGCCCAATAAGCAGGAATGTCGGCAGGTGGAGTTACATCCTTAGCCCAAGACAGGTGCGCTACGAAGAGGAGCGCGATAAAAGAAAAGATGTGTTTTTTCATGATAATTATTGTTAGTCGCCAAAAAGGGGGAGCGCAATACGCACTCCCCACTTTCTAACGATAGATCGTATTAGCGAACTTGCGTTCCCTGGAGGTTGAAGATCTTGTTGTCACGGATGATATAAACCACACCGTCCATCATCACCTTCTGAGCCTTCTCGGTCAGCACGATATTCTCGAGACCTTGTCCATTGAGGACAGTTGCTTTACCGCTAACCATGCGGAATTTGCCGCCCACTTTCTGGATTTTACCGATGATCTTCACTTGGTCGTGGAGATTAGCACCCGGTTCCGCGATGAAAGCATCGAGGCAAGCGAACTCACCTGTGGTAGCCGTTGCATCATCGCTAAGGTTGAAGGACTGGAGATCCTCCTCGAAATCAGCGGTGATAGCAGCTACATAACCGATTACTACAAAGCGCTCCACGGTCGTTGCTTCTTCAGCGAGATCAAGAGCCTGTACCTCAGCAACCGTCAATGTATCTAACTTCGGAGCCTCAAGGTGCTTAACGCTACCATTGCTCAGCTCAATTGTAGTTCCCTTCGTACCAACATATTTCTGGATCTTACCAAACAACTCTACATAGTCGCCGGTGAAGATTTTTGCGTCCGGTTTCGCTCTGTAAGCATAGAAATCGCCACGTGCGTCAGGATCGTCCGCCATATAGAAATTCTGGCTGGTATAACCTGAATCCGGTTCGTAAGCCTTGGTAACATAACCGATAATTACATAAGGATTATCCGTATAGCCATTATCCGGCAGAGCCTGACCAATCTCCAGCGCCTGAGCTACAGAAATGGTATCAACAACGACAGGTTTACCCGGCTCCAGCACTTCTACCGTAGGTCCGCTCTCGAAGTTCTCTGCGGTACCATTAAAGTTAATAATCTTACAGGTTATCAGTACATAAGCGTCCATACCTACCTCACCAGCAGGATTCGGTTTGCCGCGATATACCTCAAAGGCAATATTCTTATCGCTGGTACGTGCTCCAAGACTATCCGTAATCCAGAAGGTCTCGTTCTTGTATTGCGCGTCATAGTAATCTACAATGCTCGACACATAACCCTTGATAGCGTAACTCTTCTCAGACGGATATTTGTTATTTTGATCAGATACCGTCAAGTTCTTAGCAATTTCAAGAGCTGCAGCTACCGTAATCGTATCAGGAATTTCGATAATACCTTGTTCAAGCACCTCGAATACGATATTAGTACCATCATTCTCGATTGTGCCGCCGTAGTTCTTAATCTTACATTTGATTTGAATCAGAGCATCCAGACCTATTTCCGCCTCAGTATTCGGTTTGCAGCGATATACCTCAAATGCTTTGGTCTTGTCACTGGTACGTGTACCCTTTGTATCCGAAATCCAGAAAGTCTCGTTTTTGAAAGTAGTGTCATACTTCTGAGCGATGTCGCAAGAATAACCCTTGATTACATACTCCTTCTCAGACACCTGTTTGTCTGCCAGAGCCTGACCAATCTCCAGAGCCTTAGCTACGTTAATGGTATCCGGAGTCTCAACAGGGGGAGTCGGAATGGTATCATAAATACCAAAGTACACCTCGAGTTTCTCGATACGAGCCTGATTGGTAAGAGTATAAGTCCATGATTTGGTATTCACTACTACCTCATTAGCCAAATCGCCAGTATAGGTGCTGTAGAATTTGAATTTCAGCATACCAATCTGCTCGGTCTCAGAAGTGATCGTGATCACACCATTCTTGTAGCAGCGGAGCGTTTTATTAGCATCATCGCTATAGCCCTTATCGCAAGAGAAAGTAACGCCGTTCTTAGTAGCAGTAACTGCGCTACCTGTGCCAGACGTACCCTGACCCAAGAAATCCTCGCCGGTAAATACGGCATCTGCCGGAACTGGAGCCACACCGTCATCAACCGTAACAGTTTTGATTTCCCATGTGGCAGCACTCGTGGTGGTCGAGGTGTAAACAAATGCGATTTGAACGTTAGCCTTGCCCACATATGCAGCTAAGTCGGCCTCCGAATCAATAAAGGTCCAACTATTTCCTGCGGGCAGCGGAGCTACAGTAAGATCAGCCCATTCGCCACTACCGGCTTTCGCCTTAACAGAAACAGATGAAACCTCACCTTTGTTAAGAGCCTGTGAGAACGCAAGTTTAGAAGCCGTTACTCCGGTCAAGTCGATAGCCGGAGAAATCAGCCAACTCTCGGTAGCATGAGCAGCTTTGACATAAGCCGTCGCCTTCATACCATACTGAGAATCTTGTTTCCACACGTAACTCAGCGTGTCTTTGTTAACATCGTTTATCGTCCAGTCGCCTTGACCTTTCGTAAAATCGATGCTCAGTAGATCTGCTGCCATCATACTACCAGCGAAGAGGGCCGCAGCAACAAAAGAAAAGATTTTTCTCATGATTGTAATTTTTAATGATTAAATGTTGATTTTGTTAACTATATATGTTGTATAACATAAATATACAGATTTGCCCATAATGACGGTGCAAAGGTAGGCATTTTTTTTGATATACGCAAATAAAAAATAGATTTTTTTACTTTTTTATAAAAAATTTGTATATATTATTTTTTTTTTGTAATTTTGCGCCCAAATTGAGTTTTATGGCAAAATTATTGATTATTGACGACGAACGAGGTATTCGTAACACGCTCAAGGAGATCCTTGCGGACGAAGGACACGAAGTAGATGTAGCAGAAAACGGCAAGCAGGGCCTCGAAATGGCGCAAGCTAAGACCTACGATCTCATCTTCTCCGACATCAAAATGCCGGAGATGGACGGGATGGAACTGCTCAAGGCACTGAAGAATGGTGAAAATGATGAAAATGGTGACGCTTCGCTTAATGGTGAAGCACCTATTGTCATGATTTCGGGTCATGGAGATGTAGAAACGGCTGTTCAGGCACTCAAGATGGGTGCTTATGATTTTTTGCTTAAGCCGCTCGACCTCAATCGTATATTGATCACCACCAAAAATGCTTTGGAGTCCAAGAATCTCAAACAAGAGACCAAGCAGTTACGCAAACGCGTAGCAGCTAAAGGGATGCAGATGGTAGGTGAGTCGCCGGCAATTATGCGCGTACGCGAGATAATAAGTAAGGTAGCGCCGACCGAAGCACGCGTGCTCATCACAGGGCCGAACGGTACCGGAAAAGAAGTAGTGGCACATATGATCCACGAGAACTCCGCCCGCGCAAACGGTCCGATGGTAGAGGTGAACTGCGCTGCTATTCCGAGTGAGTTGATCGAGAGCGAGTTGTTCGGACATATGAAAGGATCGTTTACGGGAGCAGTTAAGGATCGTGCCGGTAAGTTCGAACAGGCCGACGGAGGAACGCTGTTTTTAGATGAGATAGGCGATATGAGCCTGGCGGCTCAGACCAAAGTGCTGCGTGCGCTACAAGAGAGCGAGATCACACGCGTAGGCTCCGACAAAGCCATCAAAGTGAATGTGCGTGTGCTCGCCGCCACCAACAAAGATCTTGCCGCAGAAATAGCAAAGGGCAATTTCCGCGAGGACCTTTTCCATCGGTTGAATGTGATTCCTATCGCGGTGCCAGCGCTCAATGAGCGAATCGAAGATATTCCGCTGCTCGTCGATTATTTTACGGCGAAGATATGCGAGGAACAAGGTATCGCGCCCAAGACGTTCGATGCCTCCGCTATCAAAGCGCTGCAATCCAAGCAATGGACGGGAAATATACGGCAGTTGCGTAATGTCGTCGAGCGACTCATCATCCTCGCCGGGGCGAAGATTACCAAAGAGGATGTAGAGATGTATGCGTAGTAGCCTTTTAAGAAAAAAACATTAATTACCATGACGACTCAAATTGTTTTAGCAGCATTCCTTGTTATAATGGCGATTGTCATTCTCGCAGGAAAGGGCGACTGGTTGATTGCCGGCTACAACACAGCCTCTAAGAAAGAAAAAGAACAGGTCAATATCAAGAGATTACGGTTTATTGTTGGTTTGTTTCTGCTTATAGTGGCTCCTTTATTGTTCATACTTGGCGACAACTTAATACGGGTCTTAGTTTTTGTAGTTGTTGTAATTTCTTTAGCTGTCTGTTGTTCTATATTAGCTAACACTTGGGCGAAGAAGAAATAAGTGATTCTACAATCGAGCAACATATTAAACTATCGCAATATACGCGAGGCGAATTTGGAGTTTGGAGACAAGCTCAACTGCTTCGTGGGATTGAACGGACAAGGTAAGACGAATGTATTAGACGCAATCTATCTGCTGAGTTTTGCCAAGTCGGCTTTTACGGCTCAGGACAGCCTGAATATCACCCACGGCGAAGAAATGGCGATGGTGCAAGGGGTGTATAGAGAGGCCTCTCCCCAACCCTCCCCTGAAGGGAAGGGAGATTTTTCCTTCACAATCTCTTGTGGGCTACGCAAGGGCGTGAAGAAGCAGTTCCGGAAGGACAAGAAAGATTATCAGCGGCTGATTGATCATATAGGACTCATTCCGCTCGTCATGATCTCGCCTTCCGACCAGCAACTGATTGACGAAGGATCGGATGAACGGAGACGGTTTATGGATGTGGTTATCAGTCAATTAGATCGCAAGTATCTGGATTGTCTGACGACCTATAACGCGCTCCTCAAACAACGCAATGCGCTCCTCAAAAAGATAGCGGACGAACAACCCTCCTCCCTTGAAGGAAGGAACGAAGTGGGGTTTGATCTATTGGAAGTACTTGAATGGCAGATGGTTGAGCCGGCGCAGTATATTTTTACGAAAAGGACGGAGTTCTTTGAGGCGTTTGAACCGTATTTCCAAGAAGTTTACCAGCGTATCTCCGGTCGCAAAAATGCGACCGAAACGGGCAATCCAGAGTATCCTGACACTCCGGAAGTACCGGTATTGCGGTATGTGAGTCAGTTGCAAGACCGCGATCTTCGGGAAGCGTACGTGCGAACGAGACAGCGGGATCTGATACTCGGCTGGACGAGTCAAGGAGTGCACAAAGATGATTTGGAGATGAAGTTGGGCGAGTGGCCGCTCAAGCAAGTAGGTTCCCAAGGACAGCAACGCACTTTCGTTCTGGCGATGAAATTGGCACAGGCTTTGTATTTAGGAAGGGACAAAGGGACAAAGGACAATGTACAAAGGAAGCCTATTCTATTGCTCGATGATATTTTTGACAGGCTGGATAGCGAACGGGTGGAACGGATTGTGGAGATGGTACAGGGCGATGAGTTCGGACAAATCTTTATTACGGACACAGATAGACAACACCTGACAGAGATACTCAAACCCAACGCCAACGCCAAGATCTTCCACGTAGAAGGAGGGAAAGTTGAATAGGCCCCACCCGACCTCCCCATGGAGGGGAGGAGATAAAAAGCAATAATGAAGAAGTATTTTACTATATTAGTAGCAATTCTGTCTCTCTCCCTTAAAGGGAGAGCCGGAGAGGGGTTTTACCCTTCTTTCCGCGGTGCATGGATAGCGACGGTGGCGAATATCGATTGGCCTTCGAAAGAAGCGGTGGGAGATACGGAGAAGCAGCAGGAAGAGATGATTTGGATCCTGGATTCGCTGGAGTCCATCGGCATCAATGCCATCATCTTCCAAGTGCGCCCGACAGCTGATGCACTCTATTATAGCGAGTACGAACCTGCTTCTCACTGGCTCACCGGCAAACAGGGTGACAGCCTTAGTTGGGATCCGCTGGAGTGGACGATCCGAGAGGCGCATTTGCGGGGAATGGAGGTGCATGTATGGCTCAATCCGTATCGAGTCAATCTGGCAACAACAGACACCTCAATCTTGGCAGCGGAACATGTGTTCCGTCAACACCCCGAATGGTTCTGGGAGTACAATAAACAATGGTATTTCGACCCGGGGTTGGATGTAACGCGTGAGTGGATTTGTACGATCGTGCAAGACATCATCGAGCGCTACGACGTGCAGGCTATTCACATGGACGACTATTTCTACCCTTATCCGGCAGGAGGCAAGCCGATACCTGATTCAGAGACTTTTGCCAAGTATCCGCGGGGCTTCGAAGATATCCGAGACTGGAGAAGGGATAATGTCAATCTGGCTATTCAGGCGATTAGCGAGACCATCCATGAATGTAAGGATTCGGTCGAGTTCGGCATCTCGCCTTTTGGCGTCTGGCGCAACGCTGATGTGGACAGTACCGGTTCTGCCACCAAGGCAGGCATTACCAATTACGATGATCTGTATGCGGACATCCGGCTTTGGATACAAAAAGGATGGATAGACTATGTCCTGCCGCAGTTATATTGGGAGATCGGCAAGAAAGTGGCGGATTACGAGATTCTTGCCCATTGGTGGGCAAACGAAGTGCGTGGCACCAACTGCAAACTCTATATCGGCATGGCGCCTTACCGTCTGGAGAACGCTTCTCCCAAAACGACATGGGGTGTCGGCAACGAAATCTCGCGACAGATGCGTCTCAACCGCACTATCCCGGAGATTAGCGGCGAGTGCTTCTACTCCACCCGTCCGTTGCTAAGAAACCCTCGCGGCGTGTGCGACACGATCCAAAGCATCTATAGAAAGGACAACGCGCAGAAACGCTCTGATTTCCTACCTTGGGAATAGAAGAACTCCTACATTACCCTCGTTGATTGCTTATTGCCCTAATGATTAGACCAATAATCTCGGACTTATCACGCACTAATCACGCACTTATCACGCACTTATCACGCACTAAATTTAGAGAGTTAACACGTTGGTATTATATACATAGTATATAATACTGGCATGTTGCATTAGTTTTGCAAGAAAATGAACCGTTTTCAAAAAAAAGCGAAAGAAATCAAAGAAAAAAGTACTTTGCATAAACATTCTGCATTTTTTTCTTGCATATGTCAAAAAAAAGCAGTAATTTTGCACCGCAAAATGTGTGAAAGGATACAAATTATGAGACCTTCAGTTATACCCAATACCGGTTATATGCCAAATTACGACCTCGGAATGAGTGCGTCTTATCCAACGATGCATCTTGCCGAATTGGATAACAATAGTCTATCCGTTGAGGAATCGGAACAAAGGATTTCTCAAATGATTCATGACTTTTATCATCCGAAAGCATGATCGTTCGTATAGACAAAAATGTACATGTGCAGATAGCCGAGTTCTATGCTATTTCTATGGCTTTGCACCCAACATTGGATGAGGTAACCGTAGAAAAGAAAAAGAGTCGTTTATACGAAGCTATTCGTGCCCTCGAAAAATATGCAACCATATATCCAAACGCTCGCTATAAACAAGCATGGATAGACGCTGGTTACAAAGAGTTTATTGCTGAAGATTTTCATTTTGCATATAGGATATACAAGATAGAAGAAACCGGAGAATTAGTGGCATACGTGATTGATGCATGTCATAGTTTGCTCTATCATAATTAGAATATTGTCGCTTGCCGACGTAAAACAGCAAGGACAAGCGCAAGGCGTTGCGCTAATGGATAAAATAAGCGTTTGCTTTATTTGAGGATTCATTCAAACTACCACAAAGCGAATTTCGTATTCCGAAAATAATGCGAAACGCTCACGTTTGTAGCGTGAGCTTTCTGCATATTTGGATACGAAAGGGTGTGGTAGCCCGAATGAACCAATATCATTGCAGAAAGTCCACGTTTTTGTGTGACCTATATACAATTTATTACTTAAAACCGACGAGGCGATGGGATATAACTGCCGAGAAAGAACATGAAAAAGTTAATGTTAACTTTAGGACTCTTGGTTAGCACTTTCGCGTACATGAACGCAGAAGTCACTGATGCTCAAATTAATGAGAGCAAAGAAAGAGTAGAGAAAATCAAAACTACCAAGGAAGAGTTAGCAACAGCGTCAACAGGCGTTGCTGACATTGATGCTTTCAAGGATGCTGTAGCAGAGGCAAGTGAAGAAGTGATTAAAAGCGGTGAGAAAATGGCCGAATTATATACAGCGTGGAAAAACGAGCAGAATGTTCTTGCTGAACTGACAGAATTAGCTGTACAAATGAAAGCAGAGGCAGAAAAGATTGAAGAGGCCAGTAAAAAAGCAGAACCCGCAGGAAAAGCCGTAAAAGGTCTTAAAAATCCAAAAGCACTCATGACTGCTAACAAAGTTATTTCCAAATCTTCTAATGTAGTTAGTTTGGACACCAAAGAAGCAACTTTTCAACTTAGCGTTGTTACCGAGATGATTAAGTTAATCTCTGGTAAATAAATACTATCTTACTTTCGGTATTTACAAAGGTGTGCCTAACGATGGGTACGCCTTTTTTTGTATAAATGGTATTTCGGAGACAAATATTATACTATTCCAGTAGTGGCCACTAAAAAAGTATATAAAAAGAGATAAAATGCAAAAAAATGCAGAAATACTTGCATATGTCAAAAAAAAGCAGTACTTTTGCAGTCGCAAAAGGTGTGAACACAATTTAAAACCAAATTATAACAAGCATGATTTATTCGAAAGAAGTACAAGAAATGTGCGTTGTAGCGAAGGGTCCGAAGCATGGTCCCGCTCCTATTCCTGAAGAGGGCAAATGGGTGAAGGCTACGGAGATCAAAGACATCTCGGGTATGACGCACGGTATCGGCTGGTGTGCACCTCAACAGGGTTGCTGCAAGCTGAGTCTGAATGTAAAAGACGGTGTAATCGAAGAGGCTCTCGTTGAGACCATCGGTTGCTCGGGTATGACCCACTCCGCTGCCATGGCAGCAGAGATCCTGCCGGGCAAGACGATTCTGGAGGCGCTGAACACCGACCTCGTTTGCGACGCTATCAACACCGCTATGCGCGAGTTGTTCCTGCAGATCGTTTACGGACGTACGCAGAGTGCGTTCTCGGAGGGCGGTCTGACCATCGGCGCAGGTCTTGAGGACCTCGGTAAGGGTCTCGTTAGCCAGTGCGGTACGCTCTACTCGACCAAGGCTAAAGGCGTTCGTTACCTGCAGTTAACCGAAGGTTATATCACCAAGGAGTTCCTCGACGAGGACAATGAGGTATGCGGATACGAGTACGTTCACATGGGCAAGTTCATGGACGCTGTGAAGAAAGGTGTTCCGGCAGACGAGGCTCTGAAGAGCGTTACCGGTACTTACGGCCGCACGACCAAAGAGCAAGGTGCAGTTAAATCGATTGATCCACGCAAAAACTAAGGAGGAGAGAGTATGATTCGTGAAGTAAAATTTGAGTCGCAAGACCGCCGCGAGAAACAGATTCTCGCCGCTCTGAACGCTAACGGTATCGCTTCCATCGAGGAGGCCAACCAGATTTGCGAGCAATACGGCCTCGATCCTTATCTGACCTGCGAGGAGACCCAGCGTATTTGTTTTGAGAACGCGAAATGGGCTTACGTAGTAGGCACCGCTATCGCGCTGAAGAAAGGCTGCAAGAACGCCGCTGACGCTGCCGAGGCAATCGGTATCGGTCTGCAGTCCTTCTGTATCCCGGGTTCCGTAGCTGACGACCGCAAGGTAGGTATCGGACACGGTAACCTCGCTGCCCGTCTGCTCCGCGAGGAGACCCAGTGCTTTGCTTTCTTGGCAGGCCACGAGTCTTTCGCTGCCGCGGAAGGTGCTATCAAGATCGCTGAGATGGCGAACAAGGTTCGTAAGAACCCGCTCCGCTGCATCCTGAACGGTCTGGGCAAAGACGCTGCTATGATCATCAGCCGTATCAACGGTTTCACCTATGTACAGACCGAGTTCGACTATTTCACGGGCGAGCTGAAGATCGTTCGTAAGAAAGCTTACAGCGACGGCCCGCGTGCAAAAGTGAACTGCTACGGAGCAGATGACGTACGCGAGGGTGTAGCTATCCTCTGGCATGAGAACGTCGATGTATCGATCACCGGTAACTCGACGAACCCGACCCGTTTCCAACACCCGGTAGCAGGTACGTACAAGAAAGAGCGCATCCTTGCCGGCAAGCCGTACTTTAGTGTCGCTTCCGGCGGTGGTACCGGTCGTACGTTGCACCCGGATAACATGGCTGCAGGTCCTGCATCGTACGGTATGACCGATACCCTCGGCCGAATGCACAGCGACGCACAGTTTGCAGGTTCCAGCTCCGTTCCGGCACACGTAGAGATGATGGGCTTCCTCGGCATCGGTAACAACCCGATGGTAGGTTGCACCGTTGCTTGCGCCGTAAACGTAGCACTGGCTCTGAACAAGTAAAAGAACAACCATATAAAACATTTTACTATTCAAAAGCACATATATCTTCGGGTATGTGTGTTTTTTTTGCGTATTTATGTGAAAAATTTACAATATGTTTGTGTATATCAAAAAATTGTTGTATCTTTGCCGCCGAATATAAAGTATATTCTATTATTAACCTACAAAATATCCTACTATTATGAGTGAGTACAAAACAAAAGGAGGTGAATTACAGCACTGCCCTCGCTGTGGCGAAGTAGTACCTGAGTCCGCTTCCGTTTGCCCTAAATGCGGTTATGAATTCAGCAACATTGCAGCCAACACCAGTTCTGTCAATCTTGCCGTCCTGTTAGCCGCCACCGATGACTACGATGAGAAATATCAGATCATTGAGACCTTCCCTCTGCCGAACTCCAAGGCAGACCTCATCGAGTTTGCCACGGCGCTTAAACCACGTATCAAGAAGGCGAACGACCCACTCGCAGAGGCCTATATGACCAAGTATCAGGAGCTGATTGAGAAGATCAAAGTATCATTCCCGAACGACCCGCAGTTAAAGCCTTTTGCAGATGAGTTCCCCGCGCTGCATGCCGCTATCATGGAGCAACAGAAGAAAGCCGATCGTAGCGATTGGTTCGCAGAGCACTCCAAGATGCTTATTACCGTTGTACTCATCGTTGTAGCACTCCTCGTCACCGGCGGTGTTCTCATCGCTTACCGCGATACCGCAGCCAATAACGCAGACCGCTGCATTACTGCCGTCACCAAGGCGGTCGATAAAGATAACCTCAAGCAGGCCCGTAATTTCATCGTCGGCTACAAGAACGACAAGGATGATATCATGGAGAGTTACGTAACGCTATTGAGCAAGTATTTCGACGAAGGTATGTGGGAAGAGGCCAAATCCTTAGTAGAATTCTACGGTCAAGGCCAGTACACAGGTGATCTGAACCGCGGTTTGTTCAACTATCTCATGTCCACAGGCGATTATGACCAGGCTGAGAACTACATCAATGTAGAGGCCAAACCGACAGACGGTGAATACTACGAGTATATGGAGGATGCCGTTAACCTCATGTGCCAAGCCGGATTGCTCGGTCCCGCACAGACTTTCATCGCCAAGAAAGCGTTGCATTTCGCGTCCAACCGCTCGGGATATTACACCAAAGATCAGGTGCAGAGCCGCTTGGAGAAAATCGTTGCAGCATACAAATAAGCGTTAAACTGTTAAATTGTTAAACCGTTAAATTGTAAAACAATATGGGACTTTTTGGTTTTGGTAAAAAAACGAACGAAGGCGGCTTAATGGACGCCATCCGTTGTGACGAGAAAGATTTCCTGATCTGGAAATGGCGTCCGGCGGGACAAGAAGCCAACTCAACGAAGAAAGAGAACTCTATCCGTACCGGCAGCAGTCTTAATGTACGTCCGGGTCAGGCAGCTATCTTCCTTTACCCGAATACGGGCGGAGATTATGATGTCATCATCGGACCGTATAATGATGTCATTAAGACCGACAACATGCCTGTTCTGGCGAGCATCATCGGTGCCGCTTATGACGGTGGCACGCCCTTCCAGACAGAGGTTTATTTCATCAGCCTCTCGGAGGGTATGAGCCTCGATTTCACGATTCCGTTCTTCTCTATCTTCCCTTCGCAACCGGAATATAAGATGTACGAGTTGGAGGTAGCCGTTGACGGTAACCTCATGTTCGCTACGGCTCCTTCCCGAGAGGAATACCGCTGGCAGTTCGACCAAGCAGGACGTACCGATGATTTCGAGCAGTTCCGTAAAGCCCAACTCAAGGATCAGCTTAAAGGTCTGTTTGAGAAATGGGATGGTAGCGACACCACTATTGCCGAACTCAAGAAACGAATGGAAGGCATGGTAACCGCCGAAGTAGCAAGCCGTTTTGCCAACCTGCCGCCTGAGGTCTTTGCGCTGGACCTCAACCGTCTGCGCAAGGAATGGGGACAATTCATGTTGGCGAACATGTTCCCGCAACTGCGCCGTAGTTTCGGTATATGGCCCGTACAACTCAATATCACGGATATCCGTTTCAATCAAGGCGCACAGGGTTATCTCAAACTCAAACGCGTCACCGAAGATCAATCTTTCCATATTAACCTGCAGAACGAAGAAAACGTCCTCAGCCAGTTGGCTACCGACGCAGCTGTTCGTAATGGTATGGTGGTTCGCCAAGCGAATATCCAGATGGATCATCAGGAAGATATGTTGGGCCGTATGCGCGAAGAAGCTCAGTTTGCACAACACATGCAGACCGAGTCCACCGCTCATCGTACCAACCTTGCTTCCGAGACCGCTTATCTCGGTGCTCATACCGTCAATGTACAAGGTTCCGTTATGCAAACAGGAATGGAGAGCATGGGCCAAATGGGCAACATGGACTTCGGTTCCGGCGGCGGCATGAACCCCGCAGGAATGATGATGGGTATGGGTATGGCTTCCGGTATGGCAGGTCAGATGGGTCAGATGATGGGTAACATGGGCAATGCCTTCAACAATCAAGTGGCTCAAGCCAGTGCCCCCACTCCTCCGCCTATGCCGGGTCAGACGCCCCCTGCTCCTCCGACGCCGCAAGCCGCAGCTTATTTCGTGCTCATCAACAACCAGCAGATGGGACCGTGCGACATGAACGCCATCCGTCAGATGATCGGTGCAGGCCAGATGAACGCACAGACGATGGTATGGGCAAACGGCATGCCGCAATGGGCAGCAGCCGGTACCGTTCCGGCACTCGCGCAGCTCTTCCAGGCTCCGCCGACACCGCCGACACCGGGTAGCGTTCCGCCTCCGCCTCCCACCATGTAAGTTGAGAGTTTAGTGTTCACTGTTTAAAGTTAAGTAATATGGATCCGAAAGAATTTGATGCGTTAGTTGGAACCGGAAAGGGTTTCTATACGCAGGACCAAATGGTTAATTCCGGCATCAATAATCAGATGACTCAGCAGGCTCTTCAGAACGTGCAAGCCATGCAGACTCAGGTTCCGTTAGGCAATGCGCCGGCAGCACCGACGATGCCTACGTTTGATCGCCTGGCCAAAGAGCAACAGGCCGCTCAGCCGCAGTTCTTCGTGCTCATCAACAACGAGCAGAAAGGACCGCTGAACATTGAGCAGTTAAAGGGCCTCGCCATTGCTGATGTCATTGATGCAGACACGCCTATATGGCAAGTTGGTACACCCGAATGGGCAACTCTTAAACAGATCTCATTATGAGCGACTCCGGAATGTTTGACAGAGTAGTGGAATTCGGTATGGGCATGGCCGTCTGCCAGCAGATTCCGCAGATGATGAATGCCGCCAACACGGCCGCTAATCAACCTGCACCGCCACCTATTCCGAAAGCCACGGCTTATTTCCTTGCCATCGAGGGCAAGCAATATGGTCCTTTCACCGTAGAGCAACTGCGTCCGTTTGTTCCGACAGGACAGATCAACGGCCACACGCTGGTATGGTGTCAAGGTATGAACGCGTGGGAACCCGCATCTTCGCGGCCCGACCTTGCGCCGATTTTCGGCTAACGCGTTAGAACGTTAAAGTGTTAAATCGTTAAATTGTTAAAACATGAAAATCAATCCGTTTTTAACCCTCATCTCCCTGCTCCTGGCCGTTCTGGTGTCCTATGCGCTTTATTCGTATTGCCAGAACGAGGAACTGAAATGGATGATCACGCTCTTAGGCGGCGTTAGTATCTTCCTTACCTGGGCGGGAACTTTGGCTGTTTCCATTCCCGATCGGGGACGTAATGTCAATTACAAAGTGCTGAGTGGTCTATGCGCCGCAGTTATGACCGTGCTGCAGATCGTATTCACGTTCTCGGCCGTCACGATGCCGACATACACTCTCACCACCGGTGTATTATTGATTCTATGGTTAGTGATTGCATATGCAATAGCAAAATAAATTTATTCACTTAAAATATCTACAATTATGAAAAAACTGATGATGGTAGCTATGGCCTTAATCGTAGCATGCAGTGTAAGTTTTGCAGAAACCTCTGACGCAAAGCAGATCTACAAAGAGCGCAAAGAATTGCGCAAGTTGGACAAGAAACAACTGAATGAGAAAAGCACGAAAGCCGCTAAGAAAGAGGCAAAGCGTCTGAAAAAAGAAGGTTGGGTAGTCAGCCCGGGTACATTACCCCTGGAGAAACAGCTGGATCGCTCGTATCTGATGGAGATGGAGTATGACGAGAACCTCTATCCGAAGTATATCATGGCTAATGCTCAATCGATCGGCGAGAACTACGACGCAGCTAAGACTTCGGCTCTCAGCCTTGCTATTACCAACCTCGCAGGTCAGATCCAGACCGAAGTAACCGCACTCGTTGAGAACACCGTTGCCAACAAGCAACTGCAGGCTAACGAGGCTGCTTCTATCGTAGAGACGATCATGTCGAGCAAGAACCTGATCTCGCAGTCTATCGGTCGTACGATCACGGTAGTAGAGTGCTATCGCGAGGTTAAGAAGAGCGGCAACAAAGAGGTGCTGGTTCGTATCGCTTACAACGGCGACATGGCTAAGGACGCTGTTAAGAAAGCCGTACGCAACGAATTGGAGAAGAAAGGTGAGAACCTTCACGACCAATTGGACAAAGTGCTTGGTTTCTAATCGAAGTCGAAAGTCGAAAGACCTCAGACTAAAGACAAAAATATATGAAACGTCTATTGACTTTTATCTCGGCACTGCTGCTCGTCGGAGCGGCAGTTGCCGGAGAGAAAGTGATCCAGTCCTCCGCCAAACACATGCCGAAATGGATAGGCGGAATGGAAAAGGGCTACTTCATCGTTTCGGCACAGGCCGAGTCATTGGAAGATGCACAGCAGAAAGCGATGACGCAGGTACGCGAGCAGATCGTTTCGGCGATCGCTACGCGCGTTCATTCGGCAACCTCGATCACGATGCATGAGACGAGCTCGAACGGCGATATTGTTTCGCTCAAAGAGATGAAGAGCCAACTGAGTGTGGAAGCCGCAGATATACCCTATTTGGCAGATGTATCTCCTTCCCACGCTTCTGATTATTACTGGGCACAGATTCGCAGAAACGACAAATCGACGTATTATCATTACCACGTCAAATATCCGTTCTCCAACTCCCAGTTGCGCATGTTAGTTGACGAGTACGACCAGCACCAGAAACTGATCAACGACACGCTTCAACGATTTGCCGCAACGGATTTTGCGGAGTTTGACGATTTGGATGCGATGATGATGCACTATAACCAGTTCAAGCAGTTCACCAGTACACTTCGCGAGAGCGATTCGCGCCGCAGTATATGTGAGACCATCCGTCAGTCCTATGACCAGATGTTATCCCGTAACCTGCGCGTGGAGACTATTTCATCTGATCGCGAGAGCACGCGCGTAGCGCTTTTCTATGGTCAGAAGCAACTAATCTGCACGCTTGTGCCGAAAGTGAAAAGCAATTGCTTGACGGCTATTGAAATCAAGAATGCCATCAGTTCGTCCGTCATCCGCTATGATTTCTCCACCGGATGCTATGAGGATGAGCAGAACTGGTTGGATATCGTTTATACTATATTGGGTAAGAAATACAACACCCGATGCTATATCAAATAACATGTAACAAATAATCATTTTTAATACGATGAAAAAAATTCTATTCTTTGGTGTTGCGCTTGTAATAGCGATGACTGCTTCGGCGCAAGAGATCACCTCCACTACCGGTTATCACCGCAGTTCATTGTTCATTATGCCTGTCGTTCACTCGCAGGACTCGTTTGCCGCTGAAATCCTTTATGCGGCAGAGAACATGCCGTTCCCGAACCGCTACAACGACGCCCGCAAGGGAGCCAAGGCAACAGTCATTCGTCTGAACGACCATGCCGATTACAAGTCCGTTAAAGATACCGCTCGTCATAAGATGTTCGACGAAGTGCTCACGAACGACCAGATCGCTAAAGCGATGGTTAAGTACTGGTTCAATTTCGACGAGCAGAAAGGTTTTAATACCAACCGTCTGACTGAGGAAGGTATGTACGATGCTTCCGAGTTAAAGAAAGAGTTGGCGCAAGGAACGATATCCGGTGTCGTTAACCTCGCTGATGCAGGTGATGAACTCATCGGTAAGACTTTCGTGCTTGTCAACGATATCAGTTACATCAACCATGCAGAGCGTGCTGCTTACGCATCCGCTGTCATGGATGCTATCTCTGCTGTCGGAAAGGACATTCAGAGTGTCGGTCAGGAACTGAGCAATACCAAGACCGGCCTCGGCATTCTCGACGCAGCCATCAACATCGGCGGTACAGCTGCCACTATTGCCGGCGCAGCTACCGAACTGGTAGGCGATCTGTCGAAGACCGTTAACGAAATACTGGATATCAAGGGTTTCGCTGTCTGCGAAATGACCTACCTCTACCAATTAGACTGGAACGAAGACGTACAAAACGCTTTCTACTCCAAGTACTACACCGAAGAGGGTGACAAAGCAAAGATTGATGCTTTCCTGGCAGACAAAGAGACTTTCCGTCTAAAATACGTAGGTATGATGCCTACTATCACGAACAACGGCACTGCTTTCAATATCGGTGCGTATTCGCAAAAAGATCCTTCGGAGCAGATTTTCATTACCTGTTCCCGTACGATGGATGATGCCATCAATACACTGCAAGCCCGTTTCCCGGAGTTCCGTGTCTACACCCCGATTGCTGAAGTTGTAACGAATGCAAAAGGCAAGACGATCGGTGTGCGTGCGGATATCGGCATGAAAGAGGGTGTAACGGTGAAAAAGAAATACGTCATCCGCGAGATGGTTCTCAAGAACGGTAAGACCGAATACAAAGACGTGACGAACGTAAAAGCCAACGCTCCTATTTGGGACAACCGCTTTGCCGCATCTGAGGACGAGCCCGATAAAGAAGCACAAGCTCTGAACGGTACGGTCTTCAAGACCAACAAAGCGAACCTGTACAAAGGTTTATTACTGATTGAAAAATAAAAGACAATGAAACGTTATTTAATTATCGCTTTATCGCTGGTTCTCGGTCTTCCGCTTTTTGCTCAAGCCCAGAAGAAAGCGAATAAAGACACGGATCACTGGCGCTATGAGCTGCAGGCCGCAGTCGGTCAGGCTCCTCACGGATGTGCCCTGGTTCGCGTATGGACCTATTCCAAGAATGCCAATGTAGCTACGTTGCAGGCCGGCAAGAATGCCGTTCATGGTATTCTGTTCATGGGCTATCCTCCCTCAATGGAAGGCAAACGTATCCCGGGCCGCAATCCGCTTATTGCTGACAGAGAGAAAGAAGAGCAATATGAGGAGTTCTTCAAGAAATTCTTTGCTGACAACGGCGAGTTCCAACGCTACGTATCCTATATGGGTAATGGTATCCCCGACCAAGCTCCGCTTAAGATCGGCAAGGAATATAAAGTGCCTATCCTCGTGACCGTCATGGTGGACGAGTTACGCAAGCGCATGGAGCAAGAAGGAATCCTCGCCAAAATGGAAGAGGTCGTTAAGGGAAAGATGCCGACCATCATGGTCGTTCCGAGTGCTATGTGGTGTAATAAGAACGGTTACATGCAGGCCTTTGATAATCAAGGCAAAACAGAGTATGTACCGGATTACGAGAAAGCACTGCTGAACTCGACCGATCTCTCGGTAGCCATCAACACCATCAACACCCTCATGGCAAATCGTAATTTCCCGCTCAAGGATCTGGAGGCTTCGTTGAAGACTCTCAAGAACGAAAGTGCGGAAGATGCGATGATGACCTCCAAGATGGGTGACGCTATTGCTGAATCGCCGATAGACATCCTCCGCCGTGTAGCGAAAGCGGATATATGGGTTGAGATCGAATGGTTCACCACACCGCTCAAGGGTGGTAGCCAACAGAGCCTGACCTATAGCATGAATGCGCTGGATGCCTATACCGATGTCGTTGTTGCCGGTGTTCCGCCTACCACAGGCCAACCCGAGTACACGTCCAAGTTCGAGTTACCGACCGCTATGTCCGGCGCTATCGGAGGTCAGTTCGACCCGTTCTGCAATAGTCTGATGACCTATTTCGACCAACTCAACAAGCAGGGACGCGCTATCAAGATGCGTATCCTTACATGGGATAGTTTCGATGACGGTCTGATGGCTGAATTTGACGGAGACGAGTTGCACGAGATTATCGAAGACTGGGTAGCCGCCAATACCGTGAATGGTAAGTTCGGTTCGCCGGATATCAGTCCGTCGGGCAACCGAATGACCATTGAGCAGGTTCGTATTCCGCTGCAGAACGAGAAAGGACGCGATCTCGATGCACGTACTTGGGCTCGAGGACTGCAGAAAATGCTGCGGAATAAATATTCCATCGAGAGTAACCTTTCTTCGAAAGGACTTGGTCAACTTCAATTCATAATCGGAGGAAAATAATATGAAAAGAATAGCATTATTAGCTATTAGCTGTTGGCTATTGGCTATTAGCTACATAGCAGCACAGGACGAAGCAGGACGGTTGAACGACCAAGAGCGCATTGCCTTGACTCCTATCGTACTGGATGATAATATCCCTTCAGGAGCTCATAAGCAATTAGAGAATAAGATGACGCAGATAGCGGCTAAGAGCGGATGCTCTGCAATCAGCAACAGTCGCTTCGTCATTACTTGTTCCGCTGACGTGCTCACCAAGGATATTACTCCTACAGCGCCACCGATGCACGCCTATACAATCGCCCTCAATTTCTACGTGGGTGACGGTGTGGAAGGACGTCTGTTCTCCTCCTATACCGTTGAGTGTACAGGGGTCGGTCAAACGCCGGACAAAGCATATATCAACGCATTGAAGAACGTGCGCGTGAACGATCCGGGCTTCAAAGCAATGGTGGACAAGGGTAAAAAGGAGATCATCGCTTATTACAACACCTATTGCGATATTGTCATTGCCGATGCGCAGACCATGGTGCAGAAGCATGAGTTCTCCGGTGCGATTGACCTGCTGACCAGCGTACCGATGGTTTGTGAGTCGTGTTACCGCAGAGCACAGGACGAGAGTCTGGTAGCTTATCAGGCGTGGCGCGACGAGGTTTGCCTGATGGCCCTCAATAAAGCGCAGGCTGCTTGGGCTACACGCGACGCCAAGGCTGCTGCAGCGGCACTGGAGTTCATCCCGACCGATGGCGCTTGTGTCAAGGATGCGAATGCACTGAAGCATGAGATCGCTGCCAAGTTAGACGCCAAAGAGCGCGAAGAATGGGAGTTCAAAATGCGCCAGTACGAAGACCAACAGGCCGCTCAGGCACAACAGGCGGCGGAACAGCCCACCAATTCCCGCGCTGTAGCTACGCAGCAGAAACAAGCGCTGCAGGTAGCTACGAATGCCGTAGCAGACCAATCCGATGAAGCAGTAAAAGCTCCCGCTAAACCCAAATACCAAGTGAAAGGTAAATGGTTTAAGTAATTGATAATTGATAATTGATAATTGATAATTGATAATTTAAAACGAGCTCGTCATCCCGACGAACTCGTTTTTACATATAACAAACAATCTCTAATAATCCACTAATCAAATAGTGTTTACTCTTATATAACAAACATCGTGCCAAACTCATTTTAAAATAAAAAAACATTTTATTTATAAAATATTTGCATATTTCGCAGAAAAGTTGTACCTTTGCACGCAATTTCGAAAGATGTATGGCTATCGAGATACGAGAAATACATACCAAACGGGAGTTGGAGCAGTTCATCGAGTTCGCCAATGAACTCTATAAGGATTGTCCGTACTACTGCCCGCCGTTGTTCTTCGATGAGATGAATTGCTTCAATCCGAAGACCAACCCGGCCTTGGATGTATGCGAGTATCAGTTATGGATGGCG
This sequence comes from uncultured Bacteroidales bacterium, assembly GCA_900319105.1. Classification (GTDB taxonomy): domain Bacteria; phylum Bacteroidota; class Bacteroidia; order Bacteroidales; family Paludibacteraceae; genus Colicola. Next base: position 208,201 of record ONND01000006.1, on the reverse strand, counting down.
TATCGCGATAACCAACCCGTCGGACGTGTTGCCGGTATCATCAACCGCCGTGCCAATGAGAAGTGGAACGTAAAGAAAGTACGTTTCGGATGGTTTGATTTTATCGACGATACGGAGGTCAGCAAAGCGTTGCTGGACACCGTAGCCGAATGGGGTAAAGCACGAGGAATGAATGCGCTCAACGGTCCTGTCGGGTTCACGGATTTTGACCACGAAGGACTACTCATTGACGGATTTGACTATCCTGCCGTAATGGCTTCGCTCTACAACTACCCGTACTATGTACGGCATATTGAGGCATATGGAATGGAGAAAGAGGCGGACTGGATCGAACTACAGGTCTTCCCGCCGGAGAAATGTCCCGACCGTATCGAGCGTCTGTCGGAGATGGTCAAGCAGCGCTACTACGTGCATGTAGTCAAGGTGAAGAACTCGCGGGAATTAGTGAAGCGATTCGGCATTGAGTACATGGATGTTATCGACGCCGCATACCAGAAGTTGTATAACTTCCAGCCGATGACCATCGAGCAGAAGAACTATTACAAGGATATGTATTTCCAGTTCCTCAACTTCGATTTTGTGACCTTGGTAGTGAATGAGAAGGAAGAGTTGGTGGGAGTCGGCTTAGGAATGCCGGATATATCCCCTGCGCTGCGCAAATGCGGCGGTAAGTTACTGCCCTTCGGATGGTATCACCTGCTCAAGGCCCTCAAAGCGAAGCACATGGAATCATTCAGTTTTCTGCTGATCGCCGTGCGGCCGGATTATCAGGACAAGGGTATCAATGCCCTCTTCCTGCAAGACCAGATACCGCTCATCAACCAATACGGTATTCGCAAACTGGAGACCACGAGCATGCTGGAGACCAACACCAAAGTGCTGTCTTTCTTTACGCAGTTTGAGCACAAGCAGCATAAGAAACACCGCGCATACATCAAAGCGCTCTGATGGCGGGCAGAAGCAAGACATATGAAACAGCACTGGCAAGGCTGAATGCCTATATCAAGCAGGAGAAATTGCGGGTGTCTTTGGTTCGGAAGGCGATCTTGGAGAAAGTATGTCTCTTTAAGCAGCCTTTCACGGCCGAGCAACTGATAGAGGCGTGTGCAGACGAGTTTATATCTGATGCTACCATATACAACGCATTGAACCTGTTCGTTGCGGCACAGATTTTGCAAGCCGTTAAACGGCAGCGGGGACGAACCGCAGTAGAGTACGAACTGACTTTCGGTTCTCACTCCAAGATACAGATCGTTTGCCTGGAATGCGGACGCGTGACGAACGTGCGCGAAAAGGTATTAGAAGAACAAATAAAGGAATATAAATACTATAATTTTACTCCCTATCGGATCTCCATGACCCTCTACGGAGTATGCAAACACTGCAGAAAACCGAAACGGGAACAATAAGTACTTATGAGTTCATTGTCACTATATTGGATCTTATTCATCGGCATCGCCCTTGCCAGTTGGATTGTGTCGGCTTCGTTGGAGTCCAAATTCAAGAAATACAGCAAAGAGGCTCTGCCGTTCACCGGTCGTGATATCGCCGAGAAGATGTTACGCGATCATGGTATCACCGATGTGCAGATCACGTGCATTAAAGGTCAGTTGACCGACCATTATAATCCTGCCACCAAGACCGTCAACCTCTCGGAAGAGGTCTATAAGGGGGCTAACATAGCCGCAGCCGCCGTTGCTGCACATGAGTGCGGACATGCCGTTCAACACGAGAAAGAATACGCACCGCTGAAGATGCGTTCCGCACTGGTTCCGGTTGTCTCCGCGGCCAGCCGATGGATGACGTGGATCTTACTCATCGGTATGCTTACCGTCGAGACTTTCCCGCAGTTATTGCTGATCGGCATCGCTCTTTTTGCCACCACCACGCTCTTCTCGTTCATCACCTTACCGGTTGAGATAGACGCCAGCAGACGGGCTGTGAACTGGTTGCAGGAAGCAGGAGTCACCAATCGGGAGACGACCGACATGGCGTCCGATGCGCTCCGAAGTGCCGCTTATACATATGTGGTTGCAGCGCTCAGCTCGCTCGCTACATTAGTATATTATATACTGATCTTTTTAGGAGGAAACCGCAGGTAACCCTCTTAGGCGGAAGAAGAAATTGATAAATTTATAGTGAGGTAAAAGTTTTTTGCCGAACTAAAAGCGTAGCATAACACGAAGGCGTCATCGAGCGGTAGTACCGCGAGTCACGCGCAGTGTTAATGCAAGCGCGGTCCCGTAGCTCAATTGAATAGAGTGTCAGATTCCGGTTCTGAAGGTTCTGGGTTTGAGCCCCAGCGGGATCACAAAAAACGAGCAATTCAACGTTGCCCGTTTTTTCAATTTATAATTATCAATTATCAATTAACAAAGCGTTCTGGTGGCTTTAGTACGGACTTGATAGAAAGTACGTGTCTTAAAACGTTGTACCAAACCCCAAGAGCCCTTTGTAAATTGTACATTGTACATTGTGAATTATCGTAGATGCAAATCTACGACAATCGGATCATGGTCTGCGTAGCGGTGTAAGGACTTATCCTTCATCTTGAAGGCGCCGTGCTGGTAGTACCAATCGGCATTGACATGCCAGGGCCGGACTTGCACGATCTGCGTCGCCATGGACGGGCTGGCAAAGCAGCGGTCCAGGTATCCCATTTCGCCCTTATAGACATACGAATAGTTATCGGGACAGAAACGCATCAGCTGGTCCTCATAACCTGCGCGGACGATCGTCTGGATCGGTTGCTCCTGCGTATAGCAGTTATAATCGCCCAAGAGCAGCACATCGGCATCACCGAAGGTCTCTACGGCTTTCGGAAGCATCACCAGAAGCGAATCGGTGTTATCCATCCGCTTGAGATTGGTGTCGTACTGAGTTCGTCCGGGTCTTTTGGACTTGAGATGGTTCACGCTGACTATCAATCGCTCGCCGCTGGCTATCTCCTCAAAAGCCATCGCGAACATACGTCCGTAATAATGAGCCGTGGTGTCGCGATAAGCCGACATCGGTTGCTCATACGGCCGTACGTGATCCGTACGATAGAGGAAACACCCGCCTATCCGGTCCTTATCCGCTTGTGGCATAGCGACATACGCATACTGCGCACCTTTTTTATTCAAGGCCTCAATGAGCATTTGCGGAGCCTTATTGCCCACCTGTATCTCGCATAGCGCTACGATGTCCGGACGCATTGCGCGCATGGCTTTTACTACTTTTTGCGTCTTGAGGGCCTGCTGCTTAGGCGTCGTACGTTTGGTGGCATAGCCTCCTAAGTCCGCAAAATAATTCTCTATGTTCGCGCCGACGATTCGTAAGGTCCCTTTCTTCGGTTTGGCTAATCTGTCCGCCTTGGAATGAGAGGTCTTCACGCCTTGCCCGGTTACGAAATGCCGCTCTTTCGTCACGCGCGCCTTGAACGAGCGCACGCGATCGCCCGTGCGTACCTTATAATAATTATTCCGGCAATGAACGACGATACTCGCCTTACGGTTTGCCTCCACGATCTGCCAATAAACCGTGCTATCCCCGTCCGCCAAACCGACCGCCCGCTCTTCGGGACAATAGATACGTTCGGGCGCCAACACCAACGAGTCGTAAAAACTACCGCACACCACCAAAGGCGTCGTCACTTCGACCATCCGATTGGTATAACGGTCCCAGTCTGACTGCAATGTTGCTAACGAAACACGCTCCACTGCATGCAGGCTGAACGCAAAGCACAATAAGAAGAAAAATACCGATTTTCGCATACTAAATGTTGTTTTACGCTGCAAAATTACAAAAAAATCTCGACATACGCAAAAAAAATGCCAAAATATTTGCATATATAAAAAAAAAGCAGTAATTTTGCAGTCCCTTTTGAAAGAAAGGCGTTTGTATCGCGGAGTAGAGCAGTGGTAGCTCGTCAGGCTCATAACCTGAAGGTCGGTGGTTCGATCCCGCCCTCCGCAACAAAAGAAATCTCATGTACCCTTCCGTACGTGAGATTTTTTTGTGTCATTAGTCGTTAGTCGTTGGTCGTTAGTCTTTCTACTTTTGTCGAAAAATCTCCAATTTTATTTGCGTATATCAAAAATTTGTTGTACCTTTGCACCGGGATTCGTAAAACATAGTGCCTATGAAACATATTTAGAATGGTTTTTCTCACGCCAAGACCTGCAAAGGCTTTAGAGCAGGGCTAAATATGTTTTATTACTATGAACTTCAAATATTATTTTCCGACACTGGTTTTAACCGGAATCTTTATTCTATCCTCGTGTGAGCATCGTTCTGACCCTTCTGCTCCCGACGGCTCCTCGCCTCTTCTCATCAGCCGCCCGGACAGCGCGTATATATATTCGATAGAGGCGGATAGTGTTGAATCATTAGTACAACTAACGTATTTTACGTACGACGCTAATGGAAACATGACTTTAGAATTCGATAGTGTTATTGCCCCTCAATCTCCCTATTCTGCTTCCAAAATAAAAATCGAAATGGAGTACGATGCAAAAGGGAATATGATTGTAGAGCAAAGATCTTCTTATAACCCAAGGTCTGAATCTTGGGAAAACGGGCAACGCAATGTGTATGAATACGATGCAAAGAATAAATTGTCTGTGGAGACAATATATCTGGGATATTCAGGTCCGCTGGAAAATCCTTCAAAAAAGATATGCTTTTCATGGATAGATGATACGCATGCTTCCTGCTTGGGTTATATGTATGGCTGGACCGCAAGCAAAACAGATCCCTGGGGACTAAGCGAAGAAATAGAATATACGTGCAATTCTAACGGAAAGGTGGAAAAAGCCATTTCTTATTACGTAAGCGGAGACAGTACAGCAGAAAAACATCTGCGGTGCACTTCAATATACGAATACGATCGATATGGAAATCTTACTTTGTTTACCTTATCCGATCAAAACAATGCCGTGCAATTATATGAGTATAATAAATATGAATATGACGCAAAGGGGAAAATGCTCATTAAATGGTGGGGAAAGGGTGATAGTAAAGAAGAAAATAGAAAATACACTGAGAAATACGTTTATTTCTATTAACTATCCACCTTTCCGCTACATTGCCCATGTAGTGCATTCTTCATAAGCCGGCCGCTGCGTTGCAAAACGTGGCGGCTTTTTCGAGCCATTACACCCTCGTTGCCCTCGGGATGCCTCCGAGATTACTCCGAGATGCCCCTTACATCATGTTCGGAAAGTGCTCATTTTCAAGTATTTATAAATCAGCCCAATTTGTGTTTTTCCGGCTTATTACGGTGGAATAGAAATCCTTTTTCTATCAAAAAAGTGTGATTTCTTGCATATTTCAAAAAAAAGTTGTACCTTTGCAGCAAATTTAAGTGTTTATGAAAAAGAAATACGTCATTATGGCGGAAGAAGGCGAGCGCACGCTGATAGACCAACTTCGCGAGAGTACAGGGATTGACTTAAGCAAGGAAGAAATTATTTTCACCGGCGTAGGAGCAATCAATATCATCCGTACGCTACAGAATCTGGACCGATCCGCTGAACTATACAACATCGGCTATGCCGGTAGTGCAAATTTTGATTTGGGCACATGGGCAGAGGTAACGGAAGTGCGTCTCAACCACCCGAATGTGACGTACGCGGAGCCGGAGTTGAAATTAGCCGCCCTTGGTTGTTCGTCATCAGGGCTCAGGCAGAGCATCTGCTATACCAATACGGATTTTGTGCTGGCTTCTGATTATAAAGATTGCGTTTTTGATATGGAGTTGGCTTTTATTGCTGCCTTGGGTTTCAAGCATCTGCATAGCCTCAAATACGTGAGCGACAACCTCTCGCTGCACGCCTACCACGAACTAACTCACGGAGTCGAGTAAATAGTAAATGACCAAATGGTAAATGGTATGACCACTATCTATCTCAAACCGCATAAAGAAGAGTCGCTCAAGCGATTCCATCCCTGGGTTTTCTCCGGGGCTATCTCCCGTGTTGTCTTGGACGCTTCGCATAAAGCCGCAGCTCCCGAGGAAGGCGAACTGGTCTGTGTGCGCTCGGCTGCGAACGAAACGCTCGGCGTCGGGCACTGGCAAGTAGGATCCATCGCTGTGCGTATTTTAGCCTTCGGCGAAGAGACCTTACCGGCTGATTTCTGGCTCTCACGCATTCGCGCTGCATACAAAATGCGCGTATCATTGGGATTGGTAAGAAATGACCAATCACAAATTACAAATCACCAATCCCTCAACAACACCTTCCGGCTTGTTCATGGCGAAGGAGATTTTCTGCCTGGATTGATTGTTGATGTCTATGCAGAGACCGCAGTTATTCAAGCGCACTCGGTCGGAATGCACGTGAACCGGAAGGAGATCGCGCAGGCTATTTTGGACGAAGTGCCGCAGGTCAAAAACATCTATTACAAATCCGATGACACCTTGCCTTTCAAAGCGCCCGTCGAAGGAGAGAAAACGGGATGGCTTATAAATGACCAAATGGTAAATGATTCTGAGTTCTGGTCTATCGAGAACGGACTGCAGTTCCGCATCGATTGGTTGCGGGGACAGAAAACGGGCTTCTTCATTGACCAGCGAGAAAACCGCGCACTGGTAGAGCGTTACGCGAAGGGCAAAGACGTACTGAACATGTTCTGCTATACCGGCGGGTTCTCGCTTTATGCCCTGCGCGGCGGCGCCAAAACAGTGGACTCCGTCGATGTCAGCCAGAAAGCGATCGACCTTGTGAATGTTAATGTGGCGAAGAATTTTCCGGAAGCCACCAACCATACCGCGGTAGCAGCAGACGCGTTTGAGTACCTGAGCGCTCAGAAGGCGCAGGGGCGCACGTACGATCTCATCATCCTTGATCCCCCCGCTTTTGCCAAGCACCGCGATGCGGTAAAGAACGCTCTGCGCGGCTATCAGCGTATCAACGCCAAGGCGATTGAGATGATTCGACCGGGCGGCATCCTGTTCACTTTCTCCTGCTCACAGGCGGTAGATAAAGAGGCTTTCCGGCTGGCCGTGTTCAGCGCAGCTGCACAAGTGGGACGCAAAGTGCGGATCCTCCATCAACTGCATCAGCCCCAAGATCATCCTATTAATATTTACCACCCGGAAGGCGAATACCTGAAGGGATTAGTCCTTTATGTAGAATGAAATTAATCTGTTTTGATACCGAGACTACGGGTCTCGACGTGCAGAAAGAGCATATTATCCAACTCTCGTTGGTTAAGTTCGACACCAACACCTGGGAGACGCTCGACCAGCGCGACTGGTACATCCTGCCCGAAGGGGAGTTTACTATTCCTGCCGAAGCCGAAGCAGTACATCATATATCCAAGGATTTTCTGTTGGAGCATGGCGTCTCGCTGCGTAGCATCTATGATGATTTCATTGCGTTCACCGATGGATGCGATTTCCTTTCCTACAACGGCAACGGCTACGATGCGCCCATCTTACATTACAACCTCGCGCGTCTCGGTCTCTCCTTCCGGTTTGAAGGCCGTACATGGTACGACGCCCTCCTTCTGGAACGTATTCATACAGCAGGTCAAACAGACCCTGTTACCGGAGAGAAACTACAGAACAACCTCACTTCGGCATACACCCGCTATTATGGTCATCCCTTCGAAGGAGCCCATAACTCGCTGGACGACGTCATGGCGACGATTGAGGTCTTCAAGGCGCAAGTAGCGGCACACGGATGGGAATGGGTAGAGCGGGATGAGTTCAGTTTTATCTGTTTCGACCGCTGGTTGACGAAAAAAGGCAATTATTACTACCTCACCCAGGGAGCACATAAAGGCGAATCTATCGAATCAATGCTGCGTATCGACCGCAGTTATTTAGAGTGGATCGTCGATAAATGCAAATGGACGGACGATCAAACGCGCGACATCATCAACCCGCATTTAGGACGCTACACCTCACCCTTCTTACCCTCCTCTCGGGGCAAAAAACGCTCCAAAGGAACCATAACTGATGCCGATTTGTGCCTTTTTTGAGTATTTTTAGCAAAAAAGTGCAGAAAAATTTGGTCAATTCAAAAAAATGTCGTACCTTTGCACCCGCTTTTCGAAAGAGAAGTCGCGCTAACGCGCTCCGGCCGGTTGGATGAGCGACTTAGTCAGCGGTCTGCAAAACCGTATAGAGCGGTTTGACTCCGCTACCGGCCTCATAGAGCCGCCCGACCAAGGGTGGCTCTTATTTTTTTAGTAGAAAACTAGATGACTGGAATACTCGATCTCTAGATGGAAGATATTATTCAAGATATTACTTCTCAAGAGTACAAGTACGGTTTCACGACCGACGTGGAGACCGATATCGTACCTGCAGGGCTGAACGAAGATATCGTTCGGCTGATTTCGGCGAAGAAGCACGAACCCGAATGGCTCTTGGAGTTTCGGCTCAAGGCTTTCCGTAAATGGCAGACGATGTCTGTTCCGACCTGGGCTCACCTCGACATCCCCGAGATTGATTTCCAAGCCATCTCTTATTACGCCGCCCCGAGAACGAAAACCAAACCATCAAACTCTCAAACCGCCGAAGGCGCACAAACAGTCGATGAGATCGACGAGGAGATCATGAAGACCTTCGACAAGCTCGGTATTCCTTTGGAGGAACGGGCTGCGTTAGCGGGTAATATGGCTGTCGATGCCGTTATGGACTCGGTGAGTGTCAAGACGACCTTCCGCGACACGCTCGCCGAGAAAGGAATTATCTTCTGTTCAATCTCGGAGGCGGTTCGTGAGTACCCTGAACTCGTTCAGAAATACCTCGGTTCGGTCGTTCCTCCGACCGATAATTTCTATGCGGCGCTCAACTCCGCGGTCTTCTCCGATGGTTCGTTTGTCTATGTGCCGAAAGGCGTGCGATGCCCGATGGAGCTGAGTACCTATTTCCGCATCAACGCCGGCAAGACAGGTCAGTTCGAGCGCACATTACTGATCGCTGACGAGGCAGCCTATCTCTCTTATTTGGAGGGATGTACGGCACCTATGAGAGACGAGAACCAACTGCACGCGGCGATCGTAGAGATCGTCGTTCACAAGGACGCAGAAGTCAAGTACTCGACCGTACAGAACTGGTATCCGGGCGATAAGAATGGTAAGGGAGGTATCTATAATTTTGTCACTAAACGCGGTATTACGCACGAGAACGCACGGCTCTCTTGGACACAAGTAGAGACGGGCTCGGCAATCACCTGGAAATACCCGTCGTGTATCCTCAAGGGCGATAACTCCACTGCCGAGTTCTACTCCGTCGCGGTAACGAATAACTACCAACAGGCAGATACCGGCACGAAGATGATTCATATCGGCAGGAACACGCGAAGCCGCATCATCTCCAAAGGTATCTCTGCCGGACACAGCCAGAACGCGTACCGCGGACTTGTCAAGATGGGTATTCATGCCGAGAACGCCCGTAACTACAGCCAGTGTGACAGCCTTTTGCTGGGCGATAAATGCGGTGCGCACACGTTCCCGGACATGCAGATCAGCAATCCTACGGCTACTGTGGAGCATGAAGCTACGACCTCCAAGATTAACGAAGACCAGCTCTTCTACTGCCAGCAGCGGGGTATATCCCTCGAAGACGCCGTCGGACTCATCGTCAACGGCTATGCCAAAGAGGTCATGGACAAACTGCCGATGGAGTTTGCCGTGGAAGCGCAGAAACTCCTGCAGGTATCGCTGGAAGGATCGGTTGGTTAAAAAAAGCTATTTATTGTTTAACCCTTAAATAATAAAACAAAATGAAATTATGTAATAAGTTCGCTGCAGAGTTCTTCGGAACGGCAGTTTTGGTTCTGGGCGGTTGTGGAACAGCCCTGTTTGGACATGTTGGTTTTCTGGGCGTAGCCCTTGCGTTCGGTCTGACGATCGTCGCTGCGGCATATGGCATCGGTCATATCAGTGGCGCACATCTCAATCCGGCTGTCAGCCTGGGTGTTTTTGTGAACGGTCGTATGTCCGCCAAAGAGATGTTCTGCTACTGGTGTGCACAGATCCTCGGCGCTATCGCTGCGGCTGCAATCCTCTTCGGTATCGCTAAATCTGCAGGCATGGAGATCGGTACGTTTGCTGCGAACGGCTACGGCGATTTCTTCTCCGCTGCTGACGTAGAGGCAGGTTATCTCCAGACGAATGTTTGGGGTGCTTTCGCTACCGAGTGCGTCCTGACGTTTGTCTTCCTCATGGTGATCCTCGGCGTGACGGACAGCAAGCACGCTAATGGTGCTTTCGGTGGTCTCGCCATCGGTCTGACTCTGACCCTCATCCACTTGATCTCTATTCCGTTGACCAACACGTCGGTTAACCCGGCTCGTTCGATCTCGCAGGCACTCTTCTCCGAGAACGCACTCGCTCTTCCGCAGCTTTGGCTCTTCATCGTAGCGCCGCTCGTTGGCGCTGCCCTCGCCGGCCTCTGCTACAAGTGCATCACCTGCGAAGGCAACTGCAAGAAATAACAGTACTTTCGATCTCTCGATAACTCGCTTTCTCGATTTATCGAAAATTCTCAAAAAAAATGGCACTTTTTTTTGCAAGTGTCATTTTTTTTGTGTACCTTTGCACCCGCAAAGGTTTGGATAGCAGTATGACCACTTTAACACATAGCGAAAAAGAAGCCATTATGAAGGATATGAAGTCCTTCGACGAGCCCATGCCGGCGGTGGGAATCTTCTGGTACGACCCCGAGGAGCACGATTTCTTCGGTGTGTACAAAAAAGAACTGACACCAAAGATGGTAGAGGATGCCGCAGACAAAGGACTTCCGTATATCAACTACCAGACTTTGCACAGGCAGGTTTGGCAAAAACAGTATTTTAAGGCTCTGGCAAAGCACGAGCCTACGAAGTTTAGTGGCGATTACACCCAAGTCCCGCGTGGGCGCGTATCTTGGGCGGTGGATCATTTTGTGGTCTTTGTCGGTCAGTGGGCAAAGGACATAGAGGAGGAGTTGACCGCATTGTTGGAAAAATACTTCGCCCTGCCGTATTTTGAGTTCAAATACGACGAGCACTGGGACTTAGGGCACGGCTGGTCCGGAGATCTATAAACTTACCCAAGTCTGACCGCTGGCACCGACAGCGTAAAAAGCGGATAAAATATAGAAATATAAAAGCGCAAAGCGTTGCGCCATCATAAAGCGTAATAAGCCCAACTTGATTATCTGGAACTTCGACAACTTCAGAAATCATTAATGTTTCAAGTACGGTTTATGCACGCTCACGTAGTAGCGTGAGTTTTCCGTGCATTTATTTGAAACATTAAGGTAGTCGAAGACCTCAGATAATCAGATAAAGCGAACGAAAGCGCACGCTTTTTGTGTATTTATGGTAAAAAATGTTATAAACTATTGCATATTTCAAGAAAAAGCTGTAATTTTGCAGCGAATTGTTAATAAAACATTCAAATTTATGAGAAAAAGATTTCTTCTTGTTCTGGCAGCAGTCTTTGTCAGCGTAGCGCTTCAGGCGCAGTTTATTACCCAAATGAGCTTGCTCACCCCGCATTACTACCCGGGAGAGGTGTTCTTTAAGGACGGACATTCCGAAGAGTTCGCGGAGCTGGAGTTGCCCCGCGTCGGCAAAAGCAAACTCGGAGCAAAAAAGAATGCAGGGGATAAAGGACACATCAATATAGAGGCGGCGGATATTATTGGCATTAAAATCTGGCATAAGGATTTCCCGGACAAGAAGCACGTGTTGTATTATATCCACGCCCGCAAATCATTCATGCAGAGCGAGCACCAGTGGGGAAATCCCGTTATGGGAAGTGCCTGGGGTGTGATTTTCGAGTGCGAGCAGAACTACCAGATGGATAAGAAAACAGGCGACCTGAATTTCATAAAATTCGTCGGTGGAAACGCTCCGGATACCCCCACGCTCTATTATCTCGTCCGCCCGGAGTTGGAACTGGCTGAATTGGCAATGGTGAATGGCAGTTTTATGGCAATGAAGAAAGCGGCAGCGAAACTGTTTGCTGAGAATGAAGAGATCGCTACGGCTATCAAGAAAGGCAAACTCAAAGGCTCGGACATGCAGTATATCTTGGACGAAATGGCAGGTGGCAAGAAAGCCGAACAGCCTGCAAAAATCATTCCGGAGATTAAGACGGATTCGGTGTCTAATGGCGTAGTTGGCGACGATGAATAATTCTTACAATATGAAACGTTTCTACTCTTTGGCAGCTTTGCTGCTATGTGTATGGATGTCGGCGTCCGCGCAAGGACTGCGGCACAGCGTATGTATCGTTTCTCCTGAGTTTGCGGACTCGGAAAGAGCGATGATGGCGGATTACTCTTTGTACATGGCGCGTGCCGGTATGCGGAGTGCCTCGCAGGCCCTGACCGCCTATAAGAACGAAGGAACCTTTGGGTCCGGCGTTGTGGTGGAGCATGGCGGTAAGAAATATGTGCTCACCAACCTCCATGTCATCGGCTACGCCGAGAAAGCAACCCTCACCTTCCAGCTCCACGAGAAAACGCTCCGCTACGAACATTGCGAAGTGGCGAATATCGGCGAAACGGACTTGGCGGCAATCGCCCTTCCTGCGGAATGTGAGATGATCCCTCTGCCGCTTTATGCCGGTGAGATTGAGGAAGATGTCTCTATCGTGGCGGCGGGCTTCCCTGAGTTGGCGGACAAACCCTCTTGGCAACTCACGCGCGGAAGCATCTCCAACGCACGCGTGGATGTCGATAGTCACGAGCGCGCTTCGCGTATCATCCAGCATACCGCCTCTATCGATCCCGGTAGCAGCGGAGGACCGCTACTGCTCAAAAATGCCGAAGGCAAATACGAAATCTTGGGTATCAACACCTGGAAGGCTTTTTACCGCGAAGGAGTCGGCTTGGCTATCGGGAAAGAGGATGTTCAGGCTTTCTTGGCTTCCTTGGCTTCGCCGAAAGCGGTTGCCCATCCGGAACTCAAACCCCTTCAGAACCTCTCCGGCGAAGATTGGTTGTTCGTCTTCCGCCATCTGCCGGATTCGACCCAACAGAACATAAAGAAAGAAGATTGGCATTTGCCCTTCGATCCTGCCTTGCGAACGCTCGCTGTCCGCGACAGCCTGGTGTCCGGCAAACTGGCGAAGAGCAAGCATTTTGAAGCCTCTGCTTCGCACGTAGTGAAGGATATGGATCGAATCAGAGACGTACGCCTGATTTACGACAACTTTTTGGGTATGAACCAACAGGTCGGCCTTTATATCGCTACCGGCGTGCAGATAACCGCGCTTATCGAAGAAGCCATGACCGAGGACGAGATTTTCGCTACCAAGTTAGGTTATAAAACCCGCGCGGGAGCGATGTTCGGGCTCTATGTCGGAGGACAGTTGCCTATACAAATAGGAAATCACATACTGGCACCGCGTATCACTCAAAGCGCAGGAGCCGGTCCCATGAAGACCGGAAACATCGATGGCGGTTTTGCCATCAGCGCCGACACACGTGTTGGACTCGATTGGCACATTCCTCTTAAATCTGCCGATTTTGTAGTGGGACTTCATTACAACATGAATTGGCAGTGGACCAAGAATGAATTGAAAATCACGCCCTTCAAGGAGCAATCCAGCCAAAAAGCCTTCAACCAATATCTCCAACATGGCATCGGCCTCTCTCTGGGTGTCGCTTGGTAAAATCGGCTTGTTTACCCGAACTGGGTAACCTCAAAACCATCAATTTCTCAAAAAAATGGCATACAATTTTGCGTATGTCATTTTTTTTGTTTTTCATTCATTCTTTTTTGTTTTTCATTCATTTTTTCTCCTTGTCTCCTCCTTTTCCCCATGTCAGTCCTACAGTACGCGATTAGTATATAATTAGTATGTATTTAGTAGGTTATTAGTAGGTGATTAGTAGGTGATTAGTAGGTTATTTCAACGACCAAACGCGGACGATTATACAGGGTTACAGACCCATGTACCCGCAGTTATTCTGCTTTTTTACACTAAAATTTACGAAAAATTACTCCAGATCAATGTGTTCCGCCTGGACGGGAGAGGACAGGAAGATAGATGCGGATTGCGAGAAGCGGTCCGCATTTTCTGTAGTCAGATAGGTGCATGTACCGCCTGTAGAAAGTTGGGAAGTGTATTCCGGATGGCGAACCAGATAATCCTTGAGGCTCTTCGCCTCCAGTTCGCCTTGCGCAATAGTAGTTACTTTCGGGGTCTCCACCGGCACCGGGAACTCTGATTCTTCGAGTTCATGACGGAAAGCAAGCCATTCATCAATCCGCGCTTTCATGAGCGGATAGTGGGTACATCCAAGCACGATTGTATCAATCAACGGGTCTTTGGCGAGAAGTTCTCTGAGGTACTTACCAATAAAATATTTTGCACCGGGTCCGTTATGTTCGCCAGCCTCAATGAGTGGCACCCACATTGGGCATGCCTGTTGGGTGACGAAGAGACCGCCCTGCGGGCTGACAGAAGACAGACCGCTTCGCTGACAGACCGCTTCGCTGTTAGACCGCTCGCTTGGCTCGCTATAATACATTTTTTGCAACTCCAGTACATAACTCTCGGAAGAAACGGTAGCCGGTGTTGCTAAAATTCCCACATGACCTGTCTTCGTAATAGCCGGCACGGCCTCTACCGTAGGGCGGATGACGCCCAAGACATTAAGAGATCGTCCTTCGGACTGACAGAGCACAGACCGCTTTGCTGACAGACCGTCCTTCGGACCGACAGAGCGAAGAAGCGGGAGGTCGCGCTGCTGAATCGTTCGCAACGCTTTCGCACTCGCGGTATTGCAAGCCAGAATGACGAGGGCACAGTCTTGTTCAAACAAATACTTCACAGCCTCCAGCGTATAGCGGTATATAACATCGAACGAGTGCGTGCCATAAGGCGCACGCGCGTTGTCCCCCAAGTACAAATAATCGTACTGAGGAAGTTCCTTACGGATCGCATCCAAAATGGTCAATCCGCCATAACCGCTATCAAAAATACCTATCTTTGCCATAACCGCTTGCAAAAGTACTGCTTTTTTGCCATATATGCAAATATTTTTTCGCTTTTCCACAAAAAAAATCACTTTTCGAACGCGTATTCGAAAACAAAGCACTACCTTTGCGGCGAATTTTAAAAAATTAAAGTGCAAATGAAAAAATTCTTCACTATCTTAGCATTTATGCTAAGTACAATGACGGCTTACGCCGGAGGTTTAGTAACAAACACTAACATGTCAGTAGCCTATTTGCGCAACCCAGCTCGCGAAGGTGCGATTGACATTGACGGTATTTATTTCAACCCGGCAGGAACCGCTTTCCTGCCCAACGGTATTCACGCCTCGGCAGGTATGCAGACCGCTATTCAGGAGCGTAACACCGAGTCCACGTTCTCGCTTTTTGCCTTGAACGCAGATCATTTAGGTCAATCTACGGTCAAATATAAAGGAAAAGCCTTTGCTCCTGTTATCCCGAGTGCACGCATAGCCTACAACTGGGATCGCTGGAATATCCAAGCGTCGTTTAATATCGTTGGAGGTGGCGGTAAATGCAAATTCCGTGACGGTATCGGTCTGTTGGAGCAGTTAGTAGCAGCACAAGCAGCTCAGGCGATGCAGAAAACCGGTCAAAAGGTATCGTACAGTATGTATTCCGATATTACCGGAGAGTCATACCAGTTCGGAATCTATTTGGGTTCAAGTTATGAGATTATTAAGGATCATTTGGCGGTTGCACTCGGTTTGCAGGCCGTATATGCGACCAACAGTTACGATGGTGGGTTGAGTGATATTCAGATCAATACCGTTCTGGGTCCGCAAGTTATCCCGAATGTTTTATTGGATTGCACCCAGAAGGGTTTTGGCGCAACACCTGTTATTGGTATCGACTATCGCCTGAATGAGAAATTTAACATTAGTGCCCGCTGGCAATTCCAGACGTACCTGAAGATGAAGACGAAAGCGCATAATAGTCCCGCCGCATCCACGGGCGAGATAGCAGAACGCTTGAAGAACGCACAGGAT
The DNA here is from genome assembly GCA_900319105.1 of uncultured Bacteroidales bacterium. Taxonomy (GTDB): domain Bacteria; phylum Bacteroidota; class Bacteroidia; order Bacteroidales; family Paludibacteraceae; genus Colicola. The sequence goes on along the minus strand of ONND01000006.1, from coordinate 192,255 downwards.
GGTGAGTCTTTCCGCAGCGATATCCCGGGCTATTTCATGGTCGGCCTGCAATACGCACCTATCCAACCTTTGCGTCTGGCTCTGTCGTATCGTTATTTCGACGAGAAGCACGCCGAGCGCGAGAATATTGCCGGAAATAAACTCAATAAAGATAACCCGGGCACGCATGAGGCTTGTTTCGGTTTGGAATGGGACATCATCAAATATCTCACTTTCTCATGCGGATACCAGAGCGGTTTCTATAACATGCGAGACAAAGAGATGTCGGATTTGGATTTCCAGGTAAACAGCTATTCAATTCTGATGGGCTTCCGCGTCAATATTAATGACCACTGGAATATTGATCTGGGTTACATGCACTCGTTCTATGGGCATCGCAAAGTGACGACCGAGGTAGCTCCGGGCATGGACTACACGGTCAACTACTCGCGCAAGAATGACGTCGTAGGAATCGCAGTCAACCTCCATTATTAATGAATTGACCCCGAAAGTGAAACACTTTTGGGGTTTATTTTGCTTTTATATTTGCACTTATCAAAAAAAAGTTGTATCTTTGTGCGATTTTTTTAAATCCAAACACATGAAAAGAAGATTTATATGGCTCTTTTGCGGGCTCATGACGGCAGTTGCAGCATGGTCTGCTACCGGCATCAATTATGATGGAACAACTCTTGAGCTGAACAATGAATTCACTCGTAGTGAGTGCGGTACTATGAAGAAGAGTGTCATGCCGGAGACAAGCGGTTTGGCTTGTTCGCGAACGACTCCCGGCTATTTATGGGCACACGGCGATGAGAACACCGGCTCCAACAAGATGATCGTAGCGGTTAAGCCGGATGGCACGCTGGCTATGACCGTAACCATTTCCGACGATCCGGGACGCGACGACTGGGAGGATATCGCTACCGGTGTATATAACAACAAGAACTATGTTTTTATCGGAGCCTTCGGCGATAATAACGGAGAGTACAAAGATAACTATTACATCTATTATTTCGAAGAGCCGGCTATTGCTTCCGGTACGAAGAACTCAAGCGTGAAGTATATCCGTTTCGGTTTTCCCGACGGCAACGCGCACAATGCAGAGACTCTCATGTACGATCCTGTTGAGCAGATGTTCTACATCGTCGATAAGGTCAAAAAGGCCGTTTGCACCCTCTATAAAATACCTTTCCGCACGGATTACGGCACTACCATGCAGACTCTGACCAAAGTGACCGGATTGGGTAACGGATCAAAATTCAACTACTGCACAGGCGGAGATATTACGCCGGACGGCAAGTGGATGGCAATCAAGAGCAAACCTTATGTGCTTCTTTGGGAGCGGAAGGGAACAGAGAGCTTAAGCCAGACAGCGTTGCGCAAACCCGTTCAGATAGCCGCCTATCAGGAGGAAACGCAAGGAGAAGCTCTGGCATGGCTGGACTCCACTACGTTCTATACTACGAGTGACGACAAGAGCGACATGCCCATTTACAAGTACGTTCGTCCGATGGATACTCCTACCGGTTTCTCCCCTATCCCATCTTCAGCCGAAATCCATACCGGCAAACAGCTCCGAAACGGTCAACTATATATTCTCCGCGGCGAGAAGGTATATACGCCGTCCGGACAGGAAGTGAAATAAAAAGCACTAAAATCAAGAAAAAAAAATGGCATACATATTTGCGTATGTCATTTTTTTTGTTTGTACGGTTAGGTAAAAAGATTCGATGTCAAAAAGGTTCGTGGGGGCTTTTTTGTATAAAAAAGCGAAAAAAACGCGGATTTTTGGTATAAAATTTGCATATGTCGAAAAAAAGCAGTATCTTTGCACGCTAAAATGTGCGTATTGTAAGTGCGCGCACGCAATATTAAGCGCTCCGCGCGCTAGTGGTGGCAAATAAAAGTGGCAAATAAAAACTAAAAAAATATACGTATATGAAATTTAATGTATCGAGTTCAAAACTCTTTTCTCAATTACAGGCAGTAAGCCGTGTGATTAACAACAAGAATGCGCTTCCTATCTTGGATGACGTGTTGTTTGATTTGGCAGGCAATGAGTTGAAGTTAACCGCTTCGGACGGCGAGACGACGATCCGCACGAGTATAGAGGTGGACGGCGTAGAGGGAACCGGCAAGGTCGCTTCTGCAGCCAAATTGTTGCTGGAAACGCTGAAAGAGTTCAGTGAGCAGCCGCTGGCTTTCACTATCGATGAGGGCAATTTTGCGGTTAACATGGTTAGTCAGAACGGTACCTATTCGTTTGTAGGCGTGAACGGCAACGAGTATCCGGAAATGCCGAATACGGAGGAAGGAGCACAGACGGTAGCATTACCGGCGAGCGTGCTGCAGAGCGCTATTGAGAAGACCATTTTCTGTACGGCGGATGACGATCTGCGTCCTGTGATGAACGGTATTTTCTTTGATATCGCAGCGGACAAAGTGACGATGGTAGCGACGGATGCTCACCGTCTGGTTCGTTACACGAACACGAGTGTTCAGTCAGGTAGCGCAGCCAGCTTCATCCTACCGAAGAAACCGGCCGGCTTGCTGAAGAACCTGTTGGCGAAAGAGGAGAGCGAAGTGAAGGTGACGTTTGGTCAGAAGAACGCCCGTTTTGAGTTCGGCAGCACGATCATCGTTTGCCGCCAGATCGAGGGCCGTTTCCCGAACTACAACGCTGTTATTCCTCAGGGCAACCAGAACATCGTTACAGTTGATCGTCAGACGATTATCAACGCCTGCAAGCGTGTAGCCGTATTCGCCAATAACGGTACCGCACAGCTCCGTCTGGCATTGAGCGAGAACCAGATTAAGATTTCCGCCCAAGATATTGATTTCTCAACGAGCGCAGAGGAGACGATCACTTGCGAGTACGCAGGTACGCCGATGGCTATCGGTTTCAAGGCACCGTTCCTGATTGACCTGCTCAGTTCTATCGAGAGCACAGAGGTACAACTGAAACTCGCAGACCCGGCTCGCGCAGGCCTCATTTTGCCGGCAGAGAACGAGGAGAACGAAGATGTATTGATGCTATTGATGCCAATGCTGCTGAACGACTAAGAAGCCCCCCTCCCGACCTCCCCATGGAGGTGAGAAGAAAAGACAAAGTGTATGAATTACCGTAAATTAACGCAGCAGGAGATAGCGCAACTGAAAGAGCAAGGGTGTAAGGCTACCGATTGGAATGAGATTGAGGTAGCCGACGCTTTTGATGCCCGCTACGTGCGGCACACGAATTTCTCCGGTCACATCCGATTAGGAGTGTACAGCCGCGAGATCACATTGCCGGGCGGCATCAAAGTGCACACGGGAATCTACAACGCCATGTTGCACAACTGCGAGGTGGGCGACGAGTGCCACTTGTACAACATCCACAACTATATCGCCAACTACCATATCGGCAACAACACCTGCATCGAGAACGTCAACTCCATCTTTGTAGATGGGAAGACGTCTTTCGGTAACGGTGTTCGTGTGCCGGTAATGAACGAAGGCGGCGGTCGTGAGATCCCTATTTTCAATGAGTTGAGCGCCAGCCTGGCGTATATCCTGACGCTATATCGTCATCGTCCGAAGATGATTCATGAGTTAGAGCGTCAGATCGATGCGTACGCAGAGGCACATGCGTCCGACCATGGTTATATCGGTGATAATGTGCATATTCTGAACTGCGGAAGTATCAAGAACGTATATATAGGCGACTACACCGAGTTGAAGGGTGTAAGCCGTCTGAAGAACGGTTCGATCAACTCGAACGCAGCGGCTCCGGTTCGTCTGGGCAGCGGAGTCAAATGCCGCGATTTCATCATCGCTTCGGGAGTAGAGATCGGCGACTCAACGCTGGTGGACAAGTGCTTTGTAGGCCAAGGTTGCGTCTTCGACAAGCACTACTCGGCGGGTGAGAGTCTATTCTTCTCGAATTGCCAAGGCATGCACGGCGAGGCGTGTGCTATCTTCGCAGGTCCGTACACCGTGACCCACCACAAGAGCACGCTTCTGATCGCCGGTATGTTCTCATTCCTGAATGCCGGTTCGGGCTCGAACCAGTCGAACCACATGTACAAGCTTGGTCCTATCCACCAGGGCATCGCAGAACGCGGTTCGAAGACGACGAGCGACAGTTATTTGTTATGGCCGTCAAAGATCGGTGCGTTCAGTCTGGTAATGGGTCGTCACACCCACCATGCGGACACGTCTAATCTGCCGTTCTCGTACTTGATTGAGAACAACTCGGAGACGTATGTTGTGCCGGGCGCTAACCTACGTACCGTAGGAACGATCCGTGACGCACAGAAATGGCCGAAACGTGACAACCGCAAAGATCCGCATAAGCTCGACCAGATCAATTTCAACCTGCTGAGTCCTTATACGGTCCAAAAAATGTGGCGTGGACGTGAGATCTTGAACGAGTTAGTGACGCTGAGCGGCGAGAACACGGAGTTCTACGGTTATAAGAACTGCAAAATCCGTAACAGTTCGCTCAAGCACGGCGTACAGCTATACACTATCGGTATTCAGAAATTTCTCGGCAACAGTCTTATCAGCCGTCTGGAACAGCGCGAATGGAAGAACGTAGAGGAGATGCGCGCAGTCCTGCGTCCGGATACAAAAAGCGGTTTGGGCGATTGGGTAGATCTGGCAGGACTGATCGCGCCTAAGAACGAAGTGACCCTTCTGTTGAACGATATCGAGGATGGGAAGATGAGTCTGGAGGATATCCAGAACCGTCTGGTACAGATACACGTCAACTACTACTCGTACGAGTGGACCTGGGCTTGCGATAAATTAGAGCAGGTATGGGGTTGCAAGGTCGAAGAGGTAACGATTGAACAAGTGCGCCGAGCTGTTGAAGAATGGAAGACCGCCGTAGTGAGCCTCGACAAGATGGTATATGACGATGCGCGCAAGGAGTTCGACCTCAACAGCCAGACGGGCTTCGGCGTAGATGGCGACCGCGAACAGGCGGAAGCTGATTTCGAAGAAGTACGCGGCAGTTTTGAGTCCAACTCGTTCGTCAAAGCCGTGCTTGAGCACATCGAGAAAAAGACTCAATTAGGCGACCGAGTATTGGCTAAGTTGTGTACGGTGTAAGGTGTACGGTGTAAGGTGTACGGTGTAAAGTGTAAAGTATTGTGAGTGACGCAAAGGTAACCATATTAGGCTGCGGAAGCGCAAAGCCGACAAAGACCACTTCCCCTTCGGGGCAGTTGGTGGAGTTGTGCGACAAGTCGTTTCTCGTGGACTGCGGAGAAGGAATGATTCTGACGATGCAGAAACTCGGGGTTCACACCTCGCGTCTGTATAACATTTTCATTACTCATTTGCATGGTGACCACTGTTTCGGTCTGATCGGACTGCTGACGACGTTGGGAATGCTCAAGCGCACGCAGCCGATGCATATCTATGCGCATAAGGATCTGGAGAAACTGCTGACTCCGCTGTTGGAGTACCACGCGAACGACAGGCAGTACGAGATCATTTTCCACCCCATCAACCCACGCAAGCACGAGGTCATCTTTGAGGACCGGACGGTGAGTGTGGAGACTATTCCGCTCAAGCACGGCGTGCCGACCTGCGGTTTTCTATTCAAGGAGACGCACCGCGTGAAGAGAGAAGACGGTTCGTTTGATTACGAGACGCGTAAACGCTATGCTTACTGCACAGACACGATGTATAGCGAGAAGATCGTGCCTATCATCGAAGGCGTCGATACACTGTATCACGAGTCCACGTTCCTGCAGTCGATGGCGGCACGCAGCAAAGAGGTGAAGCACTCGACGGCAGCCGATGCCGCTACGATCGCCAAAAAGGCGAACGTAGGCAAACTGATCCTCGGCCACTACTCGGCACGTGTGGAAGACCATAGTCTTTTCCTGCAAGAAGCGAAGCCTATCTTCGAGAACTGCGTTCTTGCGGAAGAGAATCTGACATTTGAGATTTGACAGTTGATGGCAAAGGCAACGATTCAATATGTATGTTCGTCCTGCGGCGCTAAAGCTCCGCAGATGTTAGGTCGCTGTCCGGTCTGTGGCGAATGGGGTACGTATGAGGAGGAAATAAAAACCTCTCCCCATCCCTCCCCACAAGGGAGGGGGCTACGTTCCGGCGTCACAGCCCCACAAAAACTGCAGGATGTAGTGGCAAGCGAAGAGATGCAAATCGACATGCATAATGGAGAGTTGAACCGCGTGTTGGGCGGCGGACTTGTGCCCGGCAGTTTGGTTCTCTTGGGCGGCGAACCGGGAATCGGCAAATCGACCTTAGCGTTGCAAGTGCTGATGCAGCAAGGCGAACGGAAGACGTTCTACGCCTCGGGCGAAGAAAGCGTACGGCAACTCAAACTACGGGCGGAACGCCTGGCAGGCAATGCAGAGAACCTGTTCATTTCTTCCGAGACTTCGCTGGAACGTATCTTAGATCAGGTCAAAGAGATCGAGCCGGAGATCGTTGTGGTCGATTCGATCCAGACGATAGGCACCGAAGCGATCGATGCTTCTATCGGCAGCCTCAGCCAAGTGCGCGAGTGTGCTGCACGGATCTTAGAGTTCGCCAAGACACGTAATATACCCTTCTTCATCATCGGTCATATCAACAAGGAGGGTTCGCTCGCCGGACCGAAGGTATTAGAGCATATCGTAGATACCGTCCTTCAGTTCGAAGGCGACCAACATAATATGTACCGCATCCTGCGGGCTCAGAAGAACCGTTTCGGTTCGACCGCCGAGTTAGGCATTTATGAGATGCAGCAGAACGGTCTGCGCGAGGTGACTAATCCGTCAGAGTTACTGCTCTCGACGGCTCGCGAAGGGTTGTCGGGCATCTCTATCGCGGCAGCAGTAGAAGGCGTTCGTCCGTTCCTGATTGAGGTGCAAGCTCTGGTATCCTCTGCCGCTTACGGCACACCGCAACGTTCGTCCACCGGTTTTGACGGCAGACGACTCAATATGCTGCTCGCTGTATTGGAGAAACGCGTGGGTTTCAAACTGCTGCAGAAAGATGTGTTCCTCAATATCGCCGGCGGTCTGCGTGTGCAAGATCCGGCTATCGACCTTGCGGTATTAGCGGCCGTGCTGAGCAGTAACATGGATATCGCGTTGGATGCCGCCACGTGCCTTTGCGGCGAAGTGGGACTAGCGGGTGAGATCCGTCCGGTCAACCGCATTGAGCAACGTATCGCCGAAGCGCAGAAACTCGGATTCCAACGCATCCTTATTCCGGCGGACAACAAAGTAGATAGCAAGCGGTTTACGATAACTATCGTACCGGTAAGAAGAGTGACGGACGCATTTCGCCTTTTGATCAAAGCCGGCAATTGAATATTGATAAATGAACATTGAAAGAAACATATACAGACTAATCGGATTGTGGATCGTGCTTCTTGCGCCGTTCACCCTGCGTCTCACGCCACTCTACGGCCAGCAGACGAATGGTATGCCGTACCTCTGCGAAATCGGTTTACAGGGCGGTTTCGGGTACTACGTCGGTGACGCTACGCATCATATTTTCATGAACCCTCGTGAGGCGTACGGCATCCATTTCCGGTATAAATTCACCAAGCGCTGGGCGATTCAAGCAAAAGTGTCGGGTCAGCGTATCACGGGTCACGATTACACGATCCGCGGCGAGAAACTGTCCACCAAATGGCAGACCCAACTGATCAACGTGGACGTCATGGCGGAGTTCAATTTCTTCCGCTTCGGAACAGCCAACCGCTTCGACAAACGTATCCGTCCCTACACGCCGTATATCTTCTTAGGCATCGGTGCCAGTGCGATCGGTGTCGGGAAGAGCGGTCTTCGCGCAGGAGCCTATATCCCCCTCGGTATCGGCTTCAAATGGAAATTTCACGAGCAGGTGGGACTCAACATCGCCTGGCAGCATAATATCTACATGACCGACCGTCTGGAACTGCGTGACGAGTTGGACAACAAACATCAGCTGAACGGCTGGAACTGGATGAACTGCGACCTGACGGGTATGTTTACCGTAGGTATCGTCTTCGAGTTCGCCCGTGCGAAGAACCCCTGCCGCGTATGCAACACCTATTAAAAACAGAATATGGATTATAAGTCACAAATAGACAGCGAGCGCTTGCCACGACATATCGCCATCATAATGGACGGTAATGGCCGGTGGGCGAAGAAACAAGGCCTGGCACGTATGTTCGGCCATAAGCAAGGCGTTCAAACCGTGCATAATATCACGGTTGCAGCCACGAAGTTAGGGATCGAATATCTGACACTATACACGTTTTCTACGGAGAACTGGAACCGACCGAAAGAGGAAGTAGATGCCCTGATGACGCTGCTCGTCGATACGATCGTGAAGGAGACTCCGACGCTGATGAACAACAACGTCCGTCTGCAGACTATCGGCGATATCGAGCGTCTGCCGGAAGGTACGCGTCAGAAATTCTTAGGCTGTATCGCCGAGACCAGCCATAACACGGGTCTGACGATGGTTATCGCGCTGAGTTATTCGGCCCGATGGGAAATCACGGAAGCTGTTCGTGAGGCTGTTCGTCGCGCGCAGGCAGGTGATTTGCGGGCAGAGGACATCAATGAGCAGCTCGTCTCGTCGCTCATGACGACCCGCGAGATGCCGGATCCTGATCTGCTGATCCGTACCAGCGGAGAATATCGCATCAGCAATTTCCTGCTCTGGCAACTGGCTTATAGTGAGTTATATTTTACCGACTGCTTATGGCCGGAATTCAGCGAAGAAGAGTTCTACAAAGCCATAGTGGACTATCAGAAACGCGAACGTCGATTTGGCAAAACGAGTGAACAAGTAAAGCATTGAACGTGAAGAGATTAATATACATATTTGTCTTTGGTCTTTTGTCCTCTGTCTTTTGTTCTGTGTGGGCGCAGGACATCGAATATGGCTTGACGCATAAGACATACGAGATAGCAGATATCAAGGTAGAAGGGGCTGAGAGCTATGAGGATTTTGTGCTCATCGGCTTCTCCGGTTTGGCCGTAGGCGATAAGATTGAAGTACCGGGTCCGCAGATCACCAAAGCCATCAAACGGTTCTGGAAACAGGGTTTGTTCTCCAATGTCAAGATCAAGGCCAGCAAGTTTGAAGGCAACAAGGTCTGGCTCGTGATCGAGTTGGCGCAACGTCCACGTATCAGCGAGGTGCGATTCGAGGGGATGAAGAAAAGCGAGCGTGAGGACATTGAGATCAAGTCCGGTATCCGTCAGGGCAGTCAGATGACGCCTAACGTAGAAGACCACGCCAAGACGGTCATTAAGAAGTACTACGCCGACAAAGGTTTCCATAACGCCGAAGTGCATATCGTACAGAAGCCCGACCCGGACCATCCGGGATACGTACGCGTGCTCGTTGCGGTAGATAAGAAAGTAAAGACCAAGGTGGGTAAGATCTACATCACCGGCAATCATGCCCTGACCCACCGCCAGATCAACAAGGCGATGAAGAAGACCAACGATAACGATATCGTCAATCTCTTCCGAACCAAGAAATTCGTCACCTCCGAATACGAGAAAGACAAGCAAGCCGTCATCGAGAAATACAACGAATACGGTTATCGCGACGCCTATATCGTAGCGGACAGCGTTGTACCGAACCCCGAGAACCCCAACCGCGTCGATGTCTATATGACCATCAGCGAAGGAGACAAATACTACATCCGATCGATCAAATGGGTGGGCAACACCGTCTATCCGTACGAGTTGCTGGATGCTACGCTCGGCGTCAAACCCGGCGATGTATATAACCTAAAGACCTTGAACGACCGTCTGCAGACCGATGACGACGCGGTCAGCAAGCTCTATACCGACCGCGGCTATCTCTTCTTCAACGTTGAGCCGGTGGAGGTAAACGTGGAAAACGACTCAATTGATTTTGAGATGCGTATGTACGAAGGAAAACCGGCGACGATCAACCAGATCAATATCGTCGGCAACACGCGTGTCTATGAGCACGTCGTGCGCCGTGAGTTATACACCAAGCCCGGCCAGCTCTACTCGCAGTCGGATATTATGCGTTCGCTCCGTGAGTTAGCGCAGATGGGTCACTTCGATCAGGAGAAACTCGTGCCGGATATCCAGCCCAACCCCGAAGACGGAACGGTGGACATCACTTATCAGCTGGAGACCAAATCCAGCGACCAGGTGGAGTTCTCGCTCGGTTGGGGAGCAACCGGTATCACGGGTTCGATCGGATTCAAGTTCACGAACTTCGCTATCCAGAACCTATTCAACAAGAAAGCCTATCGAATCGTGCCGCAGGGCGAGGGACAGACGTTCTCTATTAACCTGCGTACCAACGGTATCTACTCCACCCAGGTATCGCTCTCCTTCCTTGAACCGTGGTTAGGCGGCAAGCGACCGAACCAGCTGAGCGCGAGCTTCTTCTTCTACAACCAGACCGGTTGGTCGAGCCGTTACCAGCGCGCGTACCAGAACCTCTATAACTCGTACTCCAATTATTACTACTACTCCGGCAACTCCAATTATTACGAGCAGTTGGCAGAGGCCGAGGCGGATAAGGATAAGTTCATCCGCCAGATCGGTGTGTCAATCGGATACGGTAAACGACTCAAATGGCCGGATGACTATTTCAGTTTCTATACCGAGTTGAGTTATGTGCTCTATTGGATGAAAGACTGGCCATACCTGCTGATTACTAATGGTAAGGCACATAACCTGTCCCTGTCGTTGCAACTCTCGCGTTCGTCTATCGACAACCCCATCTATACCCGTCGCGGTTCGCAGTTCGTGGCAGGACTGAAGATCACGCCGCCCTGGTCACTTTTCAGCAAGAAGAACTACTCCGAGTTGCCGGCTAACGAGCGCTACAAGTTAATCGAGTACCATAAATGGAAACTATCCGGTAAAGTGTTCACGCCGCTAACCAAGGACAGCAAACTGGTTCTCATGACCCGTGCCGAGTTCGGTTATTTGGGCTATTTCAACAAGTACGCCAAGTCTCCGTTTGAGACCTACTATATGGGTGGTGACGGGATGTCGGGCTATTCGTCGGGTTACTCGAACGAGTACGTAGCAATGCGTGGTTACTCCGCCGGTTCGCTCACTCCGTATGATCTCACGTACGGGCGTAACATGGGCTACGTGTATAATAAATATACGGTTGAGCTGCGTTACCCGATCACCCTGGAGCAGAGTGCAACTATTTGGGTGCTCGGATTCTTGGAGGCCGGTAACTGTTTTGCGGACATACGCGAGTACAACCCGTTCAACCTCAAACGGTCCGCAGGTGTCGGCGTACGCGTCTTCCTACCTATGTTCGGTCTGCTCGGTGTGGACTGGGGCTGGGGTTTCGACGACATCAACGGCTCCAAGCAGTATAGCGGAAGTCAGTTCCACTTTGTATTGGGACAGGATCTTTGATTCGGTGTACGGTGTAAAGTGTACGGTGTAAAGTGTACGGTGTAAAGTGTACGGTGTAAAGTGTACGGTGTAAAGTTTAAAGTTTAAAGAGATATATGAAAAAAATATTCATTAATCATTATTCATTATTAATTATTGCAGCTTTGCTGCTTTTTGGCACAGCTTTTGCAAAGGACCAACCGATAGCCTATGTCGATATGTCCTATATCCTGAAGAACCTGCCGCAGTATGAGCAGGCGAATGAACAGTTGACGATGCTCTCCAAACGATGGCAGAAAGAGATTGATGCGGCGCAACAGGAGGCTCGCGTCATGGCGACGAACTATCAGACCGAGCAGATCTTCCTCTCCGAAACCATGCGCACTCAACGCGAACAGGAGATCGTGAAGAAAGAGCAGGAAGTGCTTGATATGAAGCGTAAGTATTTCGGTCAGGACGGCGAGTTATACAAGAAGCGCGAGGCGCTGATCAAACCCATCCAGGATGAGATATACACGGCTATCCAGGACATCGCGAACGAGAAACGCATTGAGGTCATCAAAGACCGCTCTGCCGACCCGGCACTCATCTATATGTCCTCTAAATTAGATATTTCCGACCAAGTGCTACGCAAACTTGGCGCTAAATAGTTAAAGTAAAAAGTTGAAAGTTTAATGTTTAAAGTTTATAACACAACAATGAAAAAGATTATTATTACTATCATGCTGGCCTTGCCTATGCTCGCCAGCGCACAGAAATTCGGTCACATCAACACACAGGAACTGTTCACTCAGATGCCTGAAGTGGCACAAGTAAAACTCAAGATGGACACCATCCAAGGTCAGTACGAAGCTCAACTGGCTTCGATGAACGAGGAGATCCAGAAGAAAATGCAGGACTATCAGTCCCAGGAAGCTACCATGGCGGATGCGGTAAAGCAGATCCGTCAGCAGGAACTGCAGGAGATGCAGCAGCGTATCCAACTCTTCTACCAGACCGCAGAGCAGGATATCCAGAAGAAACAACAGGAACTGTTAGCTCCGATCCACGAGAAGATGGCAAAGGCTATCAAAGCCGTTGGCGAGCGCGAAGGCTACACCTATATCTTCGACAGCCAGGCTATGGTACATGTCGGCAACGACGCTATCGATGCCACTCCCGCAGTTAAAAAAGAACTCGGCATCAAATAATGGCAGACGGCTATTTAGAATCCCACTATGCTGAGTACGAAAAGAAGAAAGCAGAGTGGCTAAAAAAGAAAAAAAAGTTTAGTTATGGTACAAAAAATTCAACAAACACTTCGCGATAGTGCCGCTGCCCGTTGGACGGTGCTCGTCCTCGTGGCATCGATGATGTTTTTCGCGTATATGTTCGTCGATATCCTCTCGCCTTTAGCCTCGTTGCTCAACGACAGTCTCGGCTGGGATCAAGGCGTGTTCGGCACCTACGCGGCCGGTGAGTATCTGCTGAACGTATTCGGTTTCCTCATCCTCGCAGGTATCATCCTCGACAAGATGGGAGTCCGTTTCACGGGTCTGCTCTCCGCCAGCCTCATGGTGATCGGCGCGGGTATCAAGTACTGGGGCATCTCATGGTCCGAAGCCAATACGGTTGAGTGGCTCAATGCCTGGTGGCCGTCGATGCCGGGTAGCGCCAAGTTGGCAATGTTCGGTTTTATGATCTTCGGCTGCGGATGTGAGATGGCAGGTACGACGGTGAGTAAGGTTCTTGCCAAGTGGTTCAAAGGTAAAGAGATGGCGCTTGCTATGGGTCTGGAGATGGCGATCGCGCGTATCGGTGTGTTCGCCGCTATGTGGCTCTCGCCGATCTTCAGTGAGCAGTTTGCCGTCAACGGCGTTAACTCCGTCACGGCACCGCTGCTCTTCGCGTCACTGCTGCTCGTAGTAGGTTTGCTCAATTTCTTCGTATTCACGATCATGGATGTACGCTTTGACAACCAGCTCGTCGCTATCGGAGAGGTGTCCATGGAAGGCGACTCGGAGGAAGAGTTCCATGTGTCCGACCTCGGACAGATCTTCAAGTCCAAGATGTTCTGGATCATTGCGCTTCTTTGCGTGCTGTACTACAGTGCCATCTTCCCCTTCCAGCGGTTCGCTACGAACTTCCTGGAGGAGACGCTGAATATATCCAATGCAGAAGCTGCGGGTTTGTTCAAGTGGTTCCCGATCCTGGCCATGGTACTGACACCTTTCCTCGGTGCATTCATCGATTATAAAGGCAAAGGAGCGTCGATGATGTTGTTAGGTGCGGTGATCATGATCGCGTGCCATGGTATCTTCGCGTTCGTGCTACCTGCATACCCGAGTAAGGCACTTGCACTCATTACCATCTTGGTACTGGGCGTCAGCTTCTCGCTCGTGCCGGCATCCATGTGGCCGTCCGTGCCGAAGATCATCGACGAGAAAGTGCTTGGTTCGGCGTACTGCCTCATTTTCTGGGTGCAGAACATCGGTCTTTGCCTCGTGCCGCTGCTGATCGGCAAACTGCGCGTGGCTACCAACGGATACCTTGTACCGATGATTGTGTTTGCATCTTTCGGCGTACTCGCATTCCTGCTGAGTCTCGCTTTGAAGATTGAAGATAAACGAAAAGGTTATGGACTGGAGCTTCCTAATAAAAAATAAAGAATCACTCCATGTTACAACAGATAGCCGGAAGGTCACTTCCGGCTCTATCTTTGTAGCGCTCAAAGGCGAACATTTCGACGGCAACGATTTCGTGGAACAAGCGAAAGCAGACGGCGCCGAATATATTATCAGCGGGGAGAATGCGTTGAGGGAGTTACAGGACCTCGCCCGCGCATGGAGACGCGAGTTGAAGATTCCGATTATCGCCATCACCGGCACAAATGGCAAAACGACGACCAAGGAACTGACGGCGGCGGTACTGAGCAAGAAGTACAAGGTCTGCTATACGCAAGGCAACCTTAATAACCAGATTGGCGTGCCTCTTACCTTATTAAGTATCACACGCGCACAGGAGATAGCGATTGTCGAGATGGGTGCTTCCCATCCGGGCGATATCCGGGAACTGGTGGAAATAGCCGAACCCAACTGCGGTCTCATTACCAACGTAGGAAAGGCGCACCTCCAGGGCTTCGGTTCATTCGAAGGAGTCATGCGCACCAAAGCGGAACTGTATGACTGGCTCCGCTCGCACAATGGCCTCTGTTTCCGAAACATGGATAACCCCTACCTTGCGCAAATGGCAGGAGACTTAAAAACTGTGGCATACCATACAGGAACTATGCCTTCTAGCACGCACCTTGTGGGCGCTTACAATGCGGAGAATGTATCGGCGGCTATGTGTGTAGGTGAGCATTTTGGTATCGCGCCTGAGGAGGCCTTGGAGGCCATCCGAGCCTATGTGCCGACCAATAACCGCTCCCAACTTATGCAGACTGAGCGCAATACCGTTGTCGTCGATGCCTACAACGCCAACCCCACCTCCATGCAGGCGGCGATTGAAACATTTGACCAATCTCAAATCTCAAATGTCAAATCTCAAATGCCGAAGGCCTACATCTTAGGTGCAATGCGCGAACTGGGCGAATATTCGCATTTGGAGCATCAGAACATCGTCAATATGCTATTAGAGCGCAAAGCAGACAAAGTGCTGCTCGTGGGCGAAGAGTACAAAGAGACAACCGCGCCGTACCCTGTTTTTGACAACGTGGAGGCACTCTGCGAAGCGCTAAAAAAAGAACCCATAAGCGGGTATAGAATACTGCTCAAAGGCAGCCGATCCAACCAACTTGAAAAAGTAATTCCATTCCTATGACAGAAAAGAAAAACAATAACACATTACTCTGGTTTCTATTTGCTATTTTGATCATCGCCCTCGGCGCGATGGCCTATCTCTATTGGAATCAACATACCGAGTTGACCGAGATGGTAGAGCAGATGACGATTGAGAAAGAAGAACTGCAGGAGGAGTACGAAGACCTCGCTATTCAGTTCGATGGGTACCAAAGCCTTGATATACGCAACGACAGCCTGCAGGATCTGCTCTCCAGAGAGCAGCAACGCGTGCAGGATCTGCTTGAGGAACTGCGTCAGACCAAGGCATCCAATGCCCGTCGCATAGCCGAACTCAAGAAAGAACTGGCGACCGTGCGGGAGGTCATGAAGGACTATGTGCGCCAGATTGACTCCCTCAATGCGACTAATGCCAGACTGACGCAGGAGAACATACAGGTTCGCCAGGAAAACAGGCAGTACCGCACTCGTAATGAGGAACTTACGCAGGCGAATACGCAGCTCTCCGAGACCGTCACTCGCGCAGCGATGTTAGAGGTTACGAACTGCACCCTCACCACCCTCAACAAGAACGATAGGAAAACACGCATCGCATCGCATATACGCAAACTGCAATGGAACTTCACCATCGCGAAGAATATCACTTGCCAGCCGGGAATCAAGGATCTGTTCGTCCGCGTCATCGACCCTGACGGAACACTCCTCAACGAGAGCGAAACCCGCCTCTTCGCTTTCGAGAGCGGGGAGATACCCTACTCTGTTACGCAGCAGTTCGAGTACTCCGGAGAAGCCTATGACGGCACCTGTTTCTGCCCCGTGGAGGAAGTCAAAAAAGGCTTCTACACCATTGATTTCTTCTGCGACGGAAACCTCATCGGTTCCTTCCCCTTCCAGCTCAAGAAATAAAGGGGAAAGGTTACCTCATTCCAGCACATCGAAAGGTGTGCTTTTTTTATTCCCCAACGCAACCAAAAACACATAAAATAAATACAAAATGCAAAAAAAATTTGCACAATTCAAAAATTTATACTAAATTTGCAGCCGAATTTACGCCGAAGCCGTTTTGACGGCGGAAGGAGTGGGTTCTTTACATATTGATGGCGTTTATTGACGCTTTGTATTTGACGCACAAAAAGCTTCGAACACTTTTTAGTAAATCCTAGTCAAAATCAAAGTAACAATTACGCCTACGGGTATGACTATTCATGCCGGTTTGTCGTTTCTTGACAGACGGTTTGTCATATCGGCGTAGGTTTCATTGTTGTTTATTTGACTAGGCGGGCAAGTTCGAAGGCCCTTGTGCGTAGATGAGCAATAGCGAAGTCTGCGCTTTTTCGTGTGTATATAACATATGACAAAGATAAGAATAAAACAAACAACATATCTTTCAATGGAGCATGCCGAAAAGCCATAAGCGAGTAGGCCAAAATAAAATCAACAAAGACAATGAGGAAGTCATTATTAGTAATACTTGCCATAGTATGTGGGACTATTTACTCGGATACTTACAGCGGGAACTCAAACGCGGAGATCTATAAAGAGTTACTTCGTTTGCATAGAGAAATAGAAGGTCTTACTGATCGTGTTCGCGCATTGGAAGATGTAGTAAAAACATCATCCGAATATAATGATGCCGCCCCCATCATAGACGTTCCATGTATGGAGGAAGCCTATGATACAGAGACAGAATATGGAGAAATCGGTATTGCAGAAGCGCCTACTCAACAAAAAGCAAAGGAAAAAGCTATTCGTCTGGCATGTGAGTCACTTGCCATAAAAATATATCCGGAGATGATATCTTATTATTACGTGGAGACAAAGGATAAGACGGAAAGTAAGATAGAAAATCACATCACAGAGACTCAGATACAGATTATTAATAGTTTATGTAATATAATTTGTTGTAATTATAAGCAAAAACCGACTGGTTTTTATGAGGCTTTTGTGGCAGTAAGAATATCTAAAACAGCAATAAAAAAAGAATAATCCATAAACGGGAAAAGCCGGCTCTCCGTTACTTAACTTAAAGTAGCCGGCATAACTAAAAAAAAACAAACATCATGAAAAAAATCATGTTATTCGCTACAATCGTAGCAATGTCTATTGCAGTAGCAATGCCTGCACAGGCACAGAGTCGTAAAGAAAAAAAGGCAGCTGCTAAAGCTCAGTGGGAAATGGAACAAAAGCAGAAAGCGGAAGAAGCAGCTCTTCTTCATGAACTCAAAATGGACAGCTTAAAAAAAGCAAAGCAAGCAAGAGAAGAGGACGAAGCATGGGAAAAAGAACTCAAAAACCAAAAGCGAGAAGGCCAACTTGCAAAAATCAAATCCAAAAACCAAATGGAGCAAGTGATGGAAGGTGGTGTCCAACTTATTTATACACCGTGTATGGATGAATTCATTGCATTAAACAAAGTAAAAGGTCAAATGGCAGCTCAAGGAATCTCTTCTGGTCAACCGACACAAGAATCTGCAGAGTTGAATGCTAACCGAGTAGGTTTGTCTGACTTAACCACACGTTTGTTGGGTGTTATTAAAAATGGCGTAGAGCAGTACTCTAAAGATACCAGCACTCCCGATAAGCAACGTTCAGTTGAGGCTCAACTTGAAGGTCTGGCTATGTCTATCGGGGAGAAAGCCATCAATAAATTGTTCGTTGTTGACTGCCGCCAATTTGGTAAAGATCGATATAACAACTATGTTTGCTATGAGGCTTTATATGTTCCTGTAGAAGAAGTGGTAGAGGCAATTATGGATGAGGCTGTCAAAAAAGTAGATATTGACAAAGCTCTATTCCGCAAACGGATGCAGGCTGAGTTAGATGCCAATGCTGCTAAAGAGAATGCATCGCTGCAACAACAACGAGCAGAAATTGAAGAATAATGAGTATGTATAAATACATTTTATCTATTTTGATTATCTGTTTACCCATCGTGGCTTTCGCGCAAATTGATCGCGAAATGCCACAATGGGTAAACAAACTACCTCCGGCCAATTCTCAAAAGCATTTTTACTATCGAGTGACGCTGGGCGAAGGCGAAACACTAGACAAAGCTTACGCAAATGCTTTTGCTAAAGCCATGATGGAAGCTAGGTGGAAATTAGGCGTGCGCGTTAACGTTTCTGATGATCTGGAAGCGCTGGAAGGAAAAGTGACTTCTGCTATTAATGTGCAGGGGCAAACTATGTCTATTCCTATTAACAAAGTTTGTGAATATTGGGAAGAATATCATTTAGGCACATCTAAAAGACAAATACGTTTGTATGTACTTTGGCAGGTTGCCGATGACGGACGTTATGAACCTCAATTTGAGGATTATACCAATTGTAAGTGACAAAAAAAATAATTATCATTATTATGCGCAAATTTTTCTTTGTGCTTTTCGCACTTTTAACTATTAGTGTTTTATGCTTAGAGGTAACAGCTCAAACAAAAAGGCGGCCTCCTCTACCAGATTGGGTTTTTGAAAAACCGCAACGAAGCAACTCCACTTTCTACTATCATAGAGAAAAAGGTGTAGGAGAAACAGAACAAGAGGCACGTAATGCAGCTTACACTCAAGCATTTATGCAAGTAGCATTAAAATTGGGTATCCCATTAAACACTGAAGACATCAGCGAAGCCGTGGCAAAAGGTACAAACGTCAGGATGCTTTCGCAGCGTTTTACCATTCCTATGAACGTAGTCTGCTATTGTTCACGGCCCAATGAGCAAACTGGAGGATGGAACTATTGGATTCTTTGTCAAATTCCAGAGATAGGATATGCGGACAATGCTCGTTTTGATGATTTCAATGAGTGTTTTAAATTTGAGAAACATGAAGAATTCCAAAAGAAAGAACAAGCCCAAGCCGAGCAACGTAAACGGGAAGAAAAACGCTTGATTAATAATTCTAATGCCCGTGCATTAGCAGCATCTACTTTTATCCCCGGTATGGGACAGATGTTGAAAAAACAAGGTGGCACTGGGGCTGCTTTCTTAATAAGCGAATTAGCTGTTTTCGGAGGAGGTACAGCCTGTTATTTCTTAGGTCAGGAACAGTCTAAAATAATGAAAGATATCAGTACTTCGTATGAAGACTACAAAAAAGCCAAGGATAAAAAGAATATTTACGATATTACTATGTACACAGCATTCGGTATTGGTGCTGCTATTCATATTGCCAACATGGTACATGCGTGGTATGTAAAAGACAAGAACCTACCGGTTGATGTGACATTTGCCCCGGCAGTTCTTCCGATTAATAAACTATCGCAACCCTCGTATGCTTACGGAGCAAGCGTACAAATTAAATTCTAAGCAATAATAATGAAAACTAAATTCACCTGGGCAGGCATAGTAGCCTCCCTCTTATTAATTATCACCACGTTCTTTGTCGGCTGTAAAAAAGACGACATGAATGATGTTATCGTCTATCGTGGACAGGTAGTATATATCAACACTACTACCCCATTCCCAGATTTGACAGTCAAAGTGACCAATGGTAATGACACCCACTGCCAGACACAGACAGATGCAGGCGGTACTTTTTCTCTGAAAGTACGTGTAAGCGAGATCGATGGTAGTTACTATCTATTGGCGGGAGATGAGACATGCGTTCCGAAAAAAGTAGGACTTGGTGGCTATGGCCAGGCGCAAGTGGATTTAGGCGTAATAGAGGTAGAGGGACCTGCTTTGCCTACAATAAAGACTACAGCTCTAACAGAAGTGACTGCCGAATCAGCAACATTAGGTGGAGAAGTGATGACCGATGGCCGCTTAGCTGTCACTGCTCGTGGTATATGCTATGGCACGGAGCAACAACCTACTATTGATGGTCTTCACACAACAGACGGATCTGGTCTAGGAGTTTTCACTACAACTTTGAAGAATCTGGATCACAATACCATTTTTTATGCTCGCGCATATGCTACCAACAAGATGGGAACAGCTTATGGAGATCAAGTTAAGTTTACCACTGAATTAGGTGTACCCATTGTAATTTCTGACTCCGTTTATCGCATCACAGCTCATTCTGCTAAATGCAAAGGCCATGTTGAGAGTGATGGCGGTTACGCTGTTAGCAAAAAAGGGACATGCTGGAGTCGCCAACCGGATCCGACTGTGGATGACGAATGTACTAATGATGGCTCTGGAATAGGTGAATTTACCAGTACGCTGAACAACTTGTTGGAAAACACCACCTATTATGTACGCACTTACGCTACCAATGCAACTTCAACAGTTTATGGCGAGCAGATTATTATTACAACATTGGATGGTTTGGCAGTTGTAAAGACTGATTCTGTCAATAATGTGTCAGCGACCGGTTTTACAGCCTTTGGAACAGTTGTAAGTGATTGCGATATACCTGTTACAGCCCGCGGTTTCTGCTACTCTACATCACAATACCCGACAATCGAGGATGAGCATACTACAATCGGGAAAGGATTAGGTTCTTTCCAAGGAAATATTCGGAATCTTTCTATCGGTACGACTTATTATATTCGGGCATATGCTACAAACGCGACAGCAACCGTCTATGGCGAGCAGATTGTTATTACTACGTTGGATGGCTTGGCTGTTGTAAAGACTGATTCTGTCAATAATATAACTGCGACCGGTTTTACAGCCTTTGGAACAGTTGTAAGTGATTGCGATATACCTGTTACAGCCCGCGGTTTCTGCTATTCCGCCTCTCAATATCCAACTATTGAGGATGCACAGACAACCTCGGGAAAGGGAATAGGACAGTATAAGAGCAATATTACAAAATTGGAATACGGCACAACTTATTATGTTCGTGCGTACGCGACTAATGCGACAGCCACCACCTATGGAGAGCAGATTACTGTTAAGACATTAAACGGACTTCCAACCGTAACTACGGCAGAGGTGACTAATATCGGCTCTGTAAAAGCTACTTGCGGTGGCAATGTAACCGACGATGGCACATTAACGGTAACAGCCCGTGGTGTATGTTATGGAACCAATCAATATCCTACAACAGAAGGATTACACACTGTTAACGGAAAAGGGAAAGGCGAGTTTGTCAGCAACTTAACTGATCTTAAAGATAAAACCACTTATTATGTCCGCGCATACGCAACAACCGATGCCGGTACGGTCTATGGCGAACAAAAGAAATTCAAAACGGAAAATGGTGTTCCTGTTGTGCTCTTGTCTGAAGTTGGCGAGCCGACAGCCAACAGTGTGATTTGTAAAGGTCATGTGACTGGGGATGGCGGCGTAACCGTTACCGAACGCGGATTCTGCTATAGCGTCTCTCAATACCCTACTAACACATCAGATCATGTGGCTATTGGAAATGGAGTTGGTGAATTTACTGGTAGTTTGACAGGACTGGCACTAAATACTACGTATTATGTCCGTGCATATGCTGTAAACTCTTTAGGAATAGGATATAGCGAACAAAAGTCATTTACTACAAAAAACGGTTTGGCGACTATAACAACCGGTACGGTCACAGCAACCGCTACTTCTATTGCTATTGGCGGTAATGTAACCGATAACGGAGGGTATGCTGTGACAGAAAGAGGTGTTTGCTATAGTTCAACAAATTCCGAACCAACTATATCAGATGCTTTTGTAGTCGGCGGTAAAGGAAATGGTGAGTTTAGCGTGTCTATCACAGGTTTGTCAGCATCCAAGACCTATTATGTACGTGCTTATGCTACCAATGAGAACGGAACAAGTTATGGAAATGCAGTAACTGTAACAACCAAAGATGGAACTGCAACCGTTGCATTGGGAACAATAACTAACATCACTGCCTTGACGGCTTCCGCATCCGTTACAGTAAGTGATGCCGGGAGTGCTACATTGCAAAGTTGTGGTATCTGCTGGGCAACCCATCCAAATCCGACAATTACGGATAGCAAGACCATTGCTTCTGGAAAAGTACTTAACACTGCGTATACTTGCAATCTGGCAGAGTTGCAACCTAATACCATATATTATGTTAGGGCTTATGCGACAACGGATGTGGCAACTTCCTATAGTCAGCAAAAGACATTTACCACGACAGATGGAGCAGCAACTATTTCTATAGGAGAGATAACAAATGTTATGGCTCTTTCAGCCACTGGAAGTGTGACTGTTTCTGATGTAGGAGGAGCTGCGATACAAAGTTGTGGAATATGCTGGAGTACTAATCCGAGCCCAACGGTTACAGATAACAAAACACCAGCAAGTGGAAAGCAATTAAATACTGCATATCCCTGTACTATGTCTGGTCTGCTACCTAATACTACATATTATGTACGTGGCTATGCAACAACTGATATAACTACATCGTATAGTGAACAGAAGACATTTACTACAACTTCCGGGTTGCCTACTATTCAAACAAGTTATCCATCTTCAGTTACAGCAAAATCAGTTAGTATAACAGGAAATGTTACAGCCAATGGAGGTTACAATGTCACGGCGCGTGGATGCTGCTATAGTAAGACAAATTCTACTCCTACAATAGCTGATAGCAAAATAGAAAGCGGTAGCGGAAATGGCTCTTTTGAATTGTCTATATCCAATTTAGAGCCTAACACCGACTACTACGTGTGCGCGTACGCAACCAATGCGGTAGGAACCGCCTATAGCAGTGTGAGATCTTTTAAAACATTAAGCGGGCGACCAACCGTTACATCTTCTGATGTAGGTTATATTACAACGACTACCGCGCAAGGAAATGTATATGTGGAAGATGCGGGAGGAGCAACACTGCAAAGTTGCGGTGTGTGTTGGTCAACCAATTCCAACCCATCAATAACAGATCATAAGTCTGTGGCAGGAGGAGTATCATTGAAAAAGAATTATTTATGCGATCTTTCCGGTTTGACACCGGGTACTACATATTATGTTCGAGGGTATGCAACTACAGATATTGCTACTGTATATACGGATACGCGTACCTTTACTACACTTATTAACGTCTCTGGTGTAGTCAAGAACGAGTCGGGCGCAGGTATCTCTGGCGCAAAAGTAGCATTCAAACGTGGTAATAGTACGTATGGAAATGCCACTACAGATGCCTCTGGGGCATTTGCATTGCAGTTGGCAGCGAATACATATACAATTCAGGTGACAGCCTCAGGGTATTCAACCATATCACAGCTAATG
The DNA here is from genome assembly GCA_900319105.1 of uncultured Bacteroidales bacterium. GTDB lineage: Bacteria > Bacteroidota > Bacteroidia > Bacteroidales > Paludibacteraceae > Colicola. The sequence goes on along the minus strand of ONND01000006.1, from coordinate 169,013 downwards.
GAAGTAACTGCCACTCCTATTTCTTTGGTGATGCAACGCTTGGGGGTATTGCTAGGAAAGGTTTACGACGATGACAATATACCGCTAGCTAATGCAACAGTGACGGTTAGGTCCGGCACTACGACGGTTAGAGGTGTGAGTGGGAGTGATGGCTCATATCGAGTGGAAGATGTTCCATTAGGACAAACATCAAGCATAGATTGCTCCTTGTCGGGTTATAACCTTACAACTAACATTCCGAATAAAAATATAGTCAGTGGAGCCAATAATAGTCAAGATATTCATTTGACTATTACTACTCCGGCTCAATGCTCTTCTTCTGGCTTCTATTACGAATGTACAAGCGATGGTATGTGCGGAAGTACTGTGACGAATACATTCACGATAACAAACAATAGGCAAAAATCTGTATCATGGTCTATCTCAGGAGTACCTGCAAAAGGTTTGAAATTTACCCCTTCAAGCGGAACGATTTCTGCAAAATCGACCATTACGGTTACGGTGGCATTTACTTATCCGGGACCATCTGTGACGGGAAGTCAAAAAATCACACTATACAACTGTTATCTAAATAATCAAAAGTGGACTTATACGTATTTATGGAATTGGTCAACTACTGAACTCATCTCTGATTGTGATGCAAGATGTATGCAAAACATATCGGTTGTTGTTGGCGGTTCTTCTATATCACAATACTATAATATGTATCAGCATGTAGTGTGGAAGTAGATATTTATGTCAGTTGTCTATAGCATTCCGAGATGTTTATGAGGTGAACGAAAATGAAAATTAGTTCCCGAATGGCATGCCAGAGAAATGGACATTGTAAATCAACTATAGATTTTTAATAGTAATGAAAACAAGATTCACATGGCTCGGAGTTGTAGCCACATTGTTAGTAACTATCAGTACGTTCTTTGTCGCATGTAAGAAAGACGACATGAATGATGTTGTGCAGTATAGCGGACAGGTAGTATATATCAACACTACTACCCCATTCCCAGACTTAACCGTCAAAGTGACCAATGGTAAAGACACCCATTGCCAAACACAAACGGATGGAGGAGGTAATTTCTCTCTGAAGGTACGTGTCAATGAGATTGACGGCAGTTATTATCTCTTAGCAGGAGATGAGACATGTATCCCGAAACAAGTATCTTTGGGAGGCTATGGTCAAGCGCAAGTGGATTTAGGCGTAATAGAGGTAGAGGGACCTGCTTTGCCTACAATAAAGACTACAGCTCTAACAGAAGTGACTGCCGAATCAGCAACGTTAGGTGGTGAAGTAATGACCGATGGTCGCTTAGCTGTCACCGCTCGAGGTATATGCTATGGCACAAATTCCAATCCTACCATTGAAGGATTACATACCACAGAGGGCTCGGGTTTAGGTACATTTACCAGCACTTTGAAAGATCTGGAGCATAATACCATCTATTATGCACGCGCGTATGCAACCAATAAGAAGGGTACAGCTTACGGCGAGCAAGTGAAGTTTACTACCGAATTGGGCGTGCCTCTTATTACAACGGACTCGGTGTATCGGATAACCGCTCATTCTGCAAAATGCAAAGGCCATGTAGAGAGTGATGGTGGTTATGCGGTTAGTAAGAAAGGAACTTGCTGGAGTCGACAACCGGATCCTACGGTAGATGATGAGTGTACTAATGATGGCTCCGGTAAGGGTGAATTTACCAGTACGTTGAGTGGCTTATTAGAAAACACCACCTATTATGTACGCACCTATGCTACGAATAGCACTGCTACGGTGTATGGCGAGCAGATTATTATTACTACATTAGATGGCTTGGCTGTAGTAAAAACGGATTCTATAAATAATATAACAGCAACCGGTTTCAGCGCTTTTGGTACAGTCGTGAGTGATTGCGATATACCTGTTACAGCGCGAGGATTCTGCTATTCAACAAATCAATATCCAACAATCGAAGATGGGCACACAACTTCGAGCAAGGGATTGGGCGAGTTCAAGAGTAATATCACGAAGTTGGAATATGGTACGACTTATTATGTTCGCGCCTATGCTACTAATGCTACAGCAACTACCTATGGCGAACAAATCGCAGTAAAGACACTAGAAGGACTTCCAACTGTAACAACTGCAGAGGTGACTAATATTGGTTCTGTTAAGGCAACATGTGGCGGAAATGTTACAGATGATGGAAGTTTGACGGTGACGGCTCGTGGTGTGTGTTACGGAACCAATCAATACCCTACGACAGAAGAATTACACACTGTTAACGGAAAAGGAAAAGGCGAGTTTATCAGTAACTTAACCGAACTGAAAGATAAAACAACTTATTATGTACGTGCCTATGCTACGACCGATGCCGGTACGGTTTATGGCGAACAAAAGACATTCAAGACGGAGAATGGTATTCCCGTTGTAGTATTAAAAGAAGTAGGAGATCCTACTGCTAATAGTGTCGCTTGTAAAGGAAATGTAACTGGAGATGGTGGCGTTACAATTACAGAACGTGGATTTTGTTATGCGCTTACACAGTATCCGACAAATACCGACTCACATGTGGCTATCGGGAACGGAGTGGGAGAATTTACTGGCAGTTTAACAGGTTTATCATTAAACTCTACCTATTATATCCGTGCTTACGCGATAAATAGTTTAGGAATTGGATACAGCGAGCAAAGATCATTTACTACTAAAAACGGCTTGGCGACAGTTACTACAGGAACTGCTACGACAACTGCAACATCAATAGCAGTAGGTGGCAATGTAACCGATAATGGAGGCTATGCCGTGACAGAACGAGGTGTTTGCTATAGTTCAACCAATTCCGAACCCATGATTACAGATGCTTTTGTAGCCGGAGGCAAAGGAAATGGTGAGTTTAGCGTGTCTATCACAGGCTTATCGCCATCCACAACCTATTATATACGTGCTTATGCTACCAACGAGAACGGTATAAGTTATGGAGAGACGATAACTGTAGTAACACAAAGTGGTATTCCTATCGTATCAACAACACAAACAACGGCGACATCAACAAATATTACATCTGGAGGAGAAATTACAGATGATGGAGGTTATAACATTATTGCACGCGGAGTATGCTATAGTACAAGTAATTCAACACCAACTATAGAAGATAGTTATACAACAGCTGGTATGGGGACAGGAACTTTTTCTACCATAATAACGAATGTAACTGTTAGTACCACTTATTATGTTCGGGCATATGCAACGAATAGTATTGGAACAAGTTATGGTCTTGTATATTCTGTAACAACCGGAGATGGTTTGCCCTCCGTAACTACGACAACTATTGGCGAGAATGTTACCAGTACGACAGCAACGGGTGGCGGAAATGTAACGGATGATGGTGGTTATGCAGTCACCGCGCGCGGTGTTTGCTGGAGTACATTACCTAATCCCACTATAGCAGATAGTAAAACTGTCGATGGAGGCGGTAAAGGGTATTTTACCAGTACAATTACCGGTATTGATTTTACGAACGCGGAGGCATATTATATACGTGCTTATGCAACAAATGCCAATGGCACTTCATATGGAAATCAGGTTCAGATCTTGAAAGAAGAATGGGAATACAAGAATCTTCCCAAAATAGAGTATGACGGATATATATATATATTATACCACGACATGGGGAAAAGGGACTGGAATACCGCTAATACAATATGTGAAAACCTCGTTTTTGGAGGATATGATGATTGGAGACTACCAACGAAAACAGAATTAACATATATAATGGTATTATATAAAAATGGTTGGTATGATGCGGATGGTTCTCCGTTATTATATATTCCAGAGTCTATATTGGTACCAAATGGGGAGGGAAAACATTGTGCATATTATTGGACCAGTAATAAATCAGCGGATAATTATTATTGGACTTTATTTTATAGGTTAGAATGGTATAACGATGGACAAGGTGTGTATGGTAATTATCATTCCGACACTCCAATAGCCACCCCTCAATATTATCAATATTCACAACGTTTTCGTCCTATTCGCAGATATCCTAAAAATCAATAAATTTAATCCTCGTGATGTGTATGGGTAATTTGAAAAATAATAAATTAACATTCGCTCAAAATAAAATAAAAGAGCATATCTCTCAAAAACAGAAATGTTGGCAAACGGAATCTTTTCAATTCCACAATTCAGATAATCATTCAGACTATTCCGATTATTCTGATTATTATGTTTATGGAGATAGCGATTACTCTATTTCATTCATGTAAGTATATTTAGGCTATGAGTATATTAAATGATATTGCTTTTGGACTCGCGGCAAGTCTAATTTTCTATTTTCTGGAGTTGAAAATTATTCGGAAGTTCACAATTGCCGAAATAAAAGGACAACATGAACTTGATATTCAAGAAAGAAATGATAAGGAAAAGTTTTATATTCTTACACTGCGAAATAATTCAAAAAGAGAGGCATTTAATGTTCGTGTATTTGTTGAGTTCCTCAATAACCAGAATAAGCCAACTGGCTATTCTGAAAAAAGGGACTTTCCTTATATTGCCCCAATGCAAGAAAAAGTATATTTTGTCCTGTTCTCAAATATTCGCGGAGAGAAAAAACAAGAATCCCTCAAGCAATTATTCGATAGAAGTAAAAAAGTACATGTTGTGATTACCTCTCAAAACAGATATGGGAAAACAAAGAAAACAGATGATTATGTTATGGAAATACAAGGACAAAAGGACCCCATCTTGATATTTGATTTCTAAATTATAATATGCCATCTGTCATTATTAAACCAACATACTCTTGCAATCTGCGGTGTAAGTATTGTTATTTGAGCAATGAGACTAAGCGTCAGTCAAAATTATTTGATTTGGAGTTTGCAAAGTGCATCATAGACCAAATCAAACTATCGTTGCAAGCAAAGCCGCGTAAGAAAATTACCATCATTTGGCATGGTGGGGAGCCTATGCTGTGGGGAATAGAAAACTACCGCACAATTCTTGCTTATATGCAGCAAGAGCTGGCAGGCTATGAGGTGCAGAACTCCATGCAAACCAACCTGTCACTTGTCAACGACGAGTGGATAGATCTCTTTCTGCAATATAATGTGCGAGTAGGTTTTTCATTAGACGGCACCGCAGAGATTCATAATAAGCAGCGGGTAGGTGTACATGGCGAGCCGACTTTTGCGCGCATCATAGCCAACTATCGCAGATGCAAAGAGCGAGGGATGCGAATTGGGTGTATTGTTGTAGGCAGCAAGAAACATATCGGGCATATTCCTGAACTCTACCGCTTTATGCGCGACGAAGGAATCAGTTTCAAGTTCAATCCGCTGTTTTGTTCCGGCGAAGCGCAGAACAACATAGACGAGTACGGCATTACGCCGGATGAGTACGCACAGATGGCGATAGAGCTGTTTGACCTTTGGTATAACGACCAAGAAGGAGAAATAACCGAGTCGAACTTCGTAGAGATAACGAGTAACATTGCCACAGGAAAACCGTCCGGGTGTATGTTTTCGCCCAACTGTCAAGATAACTTTATGGCGATTGCACCGACGGGCGATGTGATGCCTTGCGGACGGTTCTGCGACAATGATTTGTTGCAATACTCATACGGCAATCTGCACGACGAGTCGTTGGAAGACATCATGGCACGAATCAAACAGACCGAGACTTATAAACGCGCAGAGTACATAGCCCAAAGCGGTTGCTCCAAATGCAAATGGTATCATATCTGCCACGGCGGTTGCTTGCATGACGGCTTTCTCGTATCGGGTGATTTTAAGCACAAGACATTCCTTTGTCCGGCATACAAAAGAATCTTTGCGCATATAGAAAAACGTATTCAGGCAGACAATCTAATAGAATAGATACAACAATACATTGGATACTCACTCCTCCAAGACGTCCGTAATAGTCCCGTAGAGGTCGCGGGATTGAACCATAAACAGATAAAATTCCATTTTATTTGGCAAAAAAATACCCGAACGCTTGCATATGTGCAATTTTTGTTGTACCTTTGCAGTTCGATATGTTTAAACTTGAATCTCCATATAAGCCGACAGGCGATCAGCCGGAGGCGATAAAGGCGCTGGTTGATGGGATCAATGCCGGCGCAGAAGCGCAGGTGTTACTCGGTGTGACAGGTAGCGGTAAAACGTTTCCCCACCCTTATCATGAGTCATAACAAGACCCTCGCGGCGCAGTTGTACTCAGAGATGAAGGCGTTCTTCCCCCACAACGCGGTGGAGTATTTCGTCTCATATTACGACTACTACCAGCCGGAGGCGTATATCCCCAGTACAGACTTGTATATCGAGAAGGACCTGAGCATCAACGAAGAGATTGACCGGCTGCGTTTGAGCGCCGTAGCAGTTCTGCTGAGCGGACGAAATTACACATTACCTACAGAAGCTCAATGGGAGTATGCAGCACGCGGTGGCATTGCAAGTGATGGTAGTAAATATGCTGGCAGCGATCTGCTTGACAATATCGCATGGTATAGTAAGAACGGTTTTGCCACTCATCCTTGTGGAGAAAAAGAAGCAAATGCTTTGGGTATATTTGATATGTCCGGTAATGTAGCCGAATGGTGTAAGGACTGGTACACCAAAGATTCAAAACGTTCCTGCCGTGGCGGTAGTTTTGAAGATAGTGCACGGAATTGCCGAGTGTCCAGCAGAGGCTCTGAATTTCCCAATATTCGCACGTATAATACCGGATTCCGAGTAATCTGTATTCCCTAAATATCTATTATCACATGAAGAAATTATTTATAGCACTAATCTTGTTTCTTTCATTGGTATCATTTGCACAAGCAGACAACTTGACGCGGCGGATTACCTATGAATTAGGTAAGGTGGAGGGATCCATTCCTCAAATCAATATGCTTATCAAAAAAGGCGAAAAAGTGCAGGCACGAGAGATGGTTGAGGAAGCACTAAAGCAAATGGAGCAAATAGAAGCCTACCAAAAAGAAGCTTCTATTAATGGAGAGGAAATAGACGAGGAAGAACTGCTCATCTCGCAAGCGCAAGAAACCAAACGGTTTTTGATTAACAAAGCTGCTCAACTCAAAAATGCCATTGGAGTGTATATTGACTGTGATGCAAGCATTTTTGGTAACGCGTACTCGCTTGTAGATGAAATACAAGGGCAATTAGCGGATATAGGATGTTCTTTCTTGGAAGATAAAGAACAGGCAGACTGGGTTGTTACCATTCACGCATCTTCCCGTGAAGGAAACAAAATGACCACCGGCAGTTTTTCCACCTATTTCAGTTATGTTGATTTGAAATTGAGTATTGACAAAATGGCTAATGGGAAAAGGGTCTATCAAAATGCGTTTAATGAAAAAGGCGGCGATACTCGCAATTTTGAATATGCCGCAAAAGAAGCATATCAAGAGATTATTTCAGAAATAACTCCTATAATCAAAGAGCAAATCACAAAATAGCAGGATTGCCGCCCTAACACCTCTTTTTATAAATATCCTTAAACGTCGGTCATAGACCGGCGTTTTTTGTCAAAAAATGGTATAGAGACGTACGTAGTGGTAACGATGTGGTAATGTAAATGACAGCCAAATGACGGCTAAATGACGGTTAAACGGCAGACAAAGAAGACGGGTTCGCGCAATGATGCGCGAAAAATGCACAGAGAAAGGCCGGGACGTAGATGTCCGTAATGGTCGCGAGATGGTCGCGGGATTGAACCATACAACAGATAAAAATTCATTTTATTTGGCAAAAAAATGCCCGAACACTTGCATATGTGCAGAATTTGTAGTACTTCGGACGCCGCCTGCCCTACGGGCATTCCCCCGAAAGTACGGTCGCGTCCTGCCGGGCATATGCAAACATGAGGAAGAATTTTTCTTATGGGATAACTCCCTGCGTTTATGAGTGCTATTTCCCGTTTTTATACAAGCATAAACGTAAAATATCCCTCCTAAACACGCAAATTTTATTTGCTAAAGAAAAATTCATCCTCAAAAACTTGCATATGTGCAATTTTTGTTGTACCTTTGCCGTTCGATATGTTTAAACTTGAATCTCCATATAAGCCGACAGGCGATCAGCCGGAGGCGATAAAGGCGCTGGTTGATGGGATCAATGCCGGCGCAGATGCGCAGGTGTTACTCGGTGTGACCGGTCCCCACCCTTATCATGAGTCATAACAAGACCCTCGCGGCGCAGTTGTACTCAGAGATGAAGGCGTTCTTCCCCCACAACGCGGTGGAGTATTTCGTCTCGTATTACGACTACTACCAGCCGGAGGCGTATATCCCCAGTACAGACTTGTATATCGAGAAGGACCTGAGCATCAACGAAGAGATCGACCGGCTGCGTTTGAGCGCCGTAGCAGCTCTGCTGAGCGGACGAAAAGATGTGATCATCGTCTCTTCGGTCAGTTGCATCTATGGCTTGGGGTCGCCGCAGGACTTCACGCAGAACGTGATCGAACTGAAACGGGGCACCGAGATCCCGATGGACACCTTGCTCAAGCAACTCGTGAGCGCGCAATACGTGCGTAATGACGTCGAATTGGCACGAGGTCGTTTCCGTGTCAAAGGCGACACGATAGACATTGCCCTCGCGTACGCGGATTATATCGTACGCATTGAATACTTCGGGAATGAGATAGACGCCATCCTGACTATTGACCCTATCAGCGGACAAGTGCTCGAAGAGTTTGACCACTATAACCTCTCGCCGGCCACCATCTTCCTTACCTCGCCCGAACGTATCGCTGCAGCCAAAGAGCAGATCAAGGAAGACCTGGCGAAACAGATTGAGTACTTCACCTCTATCGGCGAAGAGCTCTATGCCAAGCGTATCGAGGAGCGTGTGAAGTACGATTTAGAGATGTTAGATGAGTTGGGTTACTGCTCGGGTGTGGAGAACTACAGCCGTTATTTCGACGGTCGCGAACCCGGTACACCACCCTATTGTCTGCTGGATTATTTCCCAAAAGATATGCTGCTCGTCATCGATGAGAGCCATGTGACCGTTCCTCAGATCCGCGGTATGTACGGCGGCGACAAGGCGCGTAAGGACAACCTTGTTACATACGGATTCCGTCTGCCGGCTGCACGCGATAACCGACCGCTCAAGTTCGATGAGTTCGAGCAGAAAACGGGTCAGACGATTTATGTGTCGGCTACGCCGGACGAATATGAGTTGGAACGGAGCGAAGGCATCGTCATCGACCAGTTGATCAGACCGACAGGTTTGTTAGATCCGGAGATCGAAGTACGACCGACCAAAGACCAGGTGGACGACCTGATGGACGAGATCAAGTTTAGGATTCACCGTAACGAACGATGCCTTGTCACGACGCTGACAAAGCGGATGGCAGAAGAGTTGGACGAATACCTGCGTAAGTACCGCATCAAATCCGCTTATATCCACTCCGATATAGATACCATCGAACGTGTGAAGATCATGGAGGACTTGCGTCGCGGCGAGTACGATGTGTTAGTAGGCGTGAACCTGCTGCGCGAAGGACTGGACCTGCCGGAAGTGAGTCTGGTAGCCATCTTGGATGCGGACAAGACGGGATTCCTGCGCGACCAACGAAGTCTGACTCAGACGGTAGGACGCGCCGCCCGACACGTACACGGCAAAGCGGTTTTGTATGGCGACAAGATCACACCGGCGATGCAGGCTACCATCAACGAGACGAACCGCCGCCGCGCGATCCAGATGAAATATAACGAGGAGCACGGGATCACCCCGACGCCTATCAAGAAAGAGATCAACACTTCTGCCCTTGCCGGTCTCTATAAAGATCCGGAGGAGGAGAAGCGCAAACTGACCGAATCTATCAAAGCCGGTTGGAAGAACGCCGAGTGGCAGAAGATGGACGCCAAGAGACTGGAGAAAGCCATCGACGACAAACGCAAAGCGATGCTCGCCGCAGCAAAAGCGACGGACTTTGAGACCGCCGCTTTCCTACGAGACGAAATGCTCGAGATGCAGAATCGCTTGCAAGCGATTACCGGTTAGCGATTAGCGGTTAGGAATTAGTATTCCGCTAAAATAGTAGCCGAATAAGGCGCTACATCGATTTTGTCATAGGGTGCAAAATCGAGGCCGTCCGGGTTGGCTTGACCATCCGCCGCCAAGAGCACACACTCACCAGTCATCTCCGGCAGGTCGCACGTAACCGTTTGTGCACTACCATTCAGGATAACCATAAGCGACTTAGCCGTATCAATACCTTCGAGGTCTTTGATGCGGTAGATGACGAGCGACTCGTTCCCGGTCGGCACGAACTCCACATGCTCTTTAACCGCCTCAGCGCAGCCTAAACGGAAGCCTTTGTGGGCACGACGGATAGCAATCATGGCTTGGTAATAGTCATGCAGATCCGCATATTTCTCGCGGTTCTCCCATGGGATGATGTTAATCGAATCGGGGCTCTGGTAACTGTTGTCGATGCCCTGCTTGGTACGATAGAGTTCTTCGCCGCCATAGATAAAAGTCATACCTTGGGAGACGAGGACAGCAGTCTGGGCGAGCTTATTCATACGCAGTTGGGTCTCTTCACTCTCATCAGAAGCAGAAACAGCGATGCGGTCCCGGAGGCAATAATTGTCGTGGCAGGTGATGTACGATACATGCTGCATCGGTTCGCCCGCCCACCGGAGAGGCTCCGAGCCCAGCGAACCATTCGGATCCTCAAAACCGATACATCCTACAAGACCGTTCATGAGGGCTTGCTTACCGGCAGGATTACCGGACGCGAAGCCGCGCTCGTGATCAAAAGGCGAGCCGATGAGGGCGTTACGGATATCGTCGCTGAACGCGCCCACACGCGGCATCTTATAGGTCCAGGCTTTCATGGCGAGTTCTTCGTAGGGATAAGCCGGAGCCATGGCAGCCCATCCTTCGCCGTACGTGAGGATGGTCGGGTCTATCTGGTCGAGGGCTGCACGGATGGCGTTCATGGTCTCCTGGTCATGGATGCCCATGAGGTCGAAGCGGAAACCGTCGATGTGGTACTCACGTGCCCAGTAACAAACGGATTCCACCATGAACCGGCGGTACATCTCATGGTCGGAAGCGGTCTCGTTACCGCAGCCCGAGCCGTTCGCGTACGTGCCATCGGCGTTGAGGCGGTAGAAATACTTCGGTACGACGCGGCCGAGCGCACAGCCCATCACGTCGTAGGTATGGTTATAGACGACATCCATGATGACGCGGATACCGGCTTTGTGGAGCGCCTGGATCATCTGTTTCACTTCGCGGATACGGCAAGCCGGATCATACGGATCCGTACTATATCCGCCATCCGGGGCGTTGTAGTTCACGGGATCGTAACCCCAGTTATATTTGTTCTGATCGAGGGTTGTTTCATCGATCGAGCCGTAATCAAAGAAAGGCAGGAGCTGGAGGTGGGTAATGCCGAGTTCTTTGAGATAGTTGAGCGGCGCTTCTTCGGTAAGGCCGAGGAATTTACCTTTGTTGGTGACACCCGAATAAGGCGACATCGTGAAGTCGCGCAGGTGGGTCTCATAGACAACGATATCGGTCCTATCCGGCATGGCAGGACGCTGATCTTTGTCCCAGCCATCGGGGTTGGTGGCCTTCAGATCAATAATGGCAGCACGCTGTCCGTTGACAGAAACGGCCTTGGCAAAGATACCCGGTGCTTCGGGAGCCCACTCGCCGTTCTGGAACGAGCGGACGGTGTAGTACTTGCCGATCATGTCTCCGTGCAAGGTCGCTCGCCAGTAGTTATCGGAGTCCTTGACGAGAGAGAGGGGCAGATGCTGATCCGTGACGGCATCGTCATAGATGAGCACTTCCATCGCTTCGGCCGCGTTGGACCAGAAAGCAAATTGGGTTTTCGAGGGACTGTAGAGGCACTCGTCCTCCATCTTCTGCTGCTTGGCAGAGCAAGCAACCAATGCTGCACAAAGCATAAGAATAAGTGTTTTACGCATATTATTAGATTTTGTTTGCGACTGCAAAGGTACAAAAAAGATTGCATATGTGCAAACAAAAATAGCAAAACACAAGATTTTTGCATTTTTTCCTTAAAAGATTTGCGTATGTCAAAAAAAAGCAGTAATTTTGCATGCTTTTTCTCGTTATGCGAGAGAATGTATAAGGAAACTAGGAAAACCTAGGGTGACCTAGGTAAGACTAGGAAATAGTATTAACAAATTAAACAAAGTTTACTAAACAATGGTAAATCATTATGAAACAGCCTTCGTATTGACACCCGTTTTGTCTGAGCCGCAGACAAAGGAGGCTGTAGAAAAATTCGAGAATCTTCTCACGCAGAATGGCGGTACCATCCTGAACCGTGAGGAGTGGGGCTTGAAGCAACTCGCTTACCCTATCCAAGGTAAAAGTTCAGGTTTCTACTTCATTCTTCAGTTTGATGCAGATCCTGCAGTAATCGCTACCCTCGAGACCGAGTTCCGTCGTGACGAGCGTGTAATCCGCTTCCTGACAACGCGTCTTGACAAGTACGCATTCGAGTACGCTGAGAAGCGTCGTAACAAAGGTAAAAACGTTCAAGTAGAGGAGGCTTAAGTTATGGCACAGAATGACGAAATTCGCTATCTGACTCCGCAAGGTTCGGATCAGAAGAAGAAAAAGTACTGCCGTTTCAAGAAGAGCGGAATCAAGTACATCGATTACAAAGATCCTGAGTTCCTCAAGAAGTTCCTGAACGAGCAAGGCAAGATCCTTCCGCGCCGTATCACGGGTACTTCGTTGAAGTTCCAACGCAAAGTTGCTCAGGCCGTTAAGAAAGCACGCCACTTGGCATTGCTGCCTTACGTAACGGATATGATGAAATAATGTTTAACCGACTTAATTGAAAGGAAAAATTATGGAAGTAATTCTGATTCAAGACCTTGCAAACCTCGGTTTCAAGAACGACATCGTTAAAGTACGTGACGGCTACGGACGCAACTATCTGTTGCCTCAGAAGATAGCTATTATCGCCAACGAGAGCAACAAGAAGCAGTTGGCAGAGAACCTGAAACAGCAGGCTCACAAGGCAGCGAAGATCCTGGCAGACGCACAGGCATTGGAGGCTAAGCTGGCTGAGACAGTAATCGAACTCAAGGTGAAAGCAAACGAAGATGGTAAGATCTTCGGTACCGTTACCACCGCTGCAATCTCGCAGGCTCTCGCAGCTAACGAGATCAATATCGACAAGAAAGTGATCACGATCGCTGAGCCGATTAAGCAAGTAGGTGAGTACACCGCACAGGCTCGTCTCCACCGCGAGGTAAAAGCTGACATCAAGCTGAATGTAGTAGCTGAGTAAACTAGAGTATTAACCAAAAGATTTATGAAGGTATTATGAAAAAAGGAATTCATCCTGATAACTACCGCGTAGTAGTTTTCAAAGATATGTCTGACGGTACTCAGTTCTTCAGCCGCTCCACGGCAGCTACGAAGGACAGCATCGAAATCGACGGCGTTCAGTATCCTCTGATCAAGCTTGAGATCTCGAACACGAGCCACCCGTTCTATACCGGCAAATCGAAGCTGGTGGACACAGCCGGTCGTGTGGACAAGTTTATGTCTCGCTACGGCAACCGCAACCGCAAGTAATAACTTGTGTGTACAAGGGGCGAGCATATGCTTGCCCCTTGTTATTTTATTAACCACTAGTCCTCTAGTCGACTGGTACACTAGTAAACTAGAATATTTTATCACTATGAACGACGCAACTCTTTGGCGCGCCTACGGCCGCAACTTAGGCATTTCCTTCGTTTTATTCGGAGCCTTATTAGGACTCCTTTGGCTGGCGGAAATGTTATTCCCATCCCTCACATTATTGAAATGGCATGACGCAGCATGGTGTGTCGGCATTCCGGCCAGCATCATCGGCGTAAGTTATATATTAACCATCCGCGACCCGCATAACTACACGGGTTTCTTCGCGGGAATCGTCATGTCGGCCTTACTCGGCGTCCAATTCACGCTGCAGGGCAACTACGACTGTACGTTCCTCTATTACTTCGTCTTCATCCCGTTCCAGATGATGTCTATCTACAAGTGGAGCCGGAACAAGAATGAAGGCGGCGCAAGTTTCGAGCCGAAGTTCCTGGACATCCCGCGTTTCTGGCTGTCCATCTTCATGGGCTTGGCCATCACCGCCGGCGACTACCTCATTCAGACCATCATCTTCCTGCATAACGGTTTTGCCGACAATGTAGCAGTTAAACTATGCAACGCATTGATGATCTCGTCCTCCTTCCTGGCGAACTACTGGTTGATATACCGTAAGAACGATTCGTGGCTGTACTGGTTCATCTATAGCGTATCGGGAATCGTGCTGTTCATCATCCTGCAAAATGTCTTCTCTATCGTCCTCTTCACCTTCTTCCTTGTCATCAACTCGATGGCCGGTATCGCGTGGATCAAAGAGACAAAGCGCGAGAATCTGTATTGGGCCAAGCCTTTCTTAGGCAGAAGACGTAGAAAATCATCCAAGAGAAAATAAACGTGATTCGCAAACAAGATACTATATTACGCGTAGCAGAGCCTGCGCAGTTAATGGATTTCCTCCTCTCCAAGATGGGGGGAATGGCTCGTTCGTCGGTCAAGCAGTTGCTTGGTCAGCGTCGTGTCAAAGTAGGCAACGCCGTACAGACGCGTCATGACTTTGCCCTGAAGCAGGGCGATGTAGTGACCGTTTCATCGGGCCGCGGCAATAGTCAGTTGACCCATCCGAAGCTCAAGATCGTGTATGAAGACGACGATTTGATCGTAGTCAACAAACAACCGGGTCTTTTGACCGTTGCGGCAACGCCGGGCAGTTCCGAGACGACCGCTTTCTCTATCTTGCGCGCGTACGTTAAGAGACAGAACGCGCGCGCGGGTATCTACGTCGTACATCGTCTGGACCGCGAGACAAGCGGTCTGTTGGTCTTCGCGCGTTCGGAGGAGTTGCAGCATTATATGCGTCAGTACTGGCGTGAACTGGTCACCGACCGCACGTATATAGCCCTGGCAGAAGGGGTTCTGGAGCCGCGTGAAGGGAAGATCACAACGTGGCTCACCGAAGACAAACGCAATGCAGTGGTCTATTCATCCCCCGTAGATGACGGAGGCGATATCGCGATCACAAATTACAAGACGCTTCGCGTCTCCGAGAACGGAGAATACTCCCTTGTCGAACTCCACCTCGAGACAGGACGTACGAATCAGATCCGCGTGCATCTGGCCTCCAAGGGTTGTCCGGTAGTGGGCGACCGTAAGTATGGTCATGGCAATGAGTCTTCGCCCATCGACCGCCTCTGTCTGCACGCCAAAGTGCTGGAGTTTATCCATCCCGTAACGGAGAAAAAAGTGCGTTTCGAATCTCCGATCCCCAAAGAGTTTAACAAACTAGTATCCTAGGACCCTAGGACCCTAGTACCCTAAAAAAATACATCATTATGCGCAACTTCCTTTCCCTTGTACTTTGTACTTTGTCCTTTGTCACTTTGTCACTTACCGCGGCTCCTCGTCGCGTCCACACCATCGGTGACAGTACGATGAGCGAATACAAACCTGCAGCAACCCCTAAACGCGGATGGGGAATGTACCTGCAGGCTTTCTTTAACACCGATTCGGTTCAGGTGAATAACCGCGGCAAATCGGGTGCGAGCACTCGTACGTTCTACGAGACAGCCAACCTCTGGCCATCCGTCAAAAGTCAGATGCACGAGGGCGACTATCTCATTATTCAGTTTGCCCACAACGACGAGAAATGCAAGGGAGAAGATGTGTATGTCCAGAACGCCAAGCTGCGTGCCGAAGGCAAGGACACATTGACCGACATGCGCGGCACAGAGCCCAACACGACCTATAAGGAGTTCCTGCGCACCTATATCCGCGAGGCACGTGAGAAAGGCGTGACGCCTATCCTGATGTCGCCTATCTGCCGCGCCTACTTTAAGGACGGAAAGATCAACAACGAAGGCCGACATAGTTTGTATGTACAAAGGGACAACGTACAAAATACAAAGGATAAGGACTATGTCCGCTGTATGCGCGAGGTAGCCGAAGAGATGAGTGTGCCGTTCCTGGACATGACTGCCCGTAGTCAGGAACTATACGAGCAACAGGGCAAAGAATACTGCATGACGCACTATTTCAACTGCGGCGACAAGACGCATACTTCCGCAGAAGGCGGTATGGCTATTGCCAGCTTAGCGTACGAACTGATCCACCAGAGTCCGGAGTTGACCGAGTTACAGGCATGGACTGTCTTTCCCAGCAAAGAGCAGTTCGCCGCTTATGCAAAAAATATTGAGGAGGCAGGAAAGAAAGCCGCTTTCGCCGCCAAAGGCGAGCCCTTTGAAATGCAAAATGCAAAATTCAAAATTCAAAATTTAGAGCAGGTCAAAGGTGGTTTTGTTCCCGTCGGTGGTCAATGGCCGGCAGGCGAGATTGATGAGGTCGCTAATCGATACATCGAATATACGATCACCGCTGAGAAAAAGAAAGGACTTGTCATCGAGCGTATCACGCTGCCTGTCAAAGCGCAGGGCGGCGCAGGGATGAATATACATATCAATTACGGCTTCGGCGATTCCTTCCGCGGCGTGACCACTATCTATGAGAACACGGCACTACGGAAAAACAAAAAAGAGTTGGTCACCTTGGACCAACCCATCCTTGTACCTGCCGGCGAGACGCTCCATATCCGTATTCTGCCGTGGTATGACTCCAACGGCAAGCCGCAGAAAGGCAAACGTCTTCAACTCGGCGAGATGAAGATTACCGGTAAACGGCTGTAAGCTTATTTACCTCCATCAATCATCCATTTGCCATCCACCTGCACAAGATTTACCTTGTCCTGCTTGGATGTACCGTCGCCATAGGTAAGCGTGTAGTTTACCTTTGCGCTTTCGCCGTTCTCCGCCACTACGACTTCGCCTACTTCATACGCGGCAATACCGCCTTTCTTCTCGATTTCGGGAGCCGATTTCTCTTGGAGCAGCTGAACGAACTGATCCTTCTGCTCTTTGGTGATTTCCTTGGAGAAGTGCATCTGATCTACCAATGCAGCATAGTCGCCTTTCTGATAACTCTTGAGGAACGCTCCGGCAGCACCTTCCGGAGTAGCAGATTTGGAACATGCAGCTAATGCCAAAACTACGACAGCCATCGCCATCAAACGAAACATTTTCTTCATAATACTTTTGTTTTAAAGGGTTTAATAAAAAGAGTTGTTTTACTCTGTACAATATCGCTCGGGAAGATACATTCCCCTTCCTTACAGAAGAAAGAAGGTACCGTTTGCCGTCCCCCGGACGTAATATCTATGCCTTGCCGCATGTAAGCTCTCCAAACCAGTTCCGTACAATAGAGTTGCGAACTATCTGCGAGCAAGTAGTCATTATCAAAGAGACAGAGGCTCTTCACTTTATCAAGCGCGTACAGGACCGCCTCACGCGCTATAGAATCGCTGCAATCAATACGGAGCCAAGCGCCATTCCGTGCCTTCTCAAGGCTATAGAAACGCGATACAGGTTCCGCCTTCACATACTCGGGATCTTCTTCCCCCGGCACGGTATGAACAACCATCCACTCATCCGCTGCACTATCGCGGTATAATATCCCGACATGCGAATAGATCGATTGACTTCGCTCCACCACTACGCGGCTCTCTAGGCCGTATCCGCATCGCAACACCAAATCGCCGTTCCGCCATTCTGCCGTCTCATAAACAACTTCTTCACGAGGCGGATTGCAGGCAGCCCATGCGACACAAATAGTTACAAAAAAGGCCGCGAACAAGCGGCCTTTTCTGTAATTATTAATAACTTGTACGCTGTGTCGCAGCATAACTGATCTTCAGTGCGTACGCTCTACGGAGCTCCTGCTTGATATCCGCAATGATACCCATTCGGGTTTCCTTATCGGCCTTGATAGAGACGGTCATCAAGCCTTGGTCGCTCTCTTTCATGGAGGAACGCTCGTTGATGATATACTCGCCTATCTCCTTCACCTCTGCAAACTGGTCGTTGAGCTGGATACGTGTCTCAGCTCCGTACTGCTTGCGGAACTCAGCGGTAGGAGTACCAACGTAAATATAACGCACAAGGGATTTGTTCTCCAGCTTGGTGAGGACGTAACGGACATGAAGAAGAACAGCAGCATGAAGATAATATCAGGGAGGGACGACGTATTCAACGCCGGCATCTCACGTTTCTCATTTCTACGTATCTTTGCCATAATCAGTTACCGTAATTTTTAGGTTCAGCTTCGGAAATCTTCTGAGGATAGATCTTTTGGATCCGTTTCTGCTGGTCCTCTTCGAGTTCGTTATAAGCTTTGTGGAAATACTTTTGCGCGCATTCTTCACGCAATTCATTGTATGCCGCTACGAGTTCATTCTGCACATCGAGATATGCCTGATACTGCGTATCTACATCGTTCTGGACAGAGATCACGTGATCCTTGGTGTATTTGAGGACACCGAACGGAGCACCGAAATCCTCCTCTACGAGTTTCGGATAGTAGTCCGCATTCTGCTCGTTCTTAATGAACTCCTTAGCTCTCTCGCGAAGTTGCTTCACATCCATCAACTGGCCTTGCACCATCAATTGGTTAGCCGAGTTAATCTTAACCACCAAGAGGTTGCGCTTGTTGATATCCTTATCCTCCACTTTCTGGTCGGGCGGAATAGGCGCAGGCAGACGGCGAGCCAGTCCCTGGTTCACATCCATAGAGGTGGTCACCAGGAAGAAAATCAGCAACAGGAACGAGATGTCCGCCATGGAGCTGGCGTTAATCTGTGGGACTTTCTTTGCCATGATAAATGTGATTTACTTCGACAGTTTTTTTGTATAGCAATAACCCCAGATCATGGTACCGATGGTAGCAATAATAAGGGTGTAGCAAGCGTAAATAACTGCGTCAGACATCTGTGCCCAAGCGCCTTCGTTATCCGTGCCTTCGTAGCCGATGATATTGATTTTCTCGGGGCTTCCGAGGAACCAGCAGACGCATGCCAATACAATGAATCCGCAAACCACGCCGAGGGTCATATAGGCTTTACGGCGGTTGGTCTTCCAGTTATTGACAAAATCCACCACCACTACAGCGAGGGTGATCAGCACTGCCAGTGCGAACAGGATATAGTTCCAGACGAGGAAAGCATCGGTGAAGCGCGGAATATCCAGGAAATCACCGGCTACCTCCAGACTACCGTTCGAGCCACCGAGGAAGAACATCAAGATAAACAAGATGCCCAATCCGAGAAGCGACCAGAGGGTAATTTTTGGTAATAATTTATAGTCTTTCATATTTGCTCAGAATTTATAAGTTTTTTACGGTTCACGTGCGTGTGTACGCGTACCTTATTTATTACTTCTTCTGGGCAGCGTCGTACTCTACTACGATATCGAGCAAACTAATCGAGCTGTCCTCCATCTCATTTACCAGACCCTCAACGAGGCTAAGGATATAGTTGTAGAACAACTGAAGAACTACAGCGATAATCAAACCGAGGAGGGTAGTCAACAGAGCGACCTTGATACCACCGGCAACAACGGTAGCCGAGATATCACCTACTTGCTGAATCTTATCGAACGCCTCGATCATACCGATAATGGTACCCAAGAATCCGAGAGACGGAGCGATAGCGATGAAGAGGGTGATCCAAGAGAGGTTCTTCTCCAGCAAACCGAGCTGAACGCCACCATAAGAAGCGACGGTTTTCTCAACTACGTCAATGCCCTCGTTGTAACGGCTCAGACCCTGATAGAAGATCGAAGCAACCGGGCCACGTGTATTGCGGCATACCTCCAGCGCCTTCTCAATTCCACCTTGCTTCAATGCAGCCTCTACGTCTGCAAGCAGTTTCTTCGTGTTGGTTTTGCTCAACGACAAATAGATAATACGCTCAATGCAAAGAGCCAAACCGAATACGAGGGTAACAAGCGTCAGAGCCATAAAGCCGGCACCACCTTCAATAAATTTCGTCTTCAGCGTCTTGTGGAGAGCCACTAAGCCACCAGCTTCCTCTGCAGGAGCCTCAACAGCCTCTTCTACTACTGCCTCAGCAGGAGCAGCTGCTTCTTCTACTTGTTCAACTGCAGCCTCCTCAGCAGGAGCAGCTGCCTCTTGTGCCATTACTGCTGCGCTACCGAAAGTAAGCATAGCCAGCACCGTAAGAGTTGCGAATACTTTTTTCATGAGATAAAAATGTTAATTGTTATTTGTGTTTGTTTGTGTTTCCGGTTAATGTGTGTTTCTAAGGATATTTCTCCTATGGGATTCGGACACTGCCTTGCTTCGCAATTCCCCCGAATCCCCACAGTCTGCCACAGGCATCCTGTGCGAAACTTTTAACTATGTTTGCCCGCTCAAGCGAGCTTGGACGTTCAAACCTTGTTAAAATCTTTGCGGAGAGACGGGGATTCGAACCCCGGAAACCCTTTTGGAGTTTACACGCTTTCCAGGCGTGCCTCTTCAACCACTCGAGCATCTCTCCATTGCGCATAAGCGCTTTTTCCAAAATCGGCTACAAAATTACTACAATTAATTGAATTATGCAAGTTTTTTTGCAATTATTTTTGTATTTTGTTATATTTTGTCGCGATTATTTGCATATGTCGAAAAAATATACTACCTTTGCACCCCGAAATATCGTAAATCGTTAATCGTCTAATCGTAAATAGATTTATGTTCATCATCGGCATTGCGGGCGGTACCGGCTCGGGCAAAACAACGGTAGTTAGAAAACTCATTGAGCGCCTTCCCAAGGGCGAAGTAGTAGTTATTCCCCAGGACTCATATTACAAGGACAGCAGTAATGTGCCTATCGAGGAGCGTCAGAACATTAACTTCGACCATCCGGATGCGTTCGACTGGCCTCTTCTCACGCAGCATATCTCCATGCTCAAGGAGGGCAAGTCCATCGAGCAGCCTATTTATTCCTATATAACGTGTACGCGCTCGGAGGAAACGATCCATATTGAACCCAAGGAGGTCATCGTGGTTGAGGGTATCATGGCATTGCGTGACAGTGCACTGCGCCAGCAGATGGATCTGAAGATCTTCGTGGACGCAGATGCCGACGACCGTTTGATCCGCGTCATGAAGCGCGATGTCATCGAACGCGGTCGTACTGCCGAGGCAGTTATCGAGCGTTACCAGCGCGTACTCAAGCCGATGCACCAGCAGTTTATCGAGCCGTGCAAGCGTTTCGCGGACGTCATCGTGCCACAAGGAGGACATAACAACGCAGCCATCAACATGCTCGCCAAGTTCGTCAAGCAGCAACTGCGCGAGAATAAAGAGTAAGGCATCGACCGCTCATGGTCGATAAAGAATGTTCTTCAATCTCTTTTGGACATACCTGAAGATCGGTACCTTCACCCTTGGTGGAGGCTATGCGATGTTGCCCCTTATCCAGCGCGAAGTAGTAGATACCCAAGGATGGCTGGACGAGGAGGAATACCTCAACATGATCGCCCTTGCGCAAGCAGCGCCGGGACTTATTGCCGTCAACTCCGCCATCTTCATCGGTTGGCGTATCGGCGGTTGGCGAGGGGTATGCGGTGCTGTTATGGGAGCTGTACTCCCTTCGTTTCTTATCATCCTCGCCATTGCCATAGTCTTTTCCGATTGGAAAGAGTTGCCGGCCGTCGAAGCTGCTTTCAAAGGTATCCGCCCGGCCGTGGTCGCCCTTATCGCCGCGCCGTTATTTAAAATGGCTAAGAGCGCAATCTCTCCCCACCCCTCCCCTCAAGGGAGGGAGATTAGGAACGTACTTCCGCTCTTGGTCTCATTAGCCGCAGCATTACTCATCTGGCTCGGAGGAGTGAACCCCGTTTGGGTTATTCTCGCCACGATAATCATCACGCTATGCTCTATCTATCTCTCTTCATATCATTCTTCAAAATAGGGCTCTTCGGATTCGGCGGAGGTCTGGCGATCCTCTCCCTGATAGAGATGGAGGTGGAGGAACACGGATGGATGACTCAGCAGGAGTTCGTTGATATCGTCGCTGTCAGTCAAGTTACCCCGGGTCCTATTGGCATCAACTGCGCCACCTACGTTGGTTATACGACCGCCGGATTCTGGGGAAGCGTCCTCGCCACCTCGGCTATTATCCTGCCGAGCCTGATCATCATGCTTACTATCTGCAAAGCGTATTTCTGGCTCAGCCAACGTTTTCATGGCAATCCGTATTTCGAGCAAACGCTGCGCATGATGCGTTTTACCGTCATTGGTCTCATCGCCTCAGCGGCACTGATTCTGATCAAACCTACCAATTTTATTGACCCGGTCAGTTGGATCATCTTCGCTGTAGTTGCTATCTGCACGGTTCTTCCCCAAATAGTAAAAAACAAGGTGACCGATGTTCTCAGTCACCCTATTCTGCTTATCGTCCTTGCGGGCGTGGCGGGTTATTTCCTATACCTATAATATATATACGCGCGCGGGCGAAAGAGGTTATTCTATCTTTTCCAGTTTGGCGTGTGTGAGGAGCAGGGTTTTCGTTCCTTGTTTATCGAACGCAATCTCAATCTTGTCGTTCTCCGTCACTTCGTCGTGATAAACGCGCTGTACAGTACCTTCTCCGAACACGCGGTGCATGACGCGGTCGCCGGGGGAGTATAGACCGCCTTCGGCTGACAGACCCAGGCGAGGGCCGCTGACGGACCGCGTTGCTGACAGACCGGAGGCCGGTCTGGAGAGTTCGAAATACCGTCTGTCTATATCCTGCAGGAAGCGGCTGGGCGAGTTAAAGGCGACTTGTCCGTTACGGAAACGCTGGCGTGCGAACGAGAGGTAGCATTGCTTCATCGCGCGTGTGATAGCGACATACAGCAGACGCCGCTCTTCCTCTATCTCCGAGGGCTTGACGCAGAACTGCGAAGGAAAGAGATTCTCCTCCAGGCCTGCGATAAAGACGATAGGGAACTCCAGTCCCTTGGCGGCATGCACCGTCATGAGCGTGACGCGTTCGGTCGTATCCGCGAGGTTCTCATCCTGGTCCGTTTGCAGACTCACCTCACTCAAGAAATCCGTGATTGGCGTATAATCGATACCTTCTTCCTGACGCTGCGCAACGAACTCACGGATCGCATTGAGCAACTCCTGTACGTTCTGCGCCCGGTCGATACCCTCCGCCGTCACATCGGTCGCCAAGGCGGTCATCACGCCCGACATACGCAGTACAGACTCGGCAAAACTATATGCGTCCATTGTCTCGCTCTGCTCGTGGAAGAGGTCGATCATCTGCGCAAAAGTCTGTAGTCTCTTCATCGTCGCGGTATTCACATCCAATCCCGTTGCTGCCGGCGAGCGCATCACCTCCAAGTAACCTTTATGATGCTCTATGGCATTCATCGCCACTTTCTTCATCGTTGTCTCACCAATCCCCCTTCCGGGAAAGCCGATGATACGCAGCAGAGCCTCGTTATCGCGGGCATTGACCGAGAGGCGCAAGTAACCCAGAACGTCTTTGATCTCCTTGCGCTGGTAGAACGACGTACCGCCGTAAATACGGTACGGGATATTCCGTTTACGCAGTTCGCCCTCAAACGCACGGCTCTGCGCATTCGTACGATACAGGATCGCCATATCGTCATAGCCGTTCTTCCTATGCGCTGCGACGATCTGCAAGGTCACACCTCCCGCCTCTGCGCGGTCGTCCATATAGGCTTTCAAGTTCAGCGGTGCTCCCTCCTCTTTCTCCGAATAGACCTCCTTGTAGATTTGCTCGCGGTTCTTATGAATCAGCGAGTTAGCCGCATTCACGATATTCTGCGTCGAGCGGTAGTTACGCTCCAGTTTGAACACCTGCGCCGAGGGATATACTTGCCGGAAATTGAGGATATTACGGATGTCAGCCCCTCGGAACGAGTAGATACTCTGCGCATCATCGCCCACCACACAGATATTATTCTGTGGTTCGGCGAGGCGTTTCACGAGCAGGAACTGGATATAGTTCGTATCCTGGTACTCATCCACCAGAATATATTGGAACTGTTGCTGGTATTTCTCCCGCACCTCGGGACAGCTATCCAACAGCCGGAGCGTGTTGATCAGCAGATCGTCAAAATCCATAGCATTGGATGCTTTCAAACGTGTCTGGTACAACTCATAGATCGTTGCCGTCTCGTACATACGCATCTCCCTGTCCTCGCGTAGTAACTGCTGGTTCATACCGTATTGGGCGGGAGTGATCCCGGCGTTCTTCGCCATCGAGATACGGCTTAGCACCGCCGAAGGCTTGTACATTTTCTCATCCAGTCCGCGCTCTTTGCATATAGCCTTGATGACCGACTTGCTATCCGTGGTATCATAGATAGAGAAATCTCGAGTGAAGCCCAACAAGTCCGCGTGCGGACGGATCAGTTTGACACACACGCTGTGGAACGTTCCCATCATGAGATAGCGCGCATCATTGGTCGAGACGAGCTTCATGATGCGCTCTTTCATCTCCCGCGCGGCTTTGTTGGTGAAAGTCAGCGCCATGATACGCCCGGCAGGAACACCTTGTTGCAGCAGGTAGGCGATACGATAGGTCAGCACCCTTGTCTTACCCGAACCGGCACCCGCGACAATCAGCGACGGTCCTTCTGTATTCGTCACGGCCTCACGCTGTGTACTATTTAATGCTTCTAAAAAATCCATTGCGACTGCAAAGATACAACAATTATTTGACATACACAAATGTTTGTACCTTTTACGAAAAAAATTGCTCAAAAACTTGCGTATGTGCATTTTTTGTAGTACCTTTGTACCCGATTTTGAATCATACATCATTTTGTTGCCGGTAGATTTCATAGAATCGATGCATCAGCAGATGGGTTCCGAAGCCGCCCAGTTGATTACAGCTCTGGAGACAGAGCCTGTCACGTCTATCCGGCTCAACACCAAACTGGATGTTCTCACGTTCGATGGCGACACGGATGAGGTACCCTGGCATATCGACGGGTATTACCTCTCTTATCGTCCGCAGTTCACCCTTGATCCGCTTTTCCATGCCGGCTGTTATTACGTACAGGAAGCATCGTCGATGTTCATCCAGCAGATACTGGAGCAGTATGTTGATCCCGCGTCTATCGTGCTGGACCTATGCGCTGCGCCGGGCGGCAAATCAACGCTCATCAGCGAGTATCTCGGCCGCGACGGATTGCTGCTGAGCAACGAGGTAGTACGCCAGCGGGTCTTCATTCTCTCGGAGAACATACAAAAATGGGGTAACGGTAACACGGTAGTCACGCATAACACCGCCGCCGAGTACGGCGAGCGATGCAAGCACCTGTTTGATTGTATTCTCGTGGATGCCCCCTGTTCGGGCGAAGGTATGTTCCGCAAGGACGAGCAGGCTCGCAGCGAATGGAGCCTCAAGGCTGTCAAGCAGTGTGCCGAACGTCAGCGGAGCATTCTCATGGATGTATGGGATGCGCTCAAGCCGGGCGGAATACTGATCTACTCCACCTGCACGTTTAACGAAGAAGAGAACGAGAAGAATGTCGAATGGTTAGCCGAGACACTCGGGGCGGATGTCCTACCTGTTGACTATGATCCGGAATGGGGCATTACCGAAGGTCAGTACGGCTATCATTTCTACCCGCATAAGACCAAAGGAGAAGGATTCTACGTATGCGCGTTGCGCAAGTTCACGAACGAAGCTTTGGATCCGGCGAAGATCAAAACGCCAAAGAAAGAGACCGCTATTCCTCATCCCGAGTATATGCCGGTCATGCGCAGTTGGCTGCAGCACCCGGACGACTGGGCGATCCGTTATTTCGACCGCTTTGCTACCGCCTATCCGCTTAAATACAAAGAGATCATCGATTGGCTTTCCACCCAACTGACCTGTATCTCTACCGGTTTCGGTTTAGGCGAAGAACGGGGTCGGGGTATTGCTCCTCAGCATAGTCTATCTATGTTGAAAGACCTCCGTAAGGAAGCCTTTCCGAATGTACCGCTTACGCGTGAGCAAGCGCTCAGTTATCTTAGGACTGAGGCTTTGGCGCTCGCTGGTGTCCCCCTCGGCCTCGTCCTTGTGACCTACGAGGGTGTCCCCCTCGGTTTCGCGAAGAATGTCGGGAACCGCCTGAATAATCTTTATCCGAACGAGTGGAGGATCCGCCATTTATAGAGCTGTTGGCTTTTGGCTTTTGGCCGTTAGCCAAGAATCTCTCTATCCTCGACCAATAATGTACATCATCCGGAGAGACCAAAGTCATGGCCTCGCCGCTATTCTCTGCGCGAGCCGTACGGCCTATACGATGCACGTAGTCTTCCGGCGCATGGGGTACATCATAATTGATCACCAACGGGACGTCCGTCACGTCTATTCCACGCGATACCACATCCGTCGCCACCAGCACATCGACCTTTCCGTTTCTGAAATCCAGCATCACCTGGTCGCGTTCGCTCTGCTCGAGGTCGCTGTGCATAGCGCGCGCGTCTATCTTTAACATACGCAAGGTACGCGTGAGATCCTTGACGCGTTGTTTCTTACCGGCAAAGATGATTACTTTCTTCAGACTGCGTCCGGCTAACATCTCCAACACCTTTCCGGGTTTATCCGCTTCATTGACCAGTTCGTGCATCTGTTTGATCGACTCGGGCGGACGGGAGACTGCTATCTGCACCTCCACCGGGTCGTGCATGATCGCCTTCGCCATCTGGCGTATCTTAGGCGGCATGGTAGCAGAGAACATGATCGTTTGACGATCCTTGGGTAACTGACGCACGATCGTCATGATATCGTCGTAGAAACCCATATCGAGCATGCGGTCCGCCTCATCCAGGATAAAATACTTGACTCCCGAGAAATCCACATTGTAGATATTCATCTGACTCAGCAGACGGCCCGGCGTAGCGATCACGATGTCCGCCCCTTTCTGCAAGCCCGTGACCTGCGTGCCCCAGGCGCCGTTATCCTTGCCGCCGTAGATAGCGACGGAAGAGAAGGGCACGTAATATCCGAAGCCCTCCATCTGCTGGTCTATCTGCTGCGCCAATTCACGCGTGGGTGCCATGATGATGGCGTTCAGTTTATCGGGGTCATGATCATCGTAGGCAAGGTTGGTCAAGAGCGGTAAGATATACGCCGCTGTCTTACCGGTTCCCGTCTGGGCGCACGAGATCACGTCGCGTCCTTCCAGGATCACCGGTATCGTTTCTGCCTGCACCGGGGTACACTCATCGAAATGCATGTCCCATAAGGCATCCAACACCTCGTCCGATAATGCTAATTCATCAAAATACATTTACCTTTTACCTTTTATTTCTCCCAGCCGTCGAAAACTTCGGGGCCATAGATGTTATTCTCATCCTTGTCGTGGAGAGGAGCCCAGAGTTGTGCAAAGAACGGATTCTTCTTCGCTACTTCATCCCAATGCCATGGGATTGTTGAAAGTTGAAAGTTGAAAGTTAAAAGTTGAGCGTTCATCTTCTCGGTTGTCTTCTTGTCGAACGGACAAGGCATGTCGAACGGACTCCAATGGCCTCCCAGGAGCACCAGACGGCGTCCGGCCTTAAAGGTATTGCCGTTAGCATCCTCCCACCTATCATTTCCCAGGTACTTACCACCTCTGAAGGCAGCCGCAGCTTGCAGTTCCTTATCCGTCAGGGTATCTACGTCCTTGGTCTCATCATAGCCATGATCGAGTAGAACCGGAGTCTCGCTATTGTGGCTAAGGTCCATATGCTGCCAATCGGGAATAGCCTTGTATGCCTCCATCGAACCGTAATACGCATTGATACGCGGCGTGACATTGTTCTTGATCCACCACTGGGTTCCGTGCTCTTTGCTATTGGCCATGAACCACATTGCTGCTTTCACGCAATGCGGTACCAGTTTAGCCACATGCGTCTTGGCAGCGAACTGGATCCCCAAAGGCAGTGACTTAGCTTTCGCCATCTGGCGGAAATACTCCTTCACCGGCACGTTCGCGCGGAAATGGAGATAGTTCTCCAGTTTATCGCCGTCGATGTACCACATGCCGTGGAAATTGCGGGTAGTGAACCAGTTGGCATTGAAGATCTGCTCGGGTTTCGGACATCCGATAGCGTCCAATAGCAGACACTCGAACTCGTAGTTCGACAGGCGGTACTCCGCTCCCGAACCGATATTATAGTAATTTCGCCAGAACGCTTCGGGTACGTCGGGACGGCATACGCGCTCCAAGAGACGACCGCTGTCCTCTACCGTAGCCCACTCCAGCACGCCGCGGATGGGCACATGGAACATGATCGGGTCGTAGTTCTTGAGGATCGCCGGATAGAGAATCCCCGACTGACGGAGAGACACCCATGTCTTAATGCCGGAGTCGGTGATGATACGCTCCGCCAGGGCTTTGGTCAGGCCGTAATGATCGTATGCCGAGACACATATCGGATCGCCGGCGCGTCCCCAATGAAGCGGTTCGCGACGGTCTCCCATCTGCGCTACCGAACCGATATACACTACTTTCGGCTGTTGGTCCTCCGGCTGCGCCAAAACGGCTTTCGTGATATACGTCGCCGCCAAGATATTCGTACGCAGGGTTGCTTTGGGACGGTAATCCGCCTGCGGGGAAACCATACCGCCTACATGCAATACGATATCCGCACCCGATACACCTTTCAGGACGTCCTCATAGTTCGTCAGATCGCCCCAGATAACATGCAGCGTGGAGTGTTGAGCGGCTAAAGGGGCTAAGAGTTCCTTGTTCTTCTTGCTCGGACGAGCGAGAATACGAAGTTCATACTTCTGCGGATAGCGCAGGATCTCCATCATGCCCGCATATCCCATCGTACCGGTGGCACCGGTCAGGAAGACAGTTGTTTTAGTCATTATCTTGATTATTTAGTTTGCTTTTTGTTTTCATACGTGGAGCCTCGAGCCATTCCTGGAATCGCTGGAAGCGCTTCCTTGCCCGTGCTTTCACGTCGGCACGCCATTGCGCCTCTTCCTCCGCCTCGTTCGTCAGCTGGCGGTAAGCGGCATCGGCATCATGATCGGTGATTACCAGTAACTGATCGCCCGTCAGCAGTTCGCTTGCGCCGGTAGGTACAAAGAAATCTTCGCCTCGGCGCACCATGATAATAAGGGTATGGGGCGGCATCTGTATCTCGCGGAGGGTACATCCGCTGACCAGCATCTCCTCCGTCACCTCCAGTTCATGCGCCGTCGATTGGATCTCGTCCGGCAGGTCCATGTCAAAATGCACCAGACGCTTGGTCTCATCCGGCGGCGTAGCCAGGTTCAGCCGTTGCGCCAGCCATGTGATCGTCATGCCCTGCATCAGGAGCGAAACCAAGGTACAGAGGAACACCACATTGAAGATGACATCCGCCGAAGGTACTCCACTCGCCTTGCACATGATAGCGAAGATGATCGGCACAGCACCTTTGAGTCCGACCCAACTGAGCATCACTTTATCGCGCATCCGGTAGCGTTTGAAAGAAGCCATACATAAGAATACCGCAGCCGGGCGGGCAAAGATAATCATCACAATACTGATGATCAAGCAAGGCAGCCATACCTGCAGACGGATCAGTTCGCTCGGATGCACCATCAGTCCCAGCATCAGGAACATCACCAACTGGCTCAACCATGTCAGTCCGTCGAAGAACGATTTCGTTTGACGTTTACGGGTGAACTTACTATTACCAATAATCAATCCTCCCACGTACACCGCCAGATAGGTATTGCCCTGGAGATAATACGTAGCCGAGAAGATAAAGATACAGGCCGTCAGCACCATGATGGGATAGAGCGCTTCGCTCGCCAACTGGACGCGACGCATCAGGAGCACCAGTCCCTCGCCCAGAGCAAAGCCCAATGCCGTTCCCATGATCAGCTGTACAATGACGCTGCGTATGATCGGCCATAGCGTGATCACCCCCGAGACGCCCGCCAGCCCATGCATAGAGAGCACGATCCCGATGAGGGTCGTTGTCAGTACATACGCCATCGGGTCATTCGCGCCCGACTCCAACTCCAGCAACGGCCGCAGGTCGTGCTTCAAGCCGATATGGCGTACACGCATGATGGAGAAGACGCTGGCGCTATCGGTACTCGACATCGTTGCGGCTATCAGGAGCGCCATCCATATAGAGATCGTCTGTACGGCATGCAGCCAACCGAAAATATAATAGATTGTCACTCCCGTAATGAGGCAGGTCACCAACACGCCTACCGTTGCCAGGGTGATACCCGGGGCGAGGACAGACTTGATATCGCTCAACTTGGTATCCATACCGCCCGAGAAAAGGATGATACAGAGCGCTACCGTACTGAGCGCCTGCGCATTCTCCGTATCTATCTCAAGCCTCTCTATTCCCAACACACTGCTTCCCGCGCCGAACAACATTCCCACCGACAGGAAAAGAAGCAAAGCCGGCACGCCGAACTTATACCCGATCTTATCGGATATGATACTCACGAAGAATAGCAGGGAAAGGATTAATAATACTAACTCAACTTGCATAATGATCAGGGCAAATCCCGGGCTACTTATTGGTCTTCAACAAAAAATCATCGATGATCTTCTCGATCTCCTCCTTGGGATAAAGCCCTTTGAGCAGCATCGGTTTGCCTTCCGTAGGGATATAGAGTACTTGGGGAATACTATTGATTCCGAAGACGTACGCCAACTCCCGTTCGCGCTCCGTGTCTGCTTTGTAGAACACCACTTTATCGCAGTATTTCTGGCTCATCTCTTCCATGATGGGCGCCAAGCGTTTGCAGGGTCCGCACCAGGTGGTATAGAAATCAATCACGCAAGGTTTATCGCCCTTGAAGGACCATTCTTTCTCCGTCTTGTAGTCAAAAATGCGGTCGCGGAACTGATCCGTCGTCAGATAAACCACGTCCTCCGCCATTAAGGGCGAAAGACAAGAGGCGAAAGGCGAAAGCATGATCGCCATAAGAACTATCAAATACGTTTTTCGCATAATACTCCAAATTAAAATCGGGTGCAAAGGTACAACTTTTTTTGCATATATGCAAATTTTGGAGAGATTAAATGCACTTTGCTTCTTTCGTTATTCGGTACAAGCGACGTCCATCTACCGTCTCATAGTCCTCGGGAAGGGCTATAATTGGAGCCGGAACGCCCTCTCCGATCGTCAATTCCGGCGCCACCTCCACCTGCATCTCATCCCATATTCCCGTCTCCAAGATATGCGTCAGCAAGGTCGTTCCTCCTTCCACTAAGACGGAATGGATCCCCCGTTTCGCCAGATCGGACAGGATATAGGGCCAATCGGTCTGCTCGCGATAGACGATGACCGGATCTATACCGGGGTAGTCCGAAGTCCCGGTCCCATATATCTTCGCGTCCTGCGGGATGCGTCCGTGCCTGTCCATCGTCACGCGGATGGGGTTTCTACCCTCCCAATGCGTCGTGAGCAAGCGTGGGTTATCCAGCAGGACGGTATTCGTCCCTACCATAATCGCCATATTCTGCGCCCTCATCTGATGCACGATCGCCTTCGTCGCAGGAGTTGAGATCGCCAATGCCCCGTTGAGATGTTCATTTGTAGTTTGTGATTGATGATTGGTAATTGGACGGTTTCGGTCGATGAAACCGTCTGCCGTCTGTGCCCATTTGAGGGTGACGTACGGGCGTTGGTGCTCATGCAGCATCAAGAAGCGTTTATTCAGCGCCCTGCACTCTTTCTCCATCACGCCCACGACGACCTCTATCCCAGCATCGCGGAGCATCTGCACTCCCTTTCCGGCTACCAGGGGATTCGGGTCGAGCATACCCACGACGACGCGCCCCACCCCTTTCTCAATGATCAGTTTCGCGCAAGGAGGAGTCTTGCCGTAATGCGAGCACGGCTCCAGAGAGACAAAGAGCGTGCATTTCGATAACTCGGTATCACGATATTTCGAATTGTCGAAGTTCCGAAAGCAGTTCACCTCCGCATGTCCTTCTCCGTACCGCTCATGCCATCCTTCTGCGACAATTCCCCCTAATCCGTTCATCCCTTCATCCGCTAACCGGTTATCTACCAACACCGCTCCCACCATCGGGTTAGGCGCCACAAAATACTCCCCACGGCGGGCTATTTCGATACAATGTGCAATATAATTTGCGTATTCCATATTTTTTTTGTAATTTTGCAGCGTGAAACAGTTCATTGATCATATAACCGCCCGCCTGCTGCCCTGCTATCCGGAGGATGAAGCACGCAGTCTCGCCTGGTGGATAGCCGAAGAACTAACCGGTCTTTCCCGCTCGCAACTTCTTTGCGGCTACAAAGGTACAACAAATTTTCCGAATACGCAAGACATCGTCGAAAGATTATTGCATTTTGAACCCATTCAGTACATTTTCGGGCATACTTTATGGAACGGGTTGGACCTGCGAGTGACTCCCGCCACCCTCATTCCCCGTCCCGAGACCGCTGAATTGGTAGAGTTAATTTCAAATTTCAAATTTCAAATTTCAAATTTCAAATCGTCCATCCGTGTGTTAGACATCGGAACCGGTAGTGGGTGTATCGCTATTGCGCTCAAGAAAGCGCATCCCGAATGGCAGGTAACAGGCATCGATATATCGCCGGAGGCCATAGAGATAGCGCGGGAGAATGCCCGCCGCAATCAGGTTGAGGTCGATTTCCGGGTAGCCGATATCTTCTCGGATCAAATGGCTAAATCTCTCCATCAATGGTACTTAGTAAATGATCAAATGGTAAATGTCATTGTTAGCAATCCTCCTTATATCTGCGAGTCGGAGAGAAGCTCGATGCGGGCGAATGTCCTGAACTACGAGCCTTCCTCCGCGCTCTTTGTCCCCGACTCCGATCCTCTCCGCTTCTACCGCCGCATCGCAGGACTCTTCCACCCTACACCCCACACCGTACACCCTACACCGTACACCTTTTTATTCTTCGAGATCAACGAGGCATTCGGGGAGGAGTTATCCATCCTGCTCAGCGGATTAGGGTATCGCGACATCCAACTAACGAAAGATATCTATGGCAAAGACCGAATTATCGAAGCTCGAATGGCTTAATAAAGCAGAAGCCTATTGTGCCCGTGCGGAACATTGCGCTGCGGATGTGCGTCGCAAGTTATACGAATGGGGGCTCGACGATGCCGAGACAGCAACATTCATCGAGCAGAACCTATACGAGAACGATTTCCTCAACGATGAGCGTTTTGCGCAGGCATACGTTCATGACAAGGTAGAATATCAGCGTTGGGGACGGGTGAAGATCCAAGCCGGTCTGCAAGCCCTTCAGCTCCCGGACTCCGTGATTCAGGAAGCCCTTCTGACCATCGACGAGAGCACGTATCTCGCCAATCTCCGTCATCTTATTTCCTCCCAATCATCCTCCTCGCGTGATCCCCACGCCGAGCCTAAACTGCTTCGTTTTCTGGCTCAACGCGGGTTCCGTTACGAGGAGATCCAACGATGCTTACGCGCTTAGCGGTTGAGTACCTTTTGCGCCGTGTCGTTAACGCGTACGATGTATCCTGTCTGTAGCGGCAGGAGCATTGTCCATTCGTCTCCTTCGGCTATGCCGGAAGCGACGAGTTGTCCGGCTGTAGTATAGACGGTGATGCGATCGCCGGCTTGCGTACCGCGTACGTAGAGCGTACCGCCGGAAGCGAAGATGACATAAGATGTTTCCGTTGCAGCCGGACGGTTCTTCTTGAATCCTCCGATACGGATGGCAAAGCGCTTTGTATATTCGCCTGCCTCGAGCGGAAGGGTATAGTCTTCATCCTGGAGGTTAACAAACGTCTTGGCCTCATAATCGATAAGCCATACGTACGGATATGGCTCGTACGGCTCTTTATCAGGCAGGGAGAAGGTGAAGTTATATCCGTTATAGCTGTCGGGCACATGCAATCCGACCGGTATATCCACCTCCACCGGTGCTGCACCGAGGAGGGAGAGTCGTGACAGGCCCTTGGCATCCATCGCATACATCTGCGGGAGGTTTTCATTCGCCGTCCATTTGATACCATCGCGTCCATACGCATACTGTACCTTGCTCGACACCGTAGAATCGGGTATGAGGGTGAGCATGTCAGCAACCGGCGTGAGGGCATGATGGTCGTATGTAGCGCCACGTGCCGGCGTATGCGTGGCGGCAGGCGTAGCGGAGATCACTACCGCAGGCCGTGCGATCTTCTTGTTCCGGTCGTAGTAGGGCTGATGGAAGATGATGGTCTCTTTCTCGTTCTGTGTAGCGGTCTGGCTAAGGAACGCATTGCCCATCGCGACGGTAGTACCCTTATCCCAGGAACGCGAGGTATAAGCCTGATCACCGGCGATACCGTAGGCGCTACCATCCATCTGGTAGATGACATGCGGGATATACATCTGGCGATAGTAATTGTACACATCGAGCAGCGTATCGGTACGATAGTAGGACACGAGCCACGGCAGACCCTTCATATTCCATCCCATGTTCTCCTGGGTCGTAAAGTTCAGATCGGCGCCTGTACCACCGGTACGATGGTCGTACTGGGTGAGAGATATCGTCTTGTCGTTTCCATCCTCGGTATAGAGATACTCATCGGATGTAGGCGCGAAGGCATTGAAACGAAGGACGGTATCTGTGACTGCGCCGAAATCCATGAGGTAGCCATCTGTTGCGGTACGGTTCAGCGTATCGACGGAGAGCCAGGAAGAGGAGTTCGTAGGCTGGAAGACATAATCCTTCGCCGAACGCGCAGCACCTG
Source organism: uncultured Bacteroidales bacterium (assembly GCA_900319105.1). GTDB lineage: Bacteria > Bacteroidota > Bacteroidia > Bacteroidales > Paludibacteraceae > Colicola. Next base: position 134,383 of record ONND01000006.1, on the reverse strand, counting down.
CGTATTGGTAGGTATTAAAGTTTAAAGTTGAAAGTTTAAAGTTTAGAGAATCATTCTCACTATCGTAAGACGATACGGTGATATTACCCGTATTGTAGTTATACGGGAAGGAGGTCATGGAGTAGCGCTGGTTCTTAAAGCGTTTCTCCGCCGCCAGATAGTTCATCTGTACGCCATGTCCGTTACCGTAGAAGGAAGCGCCGGATTTGAGGAGCATGAATCCCGGACGAAGGATGATCGGGTTATCCGAGAAATCCTCAAAATCGTTCGGCGTTTCATACTGCATGCTTATCGCGGCGGAGTCCATGAGGTAAACGACCGAACCCTCATGCGGGTAGTCGTTACCGCCGTAGTTCTCGAGGAAAGCGTAGCGTTTATGCGCAGGTACCGGGCTATCCGATCCGACCTTATTGGTCAGGGCAGTAATCTCGCGAACGCCTTTCTCCCCTACGCGCCATGTCTCCAGCGCACCCATATCAACCGCAGAACCGATCTTACGGGGATTACCGAGCACATCGCGGTCATACCGGAAGGCGATGGTACTATCCGCCACATAGGTATTAAAGACAGCACCCAGTGCATTATCCGCCGTACCGGCATGGATGAGTTCGCTATGCTCGTGGAGCTGGTAGGCGAGCGGTTTGTTCGCCTTCAGATAATCCGGCAGGTTATAAGGCGTCTGATCCGTAAAGTACGGAGCGAAACAGTTGAGAGATGAGAGTTTAGAGTTGAGAGCAATATTATTGACCACAGCTCCATCGGCCGCCTCGGTAGCATCCAACGGCACAACCGCCTCGTCATCCGCTACGACGGTATTATTGAGCGCCAGACCGTTTGCGCCTACCTTGACGATCGCGGAAGCCGAATCGCCGTAGATGAGGTTATTATAGAGGAGACCATCCTTCACATCCGCTACCGGCAAATCGCCGACCACCTTATTATCGGTAATGAGGCAGTTACGGAGCGTTGACATCTCGTTATCGAGGATAACGGGTGATTCGTGCATCTCTGTACCCGGGTTCGTGATTACGAATCCGTCGAGCAGGAATCCGGTCCCGAAATTATCACCCTCCATATGAATCAAGTTGATACGGGTGGGGGTGGCATTCGGCGAAGCGACTCCGGTAGAGGATGCGCGTACATAATTGACGTAGCGCTGGCACTCTTCATTGGTGAACTGATCCGTCTCGGGGTCGATAGCCGCCGTATCATTGAAGTTATTGGGCAGCGAGCCATAGACGAACACACCGTCTCGCGCATGTATCTCCGTATGCTCATGGCTGTCGTAGGAACCTTTGACAAAGACGTATGCCTTCCTGTCCTCTCTCGTCGGGTCATTCTGACGCAGGTAGGTATAAACGGCAGCCGCATCAATCGCATTCTGGAGCTGTCCCTGTCCGAACGGATGTTCCCACGACGAACCGTCTCCGGCAGCGAAGGCGGATAGTGTAGGCTGGACGTAGAGGACACGCTGCAGGGTAGCGAGACACTCATACGCACCACGTTCCATACCATCGCCGGACAGACGCGGTTTGGCCGCCAAGTCGGAGTCATTGACCAGCGTAGTGATGAACATGGACTTAAAGCCGTTGGAGCGGCGCCAATACTTATTATGCGTCTCGGCACAGGTATCCGGATAGACACGGAAGAAGACACGGTTGCGATAGAGGGTCGTATCCGCTTTCTCATGGGTTATCAGAGACGGGTTGAGGCGGAACGAACGCTCGCGGCGCTGCTCTGAGGTAGAAGCGGTCACATAGGGCAGTACGAAACCGGGACCGTTGGTCAGGTTTCTATTCTCGGTAACGAGATTATCGTTCTGTTGAGCCCCTGCACCGGCTCCTAAGAAGCATCCCCAGACGGCATTATTGGTCATACGATCGGCGATACCTGCACGCTCGCTGTTGGTCGTCTTATCCCACTGGTCGGACGCACCCATCTGGAGTTGAACCGTCGTATCGTTCTTGAGGTCATCGAGCCAGATGAGGGAGTTATGCACCTCACTATTCTCTCCCTCCAGACGGATGTGTCCGTCGTTAAGGGCAGAGGTGGCATTGATGATAATGACATCGTTCGGCACGGACGCCAGATCGTTCTCCTCCTCCATTATATCATAGGTACGCGCATAGACGGGCGCACCGGCATTGGAATGGAAGAGGGTATTGACGATGAGGGATGAACCGCCGCCATGGTCGATACGCACAGCAGCCGAACGCTCGGCGGGGTTCTCGGTACGCGCACCATTATCCATGAAGATACAGTTGGAGAGCGTGAGTTTCGGCAAGGTTACCTTATTGCCATCGATGAGCGCGGAGTCCGGATGTAGCGCTTTGGTGAAGTCCGGCGAATAGACACCGTCATAACCCTCGTAGCGGCGTTGCCAGCGGTAATAGATAGCTGCACCACCCTTCTTGGACATCATACCTCCCTTGTTGTTATATCCCGCTTCGGGAGAGGGATCCTTCGTCGAATAGGGGTTGATGAAGGTGATACCGTCAAAGACAATCGGGATGACGACGCTGTCTCGCGAGGTGTATTCGCCTTGCCAGTTCGCCTGTACCATCTGTCGGGTCATATCCTCGACGATGAAGAGCTGGTTACGCTGCGCCGCCGTACCGATATTCGGCATCTCGATGATGGTCGGATGAGCTTGCGGGTCACGAGGCGCATCCTTGACATCAAAGCTGTATCCGCCGAGGAAGGTAAGGCTGTTCACTCCGTAGTCATAGTCCGCTTCGGCGCTATCCGGCAGCAGCGGCTCCAGGGTATTGGAGGTGATGATAAACGCACGGCGGTTATCAATCACATTGCTCGGCGAGAAAGTACCTCCCTCGTCATCACCCATGAAACAGATATACTTATCATGGTTGTTATGGGAGGACATGAGGATATCGATTGCGGACTGGAGGTCGGTAGTAGGTGTCTCCCATGTCAGACCATCATGCCGGATCGGGTCTTTGGTCTTGGTAGCCACCCACATGGTATCAATCTCCTGACCCTTGATATCCAGACTCACATATTGGTATTCATAGATACCTATGTCAATATAGACATCGGTCTCACCGGTTTTCGGGTGTTTGGAGATACGATCCATGTTGCCGGATACCTCATCATCGCTGATTGTACGGGAGTACGCCATGTAGTACTGGTCCTTAATAGGCAGCGGGTCACTGACATCCGACATATAGGCGCCATAGCGTTTGGAATACCAGTTATAGATGGATCCGAGCGGATGCTGTACATCATCAAAGGTAGCGATCGGCAGACCGCGGACAGGGAGTACGCTCCACGCGGTACAGGTATCCGTTCCTAACTCCGCATTCGCTGCCGCAAGAGCAGCTTCGAACGTCTCGTATTGCGTTTTCCCGGTATAGCGGGTCAAGAAGTACCCTATTCCACGGGTAACGGTCTGCTTGAGGTGCCCCCAACCCTGATCGGTGGTGAGGTTCATACGGGCGAGCAGCCAGTCGGCATTCTGCATGTATCCATCGATACCGGCGATGAAGGACGGCTGTTTGAAGTTCGGTCCGTCGGTCGCGGTATTGATCGGGTTGATCAGCGTGTTGTTATTGCCATGGACGTAGGTAAAGAGATTATCGTATATCTCCACCGGGAAATCATGCACTAATTCTACTTGAACCGGTTTCTTTCGCGGATCCACAAAAGCGCGCTGCTCTGCTTTCGTCAAGAGGTATCCCTCCGGCGACGGCTTCATGCCGGTAGGGCCATAGGTCTTACGATAGGAGCAGAAATAGAGTCCCTCCACCAAGTCACCCTGCGCACGCAGTTCGGCGAGTTTGGTCGTCACCTTGGTATTGAACGTATCGTTCTTGGCTGCATAATGGGTATAGAGGCTGTCGTACTCATGGAAAAGTTTCTCGTATTTATCCCATTCTACCGGGTCGTAGTGGAAGACACCCTTGCGAGAACCTTTGTAGCGGGTATTGAAGTCATTAATCGTTTGTGCCGAAGGCGGTACGATATAGTCCAGTTCATCCAGATTATCCACCTCGAATACCTCATTACCCCAGAAGATGGTATTGAACGCAAACTGCTTCTCTTTCGCGTCGTCTCCATATTCATTATTAGGGGTGAAGTTATAGATAGCAGGGTACGCCACCGCCTTGTTCTTCATAAAGTGGCAGTTGACCACACGCAAATAACTCTGGGTAGCAGCCGATATCACACCTGCAAATCCCTGGCGGGCATCCGCATATGGGATATACTCATCGCCGGAGGCGGTAATCGGGAAAAGTCCGCGGCGTGCTTCGTTGTTATCGAACAGGGTGTTAGCCACATCGCAAACGGCATTGGTAGCGATACATCCTCCGGCGGTCCAGGGGATGAAGTTCTGGTCGATTTCGGTCATCGGTCCTTGCGAGTAGTTCTGCGTGAAGTGGCATCCAAACATGTAGATACCACCGTTGGAATACAGACCGCCGCCGTTACCCGCCATATTATTGGTAAAGACGCAGTTTTCTACAACGATCGGGATATTATATTGCGCCGGTTCGGTCACGTTCGGCAATACATCTCCAGGCTGATCGAAGTCGCTGGTCCAGTTACCATCGACGAAGATACCGCCTCCGCGGAAATAGGTCTTCTTGACGTACGGGTGACGAAGCGTATCCTCCGGATTAAGGCGGTTCGCATACCCACCGGTGATCTGGATTCCGTCGAATTCAACGGTACGGCCGAGGATAGACTGGTCTAACTCATCTACGAATAGATCCGGCTGATCCATAGGGATAGGATCGATCAGCATCGGGATGCCCGGACGGAGGTTATCCTTATCAAACTCCGGATTCATATGGCGGAACTTCAGCGGCTGCGGACCGACATGGGTAGAGTCGGCGTGCATGGTGATGACGTGATAGACATGGGTAAAGTCCTCACCCGCAACGGCATTACCGGATAGGATCGTCTGGCGCTCCAGTTCCCACGGCTCTATGACGGAGTTGAGGTTGTTATCGCGCATCGGGCGGTGGCGGTCATCGCGCAGACGGATGGAGTCCAGCGGTGCGGAATAGATCGTATAACCCGCTACCGTCACATTATCGGTCGTACCATATGAAGCGCCGGTGAACATATCGAAATAACCTTCCTGACCATAATGGTGGTCCTCCGGTCTCGAGTCCACACCACCGATGACGTAGATACCCTCGGGAACCAGGAAGGTGTTATTACGTACCTCGTCCTGCTCGCCGTAGGCATTATGGTAGGGGTAATACGTACCCGCCTCGATAAAGACAGAGAAGACACGGTTACGATAGAGGGCAGGGTTCGCCTTACGCGCCGCGATGATATAGTCGAACGCATCACCGAGACGGTGGAAGGGGTTCAAGATACAGGAACCCATCTGGCGGTACATATGTGCAGCCGGTGTATCTTCCGTATTATCCTGGAGGGCACGTGCCGCTTCGGAGTTAATAAGGTCGGTATGCATGACGTACAGACGATTCATCACATAGTCCATATTGACGTTGATCGCGAAGTTCTTATTGATAGCGCGGGCGCCAATCTCGATGAAGTCGTTATTCTTCGTTACCAGCGTATCTGCCCCCCACGCGTAGCCACGCGGCACATTGGTACCCAGAGAAGTCCATTTGGTACGGCTCACACCGGCTATATCCACGGAATCCAAGGTAGTAAATTTACGCATGGTATTATACCATTGGTTATACGTCATACCGGCACGGGAGAGCGTAGAGGACATCTCTATCGGGTAATAGAGGATGGCATCGAACGGATCCTGACGGTCCCAACGTACACCCTCGGTCTCTTTCGGCGAAAGTTCTACGTTACCCTGACCTTCCAAACGACGGGACTCAACGGCGCAGAAGTTCAGCGGGTAGTCCGTCTCATCGCTGGAGCGCGAGAAGACACCGGAGATGTTCGCATTGTCGTTTGCCTGGTTATGCCAAAGGGCAGTGGAGTTGACGCGGGCGTAGGTATTATCAAAATACATACCTCCGGCGGTTGTACGCGCCGTGTTCTCGCATATCGTAGAGGCAAAGACGTGCGCCAAGGAATCGAGGTTCAAGGAGACAGGCGCCTCGATATAGACACCTCCACCGGTCTCCGCCGTATTATTCTTGATGATCGTACCGCTGACGAGTGCTTTAGGCTTGAGGTAAAGGCCACCACCATAGCCCTCGGCGGTATTGTCCTGAATAACGCAATTACGGATATGGGCATAGTCGGTTACCACCGCCGCCGCACCGATACGATCCGGCAGATCCGGTGAGTTAGCATGACCATCCATGATGAACAGTCCATCCAGAACGGCACGGTGACGCTCGTCTGTCAGGGACGCCAACTGATTACGGACAGGCACTTCGAGCCCACCCTCATCTTTGGTAAAGAAGGTCTCATCCGGGGTAAAGAGATCGTTGGTGAAGGTCACGACATGGAAGGTATTTCCTTCCGCGCCGGTAGAAGAAGTGATCTTACCGGAGAGGACGGTACGATAGGTCAGCGGGTCGCGTCCCGTGAAATCCGTAGTATAACCGCCTTTGATCAGTACGCCGTGCGGGATGATGAACGAGTAGTCGAGGGTATTATCGATATAGTTCGCGACGTTATGTTTGGTCGAACGCGTCGGGGTGTACCAATCGGAGTACTCACCGCTGACGGTACTGTTCGTATTATCGCCCTCGAGCCAAACCTCCACCGTCCAGGTCGAGTCCGGTTTGCCGGATTCCGGAGTAAGAGGAATAAGGCCGTAGGTACGATGCATGAGGTTATCTTTGTATCGTCCTGCCGCATCGATGACCAATTGCAGTTTCTGCTTACAAGCGGCGTTCTCCGGCGATACAGCCGACGCATCACCTCCGTGCGCATTGAAAGTCACGTAGAAGATCGCCTGTCCCGGATGAGTCGTCGTATCGGGTTTGATCGCATAAGCGGCATTGAACTCGTACGCACCCATATCAATCTGGCAGTCCTGCACACGTTTCGCGAATGCCACATCGTTATCCGGCAGTTTCGCTGCCTCTACACTCTTATAGATGAAGGAGTTTCGGATTTCTGAATCGCTCTTTCCTTTGTGGCGCAATGCCGTATAGAACTCGCCGGCGAATTCCTCAGTACCATGGTTGACGCAACCTATACCGTCGCGCAAACGGAAGTCATTGAGCGAAGCCGCACGGCGGGGTACATAGTTACCGTTCTCATCAAAGTCCGCTGCAAAAGGCGTATTGGCTGCCGAAGGTGCGACTCCATTCAGGAAGGTATTACCTGTTCCGTAGTTGCCGGTTGCAGACTCTGTCCAGTTGGTTACATTCTTTTTGGTAGCATCATACGGCTGCGTTATTTCCGACTGTACATAACAATACAGGAACGGGTTCACATTTTTTTTATCGGTATTACGGTCACGGATAGCGATACCGTTATTACCGAAGATAATCGTGTTCGCCACAAAGAGGTTCGGACTCGAGGAAGTTGCTAACGAGATAGCACCACCACTGATACTGCCTTCAACCAAAGTAGCGGTGTTATATGCAATGGTATTATTGAAGAATCGTCCGACGCAGAAGCCCAAACCACCGGCAGATCCGTAGGAATAGTTATTAGCGAATAGGGAGTTGAAACACGTTCCCTCGTACATAAACATACCTCCGGCAAAAACTTGGCCTTGTTCATTATCAGGGCGAGGTGTATTACCTTGAAAAGTATTATTATCCAAGGCAAAACAGCCTTCGATAGTAGAAGTCGCACCATCGCAGAAGATGCCACCACCTTTGATACGCCCGCAGTACGTACTATTCTGAGTTACGATACAGTTGCGTAAGTGTGCTCCTTCATATAAATTCACTCCGGCTCCACCACCATGCGCCATACATTCATCCACAATAAAACCATTACGAATAGTAAAACCATCCCAGTTGGCTTCGTTATACTCGACATAGTGCGGATCTTCCTTCACATACGACTTGTTCTCCCAAGATGTTCGTTTTTCTTTTGTTGGACCGGTTACACGGTGTGTATGCGATAGAGCGTCTAGTAAACTTCCTCTATCTCCTGCAGGGTCTCCCACCGTACCGGCGCCATACGTCGGCACACACACATCCGGCATGGTCAAAACGCGCTTACGAAGCGTCGTACGGTGAGTTTGAGACGTATATCCGCCTACCGTCGTTTCTATGGGATCGGATGTTCCGGTAATGATTTTATCATCATTTTGCTCCGTAAGTACATAGTCCGTGCCTACTACACGCAACAAGTGGGGATTCGATACAAGCACACGCCGATAGTTATTACTATTACTTGGGAAAGCACCTGTACCGGAAGGGTCTGTAGCTTTTGAACCGGGCACGGACATCAAACGGAGTGTCAAATCACCCGTAGCCGGTTGTGTAAACGAGAACTCATATCTTCTCAATTTGTTATCCTTGCAATACACGGGTTGTGTGGCTACGGTAGCACCATCCGAAGCAATGATATAGAACGTGATACCGGTATTCGTCTCATCTTTATATTTCGTATAGTAGGCTCCCAGATCTATCTGCAGTTGATAATCACCTGCTGGCACATTCTTCAGCGTCTGTCCCATGCTCATGGTGTTCATTACTCCTTCAAACTGCGAACCCCTTGGAACCGTACCAATCTTGACATCGGACTGATTGAGTACATCCCGATCGCCATCGAATTTCCATTTTGTCCTATAGTTCACATTATAGTCTCTATCCTCGTATGTCAATTCCCAACTCTCATTACCATTAGCATCTTTCCATGAATCACCAAAAGTCTGCCAAACTACTTTTTGTCCGGCATTCCATGAAATGCCTTTGAATACCTCGTTATCCGCAACAAAATATTTATTAGCAGCCTTCTCCAAACTATTACCCGCCTTATCTCGTCTTACTCGATACTCAAAAACATTATTTCCTTTGAGAAGCATATCCTGATAGCGAATATAGGTAGTCGAGACATCCTCCGTCGCTATCTGCCATGTATAAGTTGCCGTACGAGTGATCGTTGCAGTATCCACCGTCTCGGTATCGACATTTTCGTCCACTGAATAGTCATCATCCGGATATTTAATTGCATCGGGATTTATATCCGTATTGCTGCTCTTCGGGTTGACCTCCGAAATCTGCAGAATCGTCTCGTAGTATTCCGCCTCCAATTTCTCTGCCTGCTTGGCTTTAGGAATAGTCACTACATCCGACATCAAAGCCTGACGTTCGGTGATACCCGGGGATTTATATTTGGTAGCAGGGAAACCGCCTAATACCGTGACCGAATCACGCATAACGAATCCCTTGTAGTCATTATACGTACCGGCGCCGACCCATACTTGCACGGAGTCACTATGATACGTCTTGTTCGCCGCGGAGGCTTTCTCTACGGCATACTGGAGACCGCCCACATAGCGCTCCGCACGGGTATTGTTAATCCAACCATAGTCATTACATGCATCAATAAACGTACTCAAGTTATATCCGGCTGCATTATTCCAGCTCGTACCATCATGATACGGATTCGCACGCCAGAAGGAACGCGAAGCACCGGAGATCTCTCCATACGGATAGCGCGGATCATAGTCGTAACCCGGCACAAAACCGGGAACAGCACCACTGCTGACGGGCGTTACCTCAGAAGTGGTCTCCCAGAACGGGTCCGGTGTCTCTACTCCATCACGCGGGCCACCTCCGGTATAGGTATTTGTGGCGGTTACCAAGGCTTTGGTCGTATGGGTGGTAGTCACATTACGAATCTTACTGGTAAACCATACTTTACCCCAACCGCCGTTGTATTTCTCATTGGTAGTGAGGATCGGGTTGCCCTCACTATCGAGGACGCGGTCGCAAGTAAGCACCGGGTCTATTTGGTCGCCCGTAGCCAAAGCAGGACCGGCGATGTCATTCAGTACATATACCGTATTACCGGCGATAGCGTTTGCCCAAGAGGAACCATCGCGTTTGCCGGCACCATTCGGCGTGACATAGATGACCGAACCGCTTATCGGCAGGTCGGTGTCTTCCAGCGCACCTATATCCGGTTCGCCACCATAGTTACGGCGGGTATAATCCGTCAAATCGAAATCTTCTGCTTCCGGACGCGGTACATTATTGGCGCCATACGCGGAGACAGACGCTGCGTTTACGCAGGGGTTGTTATTCAGCGGAATGAACGATACTTTACCGCCGTACAAAGGTCTGTCGCCCTCTACCGAGTGACCGATATTACGCGACGGGTTGACAAAGACAGGGTATGTCTCCGCATTGCGGTCGGTACGCGTGAGGTTACATTGGTTGTATTTCTCCGCCGGCATCACTAATTTCAGAGGATGGTTCGCCGCATCCGGCATTCCGTCCGGTAATACACCGCCGATAGTAGGAACGGTAAAATCACTCTTAAAGAAACCATGCGGTTGGGTAGCATCGGCGGTATGGAGCTGGATATCGGCATCGAACATATTATACGTACCGAATATATAGTCCTGAGTTGCCGCATCTACAGAAAGCGGGGTATTTGCAGCCAACGCGGAGCGGTCGTTCAATACTTCCGTACCGTTGCAATAAATAAATGAGTTATCTATACGGATATAGCCGTTAGTAGGAAGTTCCTGTCCATCCTTCCACCATCTATTATCCGATTGAAGCGGATAACCAACATTATTGACAATATCGCAATGGTCAATATCAATGAATGCACGGCCGTTTGCGGTGATGACACCGTTGTTCCCCGAGGCGTAATCCGCTGTATTATTGCGGATAATACAATTCACCACCTTCAATTCTGCATATAAAAGAACCCCGATGAAACCGATTCGCTTCCTACTATCACCAGTTACGTAGATAGCGGCACCTTTCGGCGCGGAGTTGTTCGCGAGCCGACAGTTACGCAGCTCATTGCCCACCATGTCAATACGCATGGTGATATCCGTTATCTCATTACTAACCAGTACGCCTCCACCTGCCTGTACCGCGCGAGTGCCCGTTAAGTCATGCGCATTTCCGTTGAGAAGCTGGAATCCATCGACGATGGTATATTCGGTATTTACGTAGGTCAGCACGTGCGCGGAGTTGTTGGCATACGCTACCTCGCCTTTCTCATTCGCGATATTTGCCGTAATGATGGTAGGATGATTCAGCGGGTCACGTCCTTCCGTATCCGTGCCGCTCAGGGTATCGGGATAGCCGCCGTAGAGACGCATGTGCGACAGCGTACGGATAGAGGCGGTACGCATATCTTTGCCGAGGTAGTTATTCGGTCCGGCGGTACTCTGCTCGCCCTCTTTGACGAGCAACTGGACATAGTTGTAGTCGGTATATGCGGTAGGGTTACCGGTTTCCTCGTCCCATGCCGAAGGCAGGCGGTAATGCGCACGCTTACCAATGGCTTTGCCCGGTTCTTCTACCAGATAGGTACGATAGTACATCAGCGCATCGCCAATTGAGTGCAGCGGGGCTTCCCAGCTATGACCGGTATAGGGATGTTCAATAAAATGGCCTTTCGCATCAAACTCACCTTCATGATGCAGATCCACGAAGATCGTAGGTATAGGCGTCGCATCTTTTCTGCCCTCCATGCCCTGCGGGGCAATCAGTGCATGACGCATGTTATCCGGTTTGCGCACCAATGCCCCCAGCGTAGAAGCCGGTTCGTAAGGGTTGGACACGACACCATAATCCGTATGCGCATGGATCAGCCATATCGGAGGATCCACCATCGCCGGAGACCATTGTACACCCTTCTGATCCAGATAGGAGTGGGCAGTCAAGTGCCAGATACGCGGGCCCGGATACTGCACCGGATAGAGGTGTCTGAATACACCCGCGCCGTAGATGCCTGCCGAGGTATTAACCGAATCCCAGTTCAGAGGCACGACCGTAGGACTGAAGAAACAGGGGAAGTTATCCGATCCGCCCTCCACCGGCATGTTCTGCTTATCAAGGGAATAAACAGCCTCCTTGCGCACTCCCGTCCAGTCTGTGATATCGTGGTTCATGAACGCCGTGTGATAGACGAAGGTTTCATAGCCTGCAACACCGGTCTTCTGACGAACGGAGGCAAACTGAATATCGTTATTGACCGCACAGCGGTTACCCCAGACGACGGAGTTGAAGATCTGACCGCAGTTGCGGACATAGATACCACCCGTACGGCCGTGACGGCGACCGTAATAGGTCACGTCCGGACCCATACATTCATTCGCCGTAACGGTACAGTGGTTAACCGTACCTCCTTCTGCCAGGTAGATACCGGCACCTTCGGCGTTGGTCGTATTATTATTGACCACGCATGCCGTCGCGTGCGGGGAATAGTTACTGATATTATCGATAGCCGGTTCGCCGGTAGTAGGATAGTCTTCGGGCACATGGCTGATGAAGATACCACCACCGCAACGGGCAGCGCACGAAGTGATCTGGCTATGCCCTATCGAGCCCTCATGATCGATGCACACACCGCCGCCGTAACCTTGATAGACACCGATACCCGCGGATTGGCAGGCCTGGATTAAGCAGAACTCGATCGTACCACCGCCGTCGGCATAGATACCGCCACCGCGCATGTTTGCGGAGCAGCGCTCTACAATACACCCGCGCATGCTGGAGTTGCCTACCATATATACACCGCCGCCATAACCCGTATGCTCGCGCAGGTTGATATTACGGCTGGAGGCATTACCGGACGAGATGACGCATCCGTCTATCGAAGCCGGATATTCCAAAGGTTTATAATGGTTCTTGAGCAGATCATCGGTAGCCGGCCAGATGCCGTTGGTAGCGAACCATACTACGTGGTATGAGCTGGCAGCATAGGCTGTCGTATATTTTCCGCGGATGGAGTCAAATACAAACGTAGGCGCCGAAGAGGAGTGGTTTCCCGTCAGAATGGTCTTGTACTGCAAATCCCATTGCGAAGCAATCTCAGTACCGGAGACGGTACCGATACCGGACTGGTCCGCCCAGTTCTCCTCGCAGGTCTTACCGTTCGCCATCATTCGGAGTCCCGGCCTGCTCTCCGGCGTTTCGGGGTTAAAACCACCATAGACGTGAATACCGGCGTAAATCTTAAAGGAGGTATTCAACATAGATCCTCCGGTAGCTTCCGTGGACTCAGTCGGCACATAGGTTCCGGCTGCGATATAGACCGAGCCGGAATGGAGGTGATTGTTCTCCAAGTAGTCGCGCAGGTCGTTGATAGCGTCCTGCACACGGTTCATAGGCGTTTCCCACGATTTACCATCGTTGTTATATGCGCCGTTAGGGTGTACATAACGGATAGTGTCCGTCGCTTGCGCATACGCACATACGCTCGCCCACACGATCAATAATAATATGTATATACGTTGCTTCAAAATATTATAAATCTATTGGTATCGTTTCTGATTTATCTTCTAATTTGGTGTTGATGTTAAACATCGCCCGCATCCACGGTACAAACACCGCTGTAGTATCCACCTTCAAATTGAGCGTCGGTAAGTAGTATTTTCCACTCGAGTTCGTCTCCATCTTCATCTGCAGTGGGAAATAGACTTTCCCCTCTACCGCTTCGCCAGTTACCACATACGGGATGGTATAGAAATAACTGCGTCCTTCCCACCAAAGACCTTCATCGTCCGCAGTTACAATATTCGTCAGATCGTATCCGCTTGTCAGCTTGGCAGGCAATTCATTGCGCATCGGACGAAAGCAATAGGCGTAGCCGTCGAAGAGGTTACAAGCCTTCATATAGGTTAAGCGGATTGCCTCGGACGGATCAGTTTTATTAATCCGTTTTTCCTCATCTACCGACCATTTGATATCCACTTTGGCTGCCACATGATAGAGCAACATATCTATTCTCGGCACTCGCTGATGCTTACTGTCGAACGAACCGTAGTATGCGCCATCCTGCTCCAAGTTATAAGGCGACGTATAGATATGCTGCAGGTTCTCCTGGATAGCATCGCTCGCCGTGCTGAACGTCAAGTTCAATACATCGCTCATACTGCTTATTGCATCCAATGACTTGTTAAACGTCAATTCCTCAGCCGACGCAATCGCATACACATGGCCGACAAACTTATCAGAGGACGTAAGAAGCATGGTTATTTCCGCATCATACCGATAGATACTATCCCCTACCGTAGGAAGAGTCCATCCATACCGTCCGGGGATCCAATCTCCATCCTTCAATGTCCGATGTTCCTGAGTCCATACCGTCCAAGTGGTAGGACCTGTCTGCCGCATAACGATAAAATACAGATGATGCGGGAATAAGTATTTCTCCGTCGTTCCGGGATCTCCTATAGCCCGACGAATCGGAGCCGCATTCCGAGCAGACACCACATCATCCGCAGACAGACATACCGATATCGGCATCGAAACCACTTGCGATGGTTCATCCTTCTTGCATCCCGCCATTACCAGCGCGAGCACCAAAATCCATATGTACCTTTTGGCTCTAAACACTAAACTCTACCCTATCCTGTTATTACTTCATGTGTACCGCCGTCTTTCCAATCGAGCGTCACAGAGACTCCGACTTCGGCATTCCCTACTACGGATACCGAACCGTCATCGTTCATTTTCACTTTGATGATCTCCAAGCTTCCGGCTCGGAGTGCATACGGAAAGGATAACTCCGTCTCCGTCACCGTACCGTCCGGCATATCCGTAAAGACCTGCACCTTCCACAGGGCATCATCTGCCTTCGCTGCCTGTCCCGCTTTTCGTTGTCCGCATGCTGCCGGTTGGGGTTCCGGCGAGGGCAATGCCAATACCGCATAGCAGCGATCCATCACTTTCTCTGCCCTGATTGGACGGGATTTATCATAAGTAAACGTACTGTCGTTTAGACCAAAACCTGTCGCCGTACCTGTCAGCACCATGTCGCGCATCGTCGGGATCGTCGAGCCGTCAGCAGTCAGCACCAGTGCCACACCGCAGTTCACCATATAAAGGCGCACGTTAAACGTCAGATTGGTGTCTACATTCGCCATGTACATCGGCACACGTGCCGCATAAACAGCCGTGTTATGCGAGTCCAGAGTATCTGCATTACGCTGCACAATTCGCATGGAAGAAGCATATTGCCCTCCTTGTAAACTCACATTGTTGTTGTTAGCGATATTCACCACAGCTACATGCTGGTAGTCCTTACGCGGGATATATAAGGTGTAGGACTTCTGATTGGCATTGATGATATCGCTCTTGTGTTCTAATAGTTCGTCGGTTCCATCCAAGGAAAAGAAACTCATATCCAAATCATGCGCGCTGCCCGAATAATAGGGGGCAGACCATGCCTTCAGCGCATCGGCTACGGGTTTATCGATATCCGACGATAGTTTCTCTTCAATCTGAAGCTGTACCTCTGTCACAAGACGCAGTTCATAATTGATGAGGGCATCGACGCCGCACACGGTCAGGTCATCATCAATGAGATGACAACCTGCCGTTGCGACAGCGATTAAAAGCAATATGGTTCGTTTGATGTTCAAACCGTATTGAAGAGATTATTCTGTGAAGTCAATAGTATATACGTGACCATTCTGCCACTCCAGGTTAACCGAGAAACCGAGTTCCATTTGCGGGGTACGCAGGTCAGGAATCGTGTTGTAAGCCTTCTTAAGGTCTGTCAACGTCAACTTAGCTTTGGTTACGAAGTCTTGTTTGAACACGTGACTACCGGTCTCGGTAGCGGCAGATGCAGTCAGCTTACCTACTACATAGAACTTACCGTCCTTCGGAATCAATTGACCACCGGCACCATAGAAATCAACGCCCGTGTTGTTGGTCATCTCCACGGCAATCATGACATCGCTTGTTCCGTTCTCCAAAACCAGCGTATGGTTCCATTCCGAATAATCGGATCCCATTTTAGCTGCCATGGTGACCGGCGTTCCCTTGTAGGTCGAAGCCATTGCATTATCATAGATGGTATATTCGGTACCGGATGTTTGGGCGGTAAAGTCAAAATTAACCGGACGCTGACCACCGACGAGCACTGCCGAAATCGGGAATCCTGCGGCGTTAACAGCTACATCTGTACGAGCACCTTCTGCCGTAGCACTATTATCCTCCAGTTTGCCACTGCCGGTCGCTGCTACGCGAACTTGTACATCCAGACGAGCCACTGCGTATTGAATAGGATCAACGATAGCTACGGCACGCGTACGCGAGTTCACAGCAGTTGCGTCTGTGTGCAGCGCTAAGATAGTTGACCAGGCATTGGAACCGTCATATGCCGTCTTCTGCGATTTATTGGAAGTTTGAATGGTCGAGTTCACATAGTACCAGAGTTGTGCAGGATAGGTATAAGTGGCCGGAGCAGCCATGTTAGAATAGGGTCCTTCCACAAACTTCTTATCGCTAGGATTGGTAGCATTCCACGCGATATCGATAGAACCATCCGGCAAATTATACTCTCCCGGGAACTTGTCATAGCCCGTCTTCATCGTCACCTCATGCGTTGTGTTGTTAACCTCAACATAGGTAGTACCGGCAGCAATAGCAGCAGCAATATTGGCTGCAAGCGTATTCGAGCTAACCAGCGGAGCAAGAGACTTATTGAGGTCGGTCAGTACACGTGCTACCTCAAACGAAGAAAGACCATGAATCGTACTGAACGTAGCGAACATAGCCGCCATGGACGCGTTATCCGCTGCCTCATAGTCACACCATTTCTTAGGAGTCGGCGTTGCACCATCATTCGCATTAGCAATAGATGTCAGATAGTCCAATAAGTTTTGACCTTTCGAACTTGCCGTAATAACAGCATCCGACTTAATCTGTTCAAGGCGGAAGGAGAAAGTGGACGGCTGAAGCGTCATATCGCTTGCGAGAAGCGAACCTACTTCAAACTTGCTACCGGTAGCAGCCGATTTAGCATAGAACAAGAACGAAGCGGTGCTTAAAGGAATAGAAACATCTTCATACACTTTTGCTCTATAGTCTCCACTAAAATCAGAAGGAGAAACGGTCATTGATTCTCCTTTTGCCGTAGTGATGTTATCACCAAGACGCATATCCGAACTCGTGATGGTACCTTCCTTAGCAAACGGAATGAGGGTGATTCCTGTCATGCCTTGGAATTCAGAAACACCGGCATTCTGTACCGTAGTACTCGGCATGCGTGCCGGGCCATTGAGTTGATTCGGCAAAGCGATGGAGAACTGCGTCTTCACCTCCTCGCCGTTATAAGAACCCGATTGGGGTGCTTGCTGCAGTTCGTCGCTTACTTTGTCTTTCTTACAAGCGGTGAACATGCATGTGCTTGCCAGCAATGCTGCACAAGCTAAAAATGTCATCTTTTTCATTGTTGTAACATTTTTTGGGTTAATAAATTGGGTTAATTAAAATTTTTGTTGTTTTTTTTGTTTTTGTTAATTTGTTTTTTGTTAATTTTCTATATTGGACCGGCCTTATGGCCGTTGGATAATTTGCCTAATCTTCCGGTTCGATGAAGATGGTGATACATCCTAAGTTACGCATGATATCCTGCAGTTCGTCGCGGAGGTAACGATAGGTAGCGCCCTTACGCAACGCCTTGATCTTCTTCTCGCGGATATCGGCGTCCGGCTCGGTATCCATGATCGCGATGACCTCGTTGATCATCTCGACGTGCTCCGGGGTGACGCGCTCGGTATCTTTCGTCAACTGCACCAGACGATACCGCAACTCCGCCCAGCTCTCGCCACCATTGCAGACCGCAAAGACGCTGTCCGGCAGCGGGTAGATACTCTGCATATACTCCTTAATCGTCTGTGCACGGCTACCCGCAAGGCGTGTGTTATACGCCTGACGTCCGTCGAAAGAAGCGAAGCCCACGATACGGACG
The DNA here is from genome assembly GCA_900319105.1 of uncultured Bacteroidales bacterium. Classification (GTDB taxonomy): domain Bacteria; phylum Bacteroidota; class Bacteroidia; order Bacteroidales; family Paludibacteraceae; genus Colicola. The sequence goes on along the minus strand of ONND01000006.1, from coordinate 116,608 downwards.
TGCGATACGCGGATCGTCGGATCATCCATCACCGTACCTAAGATCTGCATGATACTATCCATGAGCATGTCGTTCTGGATAAACGAGCGGTCCATCTTCGTCACGTTGACCTCGAAATAGAGGAACACATTACGCGGATCGGCACTGAGCGCCATCTCCTGGGTATAAGGTTCATAGTCATCTTCGCTACGGAGCAGACGGTTACGCAGGCGCTGCATATTATCCTGACGCGGGTTGATAACCGGTGTATAAGGCAGCATCGCCACCGGACCGACTGCCGGCCATAGGCGCTTCACGACATCCAGGCGCTCCACAGGCTCCTCGGCAATCACGGTATCGGGTTCTTCCTCTTTCTCCTCCAACTGCTCGCAATCGCAGCGGCGCGCCAGAGACGCTTTGTCGCCGCCTAACGGCACCGAGAGGTTGACGCCTAACTTAGGCAGAGCAAACCAACTGCCGCTCTGGGCTTTCTTCGCGCCGCAGTGCTTACATTCGAACTCCGTGAACCATGTATAACCCAAATCGGCGCCCGCCTCCAACTCAATACTGAAATGCGGCGAGACGGGGAAATGCCAACCGAAACTGAGTCCGCCCATCACGGCATCGCCCTGGTAACGGCTATCCAGCACTTTCTTATACAGCCAACCTATCGGGTACTTGCCTCCGGCTACGTTATAATGGGCATACGCCGCATTGAAGGAGAAGAAACCGCGGTTGAAGGCATTGCAGAACCAATAACGGGGAGCGATCCATGCGGATACATGACGCCATTTCGGGAACTTCGTATCATCCAGCGGGAACGGGTTGAAACCCGCACCTACCTCCATCGTCCATTTACGCGTCAAGCGGAACTCGAGCTGCAAGTTCGGCGTCAGGATAGCATCGTACGCCAGATTGTTCTTCAGCGCTACAATCTCCGTCTTCTCCGCCCGCAAAGGGAACGAAAGAATGCATAAAAAAACTGCTAAAATTAATACTATGTACCTTTTTATTCGCATGACTATACCAAATGTTTTGCAAAGTTACTGCTTTTTTCGCATGTGAGCAAGTATTAGGACGAGAAATTTACCTAAAGTTGAGAAAAAGTGCTATTTTTTTACGAATTGTTGAGTATCTTACCCGCAAAATAGAGTATTTTGCCCAAATTTAACATCATTTATACCTATCGTTGATGTCGATATTTCCACATTGCATATACGCGCATGTGAGCGTGTCAATTTTTACACATTGGTCGTGTCTATAATATACGAACAAAAACATAGATAATTAAATCGTCGCGCGCAAAAGAGGTTGTCGCAAGGATGCGACAAAAATGCACAGAGTTTCTAATAGACCTCGGACGTTACGTAGTGGTAACGAGGGAAAGGGTGTCCGCCCGTCCGCCTGGTCTACCCTCTACCTTCTATATTACGGTTTGCGTTTACCTCTTCCATACCTCTTTCGCGAACCAGCCATCCACGAGTTCGGGAGGCTCCTACCATTTTGTTTTGATACCCTGCTTTTTTGAGGATTAAGTTAGCTATTGGCTATTAGCTACCCATTCGCTGGGGAGGAAGCCGGTTTCTTTGGCAAAAATGCGGGTAAAGACGGTAGGCGAAGAGAAACCGCTCTGCTCCGCCACATCCTGCATCTTCATAAACGGGTTCTCGCGCAACAGCCGTTTCGCCTCCTCGATACGATAATTGGTAATGAACTGGTAGAAATTACAGCCGTAGGTATTCTTGATGAGCTGGCTGAGATAGGTACGGTTGAGCGGCAGCACATCGCGCATATCGAGCAGACAGAACTTCGGATTGAGATAGGGTTTCTCCGTCTCCATCCATTGCTCCAGAGCGGCTTTGTATTCGCTATCAGGCTGCAGGGAACCGTTCGCAAAGAGTTGATCCTCCATATCCTCCTTTTCTTTTCTTTCCATCCACGCATTCGAACGGAAGAGGATCTTTTCGCCGCTATAAACGAGCACAAAGAACATGAGCCATTGCTGGGTAAAGAGTCGGTTCGTTTCTGTCGAGAAATAGAGGTGGAAATAAGAAATTCCTATCACAAACATCATCATCAGATAGCGTATCACCCACCGCTCATCCGTATCCTCCAAAGAAGAATAGTTCTCCTCGCAATACTTGCGATACGAGCGTAAATGGAAAAATATCAAGCCCACCCAAATAATTGGAACGGCAGCCAACATCCATCGTAGATCCCATGGTACATAATAATCTATGGCACCAATTAAGATGACGGGTAGGATACGCATCATAGAACTCCAAAGAGTCACACATCCGGGCCTTAGAAGCTCGTAGGGATAGGCGAGCAGAATCCAAGCAATAATAGCACCGAACATCAACTCCCATCTCTCGAAACTGAAAGCTCCTTCCGCTACGGGATTGACACCTTCCGCCTTGATACGGGCAATAAAACCTCCGATAAAAATGATGGCAAGCGCTCCTGCGAGCCAGGCGCACAACTTGCGTATACGTATACCTTCATTATGGCGGGCAAACAGCCAGGCAAAAATAACGGTGACAGCACAATTGGCACTATTCTGAAGCGGTGAAATAATGGACCGGAACCAATCCTCCGGAATATACGGCGAAATCAAATAACTCACCGCCACTGCCATACACAATACAAATCCGAAACCTAATTCGGATTTATACTCGTGATAAAACTTACGAATACTCATTTTACCCCCCCCCATCAACATAATTCGCAGACTTTCAATAGGTTATAAATAAATATTACAATCTTTTATTCATTCTGAGCACAAAATTACTGCTTTTTCTTGATATGTGCAAGTTTTTTTTGCGTTTTTTACTTTATGTTATGGAAATTCGGCACCGATAGTAGTGGCTTCTCCATGCCCTGGGAAAACCTGCGTGTCGGGCGGAAGAGTAGCCAGCCGACGGAGAGACGCGATGAGTTGGGAGGTGTCGCCACCCGGGAGATCGGTACGACCATATCCCCCGCGGAAAAGGGTGTCACCGGAGAAGAGGAAGCCTACCCCATCCCCTCCCTGAAGGGAAGGACTATAGAGGCAGATGCTACCTGGAGTATGGCCGGGGGTCGAGAGGATGGAGAAGCCTACCCCAGCCCTCCCTAAAGGGAGGGAGTCTTTGGTAATTGGTTCAATGGGGAAAGGTTGGGCTTTGGAACGGATGCCGAAGAGATCGTATTGGGACTGCATGGCTTTGACCATTGGGATATCGGCTTCGGGAATCAGGACAGGTACGTTCCAGCGATCCGTTGCCCATTTGGCACCCCATAGATGATCGAGATGACCATGGGTGGCGAGGATAGTCAGACCGCCTGCGGCTGACAGACCGTTACACTGACAGACCGCTTTGCTGACAGACCGCTCACTTTGTTCGCTGACAGAGTTGATATAGTCGAGTAATTGCTGCTGCTCGTATTCATTGGAGCAGGCAGGATCGACGAGCAAGATATGCGGGCCTACCCCATCCCTCCCTGAAGGGAAGGAGAGAACGTACGTGTTGGTCTCAAACGGGCCGAAGGTAAATTGGTGTATGGTGTACGGTGTACGGTGTAAGGGAGAGTTTGTCATCGCCAACATTCTTTACAAATAGCGGGTTGTTCTTTTTGGGCGGCACGCATGAACGCACGCGCCTTGTCACTGCGCAGGATCTCTGCGAGAGGGGCTTCCATGATATTGCCATAGACATACTCGTGCGCCTTGTCATAACAGCACGGGAGGACGTCTCCGTTGGTGGCGATGACGCATCCCATCCATACGCGTGTACACCAGGGCCAACGGTTCTTGCGATGGTATAAACCATCCGAGCCCAAGCGATAGCGGCTGTAACGCGGGTTGGAAGGCATGAGGGGATGGCCGGCGGCATAGTCGTAGAGTTGGGCGGTCTTGAAGGTCAGACGGTCTGCTCCGAGGGACCGATAGAGGCGTTTGAAAGCCTCCCATTCATGTTCGTTGGTTTTTAACCGTAGGACTTGGAGTTCGATAATAAGACCGCCTGCGGCTGACAGACCGTTACACTGACAGAACACAGACCGCCCTTCGGGCTGACAGATGTTTTTGGCTTCGCGGAGGTAGCGGAGGGCGGATTGGGTTTTATCCAGGCTGCCGCCGATACGGTAGGAGCCGTAGGACTCGTCCGTCAGACCGTCCATGGAGACGATGATGCGGTTGAGTCCGGCGGCAACAAGGGCGTTGGCGAGATCCTGGGTCATCGCCTGACCGTTGGTGCTGACAATCGTATAAAGACCCGCCTCATGCGCCTCACGGATCATGACAGGCAGGTCTTTATGGAGCAAGGGCTCACCCTGAAAATAGAACTGAATGATTTTGGCCGAGTCTTTGATCTGTGATAAAACCCGCTCCCAGATGTCGCGGGGCATAAGACCGCGGTGCGGATAGACCGCTTCGCTGACAGACCGCTTTGCTGACAGACCGCTTCGCTGACAGACCGCTTCGCTGACAGACTGATTCACTGTCTCATGATTGGTCTGTGCTCTGTCAGGCGTAGCCGGTCTTTGCTCTGTCAGCGGCTTTTCCGCGGTCTTACTCATTCCCACAGGGCAAGCCGGGCAGCGTAACTGACACACTGCCGCCGGCTCGACACTCACAAAGAACGGAGATGGGAAGAAGGAGCGAAGCCAGGAAAACATCAAGCGCAAGGAATCTTATTCACCCGACGCTCGTGCCGTCCACCCTCAAAATCCGTCTGGAAGAAGGTACGTACGATATCCAGCGCCTTGACCGCCGAGATAAAAGAAGCCGGCAGAGCCAGGACATTGGCGTTATTATGCTGACGCGCCAGTTCGGCTAACTTGGTATCCCAGCAGAGCGCCGCACGGATACCCTGGTGCTTATTGGCCGTCATGCAGATACCGTTACCCGTAGAGCAGATGATGATTCCGAACTCGTATTCGCCCTTCTCCACGGCCGTTGCCAGCGGATGTGCATAGTCCGGATAGTCGCAACTCTCGGTGTCATAACAACCGAAATCTTTCACTTTGGCGCCGTTATCCTCGAGGAACAGCTGCACCTGTTGCTTGAGTGCAAACCCCGCGTGGTCACTCGCCATCGCGATGGTCATTTCTGAAAAACTTTTCATTTGTATTGTAGTTTATTAGCTATCTAGAGTTCTAGATTTCTAGATATCTAGATTCCTATTATTCTTTAGAATATTGCGGCGAGGTTGCCGAACATCAGCTTGCAGGCAATGGCGAGCACGATGATGCCGAAGAACTTACGGATGATGTACAACGATGTCTGTCCCAGGTATTTGGTAAGCCAGTTCGTACCGACAAGCACCAGATAAAGGGTCACGATACACAGGATCAGGGAGACACAGAGACTGGCAATGCTATACTCCGCCGTGATTGCCAGCAAGGCCGTGAACGCACCCGGACCGGCATACATCGGGAAAGCCAAGGGTACGATCGAGCCCTCGCCCTCCAACAGATTGCCATTCTTGAAGATCGAGATATCCAGAATCATCTCCAGCGCCATGAGGAAGATCACAAACCCGCCGGCAATAGCAAAATACTCAATCTGCACGCCGAAGAGCTTGAGGATCCATTCTCCCAGGAAAAGGAAAGCCATGAGAATGATGAGGCTCGCCAGGCAGACACGCCAGGGCACAATCCGAATTCCCTCCTTCTCCATCGTAATCGTCACCGGGATATTTCCAAACGGATCGATGATGGCAATGAGAAAAATAAAGGACGAAACAACCTGCCAAAAATCTATCGTACCAAAGAAATTCTGTATCGATTCCATAGTATTCGAACGATTAAATTCATTTTCGGAGTGCAAAATTACTAAAAAATTTGCATATGTGCAAAAAAAATTGTACTTTTGCAGCGATTTTCGAGAAATTCTATAATTTTTATTGATATGATCAACAGTCAAGACATTAAAAACGGCGTATGTATCCGCATGGATGGCCGTCTGTATTTCGTAATTGAGTTCCTTCACGTTAAACCGGGTAAGGGTAACACAATTATGCGTGTTAAATTCAAAGATGTAGTGGATGGCCGCGTATTGGAGCGCCGCTTCAACATCGGTGAGAAACTGGAAGATGTCCGCGTAGAGCGCCGTCCGTATCAGTTCCTGTACAAAGAGGGCGAGGACTACATCTTCATGAACAACGAGACTTTCGAGCAGGTACCCATCGCGCACGATCTGATCACCGGTGTTGATTTCCTGAAAGAGGGAATGAACGTAGATGTCGTATCGGACGCATCGTCGGATACGGTATTGTTCGCAGAGCTGCCGACGAAGGTAGAGCTGACCGTTACCTATACGGAGCCGGGTCTGAAAGGCGATACCGCTACCAACACCCTCAAGCCTGCAACGGTTGAGACCGGCGCTGAGGTACGCGTTCCGCTCTTCATCAACGAAGGCGAAGTGATCCGTATCGACACACGCGACGGTTCGTACTGCGAGCGTGTCCGCTAAGACAACTTTTCTTAAATAAATACACAAAAGGGACCTTTGCGCACAGAATGGATTGTCAACCACATAATATTCAAGCCGTTGAAGAGATCGGCATTGCGGTAGAGCGGGATATAAATCGTTTCAAAACGCTCAACACAGACGTCGTCTTTCCCTACATCGTGCTGACATTATGCACGCAAGGTCATGCGCGCGCCATGTACGACATGCAGGAAATGACCCAGTCAAAAAACCAGTTAGGTATTGTTATGCCCGGGCATATCATGCGCCCCCTCGAGTGTACGGACAACTACACCTATACGCGTGTCATCATCTCGCCCAAGCTCTTCGAGGATCTCCGGTCCCATGTCTTCAGTCATGATTACGAGAAATTCAACTATTCGCCTATCTGCACGCTGACCGACACCCAAACGGAACGCCTGCTGTCCCTCTTGGATCATCTGGCCTATATCTCAATTCATAGCGAGAAAGATCTGCCGCACCGGTACGATATTCTGTTAGCGCAGATGTCGGTCGCATACGAGTATATCAATTATTACCGCCGCGAGCAGGACATACACTGGGCGGGAAGCCATTCCAACAACCTGTTCAAGCAGTTCTGCGAACTGGTGGTAGTCCACTACCGCGAGTCGAAAGAGATCCAGTACTACGCGGATCTGCTCCATCTGCATCCGAAATACCTGAGTCGTGTCATCCGCTCGGTGACACGCGGCGTATCGCCCAAGGACTGGATAGAGCAGTACGTCGTGGCGCAGGCTAAACGGGAGATGGTAACCGATCCGTCGCGTTCGCTCAAGCAGATTGCTTTCTCGCTGGGATTCAACGAACCCACCTCTTTCTACCGCTATTTCAAACGCGTGACGGGCATGACCGCCTTGGCGTACCGCCGGCAAGCTATGCTATAACATACACTTAGACTTGATAAAGAAAAACGGCTCGCTTCGCAGCGGGCCGCTTCGCATGAAAAAAATGAATAAGTAGTCAGGTTATTTGATGATTTACAATACCTTACTAAAACCGGGTGCAAAGGTACTGCTTTTTTCTCAAATAACCGCAAACAATTCCGGATAAAAATATCACTAAAGGGAACTTTCTTTCAAAAGAACTATCTCTACACGCCTATTTAACTGACGATTTTGCTCAGAAATGTTAGGTAGAATAGGATCTTTCTCCCCCCTACCCTCGATCTCGATGCGCGATGCACGGATGCCGCGATCCACCATCGCTTTCTTCACTTCGCGGCACCGCCCCTCGGAGAGCACCTGGTTAGAGCGGTCGGAACCGATATTATCCGTATGCCCTACGATGCGGATGCGCTGTTTCGGGCGCGAGTTGAGATACCGGTACAGTTCGTTCAACGCCGGTTCGGATGACGCCAAGATACGCGTCTTACCGGTAGCGAAATAGATATTATGCAGAACGAAGGACTTGATCTCCCGCGGCTGCATGATGACGCCGCGGAACTCCTCGGGCTTGACAATCGTGTCGAAGAAGGGGAAATAGTCCACCGCCGTTGCCTCAATCGTATAATAGGGCACGCGGTCATCGAGCAGGACGGCGATGAGCGAATGGACGCTATCGGAGGTCGTCTGCAGCACCCGTGACTGATCAGGCCGGCGCACGATGAGGTTCGCCACCACCGGACGGCTGGTCAGCGAATCGGTGACGGTGAAAGTAAGGCGCGTCTCGGGATAGAGGGAAATAGCGACGCTGTCCTCATCCTTACGATGATCGAAATAGAGGGTATCGGAAGGGAAATAACCGAGCCTTGCAGCGTGTATCCAATAGGTAGCCGCCGGCAACCCTTTGGACACGCGGGCACGCTTGGCATCGGTTGCTTTGTTGATGATCGGTTTCTTATTCGGCCGCGCGTGGATATTCTGCGCGGTGATATGGGTAGCAGCGAGTTTCTCGCCGGAGCGCAGATCGTAGGTATAGACATAGAGCAGCGGTTTGCCCTCCTTGAGACGCTTCTTCTTCGCCGCCTTCGCCTTGGCGGCACGTTTCTTCTCCGCTTTCCGCTTTGCTGCCTCGCGCTTGCGCATCTGCACCTCCTTGGCCTTGGCGCGTTTCTGCTGGGGCGTGAGGGCATACGCATCCATCCCTCCCATCAGGAGGAAGAGCATACATAATAATATGGAAATGCGTGCGCGCATGCGTGTGTAGGATCCGCTTGAGTACGGCAGGAGGATAGTCGCGGGACTATCCTCCTGTGTGGTCCCACTTGGGCTTGAACCAAGGACCCCCTGATTATGAGTCAGGTGCTACTAACCAACTGAGCTATAGGACCGTACCCTTGTTGTGTGTTACCGGCTTTGACGGGCTCTGTTATAGATAACGAGACCTTCGTCTTTGGTAATCCGCATCTCTTTCTGCGTCAACTCCGGAATAGTCAACTCAATACCGGGCTTCAACGCATTCGGATTCTTAATCTTATCCATGTTCGCCACATAGATATACACCCAACAATATGTATTATTATAGTACTTGCGGGCCAGACGGGCGAGGGTGGTTGATTTATCGGATACCACCGTTTCGCTGGTACGCTGTTGATACTCATTCTTCTTCTCGGGACGAGCGCTCTGGGTGAGCGGAACCGTCTTCACAGCAGGTTTCTCATCCTCCACGCGCTCGGCACGCTTGCCCATCAACTCATCCTTGAGGCGATCAAACGTAGCCTTGTCCACCAGGCGGATAGCCGCGCGTCTATTCGGCGCATAGGCTCCCGTGCTGCGATGACCGACAATCTTACCGATACCGGCAGCAAAGATATGATCCTCCGGGATAGCATACTCGGCGAGCAACTCACCGGCTACGTTGTCTGCACGCTTGTCGCCCAAGACGTAGTTTTCAGTCGCCGAACCTGTGTTGTCGCAAGAACCGATGATCACCGCGTACAGATCCTGGTCCTCCTCCATGCGGTCCGCTACCTGCTGGATCGTCACGAGCGCCTTGTCGTCGAGGTTATGTCTGTTGTTCTTGAAGTAAACATAGTAGTACTGCGGAATCTCCTTTTCTACTGCCGCAGCCGCCGTAGCCGTAGCTAACTGCTCTATCGTCTCGCGGATGATAATCGAGTCATGCTTGATAATCACCGTATCGTGGACCGGCGCATAGTCCGGCTTTTCCCATGTCTCTACACTCGAGATATTACGCACGTGGGTCTTGGACACCGCGCCGAACTTAAAGCGCATATTCAGCGTCACATCCACGATACCGTCGTTATTCTTCGACGCTACCGCATTCGGACCGGCATAACCGCGACCGTCGATATAATCGTTGATGAAATAATTATACGTACCGCGTACACCCAAAGCAATCGTACGATTGAGATTGAACTCGAAATTCAGTCCTCCCTGGAGGTACAGCTCTCCGCTATAACCGGACATAGAGCTCGGCGCGTTCTCGCCATCCTCATTAATATAATCGCGCGTGTTACCACGTACCCAGGTAGGCTGCTCTTCGCTGTCATAGTACAGCTTATTACTCTTATACCATGCGTATCCGCCTCCTACGATAGCGTGTACACTGAAGATCTTCCGTTTCGCCCGCGGGAAAAAGAGATTGATGAAATCCATCGACACATACAATCCGGCACGGTGCATATGACCGTCGAGCAAAGTACTCGCATTATTACCGCCCGACTTACCGGCTACCTTGTACCAATCGAAGGTATAGTTCACGCCCAACCCCCAGACCGGCGTAAACGAATATTCGATATCCAAACCGGCAGTAGGATAACCGATCGGATGCTTCATTTCCGAATTGAAGTCGCCGTCAAACGCATTAAATCCGACATGCGGGGTCAGCGACCAATGAGAAAACTCCTGGGCAACCTCCTCATTCTCAGCGAGTTTGAACGGGTGGGCGCCTTTCACTTTCTGCTCCTTCTCCTGCGCCATCAGCGCTACAGAGAAACAAATGAGCGATGCCAAAAGTAAATTTTTCTTCATAATTCCACAATTCAGGCTGCAAAATTACTACTTTTTTTTGACATACGCAAATATTTTAAGAAAAAAAATCTTTTTTTTTGGTCAGTATTGCACATATGGATTTTTTTTTGTAATTTTGCACTCGGATTATTTCAGTACACTCCAAGCGTTCCGTTTAACCCGTTAATTAAGAAAAAATCACTATATTATGGACATTTTGAATCAAATGATTGCGCGTGCGAAAGCAAATCCGCAGCGCATTGTGTTGCCGGAAGGCGACGAACCCCGTACGTTGGAAGCTGCTAACATCCTGTTGAAAGACAAGATTGCGCAGCTTATTTTGATTGGTGACCCTGAGAAGATCAAGGGCATGGCAGTCGAGAAGGGCTATGAGTACATCAAGGAGGCGAAGATCGTTGATCCGAACCACGACCCGAAGATGCCGGAGTATGCGAACCTGCTGTTTGAGCTGCGCAAAGCCAAAGGTATGACCGAAGAAGAGGCGAAGAAGAAAGCGCAAGACCCGCTGTATTTAGGCTGCCTTATGATCAAAGCCGGTGACGCAGACGGCGAGTTAGCCGGTGCACGCGGTACGACCGCCGACACGATCCGTCCGGCCTTCCAGATCCTGAAGACCAAACCGGGCTGCTCGATCGTGAGCGGTGCGTTCCTTATGTTCACCCCTGCCAAGCAGTTGGGCGAGAACGGTTTCCTGCTCTTCGCTGACTGCGCCGTGAACCCCAATCCGGATGCAAAACAGTTGGCTGAGATCGCTATCTCCACCGCCGAGACGGCACGCGCTATCGCAGGCATCGAGCCGCGCGTAGCTATGCTGAGCTTCTCGTCGAAGGGTAGCGCCAAGCATGAACTGGTAGATAAAGTGACCGAGGCAACGAAGATCGCCAAAGAGATGGCGCCGGATCTGGCACTCGACGGTGAGCTGCAGGCGGATGCCGCACTGGTAGAGAGCGTAGCGAAGACCAAAGCACCGGGCAGTCCCGTTGCCGGCAAAGCTAACGTACTCGTCTTCCCGGATCTGCAGGCCGGTAACATCGGTTACAAGCTCGTAGAGCGTTTCAGCGGTGCGGACGCCGTTGGTCCGATCCTCCAGGGTATCGCTGCACCGGTGAACGACCTGAGCCGCGGATGCAAGGTACAGGACATCGTTCAAATGGTCGTTATTACCGCTAATCAGGCGATAAAGTAAATTATAATTCACAATTCACAATTCACAAAGCGACCTACGAAGTTCTGTACAAACATAGGAGTCCGTACGGATTCTAAAATACAGTACCAAACTCCATTAGCCCTTTGTTAATTGTAAATTATTAATTGTTAATTGAATATGAAAATATTGGTATTGAACTGCGGAAGTAGCAGTATTAAGTATAAGCTCTTCGAGATGGAGAGCAAGCAAGTGATGGCACAGGGCGGCATCGAGAAGATCGGTTTGCCGGACTCGTTCCTCCTGGTCAAACTGCCGAACGGCGAGAAAGTGAAATTCGAGAAACCGATGCCGGAACATACGGTAGGTATCGAACTCATTTTGGAGAAACTCGTGGATCCGCAGATCGGCTGCATCAAAGATCTCAAGGAGATCAACGCAGTGGGTCACCGCGTAGTCCACGGCGGCGAGAAATTCAACAAATCCGTTCTGATCACGCCGGAGGTGAAGGCGCAGATCGTAGAGTGTATAGACCTCGCTCCGCTGCATAACCCCGCCAACCTGAAGGGAATTGACGCCATCGAGAAAATCCTGCCGGGTGTTCCGCAGGTGGCTGTTTTCGATACGGCTTTCCACCAGACGATGCCGGATTACGCGTACATGTACGCGCTTCCTTATGAATTATATGAGAAATATGCGATCCGCCGTTACGGATTCCACGGCACGAGTCACCGCTACGTGAGCGCACGTGTATGCGAGTTCCTCGGCGTAGATCCGAAGGGCAAGAAGATTGTTACCGCGCATATCGGCGGCGGCGGCAGTTGCACAGCGGTCATGGACGGCAAGAGCGTTGATACCTCAATGGGTCTGACTCCGGTAGAAGGTCTCGTCATGGGTACCCGCGCCGGCGACCTCGATCTCGGTGCTGCTACCTTCATCATGGATAAGGAGCATCTGGACACCGCAGCCTTCAATAACCTCGTGAACAAGAAATCCGGTCTGCTCGGTATCAGTGGTGTATCCAGCGACTGCCGTGATATTGAAGCAGCGATCAAAGAAGGCAACAAACGCGCCGACCTCGCCCGCAAGATGTTCATCTACCGTCTGAAGAAATATATCGGTGCATACGCCGCAGCAATGAACGGTATTGATATTCTGGTATTTACAGCCGGTATCGGAGAGAACGATCCGTATATCCGCGCAGAGGTGATGAAAGGCTTGTCGTTCCTCGGTATCGAGTTGGACGAGCAGGCGAATAACGTACGCGGCGAAGAGCGCATCATCTCGAAACCGGGCAGCAAAGTAACGGTTGTGCTCGTTCCGACAGATGAGGAGCTGATGATCGCAAGCGACACGGAGGCGCTCATTTAATTAGCGCGTTAAGATGTCGCTTCGCGACGTTAAAACGTTTAAATGGTTTTCTCAAAAGAGAAAACGTTAAACTGTTACCATAGAAAGACACACACACAAATATGATCAATAAACCCATTATTTACCAGCTCCTCCCGCGTCTGTTCGGCAACTACAACGAGACCCGCAAGCATGCCGGCAGCAAGGAGGAGAATGGTTGCGGACGATTTGTGGATATCAATGCGCAGGCACTCAAGGCCATAGGGGACTTGGGTGCTACGCATGTTTGGTACACCGGCGTTATCCGCCACGCAACCGCACAATACAACAATCCCGCTATCACCAAAGGCAAGGCCGGATCGCCTTACGCCATCACGGATTACTACGATGTCGATCCCGATCTGGCGAAGAACGAGGCGAAGCGCATGCAGGAGTTTGAGGACCTGGTCAAGCGTACCCATGAGGCAGGGTTGGGCGTTATCATCGATTTCGTGCCCAACCACGTCAGCCGTCAGTACAAGAGTCTTTGCAAACCGGCCGGTGTGGAAGACTTAGGCGAGACCGACCATCCCGAATGGGCTTTCTCTCCGCTCAATAACTTCTACTACATGCCGGGCGAACGCTTCACGATGGACAAAGACCTGATGGGCTACGACGAGTATCCGGCGAAAGTGACGGGCAACGACTGCTTCACCTCCCATCCGAGCGAGAACGACTGGTACGAAACGGTTAAACTGAACTACGGCGTCTTCTATCAAGGCGGCCGCGAGAAACAGTTCGATCCGATCCCCAACACCTGGGTCAAGATGCGCGACATCCTGCTTTTCTGGGCCGGAAAAGGTATCGACGGCGTACGGGTGGATATGGCGGAGATGGTACCGGTGGAGTTCTTCGCCTGGGCTATTCCGCAGATCAAGAAAAAACATAAGAAATTTCTGGTTATCGGCGAGTGCTACGACCCGAATCAGTACGACGCCTATCTGTCGGCCGGTTTTGATTATCTGTACGACAAAGTAGGTATGTATGACTATCTGCGCGGGGTGACCAGCAAAGGATGGCCGGCAGAGGGCATCACGTATCAATGGATGCAGCATGGCGACGAACGGATCCGGCATATGCTCTATTTCCTGGAGAACCACGACGAGCAGCGTATAGCGAGCGGTTTCTTCTGCGGTAGCGGCCGTTGTGCCGAGCCGGCGATGATCGTTGCCGCCACGCTGAACCAATGCCCGCTGATGATCTACTCCGGCCAGGAGTTAGGCGAACGGGGCATGGACATGGAGGGCTTCTCCGGCATCGACGGACGTACTACGATCTTCGATTATTGGGGTGTCAAGAGCATCCAGGCATGGGCGAACAAAGGTAAGTTCGACGGCGCCAAGATGAGCGAAGCGCAGCAGGAGATACGCGCTTTCTACCAACGGCTGCTAACCCTCACACGCGATAACAAAGCCATTCAGAAAGGCAAACTATACGATATCACCTACGCGCAAGGAGAGGGTTTTAACAAACAGCAACATTTTGCTTTCATCCGTCATGCGACTGGCGAAACCCTGCTGGTGATCGTCAATTTCCATGACCGCGAGGAGGAACTGACCGTGCGTCTGCCCAATGACGCCTTCGTCTATCTGGGACTCGAGGGCAAAGCGAACGCCACGGCTACCGACCTGCTCGGAGGAGACAAGATGGCTGTTAGTTTTACCCCGGACAGTCCGGTCAAGATCGTCCTGCCGGCATGGAAAGGAGTCGTTCTCAAAATAAAATAAACTTTAGCTGTTAGCTATTAGCCGTTAGCCCAATGCTAATAGCCAATAGCCAATAGCCAATAGCTGATAATGGAACAGTTTAAGGACATAATGCGTCTCGTGAGGTGGAGCAATCTGCTCTTCCTCGCGGCGCTTGTATGGCTGATGGAGAAATGGGTGGCAACGCCTGTTTTGAACGCCGCCGCTTTTGGCGAACAGATGCCGTGGTATATATTGCTGCTATTGATAGCCGCCACTACACTCATCGCCGGTGGCGGGTACGTCATCAATGATTATTTCGATGTCAAGATCGACCGTATCAACCGTCCGGACGAGGTCGTAGTGACGCGTTCGGTCTCCAAGCCGGCAGCCATGCGGCTTAGCATGAGCCTCAGCGGCGTCGGTATCGCATGCGGACTGATCGTCGCCCTATGGCTGCGCAGTTTACCCATCGGCATCCTCTTCATCCTCATCCCCGGATTGCTGTGGTTCTATTCGTCCAGTTACAAACGTCTTTTCATGATCGGAAACCTGATCATCGCCCTGTTAGCTGCCGTGACGCCATTATTAGTGGCGATGGTGAACGTAGCGCTGCTGCAGATCCGCTATGCGGAGATCCTGCCCTACACCACCTTGGTACACGACCTGTACGCATGGCTCGGCGGCTTTGCGCTTTTCGCTTTCCTGCTCACGTGGATACGCGAGATCATCAAGGATATGCAGGACCAGATGGGCGACCGCGAACTGGAATGTCACTCCATGCCGGTCGTTTGGGGTGAACGATGGACGAAGATCTTCGTCTCTATCCTCATCGTACTGACCCTCGCTACCATCGGCCATCTATGGTATCATATCCTGCCTTTCCCTACGGGGTGGATGAACCTCAGCACGCGTTATATCGCCCTGGGTATCGTAACGCCGATGCTATGCGTACTCTGGCTGTTATGGTCCGCCAAGATACCGTCCGATTACAAAACATGCCAGCAGTTCGTGAAATTCACGATGCTGCTGGGCATGCTCTACAGTATCTGTATCGTCAGAGGTTTCTGATTTCTGACCTCTGATTTCTACTTCAACGCTATCACTTGCGCTTCCTGGTTATTCATACCCGGCATGGTACGTCCCACGCCGGCATTGATATATGTCGGATCACATACGATGTATTTCTGATTCTTGTAGGTCAGGTAGTCCCCGCGTTCCTCATGATTGAAGGCAACGGCGGTAGCCAAGTGACCGGGGTAGTACAGCAGTACCACGTCCAGTCCTACCAGGTCGCGCACGAGTCGCGAGAAGAGGATTGAGCGGTCCTCGCAGTCGCAGTACGGATAGTACAAAGTCTCCTGGGCAAAGAACGCACGGTCATGACCCCATACCTCGTCATCCAGTTTGTAGGTAAACGCCGTCTGTACCCAGTTGAGCAGGATCTCTACCGCCTGGCGCTCGCTCATGCCGGAGATGGTCTTCTGCAGCGTCGGATAGAGGGCATTCTGGATGGATTTGTCGAGCGGAGTATTCGCATAAGCCGCCCAACGCGTACGGTAGTCGCCTTTGTAGCAAGCCTGCGGATAGGTATTGAAGAAATCAATCAGGTTCTTATTCACGCTTACCGATGCCGTCACGCCCTTTCTGGACGTGAGGGTACGCTTGGGTGTCGGGTCGCTGGTGAACTTAGGTAACTGCGCAATCTGCATCGAGAGCGATTTCTCCTTGTTGTATTTCGATTCGCATATCTGCATGCGCGAAGTCTTGTCGCCGCTGACTACGTAGAACTTCGTACCGTCGATCGTGAAGTATTTCAGTCCGTATATATCATAGAGGCTGGCTACAAGCAGTTGCAGTTTGCCGTTGTCATTACCGATACGGATTCGATAGCCCGACTGCACGAGCAGGAAAGCCTGTGCAAGGGTTGCATCATTGCCTTTGCCGTACTGCTTCTCGCAGGCCATACGGAGCATATTGAGGTAAGACCAGTCGCAGAGCGCATAGGCCTTACGGGCATCCAGCGCACTCTTGACTGTTATATCATACTTGCTGTCGGAGAGGATCTTCCATCCGTCGGCAATCGCGTTCTCATCCGATCCTTTGAGTTTGAAATTGTCCGTTTGCGGGAATCCGATAGTGATCAGCGCGCCGTGATAGGAGATAGACACCCGTTTGTATGGTTCCTCTTTCGGCTGTACCGGTGCGATTGGTTCGGGTGCCGGTACCGGAGCCGGGATGACGATAGGGATAGGTGTCACCGCGATCGGCGCAGACTGGATATCGTGCTGCGGAACAGGGATGGACGATATCTGCTCTTTCTGGATAGGTTCCTCGGTTGGTGCCGGAGCCGGTTGATCGGCCGGTTGATCTGCAGGCGTCTGTTGCGGCGCAGGCGTCGGCTGTTCGTAGATCACCGGCGGGATCTCTTTCTCCTCCTTGGGCTGCTCTGCCTCATGAGCAGGGAACTCCGCCCAAGCGCGACGCATGAACTCCGCGTACTCGTCGTTCACACGGCGACGGAACGTATCGAACTCTTCCTGACGTTCGTTCTTAAACTGATTGAACTGGGCCTCTTGCTGCTTTCTGAATTGCTCAAAAGCATTGGTCTGCGCAGCCATCGGAAGGGCTGCAAGAAGGGAGATGAAAAATGCTATTCGTTTCATGATCGTATAGATTTATTCTTTGATGAAATAATGCGTGGAGCGCTTGTTCGTCTCCGCCATGGAGATATTCATGCTGTCGAACACCGTGATATAATAGATATGCGCGATGGGTACATCGCGGAAATCCATCGTGGAGAACTCATAGAGCGTGTCGTTCGATTTGACCCAGCGGAACCATCCGTTGCCGTGGTACGACAGATCTTCCTCCAACACGTCGTCGGCTTCGTCCCACTCTTTTCCCCAGTAGTGTCCTTCACCGTCGTCATCGTCGTAATAGACCTTATGCCAACTTGCATTGGCCATGCTTGTCCATCGGCCTACCATCAGCGGATCGGCCGGCGGCACATCGCCTTCAAAATAGATGATGGAGTTGGTGCCATGCTCGTTCTCGAGCTCGTTCTCCTGGGCTTGCTCTCCAACTTCCTGCTCCGTAGACTGCTCTTCCGTCCGGTCTTTTTCCGTGCTCAGCCATATCGCCGCCCCAATCGCCGCACAGACCATCGCGAGGCAGATAAAGAGTATGATTGTTTGTTTTTTCATTTGGATATGTGAGTTATTATTCTTTCCGCCGCAAAATTACTACTTTTTTTTGATATATGCAAATAATCGGCGATTTTTGTAAAGTGAAGATAGCAATTTTTATAATATACTTGTGTATATTAAAAATATGTAGTACTTTTGTAGCCAAATTGCGTGAATGTGCCTGTATGCGCACTGACGCGCGAAACAAATGTATAACCAAAAACAATTTTTATGTATTCCGACTATCGTAGTCCAATTTAGTTGAAACAATGGCAAAACAACCAGAGTACCTTATTGAGGTGAACCACGTCTCAAAGCGTTTTGAGGATGGTAAGTATGCACTGAATGACGTTAGCCTTCAGGTTAAAAAAGGCGAGTTCGTCACCATCTTAGGCCCCTCGGGCTGCGGCAAAACAACGCTCCTGCGCTGCATCGCAGGATTCCAAGTAGCCAGTTCGGGCGAGATCTTGCTCAAAGGCGAAGATGTAACCAAAACGCCGCCGTACAAGCGTCCGGTGAACACCGTATTCCAGAAATACGCGCTTTTCCCGCACTTGAATGTGTTTAACAATGTAGCTTTCGGTTTGAAGCTGAAGAAAGAAGATCCGGAGACCATCAAGAAGAAAGTACGCCGTGCTTTGAAGATGGCGAACATGACGGGTTATGAGGAGCGCAAAGTGGACACCCTCTCCGGCGGTCAGCAACAGCGAGTAGCAATAGCCCGTGCGATCGTGAACGAACCCGAAGTGCTGCTGCTCGACGAGCCTTTGAGCGCTCTGGACCTGAAGATGCGGCACGACATGCAGATTGAGCTCAAAGAGCTGCACGAGAAATTAGGCATCACCTTTATCTACGTGACGCACGACCAGGAAGAAGCACTGACGCTTTCCGACCGCGTGGTAGTAATGAACGAAGGTAAAATCAAACAGATTGGTACTCCGACAGACATATACAACGAACCGCAAAACTGCTTCGTAGCAGACTTCATCGGCGAGAGTAATATCTTATCCGGCACCATGATCCGAGACCGCAAGGTGCAGTTCCTCGGCCGGGAATTCGACTGTATCGATGAAGGTTTCGGCGAAGACGTACCCGTCGATGTAGTGATCCGACCGGAAGATATCTACCTCTGGAAGGTACAAAGTGACAAGGTACAAAGTGACAAAGGTCCCGATGCCGCCTCGCAGGCTGACCTGGACGAAGAGGACCGCGTACCGAAAGGCAAGTTCACCAAATGGTACGGCACGGTAGAGAGCTGTATCTTCAAGGGCGTGCATTATGAGATGCGCGTGCTGACACCCGACGGCTATGAGTTCCTCATCCAGGACTATCATGAGTTCCTGCCGGGCACGGAAGTAGGCATGCTCGTCAAGCCCGAGGACATCCAGATCGTCAAAAAAGAGCACTATATATACAACTATTTCGAGGGCGAGGTGACGAAGAACGGCAAGGTGCGTTTCATCGATGCCGAATGGGACGTGCTGCCCCAACAGATAGAAGGCTTCGAGCCCGGCGAGAAAGTGCAAGTGCGCGTTCCGTTCCGCTCTATCGACCTGCAGGACTACGAAGAAGAGGGCACGCTCTCGGGCGAAGTGCATTTCATCCTCTACAAAGGCAACCACTACCACCTGACCATCCGTACGGACGAGGGGCACGACCTCTACGTCAACACCAACGACGTATGGGACGACGGCGACCGCGTGGGAATAGTCATTCCGGCGAAGGAGATATTAATTGACAAACTAGTCGACTAGTCAACTAGTACACTGGAAAACTAGTAAAGCAATGAGCAAAGTATTACAAATATTTTCGAGCCGGCGGACATGGGCATGGCCTTACGTGCTGTTCATGCTGCTGTTCGTGGTGCTGCCGCTGATCCTTGTGGGTTACTATGCACTAACGGATATCAACGGCAGTTTTACACTGCACAATTTCGCGAAGTTCTTCTCCCATAGCGAAGCTATCCAGACTTTTCTGTATTCGGTGATGATCGCCGTCTTCAATACCGCTATCTGTCTGCTGATCGGTTATCCGGCTGCATATATCATGGCGCAGGAGGATTTCAAGACTCCCAAGGTGATGGCAATGCTGTTCATCCTGCCGATGTGGATCAATTTCCTGCTGCGTACGGTAGCGACGGTGGAGTTATTCAACATGTGCGGACTGCCTTTAGGCGAAGGCGCTCTGCTTTTCGGCCTATGCTACGACTACCTGCCTTTCATGATTTACCCGATCTACAACACGCTGCAGAAGATGGACAACTCGCTCGTAGAAGCGGCGCAGGACCTCGGGGCCAGTCGCTGGCAGAGTTTCTGGAAAGTGATTGTGCCGCTCTCGATGCCGGGTGTGTATAGCGGTGTCGTGATGGTCTTCATGCCTACCGTATCGACCTTCGCCATCGCAGAGCTGCTGACACATAATAACATCAAGCTGTTCGGCAGCCTCATACAGGACTATATCACGACAACCGATCTGCTGAACTACGGCGCTGTACTGAGCCTCGTGTTGTTAGTCATCATCGCTCTGACCTCGTTCTTCGGCGATCATGACAGTGAAAACGAAGAGAAAGGAGGGCTGGTATGATGTTAGACCGCTTCACTAAAAGACAAAAGACCACTATGCTAAAGGAACAAAGACAAGTTACTATCGGCCGATACATATTTGTCCTTATTCTTTATTCCTTATTCCTTACTCCGGTTTGGGCGCAGTCGAATCTGACCTACACGCTGCGTATGGCGGCAACTGGGGAAGTGGAACTGCTGGACAATTTCCCCGAAGTCTATGGGACAGAGAAAGTGAATATCTCCCTCTACGACGGCGGCAAGTACGAGCCCTTGCGTTACGACGAAGGCCGTGACACCGTGGATTTCATCTTCGCCCACCCGGGAGAAGAGGATCTGAGCACATGGGGCGACAGTATCTTCTGCTATAGCGAGAGTGACGAAACAGTCTGGACCGTCTGGCGGAGCCATAAAGAACCGAAGAACCGCGCACAGCGCGTGCTGGCAGCCAACGGACGCAACGCGTTCGAGGCCTATCTGCACGAGACGATCGATGCCAAGAAGAGCCGCGGCTGGATATGGTTCATCTTCGCCGGTCTGCTATTCGCCGCAGGGGTCGTCTATGCCTGCTATACCATCGTGCAACGGCGAAAGGAGAAAAGCCTGAGCTCGGTAGAACAAGAGATGCTCCGCCGCCAGCGTATGGGCAAGAGACGGCACTATATCTCGCAAGCCTATCTATGGCTGTTATTAGTAGTGCTGTACGCCCCGATTGCGCTGATTGCCGTATTCTCGTTCACGAAAAGCAAGATTCTGGGCAACTGGACCGGTTTCTCGCTCGACCTATACGCCAACCTCTTTACAGGTCAGGCAGATGCGGGTCTGAACAGCGCCATTTGGTACACGGTGGTGATTGCGCTCATTGCTGCCGTCAGTTCGACTATCCTCGGCACACTCGCCGCCATCGGTATCTATAACATGCGATCGCGCCAGCGTAAGGTAGTCAGCCTGCTGAACTCCGTGCCGATGATCAACCCCGATATCATCACGGGTATATCGCTTTTCCTGTTATTCGTAGCGTTAGGCATGAGCCAGGGCCTTGCCACCGTGTGCATCGCTCATGTGGTATTCTGTACGCCGTATGTGGTACTGAGCGTGCTGCCGAGGCTCAGCCGTATGAACCCCAACACGTATGAGGCGGCACTGGATTTAGGCGCTACGCCGGCACAGGCGCTGAGAATGGTGATGCTACCGGAATTATGGCCGGGCATGCTATCGGGCTTCATCCTCGCGCTGACCCTTTCGGTGGATGACTTCGGCGTGACCTTCTTCACCAAGGGTTCGGGTGGATTGGAGACGCTCAGTACATTCATCTATTCGGATGCACGAAAGGGCGGTTTGACACCGGAGTTGAGGCCTCTGTTCACCATTATACTACTCGTTATGCTAAGTGTGCTAATCTATATCAATTACAAAAATAAAAAACAAGAAGAAAAATGAAAAAGAATTTCTTTGGTACTTTGTACCTTGTGGCTTTGTCACTTATCATGGTTTCCTGCGGCGGTTCGAACCGTGCGCACCAACTCAAAGTATTGAACTGGGCGGACTACATCAATGAAGACGTCAAGGCGAACTTTGAGCAGTGGTATTTCGACCAAACGGGCGAGAAAGTGGAACTCGTTTACGAGACCTTCGACATCAATGAGACCGCGCTGACCAAAATCGAAGTAGGTCATGAGGACTATGATGTGTTCTGTCCGTCCGAGTACATCATCGAGCGCATGCTCAAGAAAAATCTTCTCCTTCCGATCCGGAAAGAGTTGATTGCCGACAGCATTTGGTATTTTGACAATATATCGCCGTTCGTAACAGAGAAATTCCAGCAGATGGCGCCAAGCGCAGACATCAAGGTGAGCGACTACACGGTAGGCTACATGTGGGGAACCACCGGATTTATCTATAATCCGCAGTTCGTAAACATCGAGGACCTGAGCAGCTGGGCAGCGGTGCTGAATCCGAAATTTGAGAACCGTATCCTGATGAAAGATGCGTTCCGCGATGTATATTCCGTACTGGTACTCTATGCTTTCAAAGACCAGATAGAGGCAGGCGAAGTGAGCCGTGACGAGCTCGTGCGCGACATCACGCCGGAGCGCGTAGCTGCGGTGAAAGAGGTGCTTTTGAATGCCAAAAAACAAATCTGCGGATGGGAGGTTGATTTCGGCAAGGAAGAGATGACAAAAGGCAAAGCATGGCTCAATCTCAGTTGGAGCGGTGATGCGCAGTTCGCTATCGAAGAAGCAGCCGAAATGGGAGTTATGCTTGATTATACCGTGCCGCAAGAGGGTTCGAATGTATGGTTCGACGGCTGGGTTATCCCGAAATATGCCAAGAATGTGAAAGCCGCTACCTATTTCATCGATTACATGTGCAAGGCAGAAAATGCGTTAGCCAACATGGATGAGATCGGCTATGTATCCTGCGCCGGAGGACCTCTGGCAGCCGCTGAAGTCCTGGATGACCAGAATGACGAAGAAGAATGGCCTGAGACCGTAGATGCTTCGTATTTCTTCGGCAATGACCCGATTAAAGTGGGTGACGAGATTCTTGACCCGCACGCGCTGCACCTCAATCCGGTGTACTATGCCGACAAGAGTATTATCGACCGTTGCGCACTGATGCACGATGCCGGTGACGCACAGGAGATGCTGCTCGAGATGTGGAATGAAATCAAATTAGCACGTTAATGGACCGCTTCGCTCAAAGAAGAAAGACCGCTTCGCTAAAGGAACAAAGAATAGTTTCTATTAGTAGAATCATTTGTGTCTTTATTCTTTATTCCTTATTCCTTACTCCGCTCTTCGCCCAAACGACGAAGATGGAGCAGCGCTATCGTGCGCTTGCCGAACGTTTTGACGGACGGGACAAGTTGCTGCAGCGCGATCTCAAAGCCTATCTGCAGGCCTTCCCCTACACGACGTTCACCGACGAGGTGAAGTTCATGCAGGGGGTGCTGCAGGTGGAGAAAGGACATTATAAACAGGCATTGAAGATCCTGGAGCAGGTGGAGGCCAAGGCCTTGACTCGTCCGCACCAGACCGACTATTCGTTCTATCGCGGATATGCCTATCTGATGATGCAGGAGTACCAGCGCGCGTCTATCTATTTTGCGCAATTGGGCAAGGGTGACAATCGCTATGCTACGCGGGGCAACTACTACTACGCCTACTGCATGTATAAGATGGGCAAATACGACAAGGCACTCCCGGCTTTGCTGGCTCTGGAGAACGAGAAAGCATATGCCCAGACCGTGCCCTATTATATCGTGCAGATATACTATGCGCAGCAAAACTACGAAGAAGTATCGTCTCGTGCGGAGAAACTGCTACAGCAGCATCCGGATAGCCCGAATAACAACGAGCTGCACCGTATCTTAGGCGAGATATACTACTATCAGAATAACTATCCGTCCGCGGTGGAGCACCTCCGGATATACCGCGATGCGGCCGTGGCTGCCAAGGAAGAGCCGGTGCGCAACGATATGTATATGCTTGGCCAGGCAGAGTTCGCTCTCGGCGAGTACACCGCTGCCGTCCGTTCGCTCAAGCAGGTGAAGCAGGAGAAAGATGCGCTCTCCGAATCGGCATGTCTGACGATGGGTAACGCCTATGTCAAACTAAACCAGCCGGAGCAGGCCAAACTATCCTATCAGGCGGCAGCGAACTACCGACTCACGCCGGCTGTCACCGAAGAGGCGATGTATAACTACACCCTCTGCACCTATGAGTCATCCAGCGCGTTAGGCGAATCGGTGCATGCCTTCAATGATTTCCTACGGCAGTTCCCGGATTCCAAATACGAGGAGAAAGTATATCAGTTGCTCTCCGATGCGCTGATGCGCAGTAAGAACTACGCCGCTGCTATTGCAACGCTGGATTCGATTGAGCATCCTACGCCGAAAATGCTGGCTACCAAGCAGTACCTGCGGTACCAGTTAGGCGCGGATCATTTCCTGCAGGGCAAAATGCAGCAGGCAGTCGAGTACATGACGGAGGTGATTGCCCATCGGAGCGAGAGCGATACCTATACCACCGAGGCGTACTATGTACGCGCCGAAGCGAACTACCGTCTTCGCGCCTATGCCGCTTGTGAGGCGGATCTGGCGGCTTTCTTTGCCCGCCCGGATGCCCAGCAATCGGAGAACTACGTCACCGCGATGTACCTCAAGGGTTACAGCGCTTTCTCGCAGGCCAAGTACGATGCCGCGAAAGAGGCTTTCTCCCGCTATATAGACAATGCGCTGGCGACGGAAGCTACCTATGCCGACGCCCTCAATCGTATCGGTGACTGCTATTTCAATGCGCGCCAGTTCGCGCAGGCGATCACTTATTATACACAGGTGTCCAACCTGCAAACAGTTGGTGCTGACTATGCGCTCTTCCAGCGCGGATATGCCCTCGGACTGCAGCATAAGTACAACGATAAAGTGGCAGTCCTCAAGGACCTGGTCAAACTCTATCCTAAATCCGATTATGCGGATGATGGTATCTACGAGATCGCCCGTGCCCAACTGCAGCTGAACGACGAGCGGGGCGCTATCACAACTTACGACCGCTTGCTCGCTACCTATCCGCATTCGCCGCTGGCACGCAAGGCTTCGTTAGAGCGCGCGATGCTCTATCGAAACCTCGGTCAGAACGCTGATGCTATTGCCGCTTACCGCAAGACGATAGAGAAATATCCGGCTACGGAAGAGGCCTATACTGCGCTGGATGCACTGCAGGCACTCTACGTAGAGGAAGGAAAAGTGGATGAGTATGTGGCGTACACCAAGGGGCTGGCGAAGATGAACATGACCGTCACCACCAAGGAGGACAGTCTCCTCTACGCTTCGGCGGAGATGCAGTACATGCAGGCGGACTACCAGAAAGCGACCGTCTCGCTCTCGAACTACGTCACCCAATACTGCTCCGGAGGACGCTATTGTACTACGGCTCGCTATTACTTAGCCGATTCGTATTACCGCATCGGCAAATATACCGAAGCACTCGCGCAATACTCCGTTCTGGCGGAGATGTCGGCGAACCCCTATCAGGAAGAGGCGGCTACTCGCGTTGCGGAGATATGCTTCGACAAGGGCGATTATACCTGTGCCCTTGATGCGTTCTATCGCATGCACGCGCTGGCTTCCAGTCGGGAGAAAACCAATATAGCACGGTTAGGTATTTTGCGTTGCTGCCAGCGTCTGGGACGCCATCAGGCTACCATTGATATCGCCGAGCAGATACTCAACGACACGCCGGTGAGCGATGAAACGAAAGCGGAAGCGCTCTACTGTCGCGCTAAAGGACTCATCGCTATGGGGCAATGGATCAAGGCGCAACCCGACCTCGCCGCACTCGCGACCGATGTACGCACGGCGCAAGGCGCAGAGGCGAAATACCTGCTCGCGCAGAGTTACTACGAACTCCAACTGCTCAACGAAGCGGAGGACGAAGTGATGGAATTTACCCGGATGAACACCCAGCAGCAATACTGGCTGGCACGGGCGTTGATCCTACTGAGCGACATCAACCGCGAACGGGGCGAACTGTTCCAGGCACGCCAGTACCTGCTCGTGCTGCAGCAGAACTACGTCACCAAAGGGGACGATATCCCTTCGCTGATCAAGGGACGCATCGAGCGTTTGGACGAAATGGAAAAACCCATAGAAAAGGAGGAAGCAAATGATGAAGAATAAATTCGATATATCGGTATATCGGTATATCGGTATATCGATCTTGGTGCTCTTGAGCGTCTCCGCTTTCGCGCAGCAGGATTCGGCTCTCAATCGCTCCGTGACCGTGGAGCGGGATTTCCAACCGGTCATTCAGGCTGCCGGTAAGGTCTCTACCAAACCGGCTGTCGTTACGACGACCATCGAACCCGCACCCGTGGAGTACTCCGATTATACGGCTCCGGTGCAGACGGAGGCCAGTATCAACCCGATGCTCTCCCAGCCTACCCGCTTTGAACCGGGCAAACGCTACAACGGATATGTACGCGGCGGTTTGGGACATACGAACACGCTCTTCGATCTGGGCTACCATCTCGACGATGGCAAGAAATCGATCCTCGATGTCTATGCCCATCACCGGGCGGTATGGGGCAAACCTGCTCTCAGTAAGACCAAGATAGGACTCAATTTCACCCACCCGTTCTCTACCTGCGATCTCTATTTCGGTGTGAACGGCGGTAATATCTACTATCATAAGTACGGAGATCTGTACGATTCTTCGCTGCCGCGTAATAACACTTCGCTCTGGACTGCAGAAGCGTTCTTAGGCGTAAAGGCTAATGCAAAGCAGGACATGCAATACCTCCTGCAAACGGGATATGCACTCTTCTCCAAACCGGGTGCTGTCAGCGAACATCAGCTTCGCACGAAAGCCTCGTTTGACTGGCATTCGGAAGCCCACCACGTAGGTCTCAAATTCTATATGCAGAATAATTTCATGGCATTAGGCAGTCTGTCGAAGGTTATTCCGGACAGTCTCTACAACAGCCGTCATAACCTGCGTATGGAGCCGTACTACGCGTATGAAGGATCACGCGTGCAGTTGCATGTTGGCGTCAATCTGGATGTCAATATCGGCGTCGGCAAGAATAGTCTCTCGGGTACCAAGGATGTCACTTTTGCTCCTTCGCCCCACATCCATATGGAGGCGCAGGTTGCCAAGGAATGGCTCACTATCTATGCCGATGCAACTGGTAGTCTCGGCCTCGGTAATCTGCAATACTACATGAAGGAGAACCGCTACCGCCTGATCCAAGATGGTATCATCAACCATCACGTACAGCCTTATACGCCTGTGGATGCGGAGATCGGATTTCACATCCGTCCGCACCGCGACCTGCTTTTCGAGATTCACGGAGGGTATGCCGTTATGCTCAACCAGCTCAACCTGATCGCGAATACGACGGTAACGCCTTATGCTCCTTTGGCGGGTTTGTCCTTCATGCCGGGCGAGTTCAATTATTTCGAGTCGAACTACTACCGCGGTAAGATCGGCGGTCAGATGAACTACCACTATCGCGATTATGTGCGCGTCAACCTGGATGGTAATTACTTCATCTGGAAATCCGATTCAACGGTACTGGACCGCCCGAGTTGGGAGTTAGGCCTGCGTGTGGATGGACGGATTGACCATCATTGGTCGCTCTATTCGGAGAACCGCTTTGAAGGTAGCCGCAAAGCACTCGTTGCGGATGGCTCGGTGCATCGTCTCAAGCCGCGCATCGACTTGAACCTCGGTGTGCAATATGAGATGTGGCTGGATAAGAAGGGCAAGTTCGTCGAGCCGCGCTCCCAAAAGAGTGTGGGAACAACCCTGCGACCGGATCCCAAGCCGAACCTCGTGCTGTTTGCGCAAATCAATGATTTCATCCATCATAAGAATGAGATCTACTACGGATACCATACGATCGGTATCAATTTCCTGATAGGCGCTATGTTCCGCTTCTAACGCTACGTAACGCTTCTAAAAGAAATGACCGGCCCCCGCCGGTCATTTTTTCTTACACCCTACACCTTCTTAATAATACGCACGCGTACGCGAGGGCGAATAGCAGCATCGGCCAGATGGCATCACCCACAGGCGGTTCCACTAATTGGTGGCCTTCATATCCCGGCGTCACAGGCCCGGTAGGAGGCCCCGGTGCATGAAGCGGATCCGATGCCAGACGCGCCATCTGCGGAGCTTCGGTTGCTTGCGGAGGAGCCATCTCGCGCTGCGATGCCAGGGCAATAAAACTAACCGCCGGCATCGCGACGGAAGAGGCCGTCGAGCGAATGCCTCGTCCGGACGAACCGCCCGATGTAGTAGCGATGCCATAGCCATTACCGCCTCCGCCGCCTATCGAATGTACCTGCGCGCCACTCGTCATATAGAGCCCTCCCGTGTAAGACGGCATCGCCGGCGAAGAATGCTGGTGCTTCATCGTTTGCGTTGAATACGAATGACTCCCGGGACGCGCGAACATCGGACTCCTCAACCATGTCGGTTGCACCGGCATAGCTACAGGCGATGGAGCGGACACCACGATACCCGGATTGATGTACACCTCGGGTTTGTTGAAGAGGATATACACCAGCCCCATCAGCGAGACACCGCATATGAAGACGATGCCCGCGATGACTAATTGGATGCGGAATCGTTTCATTGTGCACCCTCCTTTCTCTTCAGCTCCGTTACGCGGACGCCGCGTGCATCGTAGAAGCGGTTATCACGCAAGATAAACAACTGCCCGTCAATGATCATCTTCTGCGCCTCTCTAAACTCTAAACTCTCACTCTCTAAACTGCCGATACCTGTCGGCATCTTCGGCGGGTTTTGCGTGATTAGGAAACGCGGCATCGGCGTCTTATTCGTCGCTTCGAACGAATAGGTATTGCCGGTCTGTATCTCAGTTGCCTCACCGGTCAACCGGTCATACAGGTACATCGTCTCGCCCTCATAATCGAAATAGAAAGTATAAACGCTATCCTCTCCCGCACGGAAAATCAACTCTCGCTCATCTGCCGTAGGTATAGCGGCAACTGCCATGCTGTCTTTTCCCTTTACTATGGATAACATCGGAAGTGCCTCATCGCCCGCTAATTTTCTACCGTCCCAACCATCTTCGTAGTTCTCAGAGAAATCCGGCCGCGAGAGGATGTGTACCCGATCGCCGCCGACCTTGTCGCCTGCTACTGTCAGTACCATTACTTCCGGCGCATTATCCTGCGCAGCGCGACGGGGCGCACGCATAGGCTGAGTAGAAGTCTTGAAATGAGTAGCATCATATACCACGCGGTTATAGACCAGTTTGACACTTGCATCGACATCCGTTGTCTTCACGAAGAAGCCCTGCATGGACGGGATAACAGAGTCGGCTCCCAAAATATACGGCGAAGAATGAATGGGCACTACGGCGTACTGACCGGGCAAGGTAGCTACCGCGCCGTCTTTGGAACTGACAGGAGTACCATTGGTGGTCCAATCGTAATGCGAACCGGTATGATAGATATAGATGGCTTTTTCCGCGTTCGTGAAGTCCTCATCCTTCATCTCCTGAATCTTGATAGGCGCAGTCCAGCTGTTGGCTGCAAAGGCAAAACCGTCAGCCGGATCGTAGTTATCCAGATCGATGGTGGTGGTTACCGGGGCATTCAGTTTACCGGTGAAGGTATATGTTTTCTTTGCTTCCTGAGTGATACAATAACCTTCGAAAGGCACAAGCACGTCATTATTTTCCACCCATTGCCAGAGTCCGCCTAACGTACCGTCAGACACACTGGACCAGCGGCACATCCATGCCTCATAATACATATTGATAGCGGTCTTGGAAGCCTGGAACGGAATACCGATATACTGCCATACCGGATTCGCCGTATTGGCTCCTTCTCCACGGCTGTAATACTGTACGGTAGCGCGCACATCGGATTCTTTATTGCCATAGACGAAGGATCCGTTTCCGGTTTCATCTGCTTTGATGATCAGATCTTCTGCCTTGATAGTGGTCGGTGAGGCATAACGGGTATCGTTCACTTTGGCCACCATACCCGCAACCGTCAGTCCTCCATACGGCTCTACGATAAGAATACCATCTACCGGATTGCCCAATGCGTCTTTTCCCTTGTTCACTTTCACACTGCCGGCATGCGCATAATCGTTATCTACATGGCATTCCGCGATGATACGCGTCGGATGGTATGGCGTCGGAACGATATTGTAGCCCGGGAACCAGTTGGCGGCCGTACTCCATTTGCCGTCACCCTTGGTGCCGGTACCGCTATATGCGCTGGGGTTGAAATCGGTATTACCTGCGCCATTATCAAATACCAACGAACAATCGGCTATCTTCGACTCATCCGTCATGAGCAGGTAGTTGATCATCTGATGCATCACTACCCGTCCTGCAGGAGATAGATTATCCATCTCATAGAAGTTAATACCATACAGCATCAGACGCGCCGGGAAGACCACTTGCCGCTCGCAGCAGACGATCAAGTCACGCTTGTTATCGGCATCTTTTACCGTTGCTAAGAAGATATAATCCGGCGCTTCGTTGATCACGAATCCCTGCAAACCTTTCGCGTCGGCCTCCGAACTCAAACTGCTGAGTACGTGTACCGTCGTATCCGTATCGTTGATCACATCTACTCCTTCCGCATCACCGAAGATAGCGTGACCGGCACAAAGAATCTTCATATCTTGTACCTCCGGACTCGGATCCTTCGGGTTGGAATCGATATGCCAGTTCTTTCCGTTCTCTCCGGCTACGTATGCCTCGAAACTCAGAATCGGCTTCTTGTCGATCAGCGTACCGATAGCATTCGTATAACCCTTTGGCGTTGACAAAAAGTCTGTCACGATTAGCAAGTCATACTGCTCGTAATAGGCCGCTATCTCCGCTTCATCCTTCGTGGCGTAGCCATTTACGCAAGTCACGTCATAGAAGCCGTTCAGATAGGTCAAGAGACCCTCGCAAGCATTAGCATCATCGGTATCATATGCCGAAAAATTACCGCCTTCGGCTATGCTTGCTTTCTCCGTTCCGGTGATGATGAAGGCTATTTTTGCCCTCTGCCCTGCCGGATAGATACGGATAGTCGCATCCACGGTATAGGTGTGCGCCGGCGAACAATCATTGGTCATGGTGAAGGTAATCGTCTTCGTTACCGTAGATGTATTGCCCAATGCGGGAGTTCCCTTGATATAGATTCGTTCGTCCTCATAGGCATAGGTACACCCCGATATGGCCTCCGATGCCGATTGTAAGGAATAGTGGATTCCGGTAGTGTCATAATCGCAGGAGAGACGCACCAGAGACATATCTACTCCCTGATCGTCCCAGATGGTAGCAACCGGCACTACCTTTTCCAAGGTCGGCTCCATATCACAGGGCGCAACCCAATGGGCATATAAGGTAGCCGTTTCATCCTCCTTATCCCATGTGCGCATACCGGCTCCCTTACCGTTATAGTACTGTGTACCGGCTCCGTTCGGCTCATCGTAATAACCGCCAAAGACATAACCCACCCTTGTTGGAAGAATGCTTATCTCCGGCATCTCATTGCCCTTAACAGCCACTACAGATGAGGTGTATTTATTGTAGGCACCGGTAGCGTCTAAGGTAATAGCAGTTCTTCGAGGACGAGTGATCTCAAAATAAGTGAGTGCATCACTGCTACCGCTGCCTTTCCATATATATAGCGTTTTCTCCCCTGCCAATGTCGCGGGAATGGGGGTTTGCACCATAGTGCCAATAGCTAATTCTGCAGTCTTCGTCCGGGAGGTAGCCTTGCTTACATACACCGTGTTACCGCTCACTGTGGATTGGAATACATCTCCTTCTTCCAGAGCGCAATCCAGATCAACTTTCAGATAAGCTGCATTGTCGGTAATCGTGATGGCATTATTGCCGGTTATCGTCACTTTGGACGCAGCTGATCCTCCGGTGGTTAGAGTACCTCCAATGATAGAAGAGAGGTAATTAGCCGTATTAAAATCAAAATCCACTCCATTCGCAGTAACTGAGCCGTTCGTCAGTCCCGTTCCTACTTCGAATTTATAGAGCAAGCCATTATCCGGGCAGTCTTCGAACTGCGCATATAACGTAGTCGGGCCGGTAATCGTATAAGGATTGCTTACGGCAACTCCACCGCTCGGTGCATCAAACCAACCCTTGAACCGATACCCGTCTTTGAAAGCATGCAGCAGAGCCAGCTCATCGCCAATAGCTCCGCGCAAAGTCTTCGTATTCTCGCCTCCGACCTTACCTCCGTTGGTATTGGCATCCAATAGAACCGGACATGAGCGGATAATTTCGAAATAAGAGATTCCCGTAGTACGCGCTCCGGACACAATATACAACTCCGTCTTGCCTGCAAATGCAGCCGGTGCGACAAGGGATTGGATTTCTGTTGCAGATTTGCTGGCGGGCAGCGTTAACTGATTAGCAGAGGTGCTATAGGATGTATGGCGAAGATAATTGTACTTGTCGTTGCTCGAAGAATAGTTATTGAAGCGGATCAAATCGCCTTCTTCAATCGGGCAATCCAACGTAATGACCAGCACACCTTTATCGCTATTATTATAGGTTATCCGGCCGCTACTGAACGCCAGATTGTTCCATGAGGTACCGCTCGAAATCCATCCCTCCAAGGTTCCACCGATGAGAGTGCTTAGTTGAGTAGGCTCAGTCAGTTGTACCGGGTTGTTACCCGAAGAGCAGATATTTCCGTCAGAGACGCTGCTGTTTACTTCAAATTTATACAATACTACGCCGCTGTTCGGTGCGGGGCAACTGGAATTGACTATGATTGCTCCAGACACATTCGATGTAGCCGAAACAGGAGAGTGACCGGCTAACGTATTCGTCACCACACAGTAGTAATAGAGCGTTCCGGCGACTGCGGTAGAAGGAGTATAATCGGCGGATGTCGCACCGCTGATTAACGTACCGCCGCTATTGGTCGCCGTGGTGTTGGAATACCATTGGTAACTCAGCGTTCCGCCGTCGCCCACACTCGCTGTTACCGACAAGGCGGTAGCAGCATCGCCGCGGTTATACGTAGCCTCTGCCGAGTTAGGGTCTACGCTGATATTCGGCGTTTCACAAGGAGTATAGAAATCCTCCGCATCTACCACCACCGATGTGGCGGCGCTCCAGCATGTTTCTGATGCTTTATAGGAGCGGATATAATACGTTCCGGCAGTCGTTACGTTTCTCGTCTTACCCGATACATCATCCTCTTCTCCATCCGCGTCATCCTGCCAGTACCATACCTCCCCTGTTCCCGGAGTACCACCCGCCGTCAGCGTAATAACTCCGCCGCTCACTGTTCCCTTACTGATCGGTCCCGGCTGCGTCGCAGAACAAGAACTACTACCCGTTATCTGTATATCGAAGAAATATACCGATCCACCACCGGAAGATAGTAGTTTTATAGAGGTAAGCGTTGATACGGTAATTGCACATGAAGCATCAACCAAAGTACTTCTTTCTGCACTAGTTAGGTTTGCATGTATCTGGGTATTAGAACCGCCGTTGATGGCCACTAATAGAGGACGGCTACTTCCGGATCCCCAATGCACGGTCAATTGCACATCGTCATATCCGGATAAATCTATTGCCGGATCGAATGTGATGGTGGCATACCCTGATGAACTGCCCGTTAAATAAGCCTTTGTATATCCGGTTCCCCATGCCGGGGCGTCTGCCACTGAACAACTGCTGAACGATGCTGTTGCGCCTGTCAAGGTTGCATTATCGAGATTGGAAGTATAAACAACTGCTCCCCATGCCTCACCGGCACAGAGGATCAAACCTGCAAAAAGTATCGAAATAAACGTACTGGATTTAAGAATCATGTTCTTCATGTTTAATACTATTTTTCAAATTCAGCGCAAAGTTAATCAATTTTATTGATTTATGCAAATAAAAAAGGAAAAGTGCGCAACTTCATACGCACTTTCCACATTTTCCGTCAATTTTTACACGATGACTAACGAGCCAGCATACGAGCTGTTACGCTATAATCTCCCGCAGTGAGTTGTACTAAATACATGCCGCTCATGCCGGATGTAGGGATAGGTTGGTAGTAATCCACACCGTACGTCACGCC
Organism: uncultured Bacteroidales bacterium; assembly: GCA_900319105.1. Taxonomy (GTDB): domain Bacteria; phylum Bacteroidota; class Bacteroidia; order Bacteroidales; family Paludibacteraceae; genus Colicola. The sequence continues at coordinate 82,664 of ONND01000006.1, read as the reverse complement.
GCCGAGAGCGATGCGGTTCACTGCCTTTCCGCTCATATCGTAAATCGTCAGATACCCCTCTCCGTCTGCCGGTACGCTGAACTTCGCTACCTGCTCGCCGGGGGTGCTGCTGATCATCACCAAAGCCCCGCGGCTGTCCGGAGCAACGATCTGCTGCACGGCCGTCGGCGTCTCTTCCTGTACTAACTCATACGGACCTAAATCACGCGCAGTGCCATATACCTTGGATTTCAGGAACGGGAAATCAGCCTCTAACTGCGCCAGGTTAGGCGTTATGTTCTCCGGTACGTTGCATCCGGCATCTACCAGATTGCTACCCGGCATCAGTCGCGCAAACCGGCTCGGCATAGAGCCGTCGCCGCGACGCGGAGCAATAGCATCCTCTTCGCTCAGCGATACATAGTCCGAGCGCGAGAAAGAACCCGGTCCTACCAAGTGGTTTGTCCACGCATCTTTGGATAACGTAGTACCCAAGGCATTATAATCATCCTTGCCGACGCACGCCTCTTGTTTGCCGAAGCAGACATTGTTGTAATAGTAGGTGTTGGCATCCGAGCCGCCGGACTCAAACATAAAATCATAGGCATTGTCGAACGCCAAGCAGTTAATGAGGACGTGTCCTCCCTTGTGGCTGTTGCAATCAAAACCCTTGACGGACGAACTGATGTCGCATCCGAAAGCCACGCAGCGGTACGCATAGTGAATACCCTGGCTGCTGCCGCCCGTTCCGTTGCCGCCTAACTTGATACCGTTGCCGTTGCCCGAGAAAGAAGCGCTGCCGTCGAAATACTCTTTTACCCATAGATGGTCTGTCGCATTGCCGGACTCCCATGCCCAGCACTCTGCCAGGATCACATCATAGTCGGTCTCGAACAGATCCCATGCGTCGTCCGAGTTGCGCCATGCGCGGCAGCGGATAAAGCGGTTCCCTTTGCCGTTGTGCATCTTGCAGGCAAAACCGTCCGCATCCGATCCGTAGTTGGCGTCATAATCGCAGTTATGGTGCGAGTCGCAATCCACGATATCGTTGTACGCGCAATAGCTGCCGTCGTTTTTGCTGATGCCCGGGAAGGTGTCGCTGAACTTATGACCGAAGCCCAACTGGATACCCGTATCGAGATTATAACTGAATTCGCAACGCTCGATGCGGTTATGCGATCCCTCTAACTTGATGGCATTATCTGCTGCATGCGTCAGATGCAGTCCGTAGAGAATCCAGTAGTCGCCGGTAATGTGCATACCGCGGTCACCCACTTTGTTCTTATCACGGTTGCAATCGAGCAACTGCTGCTCGAAATCGAAGATAGGAGCTTCCGCCTCGTACGCAGAGATCACGATCGGCGCTGATGCGGTTCCCGACTGGCTCAAACGAACCGTCAGTTTGCCGTCCGTACCACGCCAGGACAGTTTATACCTTCCGCCGCGGCAGAAAATAACATCGCCTGCCTGCGCTACGGAAACGGCCTTACCGATATTGAACCATGGCTTCTCGAACGATCCGTCGCCCGTCTCGTCATTACCCGCGGGCGATATATAATAGGTCTTATTCGTGGCTACGTACGTCGGGCGCGTGAAGTCCGGATCGGGCTCTACCGGTACCACCGTTCCGCCGCCGCCTTGGCTTCCCGCAACAGCTTGTTTAACCGTCACATCGTCGATATACACATTACTCGTGATACCGGTGATACGGATCTGGACTGCCTGCAGAGAGTCGGTGCCTAATTTCTTGGAATACGGAGCAAAAGCCGAAGAGGAAGAGGTGATACGAAGGGTATCTATGACTTGCCATGCGCTTTCGCCGGCGCGGTACGCCACCTCTACCTCTTTCTTGCTGCCGCCCGAGCGGTACTTGAACTCGATAGTAGCAATACTGTCCGTCGCGGGCGTAATCATATACGCGCCTGCGGAATTGAATTTAATGGAAACAACGCCGTTGGAACTGTTGTACTGCGCATCGCCGCCCATCGTCCATGTGCCCGAGGGGAGTTTAACGGCCGTCGCTTGTTGCCAACTACCGGACGTCAGACTGTTAAAATCCTCCGTCCAGTCTGCACGTGCAGCTATCGCTGCCATGCATGCCACTACGCAAAGAGTGAACTTTTTCATAATTTTGCTCGCTTTTTTGATTAGCGACCGCAAAATTACTACAAAAAATCGGAACTGTTGTTCACAAATTAACGGAATTTGTGCACAACCGCTCATATTCAGCCGCAGCCATCAGAAAAGCGCCGAGAACTTTGCCTTCGCCGTTATCCTGGATAGGTACGTCCTTGCCGATCAGGTAGTACGCCGCGTTACCCCAGCGGTCCTTGCTCAACCCCGCCGACTGACAACTGCCGGTGATGGTCAGTATCTTCTTGTCACTTGGTACTTCGTCACTTGGTACTTTTTCGTCACTTGGTACTTGGCGGACGAAAGTACGCAAGATCCCCTCGAAACCTTTCTTGCCGGCTTCTGTCTGGTCGATCAACCCAAGACGCGAACCCTTCAGCAATGCTGCCGTGATAAGGCAGGAAGCCGAGGACTCTAAATAGTTGCATTGCGTGCCGCCTTCTTCTACGTTCGTATATTTCTCCGATCCTGTCGCATCCACGCCCTGCGTCGCACATTTCGTACTGTCGTACGCCAGGAGCTGATACCAGCAACCCGTCTCTGGGTCCTGCCGCGCCACTAATCCGTCGGCTAATTTCGTCAGCATCTCCCGCAACTCGTCGAAATGTTGTGCCGAAGGCAGTGGATCTCCCTCTAACCACTCACCACTAACCACTAACCCGTTCAAATAGGCTTCCAGCACATCCACCAACGCCAGTATATACCATCCCGCCGCACGACCCCAGTACTCCTCAGAGTGATAAACTGGAAGGAAATCATCCTCCCCTCCTTTTACGGGTGAAGAGCTCTGCTCGATCGGACTGCCGGTGGCCGTCCGTAGAACATTGTCGGGGGTAGGCCTGCACGGATACAGGTGCCCCGCTTCGTATATCGCCTTGCCGTTCTTATTTGTCTTGACATCCGTGAAGAGCACATGGTACGGCAACTGTTTCTCTTCGTCCCAGAGGTACGGCCAGGAAGACTCAAACTGGTCATACACGTCGTTCCAGCCGAGCGTCGTTCCCTCGCAGGCTCCGGTTACTAACAGTTGCGCCAGCAGCGCCGGACCCATATACACGCCGTCGCACCACATCTGCCCCCAATAACTCTTACTCGGATCGTTTGTCGCCTTGTGCATCCATCCGCCGTTCACCGCCGCGTCTCTAAACTCTAAACTCTCATCTCTCAACTGAATCGAGTATCGATTCTTGTGTTCTTCCAATCCTTTTGCCGCCAGCCGCATCTGTTCCATATAGAACGCTGCGCGCTCTGCGTTCTCGAACTTACCGCCCGGCTTGGCGCCTTCGTACAAACCGATATACACCTTCGCGCAGTTCAGATCATCGAGAATACCGCCTTTAGCCCAGTTTTTCTCTCCTTCCAACTTTTCCACCCATTCCGCCAATCCTTCATACCACGCATCTGCCCAGGCGGAGTCCTGGTACAGACTCCATACATCCAGGATTCCCTTGGCTACTACGCCGGGCACATAGTCCCAACTCGCCTCCGTCTCCGGCTGAACAATACCGTTTGTGCTGTTCGCATTCGGAAAACCCACCTCTGAATCTTTGTTGTACCATGAACTCATGCGTGAGTTGATCATTTCTTGAGAGTATCTCATACGCATCTCGTTCGCATTACGGACGTCTCCGTTGGGTTTGAATCCCGTCTTTCCTCCGCATCCCGCGAGTACCATCCCCGCGAGTACAAAAAATATGATATACGATCTTCTCATTGTCTTTTATTTTTCTAGTATCCTAGGACCCTAGTACTCTTTCCATTTCCGCCACAAAGATACTACTTTATTTTGACTTATGCAAATAAAAAATGCAGATTATCATTCAAACCTGCACTTTTAATGTTCTTCTCCCATGGTGGAGAGTCTATAACCCTTCGAAAATCTCTTGTTCAAACTGCTTGACCGTCATTATTCGGCAATCTCCGATAGTCTCCATTTCTAACAAATCACTATCGCCGGACACAAGGTATATAGCTTTCGATTGTATAGCTAATTCTAACAAATAATCATCCTTGGGGTCTCTACACCGAGCAGGAATATCACCTAACGGTACATTAACCATATTTTTCTCCATCCAGTCTCGTAGCATCTCAACATCCTCCGGCCGGAAATACTTTGCAAATTTAGGACGCTGTGCCACTAATAGCACCTCTTGCATCAGACGCTCTGTAATCACCAACTCAATCTGCGGATAACTCAATAGCTCTCTTAAAGAAAGTAATTGACGTCCAATAAGAGAACTGATCCAGATGTTTGTATCTACAATGACGCGTATCTTATTTGCAGGCATAGCTTTGCTCATATATCTGCTGACGTACAGTCTCGCATTCTTGACGAATTTCATCATCCGTCAAATCACATTCGGAGAAATTTTCTTGCAACTGAACAAACGACTTGGCACGATTTTGCGCCTCTTTCTCTTCTCGATTAAGCAGAGTCTCCACATTCAAAGGAACGATAACGTAAGGCACACTCACTCGCTTGGCAAAATCAGTTAAAAATGCCATCTGTGATTTGTCTTGTGGTTGAAAAACTATCGTACTCATAATACTCTCCTTTCTTATGAAATCCGCTGCAAAGGTACTACTTTATTTTGAATTATGCAAATTAAATTATTCAATTTCAATAATTATATTTCAATAATTGCATTTTTGAGTTATTTTTGTGTGTTATTCGCAAGTTATTTTCATTTCTGTCCCATTAAAATTGGACATATAACTCCTTAACGCTTGTATTAGTGCCAATTATCAATTATCAATCATCAATGTTTTATTTCTGTTTATCGCTTTTGAAGGCTTTTACTCATTAGAGTGTGGCCTTGGATGGTAAAAGCCATCTGGGAGTTTACTCACAAGTGGGTTTTAGCGGCTAAGGACACAAAGCGCAAAGCGCAAAAGCCTTCAAAAGGGTTTATCTATGTTTTTGTTCTAAAATTAACGCATCACTACTATTATGCAAATAAAAAATGCAGATTATCATTCAAACCTGCACTTTTTATACTTTAGTTTTCTTGCGATCCATTTGCCGTAATAATCGTGCCCTTGTGGCTAAGAACGCGAACGCGACACCTTATATATCGCGTACGCGCATAGGAGCAGCATCAGCGGCAACCATCCGTCGCCGAGGGGATTCTCCACGTCGTCCCCGGGGTTGTTAATTTTACGGATATGCCCATGATGTCCGGAGGGCTCATTTTGACCTACTCCATAAGCCTCGTCATTCACCGTTCCGTCGCTATTGAGCATCGGAGTCATACTCCCCTGCTCTTCCCATTGACCGGAATAAGCGCTCGTTGAATGGAACGTAGCCGCCGGAGTTGCCACCTGCCCGCTCGCGGCAGACGGATGAATGCTGATTCCTGACGGCTGATAGTTGTTCTTATAATCCACGGCTTGTGCCTGCGCGGCGCTGAGCAGCGCCGGCAGGAAAGCCAGGATCATCACTAATTTTGTATTACGCAATGCAGTTTTCATAACGTTTTTCATAATTCTTTCCTCTTTAATTCTTTCACTCATTAATTCGTTCATTCGTTAACTCGTTCAACATTACTTAACTGCCTTGCCTGTTGCGTCAAAGACGCGGCCGTTAAACAATATATACATTTTATCATTATAAATAAACTTACGCGGTTTCGCTTCCTCACGAACTTCATCCACACCCGTAGTGATAGCAGGTCCACCCAGCGGCTGACGGCTGATATAGAAGCGGTTCGTATCGCCGGCTTCGTACGTGAACAGATAACTGCTCTCGTCGCTTATCAGCGTTGAGCTCGTCAATTTCAGGTCATTGAGGTAATACTCTTCGTCGCCTACGTAATGGAATGTGAACAGATATTGATTTCCATCTTTGCTCGGCGCGAAACCAAGTACCGTACCCTCAATATCAGGTTTTGCCAAGAAGGACATGTTACCTATTTCACTTTGCGCATAGAGTTGAGCGGAGCGGTCATCGCATTCTACATACTTTGCCTCCCATCCATTATCAAACTCATCGCTGAAACGGTCATCCTCAAGCAGCCATACATCGGTGCGGGTCTTCATACCACTGACGCGCACACGCATCGTGGACATCAGACTCTTCTTTGCACCCGCGAAACGGCGAGCCGGAGCATGTTGTTTTTCCGTCAGGTTATCGGAGACAACATTTACGTCGCGTACCAACTTGTCATAATCAAGATGTAACGTCGTCTCGGAAGTAGCGTTCACTTGGAAGGCTTGCATAGCCGGAATCACTTTCAATCCATCATAGCCGTCCAAACTCGGCACTCCAATCGGAATAGTCAACCACTGTCCGGCGCTGACTGTTCCATCGTTCTCTGCCGTTGCCGTCACATAAACAGCATTCTCTCTCACATCATCCTGCGTTCCATCACGACCGGTGCTATAAATCATTACTGTTGGGGTCGCTGTCCCGAAATCCGTCGTCTCAAAGTTCGCAATCTGAATCGGCGCCGTCCAGGAGTTACCGATAAGGTTCTCCCCACCACAAGCGGATACAGTCAAGGTGACATCTTTTTCTCCCGTAGGAGCCAGAGATCCATAGAACGTCTCTGTATGACCTTCCGGCAGCGACAAACCTATACCGTCAAATGCGTAGAAATGAGACCCTATTTTCTTTCTAATCCAGCCGCTTGTCTCATCGTAGAGATAAGTTACTGCGCCATAGAAGAATTCTCCGACATATGCATCCTGAATAGGAATTGCCACATACGACCAGTATGATTTCTTCTTGTTGGTTCCTTCCATGATTTCCCAGTACGACGGGCTATACATCTGTACCGTAGCCTGGGTCTCACCTTCGGAGTTATCGAAGATTAGTGCACCTTGAGCGTCGGCATCTGCCAGTACTGCCAGATCACCGGCACTGGTGGCGCGAGGACGGTTGTAAGCCGGGGCAGTAACTGCCTGTATCTTCCCATCGACTACCAGCGCACCGCCGGCTGCGATAGTCAGGCTACCGGTTGTCGGAGTAGAACCACCATTGTACGTACCTCCATCATTCGGCGCAATCAGCACACCTGCTACGTGCACTTTCTCGCCTTCCGGAACAACGCACGGAGCAAGGATACGAACTTTCTGGGTCTTATCCGGAACGGTGTTACCGGTCCAGTTGTCGGCATTCATCCAGTTGGTCTCGTCACCGTCTGCACCACCAACGAACGAAGTCGAGCAGTCGGCGATGTCCTCTGCATTCTTCTTCATGAGGTAGTTGAGGGCATTGATAACCACGCGCTCGCCATCTGCCGTCAAACGCTCCATAGCGGTACTATTGATACCGAGTACCATCATACGTGCGCTCATCTCACGCTGACGCTCCAGACCTACCTGCAGGTCATTGCCAGCTCCGTCGTCAATCAATCCTAACGGCAGCAGATCGGCGTCTAACATCGCCTGGCTGAACGTAAAGCCTTGCAGAGCCGGTTTCTTGCCGTATTGGTAACCCTCATTGGCTTTATGCTCGCCGTCGCCGTAGTTGGCATCCAAGGTCTTATACTCTTCCTTGTTCTTGTCCACCATCGTCACGCGGTACATGGCGTCCTCTCCTTCGCCTACCTTCGTCAGCGTCGTTCCGGTGAAGATCTCGTGGTCCTTACATTGCAGCAACATCGTGTACTGACGGGTAGTCGGGCTCTTCGGGTCACCGCTGATGCCTTTCTTATTCCAGTTGCTCAAGCCGCTTACCCATGCCTCCATTGTCAATACCGGACGGATATCTACCATGACGCCGATTGCGTCCGAGAAACTTACACTATGCGAACCTTTCGTTTTGGTATTCGGATAGTCGGTGATACAGATGATATCGAATTGCGAGTAGTACTCTTTGATCTTCTGTTCATCATCCGTTGAGTAGATATTGGTCGCTTGAACGTCGAAGTTCTTTGCGATTTCGTTGTAGAGGCTTACATTGGTTGTTTGCGATGCCGGGATAGACTCCGTAAAACCTTTACCTATTGCTACATATTTTTTATCTTTCATTTCCGTATTACCCACCACGAATGCCAGCACGTGCTTGTCGGTATTCTTCTGGTGAATGATCGTGATCTGCTTGGATGCATCGCTCAATGTCGTCGAACCGGTACAACCGTTATTGATCGTCAGCGTCAGCGTGTAGGATTTATCCTCGCCGGTATCATTGCTGTCCGGTGCTCTACCGGTCAGATAAACGGCGCCGTCCGACTCCGACTCATAGATATCGCCTTCTTGATCCAGACCGGTTGCGTTGGACGGACTCCATGCTACGCTCACGAGATGTGAACCCTCATCCAGCGTCCAGAGTTTGATATCCGGCGTCAGACGACCATTCTTGATATACCATTTCTCTACTACGCGGTCGGCATCCACCTCCGCAGCGGTAACCACGATGGTGTTCGATTGACGATCGCAGTTCAAATGAGCTACCGCATAGTAGCTACCTGCATCTGTAGTCGTATATACGGCACTCGTTGCACTTGGTATCTCAGTACCGTTGCGATACCATTTGATATTTGCGCCATCTGCATAGCCGCTGAAGGTCAATCGCGTGCCGCTACAGCCCAGATCCTCGGCTGCTATCGTTCCGATCGGGTCGGTACATGCGTTTCCGGTCACGCGGACGGTATAGGTTCGTGTAGCCGGTTGATAACAACCCGAACGAGCCAACGTAGCCGTGATTACTGCGGTCTGCGTGCTCTCGCCCGTTGCCGTGATACGTACCTCACCGGTCTTTGCATTTACCTCTGCTACCGACGGATTGCTACTGCTATAGGTAATACCTCCTAAGGTATTCGTCGTCGTGGAGATGGTATAAGTGAAGTTCGCAGCGCCCTGAGCCCTTTCAACTACCGAAGAACCATCTTTATTCAATCCGCCAGTCCAAGTAGGATCAGTCTCTATGGTACCACCGCTACCGCTGCTTTCGGAGTAGAGCACGATACCATATATCTTGATATTCGAACTTCCCGTCTGGAAATATGCATAACTATTTGCAGCCATCTCCGGCACGGTGAACTCCATGTATCCGTCTTCGCCGGAAGCAAAGCTTGCCTTGCTCGGGCTGACCTCACCTATAGATACCTGACGGTCGCCCTGGCTGCTGAAATACTCGGTATCGTAGCAGAACTTCGAGATAGTCAGATTGCTGCTCTTGAGGGCACCTCCGGCACGGAATACAACGCGTACCTTGTTCACACCGCCTACGTAGGTTTGGAACATCCATTTATCGCCTGTTGATGCGGCATAGCGGGGGAAATCATGATCAGCTGTGTGGTATGGTTCTGCCGCAAGCGTTGAACCCATTGCACTTCCTCCGTATTGGGACGCAAGTCGTCCGGAACCGGCTGTCTCCCAATAATACTTCATTCCGCTTGCTGCAGTTGTTTGTGTCTCTGTAAGCGGAAGATAAATCATACCGCCTTCACCTTCTCCTCCGTCGCAGGCAGTATAGGACACCTGCTTATCCGAAGTCAACGCATTCCAGTTAGGGGTACCGCTGATTGCCGGCAAGGACAAGTGGAAACCGATTGTCTCATTTGCCTCACGGTCAAAAGCAGTCGTTACGTCAAACTGGAACTCGATATATTGCTGGCTATCTTCCGTTCCGGTTCCGATATTATGAATATAGATTCCCGCAGGCGCAGTAACCATCGACGATTCCAAGGTACCACTCCAGCCGGTTTCGTTTACAGTAGCGCGCAACTCATACTTGCCACCACCATAATTAACCGTTGTAGCTGCTCCATTGAGTTTCACATCGCTCCACGTTACAGTCGGATTAGATGCCGAAGCACTTACTGTGACAGCTACGGTAGGTGTCTTGACGGTTGTACAAGTAGTATTCGTCAACTCGCACCAGTAATAGCGTGTACCGAAGGCGGCAGTCGTGCTCGGCGTAAAGCTGGCACTGGTTGCACCGGCCTCTACTGTCTTGGTTGCATCCGAACGATCATTCACGGTGTTGTAATACCATTGATAACTATCCGCATTCTCTGCACCGGTTACCGAGATAGCCGAAGCCGTAGCTCCTTGAGTATATTCCGTAGCGCTATAGTCCAAACCGCTGAAAGTCGGAGGCGTACAACTCTCCTCTACTGCACCGTAGATAGCGATAGGCGAACCAAGGCGGTAGTTTGACATTTTGTTATCAGAATCAGCACCATACGCCCAGAGTTTGAGAGTAACATCTCCCGTCAACTCCACATTATAGGCATCATCAAAGATGGTATTAACAGCACCGGATGCCACTTGTTCATCATCCGGAATCAAACTACCGGTTGTACCCACCAATTCAAGGTGATACTTACCTGCCTTACTTACCGAACGAACCGTTACGTCCAGACCGGTAACACGCAGTTTATATCCAGCCGCAATTGAGAACGATAACTGCAAATACTTGTCATCCGTCTTACTTGTTGCGCCGGATGCTCCTACTTTACAAGTTAATGCTCTACCATCAGCCGAAGTTCCGTTAGCATCTTCAATTGTAAGTCCACCTACGGCTGCTAAAGCACTCAGATCCGTAATCTGTAACGGGGCGGTAGTGGAAATAGTGGATTTCCACTTGCTGGAACTACCCACGCCAAGCGTATTCGTCACGATAGCGCTTCCGCTCCATTGCGCATAGAGAGTCGGGGCGGCGCCCGTGTTGCTCCATTTGCCGGAGGTCACAAAGCCGTCTATATTCGTTGCTGCGAACGAACCGTCCGCGTTCAGCACCTTCGTGCCGCCGGAAGGCTCGGTGTAATAACCTTGGAGGGCATAACCCGATGCGGTGTGTGCAGCAAACCCGCGCAGTACAGAGCCGTTCCAGCTCACCGCCGCGTTGTTCGTTCCTGTTCCCCGTGTACCCGGAGCCAGAGTGATCAGCTGTGTCCAGTGGGCATACAGCGTCGTGTTGGCGTTGATGGTGAACGTTCCGCTGCCTGGGACGTAATTAGTACCCGTTCCGTTATTGGCGGTGTTCCAGCCCGCACCCGTGTAGTTCTCCTTGACAAGCTTGCCATCGCCTGTATTAGCCGCAACTGTCACGGTTGTACCTGCGTCATAATTCGCTGTAGACGGTACAGTACCGCCTGTTTTGCCGTTGCCGTCATAGGTCACGCTGAACGAAGCCGCAGTAGCGGTGGTCGTCATGTCTATCTGCGAGATATAACCCGTCTTGGACGTTACGGTTAATACGTATGTACCGCCCGCCGTTGTGAGATTCCATGTGATCTCGCCGAAGTTATTCTCCGTTGTAGCCACACCGCTAACTGTTCCCGTATAAGCGATTGCATCTCCTAATACACCGGCAACTAATGGTTGCAATGTTACTGTCGGATTGTTTTCATAGCCACCTATCTTCATCGTCAGCGTACCCGTGTAACCTGCCGTCAAAGCAAACTTGATATTCTTTGTCGTAGCATCACCACCGGTAGGTAACTTGATATAGGCATTCATGTGATTGCCCTTACCGTCATACGTAGCGCCATGAGCTACTACGCTATCTACGCCGGCTTTACATCCGTTGCAGATCATCCACGGCGAGCTCAGCGACTGATTGTCTTTCTTGACAGCTTCATTACCCTCCGGATTACTATAAGTACCTTCCGAATAATGGTTGGCGTCCTTATAGTAATAGATATGCTCTTCTACCGCTGCATTGACGGTTACCGCAAAGCCGGTTGCGTTATGTGCCTCGCAGTCATCGCCGTTACTTGCCTCGCACCAGTACGTGCCTGCATCGCCGGCTACGCAAGAAGCCTTGTCGAAGATACGTCCGCCTTCTTCTGCTGTCAGTGCTTCTTGGACAGGTAAAGCGGCAAAAGCCGTTGCCCAATCTACTCCTTTATACCACGTGTACGTCGTGCTCGCGTCCGCGCCTGTCGCACATGCGGCATTTAAGGTAATCGTCTGCCCTACCGTACGGACGGACGTACCGCTGATCGTCGGTGCCGCCGGTGCCGAACATGCATCCGCTACCCATTGCGCATAGAGGGTTTCGTCAGCAGAGATATTGAAGGTTGCCCCTAATGCATACGTGGTACCGCTACCGTTGGCAGCTGTGTTCCAACTGCCTACATGGTAACCGCTCTTCGTAAAGGCGGAAGCGCCTGTGTTGTCCGAAACGGTTACACTGGTACCCGCCGCATACGCTGTCGCATCACTGATACTACCCGCCTCTGCTCCGTTTCCGTTGTAAGTCACATAGTAGCAACCGCTACCAGCAGGGCTGAGATCCACCACAGAAATATCATCTAATCTTATTTCATGATTCTTACCTGACGGACTTCCTATATATAAGTTCTGCAAGTCTTTAGCGGCTGTTGTAGCTGCAATATTATGCGCTACAAGAGTTGTCCCCATCCATAAATCATAACAATCGTTGTTTACCGTTGTCTCACTTGATTTGGGATCGTCATAGGTCAGCGCACTTCCTGTATTATTGATAACCCATGTGAGTGTCATCCATGACGACTGAGTTAATGTCGAACTATAAATCTTTGTATTATACACATTGTATGCTGCAAATTTCATAGAGGACTCGTTGGTAATACTAAAGCCGGAATGTACACTACTTGTGCCTGGACTAGCATTGGTCAATCCGTCCGAGAAACCATCGCCCACGGCAAAATTAGCCATTACTGCTGAAGATGAACTTCCCACTCTTGCCCACACTTTCATACTGACTTTAATGGCGGTAGGAGCGGTTGCGGCAAAGTCCGATGTCTTGCAAATAGACCAATAACCGCCTGTGTTATTATAATAGGCTTGGAATATTCCGCTTGCGCTCTGCGAGTTACCTCCGCTTGCAGAGTTGATGGCTATACCTGTTGAACCTTTCTTATCAGCTGTAATAGTAGTGAATTGCGAAGCTGCTGTATTTCCTACAATATTATTGCCGGATGAAGTTGTAATGCTTAATTTGGAACTTGCGCGATCTTCGTATGCCACCTCTGTTGCGCTACTGAAGTTCTGGCTAAAGAGGGTTGCGCCACTACCACCGCCACCACCGCCGGCGCAGTCGGCTTTCCATGACGCATAAGCGGTGATGTTGGCGGTCGGGGTGTAGCTTGCTCCGGCAGCGTAGGTCGTGCCGCCGATTACCCAGCCTTGGAAGGTGTATCCGCTATAACTCGGCGCAGCCGGCATAGTGATACTTGCGTCCTCCGACGCCTGTTCAATAGCATCAGGTGTCGTACTTCCGCCGTTGCTATTGAAGGTTACGGTATAGAGAGTTGCCGCAGGAGTCCATTTAGCGTACAAGATGATGCCAGCCGTTATGGATGTTGCTCCGATAGAAGTCATAGGCGCTCCTGTACATCCCGAATTGCCGTACCATCCACCAAAGGTATAACCTGTCTTACTTGCCGTCTTCAGCGTAGTTGCAGTGCCATATGTATGTGTCGTTGGATGACCTGCTGCGTGACTTCCCGAGAAAGCCACATCACCTTGATCCTTATAAGTAATCGAATAGGTCTGCGGCGTGAAGGAAGCAGCGATAGTTGTTGCGCCCGTGACTACATAGTTTGCGCCGCTATACGCGCTTCCGTTAATAGTGATCGCGCCCGCGTCATAACCTGTGTTTGCCACAGCAGTGATAGAAGTTAACTTAACCGTGTGTGCCAGGTCGGCATAACCGCTGGTCAACGTAGATGCTACATTCGACGTATTCGTATAATTGACTGTAATCGTACCATTCGAATAATCGCTTATCGTCACACGGTCCGTCTTCATGCCATTCGTAATGGTCTTGCTGTAGAACTCACAGTTATTATTCTGAGCATCTCCACCCTTTGAGTGATCAGCACCCGGCGTCACCGTCACAGCAGCAGTCACAGCTCCGCCTTCATAAGCGATAGAGGCAGTAATAGCAGGGCTGTTTCTAGTATTGTATATCGATTTGTCGGACCCATTACCACCTTCGGCATTACCAATCTGCCAAGCAGAGAAGCCATTATACTCCCTCGTCGTCATTTTGTAGAGGTTCGCAGTACCCGGAACCAAGGAGAGTTGATCTGCTTGGCTATGCGAGGAGTGACCTATACGGTAGTATATACTGTTTCCTGTCCATTTAAGCACATTATTATCGAAGTATATCACTTTACCCGATGCTTGGTTAGCCGCCGGGAAAGTGACTGAGGTAGTTATCATCGAAAGATTCGAGTAGTTGATAGTAAAGATATAGGTAGCGGCATTCGTGGTTGTCAAACCGCAATCTGTACCATTGACATTGGTTACCCAAGGTCCGCAATTGTTTTCCGTCATCGTTCCCGCATTACCGTAATAATGCCCACAACCATCGGCGATATTAAATCCATATGTCCAACCTGAACCAAGGGCGATAGAGGCCGTCGCAGTCGTTCCATCTACCTTCTCGAAATCTACATTTCCATAAGGATCGCCACTCTTTGAGCCATTGACATACAATCTCAGAATCTTTACATCATAATTCTCGTGACTATTTGTTACAGCCCAGATAGACGTGGCATTGCATGTCACCTTACAATAGTACGAACCCGCATCCTCAAAAGCGCAACTATTCTTTGTATAGGTTGCACTCGTTGCACCGTCTATTCTATTGCCGTCAGCCTTTCCGCCTTTGTACCATTGATAGGTCGTCGGACCGTTATTGCCGCTCGGAGTACACGTCAAGGAGATGTTTTCTCCCGGGAAATAATGATAAGCGCCACTAATTGTTGCACTCGAAGGAGCAGAAGGAACAGAGTTAAGGGTAATAGCGATATTTCCGTTAATCTTATTAGCCGGAATGGTAATTGTTCCCACACTGCCATCAACCGACCACGTATAATGTGTTCCAGAAGTAGCAGCATTTCCTCCAATCGTTACTGTCGGATTCGGCATCGAATAACCCGTGTTTGCAGTAAAAACAGCAGTATAGTCACTACCACCGATACTGGAAGTCGCACCACTGGTATGCGTTACATTCGTCAGCGTCGGCGTCATAGTAACCTTCGAAGTAGTAAAATTGCCGCCAGACACCCAATCACTCTTATTACTTGCGCTACATTTAGAGCGAACCCAAGCATAGTATTTTGTACCTGCTACAAGATCCGTAACAGCCTTTGTTTTACTTGTCGAGGTGTATGTAGGTGTTGCATCGGCAGCAGGTGTTCCGCTTGTTGTCTTGCAGACGATTTCATAATTATTCGTATTCGCTCCGTCCGTTACAGTAAACGTCGTTCCCTTTGCAGATGTACTACCTGCCGACAATCCCGTCGGAGCGGTGCATGAAGAAGGCGGAAGACGGAGAGAGAAACCACCCAACCATGTACCATTACCATCTTTATCCCCTAAACATTCCACTTGAATGAGATATGATGAATTAGGGTCTAATGTATAATTTCGAACCGTTAAACTACTAGCAGTTCCTGTTGTTACATCTACTCCATTCCTATATACCTTAACTATATTGTTTGATGTGTTTTTATCCTGCGCCCATAAATCAAACTGATCATAACCTGATACATAGATAAAATAACCTTGACCTCCCCAACCTTTTATTCCTATTGAACTAGATACCGCAGAAAATTCGGCATTAGTATTACTTGCATAAGATGTGTTGTTAGAAATACCTCCATTGTGCATAATCCATCCGCCGAACTTTGCATTGCTCGATGCATCTGTTGCAAATTGAGCTACACAATGCTTATCCTCGCTTGAGGTCGTTTTAGATTCGCCGGCAAAAATGGATACCGTACTACTATTTATTGCATATCGATAAATTTCATATTCACGGCCACTATAAGTTTTCAACGATTTGTTGTAACCTCCAGACGATTCATAGACTCCAGGCTCATGAAGTTGTAACCATTGTGCATATAAAGTATGAGATGTGGCTGTTGGAGTAAAGGTACTTCCCGGAAGATAAAATTTACCTGTTCCGTCCGCAGCTGTATTCCAACCAATAAAAGCATATCCGGTCCTTACCAACGAACCGGTATTACCCGCTACTGTCGTTGTGGCATCCCACTTCACATCGGTTGCACCAGAAGGCACATCACCACCTGTTTTACCGTTTCCATTATAGGTGATAGAATAAAGTCTGGTAACGGTCAGTGTTCCTCTATTCGAGCTATAACTTGTCGTACTCCTATACCCGGATGGATTCCATTCAAATATACACTTATCTTTGTCCGTAGGTGAACCAACCTTAGTATAATTGGAAGAACCAAATTCCTTAAATATATTGCTATGAGAACTAGCATTCGCCGGACCGGCCATGATAGTAGCTGAAGAACTGCTATAGTATCCGGTATATGTATAAGTTCCATCATTATTATCAGTCATGGCTACGGTTGAAGCCGAACCAGTATTATTCCACTTATGATTAATGTAAACAGTTGGTCTAGTCAACCAAACCCAAGGTTGGTCATCGCCATTATCCTTTTGTTTAGCATGCACTTCTACGATACCGCTGTTTCCTACATATTTGGCAGCGTGATTATTTTCACCATCTTCCCATATATAGAACTTTTGAGCTCCGCTTGCCGCTACATTCATTTCTGATTTATCATCTGCAGGTCCCGCTTGCTCGTTATAGTATGTGATATATACGGCGAAACAGTTGTTTTTTGCAAAGTAGAAGTAGGCCGATCCTTCGTCGGCATTATTAGAGATAACATGACTGGTTTTATTACTCGTCCAGTTGCCTGTCGGATCTCCGATGAAGTACACCTTATTCCACGCCCACGCCATACCGATATTAGCCACACTCATCACGAGTACGGCAAAAATCATGGCAACATACTTCCATACACGAGAGTTCCACCTTGTTCCATCGGATGCTGATCGGGTGCTCATCGGATGCTCATCGGGTGCTCCATATGACGTCATCGGAACATCTACGGCACTACAACCCGACTGCGACATTACCCTTGACTGTCGGTTCCCGTCGCAGCTCTGACCTCCGTCGTTCTTAGACGGTAATTGATTTAAGTTTAAGTAAATGTTTTTCTCCGCCGCAAGGGCTCGATTAACTTGTAAAAAGTTTTTCATTGTATTTAAGTGTTTTTATGTTATTCTATTTGTTACGTTTTTGCGCTTTGAGATTTTTTATACGCTGTTTGATTTGCTCAGATGTCGGCAATAATTCTGTCACCTTGATTCCGCTGTATGTTGCTACTCCTAATGGGGACTGCAACCCTTCAAACGACCAACGTACTTCCGTTTCATCCATATCACTACAGATGAGCAACCCGACCGTAGGATTGTCTTCTGCTTGGCGCATGAGATTGTTTACCGCACTGACATAGAAATTCAATTTACTAACAAACTCCGGTTCAAACGGTCGTGCCTTTAGTTCCACCACTACATAGCAATGTGCCCGGATGTGATAAAACAATAGATCTATTTTGCGCGATTTACCGGAAACAACCAATTCTTTCTGCCTTCCGATAAATGCAAACCCGTTTCCCATTTCTAATAACATCTGCGTTATATTTTTGGACAAAGCCTCTTCCAGTTCCAACTCATTGTACGAAGCATGCTCCACTTCCGCCCAACTAAAATCATAGTTGGCTTTCACTATCTCTTGCAGTAAACCGGCTTGCGGCTTAACCAATGTAGCCGAAAAATTGTTCGGTACAATAGTTTGTTTATGATATATATCAGCGCTTATTGCTCGTTTCAAGCCCTCGCGGCTCCAATTATTCTCTATGGTTTTTTGCACATAAAACAATGCCTCATCAATATTTTTGCATTTCTGGATGATGGCAATATGATGGCTCCACCCAATGAATGCAAACAAATTTGGAAATAGTGAAACAGCCTGTTTCAGTTCTTGCTCCGGCATTGCATAGTTGGTTATCTGATTCAGCGCAAATGTGTGATTTTGCGCATACTGTTCAAAGACTGAAGCAGCCTGTTTCAGTTTTTGCTCGTGCTCAGGATTAGAATAGAACAAATACCATTGCTTCATCATCCACAAGTTACGAGCCGTAAATCCATCTGTGCTCGGAAATTCGTTTTGCAAATCCTTGCTCAATTGCTCAACTATGCCGGTTCCCCAACGCTCTTCTGCCTTCTTCACCACTAATTCAGCACCAAGCATCCAGTTGAACGCCAATTTCTCCGAGTTGACTTTCACCGCGGCTTTTAACTGAGCATTACGGTAACGGCTTTTCAATTCCGCCAGCCATAATGTGTAATCCTCATCTATGTGTATGACTTTATTTTCTATTTTGGTTGATTTGTTCATTTCTCTTTGATTTCGTTTTTATTGTATCATTCGTTAAGGTTCTCTAAAAACACTAAATACTAAACTTCTACATTCCTCACGCCTGTCCGATACTCATCACGAATACGGTTAGTAGCATGAGCGCTTTGTGTGAAAAATGTTCCACACAGGTATTGCCCTCGACTTGCCCTCGACTTGACCTCGACATTACCTCGTCGTGGAACAATTTAGAAATTTGTAAAAAGTTTTTCATTGTATTTAAGTGTTTTTATGTTATTCTATTTTTGTTTTTATGTTATTTCAACCGTACGATTTTTGCGTACGGTTCAGTTGCTTATAATTTGTAATCAACTCATTTCTTTTTCGGTAATTTCTGTGACTCACCCAATGCTTTTTCTTCTTTCGCTACACGGCGCTCCACTTTCTTTATATCTTCAGCGGGCGGCAACAATTCTGGTTTGATACCTCGCTGTCCAAGAATCTGCCGAACGCTTCGATTATTCAGCACATGTTCCTGAGTTATTGATGGCTCTCCGTGCAAATCTTTGGCCTCTACATTATAATTTGTCATCTCCGTAGCAAGATTCTTTGCTGCAATCGTCACTTGAGGCAGATGGTCTGCTAATGCCCCACTCTTAACTCCTAAACGTTTCTTCATCTGCTCCGTCGTTACACCACCAAATAAGGCTGCATCACCTTTCGAACGAATACGGCCAAAACCTTTATCGTCCACTCCACGCTCATAGATATTTTGCGATAAGCGTTTCTCAGAAGCACGCAATTCCTCCCGTTTCTCTAACCGCTGTTGGAGCATCAATCGCTCTGCAATCAACTCCGCCTTACGCGTCTGCACGGCAAAATAACTCTGCGCAAATGCTATCTCTTCCTTCTTCGGATCACCGTTCTGCGCAATGAGATAACAAGCATAGCGCGTAAGAAGAACGTCGTCTATTTCACGCTCCGATCCGCTTCCTAAAGACACCATTTTCGTGACGTCACGAAAATGGTTTTCAATGCTGATTTTCTGCGACTTACACGATTCTTTAGCACGATTGATTGCTACTGCAAAATTCTCCCAGCGTGCGTACCCACAGACGCTCTGCAACTCACGCGCGTACCAAACCTCCATCGTCGATCCGTCATCTGCCGTTATCTCATGCATGATGCTGTCAAACGTTGACTTATATGTTATAATACTTTGTTGATCCATTGTTTAATATTTTTAAATTTCTGCAACACTGTCGCAGATTTCATCCCCACGCCTGTCCGCACGCTAAGGTGAGCAGCAATGTGATCATAGCCGCGTAGCGCCGCATACCACGTACTCTTTGTTATTCATGGCTATCTGTTTGTAGCCATTCGATTAAGTAAAAGTTTTTCATTGTATTATGTGTTTTTATGTTATTCTATTTTGTTTATTGATTTTCAAATTCTTCTATCCACTCTCTGAGTTTTTGCTGTAACTCTTTTTTGTCCGGTAAATAAAGAGCGTATTCAGAAGCATATATATTCGCATCTTTGGGAAGTGTTAGTTCCACCAATGAGTCTTTTTTGCTCTTGCAAAGCAATATGCCTATCGTCGGCTTCTCAAAATCTTGCTTCACAAATCTGTCATAATAATTGACGGTAACTCCATTGCTGTTTGGCACTCTCTATCTCATAGAATTGACGTTCCTCCTCGTTCTTAATTCGCATCAAAACAATATAGTGCGACCATGAAAGCGTAAAGCGAGGCATAGATGACGGGTCAATTGACTTTGGCAAATTTTGAATTTGATAAACAGTGTTTAGCCTTTCTGTATCTACCACTAATTCTTTCGAATCCTGCTTATCTCGTATTGGATAAACAGCGTTTAGCTTTTTTGAATACACCGTGTAAAATTGCCGGATTAGTTTTAATTGTGGCAACGACCAACCATCTCCATATTTCTCCGTCAAGCGTTCTGACAAATTGAGCAAAACCTGTTTCCCGTAACCGGCACGCTTATTCCCTGCCTGCTCGTCTTCAACTATATACATCCCAATTTGGAACTTTGAATATACCTCGGCCAAGTTAATAGCTGTAGATACATACTTGCGTCCCTCCTCTATGATGGCACTCACCTTACTGAACAGGGCATCAGTATTGACCGACACTTGTTCTTGTCCGTTTTTTACTATGTCTTTCTTACCTGGCATTGCTTGGTTTTTATTGTGCTTTTATGCTATTTCTTTTTCTGCCTGTTCTTTTTATGCCTCTTTTCTCTTTAGCCGTGCCCATACGCGGGCGAGAAGATGAGTGTGGCGACAGAAAAAACACACTTTTTAAAGTATGTAATCCTCTTTCATGGGGCTAATTGACAACTTTGTTTTACAAAACGGGTGCAAAGGTATAAAATTTATTTTATATATGCAAATTTTCTATTGATAAATCGGGCATTATGACGATTTGTCGCCTATTTCCGTCAATTTATCCCACATACAAAAGAACGCAAGTGCTCGATTAACTTATAAATCGTATTTTGTGTATTGTGTGTTTATGTTATTTCTATTTGTTAGTGTTATAATATTTTGTTTTTCATTTCGCGCGCTTGGGCGCGATGTTTTTGTGACCATAGCCCAACCCAATGGGCTGTAGCCGGATGGTTAAGATTTGGTTTATCGCTGTTCTTTTTTGCTTCTTTACAACAAATAGTGTCATAAAAACACATATTCTCAATCTTTGAGATCAAGAATTTGTAGAGTATCTGTTAAATTTCGGTGATAGCTTATCGCATTAAATCCACTAATGTGATTTCGTTCTGTACGATGCTGCTATGTGTATTTCGTTTTACACCATAGCTGGTGACCATCGTTAATCGAATGGACTTGCGTGGTTCTGCATGGTTTTGAAACTGAAGAATGCGATTTTCAATCTTCTCGCGTTCTGCATTGTCTATCTCATATTCCGCACGGCTGAACTTCATTTCGCATATGTTCACACACCTGTCCGCACGGTCAATTACCAAATCGATTTGTGCGCCCGGCATGACGCCCAGAGGAGTTCGCCATGAATAGATGTCAGTTTGTATTCCTGAGATTCCAAGCGCTTGCTTTATCTGCGGAACATGGTTTAAGCACAACATCTCAAAAGCCAATCCCGCCCAGTTGTTGAATAACGGGCTATTCTGAGAATGACTCCAGAACTGTTCGTCACGGTGTTTGTTCTGCTCCACGACATTACTCCAGAAGTGAGTCAGCGGATCCACTAACTGATAAAGCGTATTACGCTGACGTTTGGAGTAGTCCTCATAATGGCGGATGAAACTGCATTTTTCCAATTCCTCCAGACGTTTGGTAAACAAGGCATTATTGTCCAACTTGGTTACTTCCAGTATTTCTGCACGCGTGAGACCTTTCCGTTTCTCGGAGATTGCATCCAAGATGGTCACATAATCGTCCGAATGGCGGAAGAGAGATCGGAAGAGATTCTCCTTCTCGTTTCGCAGTTCGCCTTTAGGGCTAAAAATCAGCCTATCCACGTTTTGCGACACGCTCAGCGTCTTTTCCATGAGCGACATATAATACGGAACACCTCCGAAAATCATGTAGAACTCTGCTAATTCTCTATCCGAATAGCCGAAATGGTACGCCTCAAAATACTGCTTGCACTGCCCTAATGAGAACGGCTCCAGATACATCTCGTGCGTCACGCGGTTGTGCAAACCTCCATGATTGTTGATGATGTTATCCAACATCCAAGAAGTCGCACTTCCGCAGACAAACAACTTGATGTCCGAACGCCCCGATGCCCATCCATTCCAGAAATGCTCAAAAGCGGGCATGAAATTCGACTTCGGAGTATCCAACCAAGGCAACTCATCAATAAAGATAACCTTCTGCTCTTGAGTGCAACTCTCTACATAATCTTGGAGCTGGTCAAATGCTTCTAACCAATTGGCACTCGCTTTGGCTTCCAGATAATACCGACGCAGCGTAATGTTAAAATTCAGCAGTTGTTCCGAATTCTTCACATTCGCCATACCGGTAAAACTGAAACATAGTGAATCATTCAAGGCCTGTCTCAACAAAAATGTCTTGCCAACACGCCTGCGACCATAAACAGCCACAAACTCAGAATGGTTACTACTCAAGTACTTTTCGATCAATCGGCACTCTTCATCGCGCCCAAACATTGGTTCTGTCATACCCTTACAAGTTTTACTTTTTCAACAACGGATATTTGAAAATCGCTGCAAAGGTACAAAAAACATTTCGTTTGAGCAAATATTTTTGCAATAAATTGCTGAAATTAGTTACTTTTTCTGGTTTTCAGCATTTTATAGTACAATATCCATGCGATTATAAATGTTAACGCATCAGTAGTATTTGTGGTTTCCACATTCAGCTTGTGTCTTTTTTTGCTCAAGTCAATCCAAGCTTGTGTCTTTTTTTTCAGACCCACACGCACAAAAAAGCCGGGCAAGTTGTCCGGCTTTTAGAGGAGAGAAGAATCGGTTATCGCACCATCATCGGATGGCGGGATGTAGTAGCCGATTCGGGATGCAGGACGAGGATGTAATATCCTGCGGAAGCCGGAGTGGTGATCGACGAATCATCGTAAGATTGCGACTGCTGCGAGCGTCCGAGCATGTCATACCAGACTGCGGTACCTTTACCTTTTATCTGCAGCGGTGCGTTCAGCGGCACGAGGGATGGCATCGGTTGCTTTGCCTCGGGAACAGGTGCCGGTATATAGCCACAAGTCATCAATGCCACACCGTCATTTCTCGTCAGGAGGGCACTATAAACAGCTCCCATCTTTAATGACTGATTTTCACCGGCATAATAATTGAAGGATGTAGCTCCCTCAATCGGCGCACCATTCAGATACCATTGTACGGCATCAAAATGGTAACCGCCGTTATACTCGGCATTACGGATGGCGAGGACATCATTCCAACGCTGGGTAATGACTGCGGAGTCATACTGTACAGTCAGCTTGAAGGGCAGCTTGACGTTGAATTTCGGGAAGGAATCCTCCAGCAGCACATGTCCGGTATAGATATTGGGCTTTGGAGCCGGATCAATCGCAATAGGCAGAGCCGCTATCGTGCCTTTCTTCTGGACACTATCCTCCGGATCGAGATACGGCATACCGGGTTGGTCAAACGCATACGAATAGCGGAGACTACGCCCGCGCGCTATTTCATATACTAATGGTAATATCGAATCGCCCTCACAGAAGATGAAGTTCGAGTCTTTCAGAGAAGCGATAAGCGACTCATATACCTCGAAATGGAGGATATAAGTAGTATCACAGTTCGTACTCGACATCGGCACGGTATCAATCGTCGTCTCATAGTACTGACGACCGTGGAAATCGAACGGCAGTTGCTCCGGCAGAACCATCGTATCCACCTCCAATACGCGTACCGGTTCGGTCAAATGCAGATAGATAATACTATCGCAAGACGTGGTCTCACTATAGAGGATAACGGAGTCCAAGCCATAATTGAAATACACCGTATCGGGTTTCTCCGACCATACATAACCTTCTCCCTTGCGCACGTCATCACAGAGGACAACCTGCATCGTATCACGCGTAGCACCGAGGCTATCCAGATGGAGTTGATAAGTCAGTACCGAGTCGCAAGAGCCGCATATGGTACGGAAAGTAATCGTATAGTCACCTCCGGATGAAGGCAAAGTAAAGGTAGGAGACACCTCATCCGACCAGAAATTCTTCGGTCCTGTAACAGTCCACTCATAACGGTCAATCTTGTAAATCTGGCTTTCCAGCGTATCGCCCTTCACGTGGTCAATCTCTTGTACCCAGGACTTGGAACCGTCCAACTGAAGGGTATATTTGTTCTCGCTACAGTTCTTGATAACCACCGGCTCTTCCATCACAGCAATCGGGTTGGTCGCCAGCGTAGAAGCGTAAAGCGAGAAGAAACAAGCACTATCCTGCAAGAACATACAATCCACTACATAGATACTGTCATCATGCATACCCGCCTCGAAGGTCTGGTCATGCCCCAACACATATTCCGCAGGCATGATACCTGTAAGGGGGTCGCGGTATTGCTCGCTGGATTTATATGCCCAGCTGTATCTGAATCCGTCCGGAGCGACAAAAGAAGGATTGATCTCGCCGCATTTCATGTCTTTGAACTTACCGTCGGAACAATGGAGCGTGAAATAGGAATAGCCGTAGTGCCCGCCCGCGCCGCAATCATAGGTGGTCAATTGCACCGTCAGGTCCTCGCCGTCATACGCCGAGAGGTTGATACCTACCGGTGTCCAATCCTTCCACATCACTTCATTTCTGTTAGTGGGATTGAGTTCCGGCGTTGATTTATGCCATGTGGGATCTCCGGAAGCCTCCGCTGCATGATAATCAAAATCCGCAGATGCGCAATCGGAGATGAGTTTCTTATTCTTATCCAGTACGCGGAGCAAGAATCCGGGGTTTGGAGTACAAGAAGGATTCGGTTTCTCCAGAATAACAGCATATTTGAGCATCAGTACGGCCGAGGTTCTTGAATCCACATGGAATTTATATTCTATGCGCTCCGCCTCGTTTCCGTTATTCCAGTTACCCAAACGCACAGAGGCCAATTCTCCGTCGGGCACCGTTTTCAAGCCCGGTCCCTCAGCACCCATTGAGGTGCGGATATCATATTCGTTCTTGCGGAAATATTTGGCATGGCGGCAATCAACGCTCTGCTTGCCGTCATTGACATATTGTTTGGTCCATTGCATGGAGTTCATCCAGTTGGCTCCCTGTACCTTGGTTGTCGCTATGTAGCAGTTTTCATTGCTGAGGGATAAGAACGGAATACATTTCTCATCGGGGTAATAGACGAAATCGGAGAAGGATGCTTTGAGGCTGTAGAGATCTTCGGCACATTGCGCCCGAACGATGAAATCCGCCTGCCCCTCGGGGAGAGCCGAGAAAGTAGTGGTAGTGCCGGTGACGATCTTCGGTCCGAACCATTGGTCCTTCTCATAGGAATAGACGCTGACCTCATATTTCGAGGCTGTTCCCGACCATGAGAGGGTAGTAGTGGAGCCCTGATAAGCAACATTCAGCCCGGTAGGAATCTCGCACGTGCGCGCATCTGTGATCTCAATATTATCTATCATACCTCCGGGTTGAACCGCTGCGGAACTGGTATTCGCCCAAACAAAAGCCAGATAGTGAGGCGTACCGTCGCATGAGGAATTAGGGATGGTGACCATAGCTTGTTTCCAAGTCTGCGCACCGTTGAGGTAATCCATATTGGCCTTCGGCTGGAGCGGAATCACATAATTGATATACGCCGTAGGGATAGTCCCATCCGAAGTAGCTATAGACATGACTTTGACGGAGTCCCCCTTGGTATTAACCATCGGCACCCATAGCAGATACAAGCCGTCAAAACCGTTCTCCAGATTACCCATACCGCAATAGTCGAACGAGAGGGTATAGTCATCATTGGTAGCAAGGTGGTCCAGCGCGATGGTATCATAGGCTACCACCCAACATCCTTGGTTGGTATAATGGGCAGAGGCGCCTTTATCATCGGATATATAGAGCCCATAATGTCCGCTCATGTCATTATCTCCCTGTTCGCCGAGATACCATTTGTTCGCCAGATTGTTATATTGCGTCTGGTTTGCGGTGGGGTTCAACACCCATCGCTGACGCGCATCGGCGGACTCGAAGTCACACGAGTATTGCTTTACTGCGGATACCGACATAGGTGTCCCCACAATCATCAATGCCCAAAGGGCTATTTGATACCATCGTTTTGTATTCATAGTGGGTTGTATTTTTATTCTACTATTATTTTCTGAGTTTTAGTTTCGCCCTGAGCATTAACGGCCTTGAGGATATATACACCTCTTGTATCCGGCGCTGTAAGGGTAGCATATCCCTTCGGCAATGTAAAGGAGCCGTAGAGTTGTCCGGATATCGTATAATACCAGATGGTAGCCGATTGATCCATATACATCGGCATACGCTGGCCTACTTTCAGTATGGTCGGATACTCCGATTGCTGCGGATGATAAACCGGACGAATCGGACAGGTAGCGATGCTGACGCCATCCTTGCGGGTTACCACCACATAATAATCGGCGTCGAAATCAAGATTCTGATAGAGGTAGGAATGCGTAGCACCCTCAATAGGCACATTATTCTTATACCATTGGAAGGCATTAAACTCATATCCACCGTTGTATTTCGGCGCAAGAAGGGTCAGCACGTCATTCCATTTCTGCTCCACGATGGAGCTCGGATAGCGTACATCAATGGTCCTCACCTCGGTATGGGTACCGCAGCAGAATTGATGGAACACCAGTTTGGCGGTATAGGTACCCGGTGTGATATTCGCCGGATAAGGAATAGCAATCGCATTCACATCCGGATCGTAGATCACCGTGTCGCGTAACTGCGGCGTAGAGAAGGTAATAACAAGGCTATCGTACTTACCCGCTTCAATATCAAATAGGATATAGAATTCCTCCTCATCGGCACAAGCGTACGGCAGCTGGTCCACCTGCGCTTTAAGGCGCTCGTTGACGGTTAGCGAGAAATACATGGCACTGTCACAGCCATGGACCGACTTGAGCATAATCAACTCATTATCCATCGGCCGGTTGTAGACCACACCGTTGATTTTGACCGACCCGTCAGAGCAGATGGAGTCATGGCGATAGGTGTCTTTTATCTCCGGCCATACCTTAAGAATCAGCGTGGAAGTAGAGTCACAACCGGCAAAATTAGGATACGTGCCCACAAAGACCGTATCTTTATTAAACCATTCACCTCCGAAATACACCGGACTTTCCGGACAGGTACTCATCTCAAACTGCGTACTGCCGGGGATGATATTGGGCATGACAATCGTATCAATACGGGAACTATCACAAGCGTTATCTACGCCGATATACGTAATGTATGTCACTTCTATAGAGTCCCCCTGGTCCGGACATTTATAAACAGGGTTCCAGTTATAGGATTCTGTAACGGAGTTGTTCGATAGGGTACGGAAAAACCAGTGACAATCGTTGGTCGGTTCCTGGGTATGCGTCTCGGTACCGTCATATTTATTCATGACGTGTGAGGTATTACGGAAGCGTATCTTACTGGAGCATTCCTCGAAGACAGGTTCCCATGTATAGGACGGCACCGGAAAACGTGGAGCGGAAATTGTGCTGACATCGAAATAGCATTCCGGGTCATCGACGAAGCTCACGCGGCATGTATATTCCTGCCGTCCCGGGTCGGTTGACAACTCTCTTTCAAACCAGAAAGGTTCGTTTCCCGGATCATCGGGGCTGCCTTTGTACCACGCATACGCGAATCCTTCCGGCGCATAACACTCTATCTTTGAGTCATTACCGCAGTTATCCGTCTCCAGGTTTGCCGAGGCACAATCAACCGTAAAGTAAGCGTAGCCATAGTGAGCTGTCTGATAACAGTCGGAGGTAGTGAAGCGTACCTTGACATCCTGGCCCGCATAAGGCATGAGGTTCACACCCACGGTGGTCCACTCTTTCCATGCGATGTGCTCATTGGATTTAGAGATATGCCATCCGCTCAGGTCTCCTTTTTCCACCGCGTCCGAATACGCATAATCGGCATGTCCGCAAGACTCGCTGATGAGTTCTCCGTGTTCATCCAAGACCTCCAGCCGGAAGAAAGGTTCACCGATACGATCATGACCGGAATACTCTACTACGGTAGCATATTTGACAATCAGGATACCTTGGTTCTGCGCATCCACTGTGAAGGAATACGTAATTGCCTCCGCCTCTCCGGTCTGTTTCCAGTTGCCCAATCTCACGGAAGCCAAAGCTCCCGGCGGAACGGTAAGCAATTCATCATCCGTACGCGGATCCGTCTCTGTAGGGTCGGTATGGATGGTATGACGACTCTCTTCCGAATCGGAACCGAAATCAATCCTTCCAACATGGGCATAGGGATCTTCGCCGGGATGAGTAGTTGAGTTGGGGTGATAGCCGTACGTACACAAGACGTTAGGTCCATCCAGATCCAAGAAGGCTACGCAGTGATTCTCCGGACAATAGACAAGATACTGGTTGCGATAGGTATAGATGGTAGTGATATTCCCCGACTTACCACACACACGTATGTCGTAACTACCCTCCCGAATTCGTTGCAAACGATAGGAGCAATAGATACCATTGGTACGGGTGAACCCGTCCACGCCATCCGTCAAACCGTCAGCCCTACGCCATGTAGAGGAACCTACCATGCGGTATTGCACCTCAAACTCCGCCAGACCACTCTCCCAACTAACCAACATAACCGAATCCTCACAGATAGACTCTACCTGCACGTTAACCGGTTTTTTCAAGGTAGCATCTCCAATCTGGATATTATCAATACAGATACCGGACTCTTTGACTGTCTCGTCTGTATTGGCATTCACCCATACAAAGACGATAGCAAACACCTGTTGGGAGTTGGTACTGCTGACTTGAATACCATATGTCGCCGAGACATTCGTCCACTGCTCTCCTCCGCTAAGGAAACGAGTAGGAGCAGCGGCGTCTCCCAGTTGTAAGCAGGCAGTAGTATTAACCACATTATTCTGCGAAATAATGCCGCTTGTCGAAGATACAATCCTATCCAGATACAAAGGATTATTATTCGCAGCGTTAAACAAAACTTGCTCCGGAAGCGCCAACACGTAGAGACAGGAGTTATTGGTATTTCCGATACCCCTCCAATCAAAACTGAGGTCATAGGTCTGTCTGCCGGTAGATGTAGGGAACTTATACCGGAAATATGCCGCCACCACGTTCGGATGATTGCCGTAAACCGGATTCTTTCCATCAGATGAGATATACAAACTGCGTTGTCCCTCGCTATGGGTTACCGAACCTATCATCCACTGATCCATCGCCGTAGAGGTCTTGTAGTTAAAGGTCCATGCAGACAAGTCCTCATCCTCCTCGAAGCTGCACGAATAAGGAATACCCGAAGCCTGCGCCCATGCGAGAGTGCAGAACAGCAGCGTTATATGTAAGAAGAGCAGTCTCTTCATAATCTACAATTTACAATCTACAATTTACAATTACAAGTTTAGAAAACTTGTTCTATATCTTCTCCGGCGGTACCGGTGATCGTGAACTCTACGCGACGGTTAAGTGCACGGCCTTCTTCGGTATCATTATTAGCCACCGGCTCTTTCTCACCCTTACCCTCGGTTGTGATGCGCTCTGCAGCAATACCGCGTTTGACGAGGTCTGCTTTAACCGCGTTTGCACGACCTTCAGAAAGGATCTGGTTCGCCTCATCCGTACCTACCGCATCGGTATGACCCGTGATATGGATGGTCACGCCCTGGTTCTCCGTCAGGAAATTCGCCAGGTCTGACATAGCCTGCTCGGACTGCGGGAGGATATAGGTCTTGTTGGTAGCAAAGAAGAGGTTCTCGATCTTCACCTTTATACCTTCCTTGATATGCTGCATATAGAGGTCGAACGTATCGCGTACGAAATGGAGTGTATCATCCTTCGGCATATAGCCTTGTCCGGTGAGGTGCGCGATATAAGTACCTTCGGTAAGCGGCGTCTCGATAAATCCGTCATCCGAAGACTGCGCGGTATAAAGCGCCACCGTATCCTGCTGCGCAGTCAAGCGTACCGTAGCCTCGATAGGCGTTTTCGTCTCCGCATCGTAGATATTCATACATAACGTATAGATGATCGGAGCAGGGATGCGCTCCAAAGGCAGACGAAGGGTATCGAAATCGAATACCTCGACAGTCTTGAGAATCGTATCCGAAGGATAATAGCCGTTCTTGGTAGCCGAGATACGATAGGTACCCGGTGCGAAACGTCCTTGCAGGATGCCTTGTCGGTTGGTATTCTTCTGCATAGTCTTTCCGGTCTCGGTATTGGTAATCTCCACCGCCACACCGCCAAGTGCCAATGCGCTATTCTCATCATACATATAGACACCCATACGCGGCGTCGGTGCCTTCGGGTACTCACGTAATTGTTTGTTCTTACGCGGCAGATCGAACCATACGGCGATCTTTGCTCCTACGAGGAACGGATTGACCTTGGCATCGGCAGCAGAGGTGGTCTGAAGCGCCGAATTGATCTTGAAATCCAGAGGAGACTCGCCCGGTACGGCTAACTGCATCGGGAGGTCCTGTGCGCCAGCTGGAGCCTTGTAACTGAGGGCATTGAGGAAGCCATAGTCCGCAAAGAGGGACACGCGTACTTTCGCAGACGATTTAATCCAAGGATCCAAGTACATACCAATCTCTGCACTCGCCGCTACATTGATGCCGAACTTCACGGACGAAGAAGGACGGCTGAGTTTCTCGTCCGTCACAAGAGCATGGCTATACATCTTCTCCAAATCCACGATGAGTTCCTCATCCTTGATGGTGGTGGTCATGTTGCCTTTGAGCTTCGAGATACCCATCACGCCCATACCTACTTTCACACCGGCTTGCCAGAAAAGGGGCACTTTCTTGAGCTCCATACCGAAGAGCAAAGGAATCTGCGCAAAGCCGCTTACAATCTGATCATTAACAGACGAGAAATCATAGGTATATTTCATCGTATTGGGGTACGGATTCATACCAAAAGTACGCATGACATGCCCCTCCGGCGTATTACTCAAACCCATGATGGAATTATAGGAAGTGAACTCCAGACCGGTGGTAAAGAGGAACTGCTTGTATCGCAACTGGTAACCGATACCGAGTCCGCCACCTACGAAGCCCTTGTCTTTATTCTTGAATCCCAAGCCGACAGCCTCTTCATAACGGATCCCGGAAGTAAAGAGGTTGCTATAGCCGACCAATCCCCAGAACCCGAGACGATGAGCGATGTCGCGCTCGTTATAGGCTTGGGCTTTGGCATTGGCTTTATCGATAGCAGCCACTTGCGCCATGTATGCAGCTTTTTCCTCCGCCGC
The DNA here is from genome assembly GCA_900319105.1 of uncultured Bacteroidales bacterium. Lineage (GTDB taxonomy): Bacteria > Bacteroidota > Bacteroidia > Bacteroidales > Paludibacteraceae > Colicola. Next base: position 51,486 of record ONND01000006.1, on the reverse strand, counting down.
GGTGAGTTGGGGTTTGGAAGAGGCTTTGGTCTTGGCGTTGGCTTGCGCTTTCGTGTTGGATTTGGCTTTTGCTTGTTGTGCTTTGGCCCTATCGCGATCCTTCTTCTTCTGCGCAGCCGCCTTAGCCTGCTCTTTCTTCTTCTGTGCTGCCGCTTTCTCACGCTCCTTCGCAGCTTTTGCTTTCGCTTTCTCGCGCTCTTTTTGGCGTTTCGCACGCTCTTTCTCACGTTGCGCTTGCGCTTTAGCACGAGCATCTGCTGCATACACAGCCGATGCAGTATTCTCTACGATGGACACCATAGGAGCTACGGTTGCCATTCCCATTGCCAGGAGAAGGATATAGATAATTCGTTTCATGAGCTTGTTATTTAATCGTTTGGTTACCGCCGCGTATGCGATAATGATGCTCTACACGGTCATAATCGTAAATATAGGACTTACCGCGTTGCGGTATTTCAAAAGCAATCGTATATTTGATACCCACGTTCAGGTTACGGAAGACAGCTCCCGCCGAGAGATTACTGAGCATGAGCGGCTGTACGTAGAACTGTACGCCCTTATCGGTCTCTTTGTACTCGAAAACCGGCGCACCGTCCTTACCCGTACGCAGGTTAAGCACACCGAAATCCATATATGCCGCCAGATACATGCGCGTCTTTTCGGGATTACGGCGATAGACCTTATGGGTAGTAAAATGTCCCAGCCGACAGCCTATCTCCACATGCGCCAGGATATTGAAATTCCATTTCAGCGGCAGGGTTCCGCTACTAACGGTTCTACCGGACTCGAACTGGTGGTTCGGCATATCGTAGAAATCATCGTAGTAGGACTCGTACTCGCCGTAGGTGGTATATTGAGCCCGCGAGGATGTAGCGCCATAGAGATTGATGGAGAACTTAGGACCTACCATGAAATAGAATCTATTCCATTCGCCACCGATCAGGAGAGGGATATTGACATTGACCATATGGCTCAAGTCACGCGACTTATCCATCAGCACGTGCATGTTAAAGGGATCCCCCTCAGTATCCATCATGAGGATCGACACATCGAGATCATCCATCTTATTGGAACTGAGCTGATACATCGCCTCCACTCCGCAAGAGAAAAGGAAATTATTATGAAAGATCCGATAATCCAAACCGATATTGGTATTCATACCGGCAGAAGGCTTGCGTCCGGATATATTATGCAGTAGCGCGGAGTAGCCCAGATCGCCATGCACGGAGACGAAATGACGGGTCTCCGGGGTGAGCCTCGTATGAGCGTTTACGCCTATACAACATAGCGCCGCGAATACTATAAGAATATACCTTTTCACTAACTACCTATTATATAATAACACATTCGGGCGGCAAAGGTACAAAAAAAATCTCATTTATGCAAATTTTTGCGCCTTTTTTCGCTATTTTTTGTTCTTTTGGGCACATTTTTCATTAAATTGCTTACCCCAAGAAAGAAAATAACCACTATCTTATAAAATAAAACCAATACAAAAAGGACTACCATAACGGTAGCCCCTTTTGTCGGATATTCTGATGAATCAGAACTTATTTACGAGGATCTTTCACCTTCTTACCTTCCGCGTTGTACCACTTACCATTGCTGATAATGTAGAGACGGTCGCGGTAGATAACCTTGTGCGTTCCTTCGCCGCTTATCGCATCGATAGACTCAAATCCTTGCGTCTCTACGATCTCGAGCGTATGAACGAGAACGGCCGCACAGTTGTTACCCATTACGTAAACGGTATCCTGATACGTACCCGGTGCTGTTCCAATCGGATAGCTGATAGGTGCTGCACCCGGGAGATACGGATGGAGAGGATCTTCGTAGGTGTACGGAAGTTCATCCTCCTTAATTTCGTTGCTTACATAGATCGTATCCTCATCGGTGTAGTAGCTTAGGACGAGAGTCATGACGCTATCACAACCGGCTGCGGAGATCGTCGTATCACGATAGAGCCCGGCGCGGTTATAGTCTTTGCCATTCCATGTGATGGACTGACCCGGGCAGAGCGTAGCGAGGCTGTCCTCTGCGTATGCACGCGGGGTGACAAAGAGGTGGAGGGTAATGATACTATCGCAGGACTCTACGGACTGCAGCTTGCGGCGATAAACGCCCGCGCGGTCCTTACCGGTGAAGTTGACATCGGTATAGGTAGTGCCCTCGCAGATGGTATCGGAGAGGATAGTCTCAGGAGCCTCCAGCACATTCACTTTCAAGGTGAAGATGGTATCCTGAACGCCGTTCATAGCCTCCTCTTCGGGTGCATAGAAGCGCCGTGTGAGGGTTTGCTCACCAGCCTGTGCTTTATCTCCGTCAAGATAGAAACCATTCTGGTTGATATCCTGATATTGGCAAGCCTGAGCTTGGTCGTCCACATTCGCATAGTACGAAACACGTACATTACCAATATGGAGAGCACAAGTAGCCGATAGGTATGTAGAAGCCTCACGGTAGAAGGCAACGCGGATACCCTTGCCGGCATATTTAGCCAGATTGACGCGGAGGTTGCCGGCATTATGCGGCAGGTCGCGGAGTTGGTTGCCAGCAGGCAGGGTGTTGTTCCACATCGCTACGATATTCTCTTTCTTCCAAGTCTTACCTCCATCTTCGGAGATAACGATCATGAAGAGGAAGTCATCCGCCATGTTGGACTCAGTCACTACGTTGTCGTTCGGCGTAGAAATGGAGGAACCGGTCAACGCAATATCCATGGTGAGGTGCGCCGTAGCGGTGTCGCTCAGATAGATCTGCGGGGTAATCATCCAATAGTAGTCATACGTGGTGGAGGATACCGTAGAGTTGGAGTAGAACTGGGTTGCATAGTGCGCGCCTGTAATACCATAGTTGGTCGTTACACGGTGCCAGCCGTACGAGGTGTTGTTCGCTCCCGTCAGTTCTACATCCGTGCTGTCGATGACGAGTACCGCCGGGTTGGTAGCAAAACTCCAGTCGGCATCGAGCGTAGCGTTGCTGAAGTTCTCACCGAAGTACGGGGTACGAGCGGTAGAGAAGGTAGCGTTCTGGCTGAACTCGCTTTCGCCGAGGTCCTCACCGCAGATGGTCATTACGCGCCAAATATAGTTCGTATAACTTGTTAGCGATTCTAACTTGACAGAAGTAACATCCACCGTATCATTAAATACAAATGCGGTATCTTCCAGGAAGTACTGATCCGTGGATACTTGGAGCACGTACTTCTCTGCGCCCTCCGGAGCAGTCCAGCTGAGGGTTGCGCCGGAAGCCGTTATCTCGCTTACATTCATCTCAGTCGGAGCGTCGCAACGCTGGATGGGCGAGAATGACACGTCGTCAATCCATACATAGTCGGAAGTCGATTTCCGTGTCTCACCCTTCGCGTAGAGAGTGGTCATGAATGCTACGTATTTACCGGTTGCTCCGACAAGGACTACTTTCTTCTTCTGATAGAGATAATCGTTAGCAGGAGTACCATAGTCAGAAGTAGAGAAGGTACCGATATAGTTCACCGTATCAATAGGCACGAAAGTAGTCGGGTCACTCGGATCCGTCATCGTACCCACTATGACAGATTTTGCATAGTAGTACTCAGCCGTTGAAGGAGTAGAGCCTACGGTGTACTGTGTCGAAACCTTACCAGTAGAGGTAGTCAGGTAACCCGGACGCATCCAGAAGTTAATCTGCAACGTATCATAAGCCGCTACATCCTCTATCTCCGGCATGGCCGCATAGGTCTGGTAAGTTGTGCCGGTTGCATAGAGTCGGAGCGCATAGCTACCGGAGTGGCTGTACATAGAGGTAGCATCCACATAGTTATAGATATTCGTACCCACAGCGGATGTACCTGCGTTCTCGTAGGTCCAGCACATGGTCTGCTTATAGGTAGCAGAGGTCTGTGCCGGCAGGATACGCCAACCGTCTTCCAACTCAAAGCCCGACTTGTAATCCGGTGTAATTGCTACACAAGAGGTGTAGAATTCAAGCGCGGGAGTGAAGGCAGTATTGACCGTTCCGTTGGTCTGGTACAGATACCACTGGTATCCGGTGTTCGGATTCAGTCCGGTAGCAGTATAGGTGGTTTGTGTACCGGGCACGGTATCGCGTAGTACTTCTTCCGTTCCCTCCTGGTTCAGGACAACGACTACAGACTGGATGGCCGGGTGTTTTACCTCCCAGCTGAACTCAGCCGTGGTCTTTGTGATTTCACCTGTAGCGGCGTGTCCCGGAGCGAAGAGGTTGTCTCCAACCGGTTTGATGCTGAGGTCATCAAGGAAGAATAGTCCATATGCAGGCTGGAAGAGAACAATATATTTTCCCTTCGCGCTTGCCAACGGCAACTGCATCTTCTCCCAGTAGCGGAGTCCGTTCGGATCTGAGGTTACCAGGGTGGTACTCGGCAGACTTGTATTCGTATAGGACAAGGTATCAATTACCTCCAACGTGCTGAAGTCGTTCGGGTCGGTGAGTGTACCAACAACAATAGACTTGCTGTAACTTGCACCCAGATAAGACGTAGAGACAATCTTATTTTGGTTGCTTGGCGTACCATGAGTCTCATCGTAGTTGGCGAAGCAACGACCATAGAACTCAATCATCATCGTATCGAAGCTACAGTTGAGCTCCGGTAGCACGAAATACGGCTTGGTATTGTATGAGGATGATGTATAGATCTTCAGGGCAGGACTGTCGTTGCGACCATACTCATAATGAGCATATGTTGCACTATAGTTAGAACCTGTTGCTGTAGTACTTGCATAGTTGACACCCTTGCGGATAATCATCCAACTATAGTTCACCGTAGTGGAGGACGGAGTCGATGTGTAATTCCATCCCATTGTGAAGCAGCCCGGTTTATGGAATGCTGTATCATGGACATTCGTTGTTCCATAATTAGCACAAATCATATCCGAAGGCTCCCAGTCAGAAGGATCGTTGAAGTTCCAGAAGAACTCACCTTTTGCATTCGGCTCCATCGGCAGGCAGTATGTCTTGAAGGCTTTCTCCGCAGAGGTCACATAGTTGGTACCCTCCGGTGCATTTGCTGCAGTGAGAATAGCGGTGTATGCAGTCTGTGGTGTCAGGCCGGAAACAAGAATCTCTGTCTCGGTAGTATTCAGATACTTCGCGACTGTGTCCTTTCCAGAGATGATATACAAGTTCCATGGTCCACCGATTTTATCGAGGATTACGGTAGCCTGAGTCGATTCAGCCAATACCTTGTTGATGGATACCAGACCGAATCCCTTCGCCTCTCCGAGCGATACATTATCAATGTAAGGATACATTGAGGCTTCCTGTTTCGGAGTACGGAATACCAGTTGTTTGTCAGCTACGGTAGCAGAATCGAGGTCTATAGTATAACTACGGAAGAGGTAGTCGTTTGCCGCAGAAGCCACATCACTTGTATTCAGTTTCGGCATCCGGATAGTAGCAATCACTTCGTAGGTCTCGTATCCTTTGTTCTTCTCAACCGTACCCACCTCCAGAATAACATTAGCGGTAGTACTCGGTTTCATCGTACTGAAGGACAGATAGCCGGAACGGAGTTTGAACTCGAAGGAGCGGTCGTGCGCTTCTACTACAGACGGGAAGATAATGTAACCGCCATAATTGGAAGCAGTAGCATTCCAACGGAGTACACCTTTGCCTTCCGTCCAATCACCATCAGCGCTATTATTCGCCGGTTTGGGTCCGTAGCTATAAATAGCCGAAGATGTACTCTCCATACAATAAGGATAATAGGTGGTGTAGGATGTAGTAGCGGTACCGCCTTCATAACCAACTCTCAATGCCGGATGGAGGTAATAGGTAGCAGATGTGGAGTTCTGGCAGAAATCCCATCCTTCCGATTTCTCGAAGCCGAAGAAGTAACTATCCTTGAAGTAGTACTTCGTGCGAACCTTAGTCGGGAAGTTAGTCCAATCGCTATTGCCGTCTTCGCCTCCACATACAGTTCTACCGTAAATCTGGTAAACCGTAGCAGGCTCCAGGCCGGTAATTTCGTACTCAACCGTATCCGCGGTTACGATAGCCGAAGCGATAGTATCCAAGTATGCATCAAGGTCAAATGCAGCTGCGGCGAAGATTGAATCCGGGATTACTGCCAATTGCCACTTATTATTCCACTCCTTAGCAGGTGTAATGAGAATTGTAGCAGATGTCATAGACGAGTTACCCGCTCCGAGCGTCGGAGCGAAACATGAAGGAGGCATGCCAATCTTCACATTATCCAGATACATATCGCTGCTCATCTCCAACTCATCCGCCAAACCAGACGAGAAAGCAATGCGGCTATGGATCAACTTCTCTGCATAATCAGCCAGAATGAGATCCTTATGGTAGAACTCATTACCGCCGTCCATATAGAGCGTATCGAACGGAGCAAAACCGGCAGCAGAGTCAAGCACATCATTCATTGTACCGATATAGAGAACCGACTTTGTCGATCCACCATACGAACGAGCATCGAAACTCAACATGTAGTCTGCCAGATTACCCTGAATCTTCGGCATGATAGCTACACATCGGTGGCTAGTAGAAGAAGACCACAACTCGAGTTGTTTGCCGCTTACTGCACCAGATGTCGGGTTCATTACCTGCGGATAAGTCTTGGTAGTCGTTGCATAATCCTCGAACTGCCAGCAATCAACCACTTTCGCATTGGTTGCATATTTTTCGAAGTCTTGCTTGTACGGAACAGCAAAACCATTCTCAGGGCAGAGCGTTGTAAAGAAAGCGTAAGCCATCGAGATGTCGGTGCTGTCACCTTCTCCGCAGATGCCCTGCGCATATACATAGAACTGCTGAGCCGGATCCAGATTCTCAATCAGAACGGAATCAGAAACGGTAAGAACACTATCCACTACCCATTTGTTATAAGTAGGTTTATCGGCATCCGCTACTGCTTCCTTCGCTACCAAGAGACGGTATTTCTCGGTGTAGCCCTTCCAGCTGATGACAGCTGCATCCCCAGCAATGCTATCCACGGTGAACTCTTTCACCGGACGACAAGACGGAATAGCCGTTACAGAGACAGAAGCTACACAGATATCATTATAGGTAACATTCGTACATAACGAGAGGAACATAATGTATTTACCCTTATTGCCCAGGTAGTCCCCTTCGTAGTTCTCCAGCGATACCGAGAACGGCTCGTAAGCGGTGTGACTGGTGGTCAGGGTATCTACTACCGTGAAGGTATTCAGATCCGACGGATCGGTAACGACACCCACAATTAGGTCGGTGCCGTACGTAGCGGTCGTAGAAGCACGCGCATAGAAGTTCACCTGATATTTCGTGATATCCTGTACATCCAGCTCCGGCATGATAGCATAAGCTCCATTATAAGCCGTTGATGTGGAGGAAGTAGGCACGTACGAATAGAGACGTAATACGCTATCGCCATTATGCAGGTAGGTACTTGAGGTATATACATACGGGATATAGGTTGAAGTAGCGGATGCATTACCCGACATATTTCCTGTCGTCCAGCACGGCAGATAACGCGTTGCACTGCTACCGGATACATATCCGTCTTTCTTGGAGAAGGTGATAACTCCCATCGCCTCCGGCTTAAGCGGTTTACAAGGCGTAAGGAATTCAAAAGCCACCCAACCGGAGTTACCTTCCTCGCAAAGCGAACGTGTATATCCGTAGTACTGTGTCTGCTCGGTCAGTCCCTCAATAGAGGTAGTCCGTCCGGAAGCAACGGTATCGCGGTAAACGATAATGGAATCCGGGAGGTTGTAGGTCTCGCTTGCGAGGCTGTCCACCAATACCTCTTTATTGAGGAGCATTACCTCCCACGGGTTATTCGCACGCAGACCGCTGTTGATATCAACTGATTCGGACTTGAGGTTGAAATAGCTCGGTTTGGTAATCGGGCAGGTAATCTTAACGATGGATATGTCATCGAGATAGATGGTCGGGCCAGCGTTGTAAGCCGTACGCCATGCGAAGTACTTGGCTGTCGCAGGAATAGAATCTGCATAGTCGCTCAAGTCCATGGTAATCGTCTGAATCTTACCAGCACCCTTAATCGAATCCAAAACTACGAAAGTACTCAAATCCTCAGGATCAGTCATTACACCCGGCAGGATATAATACGAGGTACTTCCATAGAACGAGAATGTAACCGCCAGATCTTTCATATTCTCAATGTCGATTTCCGGCGAAGCCACCCAAGTCGGGCTATATGTTGCTGTCGGGTAGAGACGATAACAGTTAGTTCCCGAAGCGGCATAGGAACTTGTAGTCTTGTAGATATAGGGGATGTAAGTCGTCGATGCAGACGGATTTCCATTACCTACGGTCCAACACGGAGCCTGCTGGGATACATTGTACGATGTACCACTTGGATAATCCTCAAAGGTCTCCTTGTTCGGCTTGGTCGGGTCGAGTTTGACACATCCGGTCCTGAGGCTATCTACTGCCCAGATACTGTCGCCGCAAAGCGAACGGATATATACATAGTATTTCGTTATGGATTTGAGACCGTCCAGATAGAACTTCTTACCTGTAAAAATACTATCCTCTACCAAAACGTCCTCTGCATTGTACGGAGCAATGGTATTGGAATCCGTGAGTGCGGCATATTTATTGAGCACGGTTATCTGCCATTGGTCGTTCTGGTTTTTACCATCCCAAGAGATATCCAGAGAGTTAGCCTCTGCATCGGCGGTGATATTCCAAGCCTCGATACAGTTGTTGGAAACCAACTCTACATTATCAATCAATATATCACTGGCAGTCACCGTCTCACCCAAACCGGAAGAGAAAGCAATGTTATTATACGCCAGCGTATATTGTGAGAGGTCATAACGTGCTTTGTAGAACTCGTTACCGCCCACAACCTTGATAGAATCGATTGGAACGAAAGTGGTCCAATCGTTGATGTCGCCCATTGAGCCAATCCACAGATAGGCGGTGCCGGAAGCACTAAACGGACGAACATCAAACTTAAGCAACATATCCGAGAGGTTACCTTCTACAGCCGGCATGATTACTACGTTGCGGTGGGTGGTAGAGGACCAAAGTTCCAGCATAGTACCATCCCGAGCTCCCGAAGTCGGAAGATACGTCATCGGATAGCCCGTTCCGGTACCGTATTCACCAAACTGCCAGCAGTTGACAGCCTTGGCGGAGGAAGGATATTGGTTGAAATCCTCTTTGTACGGGAACGGGTATGCTTCCGGACAAGGCGTAGTGAAAGCCGCCTGTACCCACCAAGTAGGTTCTTCCCCTTCGCATAGCGTGCGCGTGTATATATTATAAGAGGTGGTGAGTTTCAGATTGCCGAAACCAAAGGTCGGGTTCGTCAACGGGTCTGTCCATATCAAGGTGTCAGCGACCACCACCTGACTCAACCGGGCAATTTCTGCAAATGTCTGGTTGCGCTGAGTCTCGGAAATCTGTCCTTCCGCCAAGAGGAATTCCCATGATGTGGCATTCGACTTATCCCAAGTAACGGTTACCGAATCCATTCCGGCATCGGCGACTATATTGGTAGGCGGCAGACATTGTGCAATAGTCTCCACTTTCAGCTCGTCAATATAGCTGTTGGTATTCTTATCTAAACCCTCTACATCCGACCATACGATAGCAATCACACCTTTTGGACCGGTGTAGTTGGCAAAATTGGTGTAGCAGATGGTGTATCCCGTGGAAGCGACTGTGAAGTCCGTTACCGGGATGAAGGTATTGATATCCATCGGGTTGGTCATGATACCGACGGTAGCATGAGCCTGCGCAGGAGTGGTATTGCCACTGAGGTAGAATGTAATCTGCTTATCCTGCAGGCTGTCCACCGGCGGCAGAGTAATCCAAGAGTCATTACCCGGATCCTTGGACAAATACAGACAGGAAGCACCCTTATAATAATTGGTAGTATAGAGGTGCGGATAATCCGGGTCGTTGGAGAAAATACCTATCTTGGTCGGATAGAAGGTATTGGTAGTTCCCGAAAGCATGTTATAGATAGCACCGTCTTTTTGCTCGAAATCGAAGGAATATGGTACCTCTGCTGCGGAAGCAATCGTCACAAACGGATAGCGATACGACCAATCGGCATCTCCCGCTTTGACATATACATAGTAGGGACGGTTCCAACTATGGTCCGCCTCCAGAGCCTCAGTCTTGTAGGTATTGGTAGTTACCGTCGCCTGATCTACAATCTGGTCTGTTGTTGCTTTGGCGGGATCTGCAACCTCTGTGTTGGTAATCAGCACCTTGTAGCTCGATGCTTTTCCGTTCCAGGAAATCTCGGCATAGGTATCGCGCGGGTTAACGCTGATGGTGGTAACCTTCTGCTCCTGCGGCTTGTATTCAATTGTTATGTCGTCAATATAGAACAAGTTTTTCTTGTCGAAATTGCTCACAAAGGCAACATAAGCACCGTCTCCCTGATAGGAGGAGAGATCCACAATATTCTCTACAAACTCCGATGTTCCCCATACAGAAACAGTGTCCACCGGCACAAAAGTAGTGACATCCTCTGCATCGGTCATGACACCGACGATAAGGCTGTGCGCATAGGTACGTCCGGTGTATTTATGCACAGTACTCCAGAAACGAACTTGGCACTGGTTGAGCGCGAAGTTCGCATTGGACGAATCAGTTAATGCCGGAGTTACCAGATAGGCATATTTACCGGCAGGGATAGCCGTCGTGGTGTTATTTGCACCGGAGAATACCACCGCCATAGAGGCGTCCTTGGAATAAAGCGCACGGTCTGTCTCACCCTGGTGCGTGTTGATAAAGGGGTTGTACTTACCGGTATTGCCACCCCATGTCCATTCCAAATCACGATGTAGTTTTCCTGCGTCATATGGCAAATTGAATCCATAGGAATATGGCACATTCTTGGTTGCTTTCACGCGGAAACGGTATTGACCCTGGTTCGGATCTTCACTATTCCATATAGAGTTTTCACCGTCGCAAAGAGAACGGAGATAAACATAGTAGTACTCACCGGAAGTGAGCGTCAGATCATAGTTTTGCTGCAATCCGGGAACGATACCCTTGAAGGCAACAATCTTAGTAGAATCGGGAATGTTGGCTACCGTATCGGGATCCACCTCCGCCGTTGTCAAGATAAGCTCATAGGCATTGGCATCCCAGCTGGCGGTCCAAGCAATATTGATTTTTCCCGCTCCCTGGTTGTTAATCACAATATCATGGGGAGTGGTACATTGCGGCGCAGAGCGCAGCTTCACGCTGTCCAGCACAATACCGCGACCGAGGTTATCAGTGCCTTCAAAGGCTATCTGATAGGTAGAATTCACCTCCGGCAGTTCGAGGGTTACTTTCTGCCAGTTCCCCGAAGCGGAACTATACTCGGCCAACTGCTTCCAAGCAACATTACGCCCGGTCTTGTAAAGGACACGCAGCGTATCGCGGTCAGCCGTCCATTTCGGGTTAGCATACCAGAAGGTTAACTGAGGCTGGTAAATCGCAGCCGGACTTAAATCCATCACCTTGCTGACGAGGCGGGTGATATAACCCTGAGTCTCGCCCGAAGTGTTACGCAGGTACGCGCGCTTGGAACCCTGATAAACGGTAGCGGGGAAAGCGAGGTTATCCTCAACTCCCTCTACCGCCCATGGATGTTCGCCTACTACGAACTCCTGGGTCCATACGCTGTCCTGAATACCATTCTCAAAGCCGTCGTCAATAACGATCGTCTGCGCTTTGAGGCTCATTGTTGCAGCTATCATAGCTACGAACAACATGAGTAAATGTTTCTTCATAAGCTTATAAAATTAATAATTAATAAAGATTGTTCGTCTAAATATACGAATTTGGAGCGCAAATTTACACTTTTTTCTTTAATTATGCAACAAAATGCCACTAAAAAACGTATTTTTTCTTCTTTTTGTAAAGTCTATTTTACAATAAATTAGCAGAATGATACAACATAGAAATGTTGCATATAAGAAGGCATTTACCCTTAAGAGAGTAGATGGTTAGAACGGATAGCCGATGCCGAAATTGATGCGGAGGGCATCGAGGACGGAGGGGATGTTGTAATACGAATGAATAGGGCGGGAGTAGTCCGGCTTGCCCTCTTTGTCATAACGGAAAGTCTGGTAAGGCGCATGGATACCGACGCCGAGATCAAGCCGGATGACGAGTCCGTCCATATCGAGACGCAGTCCGGCACCCGTTCCGAGGGCTATCTGGCGGGCGAAATCGGGATTATTGAAGACGCCGTCATGCAGGTCTTCCGGGATCTGCAGACGCTCCACATAATCCTCGTATCCTGCCGCCTTGAAGAGGTCGATCGTAGAGTACCAGTTCCATACATTTCCGGCATCCAGGAAGGCGGCTCCGTAGAGTTTCCATACGATAGGGAAACGGAGTTCGAAATTGGCCTCGAGTTTCAATTCGCCGGAATGGAAGAAACTCTGGTTATACTTAGCCGAATAGAAGTTACCGGGTCCGTAGGCATAGGGGGACGAAGCCCGCAGGCTGTTCGGTCCGCCGGTATAGAACGCCTCGGAGAGCGGAGCAAAAAGAGAGTTACCGAGCGGGATATTCGCGCCGGCATAGAGGCGCGTTGCAATACATACTTTTTCGGTAAAATTGAACTTGTTATGCAGTTCGGCAGAGAGTTTGACGAACTGGTTAAACGTGATCTTACCGAGTGGTTTGTCTTTCTCGTTCCAGCTATGCCCGAAGGCGCAAAAGAGGGCATTGATCAGGTTGCCGGATTCCTTGACGCCGAGATTCAGGAAGGTATTGACCGCACGTCTGGAGCGGTAGTCATCGTAGATGAAATGATAGCTGACGGAAGGAACGAACTCATCGCCGGCAATCACCTTGATGAGTTGCGGATACTCCTCCGCCTTATCCAGAAGGTTCGCCGACTCGGCTTTCATGAGCACGACGGAGAGCGAGAAAGGCGTGAAGGCATGGGTGATATACGGATTAAAAGGCGAGCGGATGAAATAGGTGAAGGAGCCGGAGAGTTTATGCACACCGTATCCGCCGGCTATATTCTCATACTGGTAAGCGAGCATGTAACGCGTGTCGCCGTCAGGGTTGTTATCGCCCGTCCAATGAAGGTATGGGAAGATTAGAGAGGCGTTGAGACCAAGTTTATACGTATCGGTCTTCTTCGGATCTCCCGGATGACGGTTTCGCAGTGCCCAGAAATAAGCACCGTTGCCCTTGAGGGTAAACAGTTCGCCCTTGCCGAACACGTTCTTGACAGTCGATTTGAGCGTCAGGTCGGGACCGATACTGTTGTTCGAACGATAGGCTATACCGGCATCGGCGGAGAGACCGTAAGTGCGGGTGAGGCTGTCGCTGCGGTACATCTCCTCGCGGCGCCATTCCTTCGTAGCCCGGACGGCGAGACCGGATTTATAGAGTTCGCCTTCGAGGACGTTATTATAATCACGCTGGGAGAAGAGCCGCAGGGCGACATTACCATCCTTGGTGAGTTTATAATCCGCGGTGAAATTCGTAAAGATACCGTTCGTCTCGTTGATCTCGGGGTTATCGGTGAGGGTGGAGCCCAAGGTTATACGCAACTTGTCCTTGAGGAAAGACTTGCTGATGGATATATTCATATCATTGGTCTTACCGGAGGCATGCCGGCTCTGTCCGCTACTGATATCCACATCCATGAATTTACCCATCTTGGAGTTCGCCATAGCGGCATTGATACGGCTGTTGATGATCGAAGAGAGGGCATATCCGTCCCGTTTGGCAGCAGCGTTGCTATCACCGACATACATACCGGTCGCCAGCAGCGTAGCCGCCAATCCTTCGCGTGTATCCTCATCAACAGACTCCAGTTCGCGAGTGACCACCTCGTCGTTGGGCGCCTCAAGGAAGAAACCTATACTACGCAGGCCTATCGAGTCCAGTTCGCCGTTTACACGGACGCCGGTCGTAAAATCGACACGACGCGTGTCCTGTTCTTCGGACTCCACATCGGCTTTCACCCGTTGCGACGCGGACACATGGAGCCGGGTCTTGCCGACAGGCCCGTGGAAAGCGACATGACTGCCGGAATCCACATGGAAAGGCATGATGGGGTATGCCTTAGGCGAATAGCGCACGAACCCGTCATCGACGTTGACACGTCCGCCGAGCGTAAGAGCCTGGCTATCCGCCATATGATAATGGATATTGACCGTGCCATGCGGCTTCAGCTGCGCGAGGTTTTTCTTATCGATAGGGTATGTGATATCGGTGGTAGGCAGGAGGGTCACGTCCACATCCGCCGCGATAGCATGGAGAGGACCGGACACGCGTCCGCGGATGTCGGCAGCCAGCTCGCCATAGACCGGGAACGGACCGTTCCGCGGCAGTTTAACCGGTGCAAAACTATCCGCTGCCAACCGTATATCCAATTGCATGCTGTCGAGATCCAGTCCGCCATGGAGGGCGATGAAAGTGCTGTCCGCCGCATAGACCGGCAGGCCGTTGAGATCCACATGGTTATGCGACATGATGATCGGTGTCTCTCCGAGGCTGATACCCACCTGATAGGGTTTGTATTCAGCGGCGACGCCAAGAGGTTGCACCTCCGCGGACACATCCGCCTTGCGCGGTAAGCCGTCCACAGAAGCCGCAGCGCGTACCGCACCGTGAACCGCTATATCGGGAAGCGAGACGAATCCCTTCAGGATATCCAATGGGATGTCATCCAGCTGCACATCTGCCCGCAAGGCGTTGGCGTAGTTCTCCGAAGGCGAGAAGTGCATGTCTATCGCATGGTCCCCCAGAGGAGTGTTGGCATAGGAGAGACTGTCGAGTGCCAGCCGGCCGTCGCCGTACAAGTCCCGGCCGTCGCGCTCCAAGTCCACGCGGAGGGCGGCATCCGTGCAGAGGTCATAGACACTCGCAGCACCGTCGGTAAAACTGGTCTTCGCCCGCAAGGATGCATTCGTCCGTCCTTCCGTCATCTCGAGATCCAAAGACGCATCGGCGGCAGGCAGACGAAGCGAGGAGGGGAAATAGAGAGTCGTCTGCGGCAGACGGAAAGAGGTCTGCTGAGAGTCGGAGCGAAGGGATAGCGACAGTTCGTTGATGTTCATTCCGGTTTTATCAATGAGGAACTGCACGGGGCTGCCCCTGCGCAGCGATATATCCGCCCGGATAGGCGGAATACGATGGCGTATCGTATCGAGTACCGTGAGATCAGAGAGGGAGACCAAGGAATGTAGGACAGCCGAGTCGCTGACAGTCTTGACAAGCGGCTGTATGCTATGGATGAGCGGGAAGAGCGGCATCGGGGAAGCGATATCGGCTTTCAGCCCCGGAGCCGCAAGCGCCAGGGACGTGACGCTGTCCGTAGAGCCCTCGAAGGAGGTATGAGAGAGGTTGAACGCACCGTATCTCGCTTCGTCCAAACGGAGCTTGACATGCGTTCGCAAAGGCCGCTTGGGGCTGATTCCCCTACCCTCTGCTTCCACATCGCCTGCCAGTACCACCGGGACAGAGTCCTTGAGGAAAGGCGACAGGTTCACCCGCTCGATATGCACCGTTGCACGATAGGCTTCATTGCGGATATCGTAGTAGCCGCGCAGACGGGCTTTGCTGCCGCGGAACTCGGTATCACCGGCCACATCCACCCGCATGGACCGTAGGTTCATCGCCGTTGCCTGCAGGTCGGCTTTCGCCCCTATCTCAGCAGAACGGGCATGCAGACCGATGCTGGTAATAAGATGTTTGTCCAACTCGACACGACCGTTGCCGTAAACGGTGTCGAAAGGGAGATACAGTTTACCGAGGGAGAGGGCAAAATCGCCCACGTTCAGCCGTCGGGCGTCGTAGGTATTCCCGCCTACGTCCACCAGGGCATTGGTCGATAGCGAACCCGTCCGTATATCCAACCCCAGCGGGGTGAGGCGGAAGTGAATATCACGCAGTTCGCCATCCGGCAGATCGAACGCCAGACGCAGAGGAGAAGATTTTTTCTTAGGTCCTTTCTTGGGAGGAGACGGTCGCAGGTCGATCCCCACATCGGCGCCGATGATCTGCAGTCCGTGGAGCGGGTACTTGCCTTCGGCGATGAGCACCTCAGGACTTGCCAGCGCCAGCCTCTCGACCACCACATCCACCCCTACGGTCTTGATCAGTGTGCCGGAATGGAACGTAGGCTGATCCAAGAGCAGTTCGTCCACGACGATGGGGGTGGACAGGATGGAGTCCGGCAACGAACGGCCTTGGGTGAACGCCGTTGCTCTCAGGCGGAGCGTATGTACATAGACCAACGTGTCCTGCCCGCGATGGCCGACGAAGAGGCTGTCTATCTCCACCGCTACCGGCAGATCCGCTTGCCCTTTGTACGCACGATAGAGCACCATCGGCGAATGATGGAAAGGCGAGAGATAGAGCCGACCGAGGTCGATATCCCAATCGGTCTGCTCATTGGCAATAGCGACTCCTTTACGGAGCGCCGCCGTACGGAGAGAAGGAACGCATAGCACGCTTGCTACCGCTATCAGCAGCAGTATTACTATACCCGTCCCTACGCCGACGAGCGCAAGCGGTATCTTCCATAACAGCGATCGATACTTCACTTAGAAACTCTTCTGTACGCCGAACCGCAAGCCATACAGACCCGGCGTGAAATGGTTGGCTATCAAGTTACTTAACTTACCCGAGAAGATGATGAGATCGTTGGTATATCTGTTATGTCGTTCGCCCGTTATAGGGTCGCGGTGGCAGAAGGTCGTACCGCTATAGCCAAGGCTGAGGATAGAGAAGAAAATCTGGAATGTACTCTTCTTGTTGAACTGATACGTGATAACCGGTGATATCTGGAATCCGTAGGTGACGCTATGGCGCAGGCCGTAATAGTCTGTTCCCTGAATCAGTCCGTCCGAGACACGCGGGAACTGCATGCCGGTGTATAAATGTGCCTCCATCCAGATGCCCACCTTGCCGTCAAAGAGAGTCTTCATCCGGTAGCGCACATACGGCGCAATCTCCCATGAACCCTGATGAACACGCAGTTTCGTGGTATAAGACGTGTCCATCGTCGATACCTCTTCCTCCGTAACGAGGTTGGCATAACTACCGCCTAAACGCACGCCGAGATAGACGCGTTCTTTGAGTTTCCATCCTATCCCCGGCGTCAAAGCAATTGACCAGCCGTTCTCCCGAGAGGTCTTTTGGGAGTCATGGTGGAGATAGATATCGAAATTATAGCCGTAATAGAGTTTTTGCTTCCATAGCGGCACTTTCTTCTCCGTCACAGGAGCAACCGGGATGGTGTCTCCCGCCGCATGCGTCTCGGCGGCTAATTGAGCCACCGATACCATTCTGCCAGCCGAGGGGTTATCCTGAGCCATCATGGCAACTGCGCTGCTGATCAGCACAGTTACCAACAGGTACTTAACGTTTTTTACCATTATGATTCGGTTTTTTTGTCGTTTTCGGTCATATTCCTGATGAACAATTCCACGACATATTTGGTAAGGAAAGTCTTGCGCACGGCATGACGTACCTTGTCTGCCATCGTTAGACCCTCGTTCCGGGTAGCCGTCAAAGCGGCTTTCTCCGCCTGCTCCACCTCTGCCTCGCGTTGGTCGATCTTGTCACGCAGACGCTGCGAGGTATGCTTATAGAAGAACTCATAACATGGGACGGTCGCCTTCATGATATACGGAGTGAGGAAGGTCGTTACAACCGAAGAGGCAACGATGATGGGATAGAGCGCCGGATGCAATACACCCAGGCTGTTACCCAGTCCGGCGATGATGAACGAGAACTCACCGATCTGGACGAACGAAAAGCCCGTCTGCATAGCGTCCTTCATCGTCTCGCCGCCCCACCAGCAACCTAACGTACCGAACACAATCATACCGATGATAATCACCAGACACGTAATAAGAATACTTGGCCAGTATTCAACGAGGTTGGACGGATTAATCATCATACCTACGGAAACGAAGAAGATAGCGGCGAACACATTCTTGAGCGGCGTCATCAGATGCTCGATACGGTGCGACTCGACTGTTTCTGCGAGTATCGATCCCATCACAAACGCACCGAGCGCACCGCTGAATCCCGCTTCTTCCGCCGTCAGCACCATGCCGAGGCAGAGACCTAATGCCAGGATGATGAGTGTCTCGTCATTGAGGTAGGGTTTCACTTTGCGGATAAGCGTCGGGATAATCAGTATTCCGACTACGAACCATGCCACTAACGTGAGGGCCAGCACAATGACTTTGTTAAGCAACTCTTGCCCGTCGAACTGATGCTTGATAGCGATACTGGAGAGCAACACCATCAGCACCACCGCTACCACATCTTCGATGATAAGGATGCTTGTGGCACCTTTGACGAACCGCGCTTTGCCCAGTCCGGCTTCATCCACCGCTTTCATCACAATCGTCGTACTGGACATACATAACATTCCGGCCAGGAACAGGGAGTTCATCATGTCCATTTCTGCCAATTTGCCCACGCCGAAACCAAACAGCATCATACCGCCGATGATGGTCAACGCTCCTATCGCCGCCACTTTGCCGCTACTGATGAGGTTCTTCAATCGGAACTCCAGACCGATGCAGAACAGCACGAAGAGCACTCCGATGTCGCCCCAGGCTTTCACATTCTCCGCGCTCACCCACGAGTCGCCGAGTACGTACGGACCTACCAAAATACCGGCTACGATGTAGCCCAACACTACCGGTTGCTTAAGCAACTTGAACAGCAGACTCACCACGCCCGCCGTAATCATTAAGATGTATAAATCGTGTACCATAATGAAATAAATAAAAACTTTGCGGCTGCAAAGGTACAACAAAAATTGCACATATGCAAGAAAAAGCGCATTTTCGTGCGCTTTTTCTTGCTTTGACTGTTGGCTATTAGCTACGCGGGTGGGTCTCGTCGTACTTGGCGCACTCGAGGCTCCAGAGGTAGGCATTCATGGTCTTCTTGCCGCCGGCCTGGTCCTTCTGGGCGATGAACGCCGCCTGATCGGCATCGACCTTGGAGAGGTCCTCCGAACGCGCCTTGACGGCGGCTTTGACCGCCGCGAAACGCTGGCGGGTGAAGAGCTCGTTGACGGTCGGCGGGGTGCTGCGTTTGGGTGTCGTACGCAGATAGATGCGGTTGCAATCACTACTGGTCGTCGCCGCCGTACGATGGGTGGCCAAGAGCATCTTTTGACAGCTGTGCTGCCCGTTTTTACCAGGTTTGCTCAGTGCGCCGGATACATGATCGATTCCGGCAGAATAATAAACTTTTGCCATAAATGTTCGGCGTTTGCCGAACAGACTATCTTGTCTGCTCGAATCCCTACGCCGTGAGGGGGGTAAAAAGGTTAAGAAATGTTGAATGTTGAATGTTGAATGTTTAACGATAATAATGCTTTGCGATGTACAGCGCCAAACGGATAAGTACGTACAGCACAAAGAGGATGGCGAAGGCTGCACAATACTTATAGAACGATGGCACATAGGGTTTCTCTACCGTTTCGGTTTTGGTTACCGTCAGTGTGACCGTATCCGTTATGACGGTCGCGCGGTCACGCCAGCGGGTGTGCCATTTCTCCAGAAAGACCGTGTCGGGCGGAGAGCCTACCCCCGCCCCCTCCCTGTAGGGAAGGGAGATTTTTGCAGGGCGGTAGGTATATGACACACTATCGTGCAGATAGATGCTGTCGCGTTGGATGTTGTTGGAGAGGCGGGTGTGGTTACTCTCCGTCGAACTGCGCACCGCGGAGCAGGCAGGCAAGAGCATCCACAGAACTGCAATGCTCAGTAAAAAAGCGTTCGGGTGTGGTGATCTCGATATAGTTCTCATGTTCGGGATGTTTTTGAAGTTTGGCAATCAAGTCCTGTTCGGTCTGTCGGGAATGGAGTAGCGTGTTACCGCTCAGTTGTCCGACAAGGATGCAGCCAGCCGTATGGTCTTTGGTATTGCCTGCATGGATGCGGATGCCCTCGAAGCCTGGCACATAGTTGACCAGCGGGAGCACGCGATCGAACTTGGAAGACCGGGTAAGCGTCAGTTTGTACCATCCGAGGGGGATTGCTCCTTTGGGATGGGTGGCGTTGGGGACGGTGGGCGGTTCCAAAGTACCGCAGAAGGGTTTGCCTCCGATGAGGAGGATGCCTGTGGTCTCGTTCGGAGACTCGTTGATTCGGATTAAAGAAAGTAACATAGTATTGAATAATTAGAAATAAACACAAAAACTTTATTTCTTTGGACGATAGCGATAGTGGTAATCCACTCCGATGAGGGCACCGGCGAAGGTGAGGGTTTCGCCATAGGCTACGAGGAGCGAGGAATCAATGATGCCGACAGGGGGAAGTGCCAGCCCTGCTACAAGCAAGGCGCACCCGAAGATGCACATTGCTGTAGCGAGGATCAGTTGCAAAAGAGACTTTTTCATTGCACTGGACTTTTAATCAGCCATATATTATATTGCTGATGCTTAATCTCCGAGTTTGGCATACTCCATTGCAAAGACGTAACCGCTGAAGTCGCTGTACTTCTTCTGATTCTTGAAGGCAGTGAGGTACGCTGCTTTCTGGTCGGAGTCAGCGAGTGCGGTCTTGGCGTTGGCTCTGGCAGTGGCGAACTTGGTGCGCTGTGCCAGTTGGGATGCCGTGGGTTCTTTGGTGGAGGGGTTACAGATCTTGCCGGAGAACACTTTGCCGTTCTTGCGGAAGAAATACATGTCGGAGTGACCACAGATTTTGCCACTCATGGACTCAATAAGTCCCATAGGTTTTACTTGACTCATAATAATGTTGGTGTTTGATGTTAATAAATGGGGTATTTTGAAATCGAGTGCAAAGATACGATGCGGGGGAATTGCAGTGTCCCACTGTGTCCCACTAAGTCCCAATTATACACAATAAGTCCCACTCCGTCCCGATTGTACAAACAGGGCGGAGAACAAAAAAGTCATATGGAACACCTAATTATGGTGGAGCGCGTATATATATTGAAATAGGTATCATTCTATATCAATCTCAAATGCTTTACAGATGTATTTGACGGCAGCCGGTGTCAGCGCCTTGGCCTTAGGTGTAACGCCCAAGGCATGCAGTTTGCGTTGATGTCCGGGCTCTTGAAGCCAACGGTAAAGCGTCCGGCGGTTTACACCGGCATGCTCTGCCAACTCCGAATAGGACATAGCTTTGTATTTTGTCATATATGCTTGTTTTTTTGTATCGGCAACTAGCCGACGTAATTCGAAGAAGAATAATTACCGTCAACTAGACGGCGTAATACGAAGAAGAACAAGCAATGGAGGGGGACGGGGTTTAGGGCACAAAAAAAGAGGCGAAGCACCATTAAAGTGCTCCGCCTCATAAAAATTAGCCCGAATGCCGATAGTTATCTTAATAACATGGCGAGAAATGGCAAGGTGTTGTTTGACAACGAGAGTCAGGTGCTATCCAAAAGAGGAATTCCGCTGTGTCTGTGTCGAACCAAACACGGCTGTTCAGGTCATCATAGGCTTCATGCCAATAGCCGAGATCCGCCCGGGTGAGTGTGAAAGTGACGGTACGTGTTTCTCCGGCGGGGATGTTTATTTTTTGAAATCCTTTAAGTTCTTTAATGGGGCGAGCCATATAGCCGTAGAGTTGGCGGGCGTAGAGTTGTGCCACCTCCGAAGCTGCGCGATTGCCGGTATTGGTAATGTCGCAGGAGATGGTGAACCTTGTGGGTTCATTCTTTCCTTCAGTCACCGTGATTTGCGGTTCTGAATATTCAAAGTTGGTATAAGTAAGTCCAAATCCGAAGTGGAAGAGTGGTTCAACGGGTGTCTCGAGCCAATATGACGAAGCACCGATACTGAATTGCTCGCATCCGACGGGAATGTCATCTATAAGCATGAGTTGGTTCGAGGCAGGGCGCCCTGTGTTCATGCGATTATAGTAGAAAGGTATCTGCCCGACCATCTTTGGAAAAGTGACGGGTGTCTTACCGGAAGGTGATACCTTTCCTGTAAGTATATTGGCGAGTGCGGGTCCCGCCATGGTCCCCGGATGGAAGGCGTAGACTACGGCAGCAGCTTGCTCTACCTCTCGTCCTATGGTGAGGGGTCTCCCCGCCATGACGATCATGACGACGGGTTTGCCTGTTGCCACCAGTTCATTCATCATTCGGGTCTGCGCTCCCGGCAGATTGAGTTCCGCGCGGCATCGTGCTTCACCGGACAGGATTGCTTCTTCTCCGCAGAAGAAGAGTATTATATCCGCCTGCCGTGCCGCGTCTCGTGCCTTGGCGATTCCTGCGGAGTCATTATCGCGCGAATAGGTCAAGCCCGGTTCGAAACGAATCTTCAGTTTGTGGTTTCTCTCGCAGATGGCAGTGAACGCATCCACGGGAGTGACGGAGTGCTCGGGCTGGGCGTCAAAGACCCAGGTACCGAGTTGCTCTTTGGGTTGGTGCGCCATGGGACCGGTGATCAATATATTGCATGCAGAAGAGGTATCCAGCGGGAGTATGCCGTTATTCTTGAGCAGGATAGCGGACTGTTCCGCCGCCTGCTGCGCCACAGCGAGTGCTTCGGAGGAGTAGAAGGTTGGTGTTTGTTCGGGAGCGTAGGGATGCTCAAAGAGTCCGAGGCGGTATTTGAAACGGAGGACGGAACGAACGCATTCATCTACGATTTGTTCATTTACCATTTTATCATTTAGCAGTTTGGACAGGTAGTCATGGTAAATATTGCCTTGCATATCCATCTCCATACGCGCGTTGATACAACGGAGCGCTGCCTCTTCTCTATCGGCACAGAGGCCGTGTGGGACCAGATCTGCACCGGATCCCCAGTCACTGACGAGTAGAGCGGACGAGTGCCACTCGTGGCGGAGGATGTCTATATTCAGATGCTTGTTGGCGGAGGGAGGTGTTCCGTTGAGGTTGTTGAAGGCGCACATAACAGACATAGCTCCGGCATCGAGTGCTGCTTTGAAAGGCGGGAGGTAGATATCCCGGAGTTGTGTCTCGGGAATCCAAGTGGTATTATAATCTCTCCCAGCCTCGGAAGCGGAATATCCGGCAAAATGCTTGACGCAAGCAGCCATGCCATTTACCATCTGGTCATTTACTATTTGGTCATATTGATAGCCTCTGATGACAGCGGCTCCCATGACGGAAGTGAGGAAGGGGTCTTCTCCGTATCCCTCAGCGATGCGTCCCCATCGGGGGTCATGGGTAACATCAACCATGGGTGAGAAGGTCCATCGGATGCCGGTTTGCACGGTCTCAACGGCGGTCTGTTGTGCCGCCTTTTCGACCAATCGGGGGTCCCAAGAAGCAGCCTGTCCCAGAGGAATCGGATAGATTGTTCGAAAGCCGTGGATGATATCACGCGCAAAGACAAGAGGAATACCCAGGCGCGATTGCTCAACCGCCAATCGCTGGAGTTGGTTGAGTTCTTGGGGATCAACCACATTGAAAAGGGATCCCACTCTTCCCTTTCTGATGAGTTGTTCCTTTTCGGCCGTGTCCCATGAGGGGTCAAGTTGGTTAAGTTGTCCGATTTTCTCCTCGATAGTCATGCGCTGAAGGAGATCATCAATAAAACGGTCCTCCTCGCTCTTATGCATACAGGCAGTGAAGAGGGAGAGGAGCAGAAAGGTCAGTATCAGTTTATTCCAGCGCATCGATTCCGGCTGTTAGAGCAAAGAGTGTTACATTCCAGTTAATAGTGACCTCATTGGAGGCATAAGAGGGCTGAAAATCGAGGTAGGACTCATCGGCAGGCACGTTCTTGGGGTATTTTACGCCATCGGTAATCCGATCCTGCTGGGCAGGGTTGGGCCCTCCGGCAAGGAAACCGGGGATGGTGCCGTGTGGGTTGGTGTACGAGAGCCGGTGGTGGGGGTGAGAGGTAGGACGGGAACCAAAGCCGGTGACATAACAATAGCCTGTCGCGTTCTGCCCGAGGATATAATTGAGGCACCGCTCGGCATTGATGCGGTATTGTTCGTCTCTGGTGAGTCGGTAGGCATAGAGGCACTCTACCCCACGCCAGCAGCATCCCTCGGAGTTGCATCCCCAGAAGAAATCGTTCTCGCAGTTGCCGTAGGGGCAGCGATGGACGGAGATGGTCTCGGCGTCCTTCAGATCTTTTTTCAAGTACGCCAGCAACTGCGCTTCTCGCACGATAGAGAAATGTCCACCTTCGTCCGGATGCATCATCCACTCTATATCCGCCAGTTCCGCCACATCACCCCAGACAGCGGGCTTATAGACGAAGGTCGGGTGAGGATTTTCATTATATTCCGGTTCTTTGGTGAGCAGATAGTGATCTCGGGTTTGAACTGCGCGTTCATAGCGTCCTGGTCGTAATAGCCATCAGGATGTTCCAATGCCCATGCGTATGCACGTTTGGCAGCCTCTGTCGCTTGTTGCGTGAAGGCGGAGTCAAAGGGAGCATAGACCCTTGCCGCCATCGCCATAGACGCCGCGAAATCAAGGGTAGCAGCGGTCGTTTTCATTACTACATAACGGGGTTTGCGGCATTGGTCGGGTGCAATGAAGCTCTCAAAATCCGGTTCGGTCAGTTTATGATACACGCCTCCGTCCGTATCCTGCATGGTGAGCATCCATCGGAGGTTATACATGGCTTCCGCGAGCATATCGGGGAGATAGGCGATGGACGATTCGGGTATATTCAAACGGAGGGTGTCGAAATAGGCTTTGTTGAGTTCGTATGCCATGAGCCATACTCCCATAGTGAAGCCGGAGTTAACGATATACTTGTTATAATCGCCTGCATCGTACCATCCTCCGGGCGAAGAGATGAGGGTTCCTGCGGGTCGTTCGTCCGTAGCCGCAGAGGGATGGACGAGCACATGGTCATCGGGATGTCCGGCAGGCCGTGCATAGCCCTCGGCAAAGGGTTCCTCGGTAGGCATCGAGGCCCGCTGGTGATAGAACGCGCGGAGTGCGGCACGGGTCAGTTCGCGGTAAGGACGGTCACAGATTGTGATTTGAAGATTAGAAGATTTGAGAATTTGAGAATTTTGAGAATTGAGCACGCAGAGCGTATATTCGCCTCCGGTGGTAAGGGAGGAGAAATCCACAATCTGCCGCGGTTTGCCGGAAACGGGATTGGGCATTGTGGGCGAGGCGATGCCGCTCCAAACGGTATCGCCGGTAGTATTGAGGATGAACGCCTTACAGGGTGGCTCATCAAAGGAGTGGACATCAATGGTAGCCGTTTTCTCCTGATGAGGAGCAAAGCCCAGCTGATTCACACAAATGGGGTTGCCTGCGTTATCCGGGCGATTGCACGCCACGAGCAGGAGGCAGGATATAAGTAGGATATACGATGGATGTTTCATAGTACTATTTTTTGAGAGGGAATTTATACGCCAATAGTGCCATGAGTGCGGCAATCACGGCAGGGAAGAGTGAGAATAGCGCCCATACCATAGTACGAACGGAGTCCTCATCGGTAATGACAACAATCGTCTCGCCGGTAATCATATCGGTGTGTGAGACGAGTCCCGCGACGCCCAGTAGCATGGCAATAAGACTACCGGATATAGCCCCGCCGAGTTTTTGCGCCATCGTTCCGGAAGAGAAGATAAGTCCTGTGGAAGAGGTACCGTTTTTCTCCGTGGCATAATCCGCGACATCAGCGTACATGGACCACAAGAGCGGCGAATAGAGTCCTGCACCTATTGACGTGAGTACCGAGACCGCTATCATCAGCCATATATATGCGGCATCCATCGGGATGAAGAAATAGAGGAAGGAGAAGACGCAACAAATGCCAGCCGCCCAGACGAACGCCATCCGTTTGGAGCCGATACGGCGCGTGAAGGCGGGTGATAGGGCTCCGAAGATCATACAGGTGACCTCACTGAACGCCATGAAGACGGTATAATTGATGATGAACCTCCCGATCGTGACATCGCCTCCGAGGCAATAGGTAATCATATAGCCTGCCGCCGCATACCGGAAACCATTGAAGAAGTTGGTACAGATGGCTACCATGGTCATATATATCCATGGTTTGTTACGGAATAGATCGGCGTACTGTCTAAAGGAGAAATGCTCGGCTCTGACGGGTTGATGCCTTTCGCGCGTGAGCAGTCCGCACGCCAAGGTCATGAGTGCGGCAAGGAGTCCGAAGGCGGCACCAAGTACGGCGTATTGGTGCTGTTCCGTGCCTCCTATCCACCGTTGCAGATAGGGGAAGGAGAGGAGGGTGACAAAGCCCATGGCATATGCCCCGACCATACGGAAAGCGGAGAACTCGTTTTTCTCGTTATCGTCAGTAGTCATGACATCGAGTAGCGACCCGTATGGCACGTTAACCATCGTATAGCACGCCATCATCAGCAGGTAAAAGGAATATGCCCATATACGTTTGCCCACAGGTCCCAGATCGGGTGTGAACAACAGGAGGGCAAAGATAATCCCGAAAGGAATGGACCCGAAGATGAGCCACGGCCGGTAAGTGCCCCATCGAGACCGGGTGCGGTCGGCAATGGAGCCCATGAGGGGATCAGTGACCACATCGAACATACGCGCCACCAGCATGAGTGCCGCAGCATCGGCAAAACTCAGTCCAAACACATGGGTAAAGAATAAAGGGAAGGCTATGGACATAATCTTCCAGGTGATGCCGCCGGAAGCGGCATCACCCAGAGCATAACCGATTTTTTCTCGGAGAGGAGCCATAATAATTTACGATTGGGTCATTTACAATGTACGAAGTACGATTTAATAGGTGATTTTGTCTATTTGGAGACCGAACCCTACTACGCACATCGCCCCGCGTTCGTCCACGAGCGCCTTGCAATGGTCGTCATAGACGAAGGTGAAGGGGCTGGTTTTGGAGTCCATACCATCCACCTGCGGCACGAGGTCGTCATCCGCCGGTGTGTCTCCCCACCAAGGGGTAGTGATACGCATGGCGTGGTACTCCGCCTCAACCACCGTAAAATGCACCGAGATAGTGGTTCCAACCGGCACAGCAGCCAGTTCGGCTGCCGTCACTTTGACCAGTTCGGCATCCCAGTCCAGCGTGACCGGTCCGGTCCAAAGGACGTTCTCAGAGGGATCCGGTGCACCACCGAGGACGGTAATAGTGCCGGTTCTGGTGGTTCGTTTACCGGCGGTAGTAACCGCCTCAATAAGAAGCGTATGCTTACCCGCGGCGAAACACATATTGATTTTCGTGCCGGTATGCACGAGGGAGTCATCCACATACCAGTTAACCGTCGTGTAGCGTGAGGGAGTTACCACTACGGAGCCAATGAGCGGCGTGGAGTCATTGGCAAGGTTGTAGGTAAAAGACCCCGTTCCGGACTCGTTGTAAGGCTTCAAGATGAGCGGCGCATCATCGGGTGACTGGGTGTCAAACGGAGCTTTTTTCTCGCACGACACCATAGACAAGGTACAAAGGAACAAAGTACCAAGTACAATTTTATTTAGTGCATTCATAAAACTAATCATTATTCTTAGCCACAAGGGCACGATTTATTTCATTATTCATTACTTGACGTCCCACCAAAGGCGTGCGTGCCATGAATACGCGGGCACACGTCCGATAGCTTCCTGATAAGCGTCCTTGCTATAAGTCTCTTCTTTGAGCGGATAGCAGAGCCGGACGGGTATCTCGGCGCCGTCGATAAGTGGGTTCTTGGTGGAAGGCGCTTTGAGTTGCGGGTAATCCGAGCGTCGCACATTAGCCCAGCACTCGGCGGGGTTATGAAAATGGAGGATCCAAGCCTGTGTATTGATCTGGCATTTCTGCTCATCTGCAGAAGCCGCGAAAGCGATAGCCGGTTGAGCGATATAAGCCGCATACTCTGCATCGGTGATACCGCTACATCCGTAAGCATCGGAGAGCATATTCATCGCCTCGCGGATACCGGTTTCATAACATGATTTGGCATCATCGGAAATCCATCCAAGCACCGCTGCTTCCGCCTTGAGGAAACATACTTCGGCGTACGTCATAAGCACCCCGGGGTTATCCGAGCGCAGGAAGTTGTTCGCCAGTTTGGGCATCAACCATCTTGGGTTGGATGTCGGCTTATAGTCAGGATGAGCAGCCTGCACCTGCGCCACCTGCTCCGCCAGCGGGCTGCCGGGCAGATCGGTATAGGAAGGCCAGTTATCCCACGAGAACTCACCCGGAGCTATCTCATAGATGATCTGCGTACCGGGGTTGGCTTTCTGAGTAGCCAGCACCGCGTCCGTCATATCAATTCGTCCGTCTCCGGTAGAGATGGACATGAAATCATCAATATAGAACCGGCAGAGACGCGAGGTGCGCGGGTCATTGTTGTCGTAGAGTTGTTCCCAAAGCGTCTGACATACATAGGAGGGGTTATTAGCCGGGTCGTTGCCATAGAAATACTTTGCCATGGCATTGCCTCGGAAGTCCTTGAACGACTCCTGACCGAAGCTATAGGATACATTGAGGTGCTTGACGCAGGCATTGTCCGCAGCCGAATTCATAACGCCGTCCGTCAGGGCAGCATTAAACTCTGTCTTCGCCATTTCCGGCGCCACACCGGACAGACGCATTGCGTACCGCAAGCGGAGCGAGTTGGCAAAGCGTTTCCATCCATCAATGTTGCCGTTGAACATCGGGTCGCTGGAGATGGCATTGGCGTTGATATCAAACAATGCTGCGGCGGCTTTCAGTTCTGCAAAGAAATAGGCATAGAGGTCGTCTTGCTTGTCATACTTAGGTTGCGTATTGCCGGTTATATATCCCAGCCCTGCTTGTGTAAACGGCACATCGCCGTAGTAGTCCGTAAGCAGTCCGCCTACATAAACCCGGAAGACACGGAGCGCGGCATGAATGTTCGCCTGCGCCGGATCCGATTTCGTTTGCTCGATGGCATCGGTGAGATTACGGATTGCCCCGGGATAGAGGTTCGCCCACGGACGTGACATCTCATTATCATCCATACGGTGCTGCCCGCCATAGTTAGTGGTATTCCAACAGCCCATGAGTTGCTGGGTGAAAGCATAGGTATAGAGACGATGCACATCCACATAGTTCATATCTCCGTACATCTGCAGTTCGGCATACGTTAACTGGGAAGCAGGGTTGATATGTGCGGCTTTGGTCGGATCGGTATTGATCTCCTCGTAAACCTTGTCCGAACAAGCAACGAAGAATGTACAAAGTGACAATGTACAAAGTACAAAAGTTATCTTTTTCATTTTGATTGAGATTTACAAGGTTAGAACTTGAGATTTACATTCAGACCATAGCTGCGTCTGCTGGGAAGCGAACCGTATTCCAGACCAAGGCCGGAGGTGTTGTATTGTGCGTCGGGGTCGATATCTTTGATATTCTTCCAGACGATGAACGGGTTACGAGCTACGAAAGAGATCCCCACATGCTTGAGCACACCTTTCTTATCCAGCCAATTCTTCGGGAAATCCAGGCTGAGGGTGAGTTCGCGGCACTTGATATAGGAGTTATCATAGATAAAGAGCTCCGGCGATTTGCGGGACACCTCATACCAATAGTCCTCGGGATTGATATAGATATCGTTCTCGCGGTATGTACCGTCTCCGTTATCAATCACGCCGTCCACGAGATAACCACCTGTTGCGACCCATCCGGAGGTGACCCCTGCAGCCTTCCTTGCTTCCTCGGAGGCATACCACTCGGCACGTCCGGCAAGGGTCTCTTTCGCCTTACCGGTTTCAAAAGCGGAACGCTCAGACATCGAGAAGATGTCAGCTCCGACTTTCACATCAAAGAGTGCTGAGAGGGTGACCATCTTATAACGGAGGGTGGTACTGAGACCGCCGGTCCATTTCCACTGTGCATTACCGAGCACTTTATTCTCGGTTGTAAAAGTAGGCAGACCGGTAGTAGCATCAACGATGACGCGTCCGTCGGCATTCCGGGCGAGTGCCGGGCCGCAAATGGCGCCATACTGTTCTCCCTCCCGAGCGGAAACATAGACGTTGCACCATGTAGCTTTGGTCAACTCCAGTTCTGTAGTTCCGGGTGTAAGCGAGAGCACCTTGTTATTATTCTTAGACCAGTTGATATTCAGATCCCAGGAGAAATCCTTGACTTGCACCAGACGCGCACCGAAGGTAATCTCAAAACCCTGGTTGAGGATCTCGCCGGCGTTGATCATGCGATAGTCATAGCCGGAGGTAGGCGAGGTAGCCATACCGATGATCTGGTCACGGGAAACTTGGTGGTAGAACGTGAAGTCAAGGCTGATACGATGGTTGAGCCACTTGGTCTCAAAACCTGTTTCCCAAGAGCGTGTACGTGTCGGTTTGAGGTCTGCGTTAGGGATGACGTTCCCATAGATAGAGCCGATGGTATAACCGGAATAGCCGAACTGCGACTTGCCATACCGCAGCGAGAGCTGGTACGGGTCTGTATCGCTACCTACCTCCGCCCAGCTGAGTCGTAACTTGCCATACGGCAGCACTTTGCGGTTGGACTTGATCAGTTCGGAGAAGACGAACGAGCCACTGACGGAGGGATAGACATAGAGGTTCTTGCCAGCAGCGAGCGTGGAGGACTTGTCCCCGCGGACAGTGGCGTCCAGATAAAGCATGTGGCGCCATCCGAGGTTAGCAGAGGCAAAGACCGAGACGATACGTTTGTTGTAGGTATTCTCCTCCACCGACTGATCCTCGAAGCTGGACATTGCCACAACCTCGCGGATACCCATATCGGTACCGGTATTGATCACCGTTTTGTTATGCACATTATAGATATTGGCACCGGCCGTGGCGGTGAAGTCGAAATCGCCCCATGTATCGGTATAGATACCGAGGAGTTCGGCATTGAGCATACGGTTATTGAAATAACTATTCTGCAGACGTCCAGCCTCAAAGCCCGGCGTAGTGGGGTATTTGAAATCGGAGAACTCAAAGCGGTTGAGTTCAGCACCTACGGTAGCCTGAATCTTGAGTTGCGGAATGATATTATAGACGATCTTTCCGTTCATACGGAAGAGGTCTTTGTAGGACTGGTTTTTGTTCTTGTTAATGTCCCAATAGGGATTGACGTTATAGGGGTCCATACCGTTCCAATTCTGGTACTCTCCCGCCTCGTTCTGATAGTTTTTGAGCCATGCCTGATCATAGGTAGTAGAGAGGGTCATGAGGTTCTTGCCGACATTGGATTTATCGTCGCCGAGGGCGGGACGGTTCTTTACATCCTCATGGGTGTAGTTAGCCGTGAAATCGAGATCGACGGGTCCCAAGGATGTGTTAGCGCGGAGGTTGAGCGTATTACGGCTCATGTTGGAGTTCGGCAATATATCGCGGTTGCGCATGTCGGTATAGGAGAAACGTATGCCTGTCTTTCCGGTGTTCATGGAAACAACCGCTGTGTTGGTCGCTGTCAAACCGAGTCGGAAGAAATTGGCGGTGTTATTCGGGATAATCAGGAAAGGTCTTTCCTGTCCGTCGAAATAGCGGAGTACGAGTCCTCCGTCGGCTTTCGGTCCCCAGGACTTGTTGGTGTTGCTGACGGCATCGATGTTATACATACCATCGGAACCCATGCCATAGACCTGCTGCACGTTGTCCCACTGGCTGGCTTGGGTGTCAAAAGTGAGGGTACCGTTATACTCCACTCCCCATTTGGCATCTCCGGTATTGGCTTTCTTGGTGGTGATAAGAATGACACCGTGGCTGGCTCGGCTACCATAGAGTGCAGCTGCAGCCGGTCCTTTGAGAACCGATATAGATTCGATGTCATCGGGGTTAATGGCGGATATTCCGTCTCCCAGATCATACCCGCCTTCTGTTCCGGCAGAGCCGAAAGCGGTGTTATCCATAGGCACACCGTCAATGACATAGAGGGGCTGGTTGTTACCGGTCATTTCAGTAGTACCACGCAGCATGACGCGCGTCGAACCGGAGGCTCCGCCGGCTGTCCCTTCGACCACCAGACCGGCTACACGACCGGCGAGCGAGTTAGCCACATTGGTCTCTTTGGCTTTGGTGAGTTCCTCACCCTTGACCTCGCCCACTTCGTAACCAAGGGCTTTGCGGTCGCGTTTGATACCCATGGCGGTGACGACTACCTCGGAGAGGACCTCGGTGTTTTCCGACATTGTCACATTGAGTGTCTTGCCGGTCACTTTGTGGGTCTGGGAGGTGTAGCCCATGTAGGAGAACTCCAGTTCGTCGCCCGGTTCGGCTTCGATAGAGAACTGACCATCCATATCGGTAATGGTACCGACAGTGGTTCCTTTGACGAGTACGCTGGCACCGATGAGCGGACCGTCCGCATCTTCGACCGTACCCGTAACGATGTTTTGTGAGAACGCCAAGCCTGTAGTTCCCACGAGGAGAACTACAAGGCTAAGCATATACCTGAAATAGGCTTTCATGGTACTAAGGATTTTAAGTTTAACGTACAATCATTTTATGTCCATTGAGAATGACAATCCCTTTGTAGTCCTCTCCGACGGGTTGTCCGAGGAGGTTGTAACGGATACCGTTGCTGCGGAGAGTAACTTGCTCGATGGCGGTAGCCTCTTCTTCTTTCTCCAGATAAACGCGGCTGATAAGGAACTTGGCACCATTCGGTTGGCACTGGATAGCCAGTACGCGCGCCTTGGTAAGGTCAAAGCCGGTTTTCTCCTGTTTGAGGTCGATGACGAGGTACTGCTGTTGGGTGCCGTCGGCATCATTGCCGAGCAGACCTTCCATCTGGCAACCTTCGTTATCAGCGTGGTCACGCAGATAGGCTTTGAGTTGGAACCATTCGCCTACGCAGTTTTCCATACGGTCCACAAGGATGATGATCTTATCCCATCCCGAGAGGTCAATTTCGGGGTCCCAGCCAGTAGAGAGCGCGCCCCAGTCGCCGGTCAGTTGAGCCTGCAAGCCTCCTTCTACGGCTGTAACGGAGCAGTTATATCCCCATCCCCAGTCGCCGGGAGTGAGCGCGATGTCTTGCTGAATAGTTTCAGCACACATAGTGACAGCTGTCATGGCAGCGATGATAAAAGAATAAAACTTTTTCATAATTGAATTGATTTTAAATGGTTAATAATGATTGTTATTAGTGTTTTGTTTATTTTCTTTTTGGGTGCGTAGGCTCTGCGGTGCGGAGTCATAAACGCTCTGTAGCGTGTATGCGGGATCGTTGTTTTCCCATGAATCAACCATAGCGCGTACGGCTTGTTCTCCGTTGCCTATATATTTACCTGTCTGGTGGTTGATTACGCCGAATCCGTCATTGCCTCCTTTGCTGTTTCCATTGTCCCAATAGAGCGCAGGTATGCGACGGTCACGCATCGCCTTGCATATATACCGGAAATAATAGAGACGGAAAG
Source organism: uncultured Bacteroidales bacterium (assembly GCA_900319105.1). Lineage (GTDB taxonomy): Bacteria > Bacteroidota > Bacteroidia > Bacteroidales > Paludibacteraceae > Colicola. The sequence continues at coordinate 18,247 of ONND01000006.1, read as the reverse complement.
GCTCGTCAGCCGCTGATGCGCGGCGTACGGCACCGAACTCGCCGAAATAGACGGGAATGCCTCGGCGGACGTACATGTTATAAAGCCGGTTGAGCATACCTACGTATGCATTCTCGTCTGCACCGGGCACAACATCCTTGCCGGTATGCCCCCATTCCTGATATTGTGCAGAGCCTGCAAAATCCCACGGGTCATAGCTATGCACAGCAACCATCAACCTGTTCTCCACCACATCTTCCGGCAGGACGAGGTTCTCAACTGTCAAGTCGGGATTTGTCACATAGCCCGGCACTCCTATATAACGAGTTTCGTTCATGCCTCCTGCTGCGCGGATTGCATTGACACACACTTGATTCCACTCGTTCAGCACGCGGTATTGCGCACCGCCGTCCGTACGGTTGTTGCCGTTGCCCCAACCGCCGTCTTGAATCTCGTTAAGGGTTTCAAAAATGAGGAAATCCCCGTAGTTGGCAAAACGCTGTCCTATCTGAAGCCACACCATCGTGAGTTGCTGTTTGATACGCTGGTTTGTTTCTTCGCTCTTCACAGCACCGGGCAGGTCTATCCAGTGGTAACCTTTGCTCGGCGTGTCGGACGCGCCAAATCCATCATGGTGAATGTTAATAATCGCTTTGAGTCCTGCCTTATGAGCCATATCCACCAATTCCGCCACTCGGTCCAGCCATGCTTTCTCAATCGTATAAGTAGGAGCCGGTCCGATATGCCCCATCCATGTGACAGGGATACGAACGGACTTGAATCCTGCCTTGGCTACACCGTTGAAAGTCTGCTGGGTAGCGGCTTTATTACCCCATCCTTCCTCGTACGAGCAACCATTGTAATGGGCATCCATCTGGTTACCGAGGTTCCATCCGATTCCCATGGACATGGCGAACTGTACCGCTTCGTTATCCTGCGGACGTGTTTTTTTCTCTTGTGCCTCACAGGCGGATAAACCTAATACGAGGCTTACGAAAATGAATAGAAGTTTTTTCATTGGTAATTTGTTATTGGTTATTATAAAATGATTTCCACTTCGTGGTGTCCCGGTTCATAGGGCAGAATAGCCGGTTGGTCAGGACGGTTTTTGCCGTTGGGGTTCTTGACCGAGATGACATATTCCGCTTCCCGCCATTTTCGAGTGACTGTGTATTCTTTCAGATTGGAGGGGATGCAGGGATTGACCATCAGCCCGTTGTAAGTCGGTCGGATACCGAGTATATGCTGGCTGATGACGAGCCAGTTCCATGCAGCAGTGCCGGTGAGCCAACTGTTCTTGCCTTCACCGGGTTTGGCAGCCTCTTTTCCGGCTACCATCTGACAATAAACATAAGGCTCGACGCGATGCAGTGTCTGATCCTTTATCCAAGCCGGCGAGATCTTACGGTATAGATCCCATGCGTCGTTGCCCCGACCGGCTTCTGTCTGAGCGATAATAACCCACGGGTTGTTATGGCAAAAGATACCTCCGTTCTCTTTGTATCCGGCTGGATAAGTGGACTGTTCTCCTAATTCGATATGATAGGTGGTGTAAGCGGGATAGTTGAGTACCATACCGTGTTCGCTGTCCAGGAGTCTTGCTGCGCTGTCTAATGCTTTTTCAGGCATGCCTTGCTCCGCACCGATACGCGCCATACCGCACCAACCTTGGCTCTCAATGAAAATCTGTCCCTCCTCGTTCTCGTGAGATCCTACTTTGTTGCCATAGAAGTCATAGGCACGCAGGTACCATTCGCCGTCCCAACCGTATTGCTCTACGGATTGACACATGGCAGAGACATGTTCATCCGCCCGTAGCGCTTCCTCGTCGAGATGGAGCGTACGGCATAGTTCAGCGTATTGGCGTCCGCAATAGACGAACAATCCTGCAATCATAAGACTCTCCGCCTGAGAGCCGATGACTCTGTTTTCCGTAGTCTGGAAAGACTCGTTAGGATCGGAAGAGAAACAGTTGAGGTTGAGGCAATCATTCCAATCGGCTCGTCCGATAAGCGGCAGCCCGTGCGGTCCGAGGTTGTTGATGACATGGTTAAAACTGATACGAAGGTGCTCCATAAGCGGCACTTCTGTTCCGGACACATTCTCCCATGGTACGGGTTCGTCCAAGATGGAGAAGTCTCCGGTCTCACGGATATAGGCAGTAGTGCCGAAGATGAGCCACATAGGGTCATCGTTAAATCCTCCTCCTATATCATTATTGCCGCGTTTGGTGAGAGGCTGGTACTGGTGGTAGCAACCTCCATCGGGGAACTGGGTTGCAGCGATGTCGAGGATACGTTGCCGTGCACGAGAAGGGATCTGGTGTACAAAGCCAATGAGGTCTTGGTTAGAGTCCCGGAAACCCATTCCGCGGCCTATACCGCTCTCGAAGAAGGAAGCGGACCGGCTCATGCAGAAGGTGACCATACACTGGTATTGGTTCCATATATTCACCATCCGATTGAGCCGCTCATCCGGGCTTTGTATTTGGAACTTACCGAGCAATTCGTCCCACAAGGCATTGAGTTGAGCAAAAGCAGCTTCGACCGCCTCTATGGTAGCAAACCGGCGGATAACTTCGTGCGCGCGTACCTTGTTAATAATGTGAAAATCGCGTGTACTGAGCGAGGTTATCTCTCCATCGGGGGCTGCAAACTTCTCTTGCTCAGGATTCTCCTCATAACCGAGTATGAAGACCAAGTCGCGGGTCTCACCGGGAGCGAGGGTCATTTCTATGTAATGCGAAGCGACCGGACTCCATCCATGTGCCACGCTATCAGCAGACCGGCCATTCAATACCGCCTGCGGTTCGCTTAATTCGTTATACAGTCCGACGAAAGCTTCTCGGTCGGTATCAAAGCCCTGCACGGGCTGATTGACCGCATAGTAGGCATAATGATTGCGTCGCTCCTTGTATTCGGTCTTGTGATACAATGCCGTGAAATCCGTCGCCTGCTCAATCTCGACCTCTCCGGTAGAGAGGTTACGCTGGAAATTCTCATTGTCGGTAGCGGCATTCCACAGACACCACTCGGCATACGAGAATAGTTTAATGGACTTGGTTTCGTCGGAGAGGTTGGTGAGGGTGAGCCTCTGTATCTCCGCCTTTACGCCGATCGGGACGAAACATAGGACGCTCGCGCGTACCTTATTATTCACGCCCGTGATGCGCGTGTAATTCATACCATGGCGGCATTCATAGGAGTCCAAAGGCGTTTTGCAGGGTTTCCATCCCGGATTCCATACAGTATTCCCATCCTTGATGTAGAAATAGCGCCCTACATTGTCCATAGGCACGCTGTTATAACGATAACGGGTTATACGGCGGAACTTGGCATCCTTATAAAAATCATAGCCGCCTCCGGTGTTACTGATCAGACCGAAGAAATCCTCATTCCCCAAATAATTGATCCAAGGGAAAGGTGTTTGCGGAGTCGTGATCACATACTCACGATGCTCATCGTCAAAATATCCGTAATTCGTATTAGTCATTTGTCTTGGTTAGTAGTCTTTGAAATTCCGGTGCAAAATTACTGCTTTTTTCGCAAACAGACTAACTCAAAACCGACTGATACTTTGCGTTTTCTGTCAAAATGCCAAATTCAGTTTGCAAAATTCATTTTTTTATTGTAATTTTGCAGCAAATTTTCATAACACTCACACCGATGAAAGAAATTTTCAACGAAATCACTCATTTGGAGCCATTAGACATTTTTTATGTAGGCGACCGTCACAAGACTTACTTTGAGTACCCGGCGCACTGCCATGAGGTATTTGAATTGAATTTCGTAGAGAATGCCGCCGGTGTGGTACGCACCATAGGTGACAGTCACGAGCAGATCGGAGATTTGGATCTGGTGCTTATCACCGGCAGTAAGTTGGTGCACATTTGGGAGCAGGGAACATGCCCGGAGCAGGACATACATGAAATCACGATCCACATAGACCCGGATATCTTCCGGGGTACATTGATGGACAAACGCGCGTTAGCTTCCATCCGGCGTATGATAGAGCGCGCCCAAAGAGGGCTTGCCTTTCCGGAACCCGCCATCCGTTTATTGCGCGAGGATATTATCAATTTGGCTCAAAGCAATGACAGTTTTGCCTCTGTCATCCGGCTGTTCAATCTGCTGTACCGCTTGTCATTAGTGGAAGATGCACACGAACTATCCTCCTCCTCTTTTGTAGATGCCAAAGAAGAGTATGAGGACGAACGGGTAAGGCAGGTAAAAGAGTTTATCGCAAAAAATTACATGAACGATATAGGGTTGAAAGAAATGGCAGATTTGGCATGCATGGCACCGGAATCTTTCTCGCGTTTCTTCCGAAACAAGACCGGCCGCACGCCTAACCGTTATCTCATTGATTACCGGTTGGGTATAGCAGCACGGTTGTTACTGACGACACAGCACCCTGTTTCCGAGATTGGTTTCTCCTGTGGTTTCAACACACTCAGCCATTTTAACCGTCTCTTCCGGGAGTCCAAAGGCTGTACTCCCTCCGAGTTCCGCGAACGATTTTAAACGCCTCACCTCATGGTATCAAAAAATTTCGGATAGTATCCGATACTATGAAAGAAAGAGCGGATGATATAATCGTCCTGTAATAAACATACGCAGAGAGGCGTAAGGGTATAGCAAAGGTATAGTAAGGGTATACGATTAGCGTGAGGTTGACCGGCTTTGGTTACACCCGCATTTAGCGTGTGTCGGGCAGACCTTCGGCGTTTGTGTCCTTGTGCAAAAACATGACACAAAGACGAATGGAGACACGCGGTAACAAACGTCCTCACGTGGAGAGAGGACGGCGGCGCGGTAATCTGTCTACACCGCAAGCCCAAAAACAAAACAACCCGCAACCATGCGGGACAATTGACGAAAGACGGCATTAAATGCCGGAATAACAAACGGAGAATACCGGATAACATCCGGAACAATGAACGATGTAGATGCCGATTGGCAATCGGCGTAATACAAAGAAAAACGCATAGCATGCCACCTTACTAAACAGCACAAAGAACACCACCGAAGGTAAACAGCAGAATACTTACACGCCGCATGGGCTACATCCGCATTGAGACCTCGCGGGCGGGGCGGCATCTTCCGCGGCCTTACGGAGAGCTGGATATTGGGCTGCGTATGACGCGGGTATGCCGGACGCGAGGGTCGAACCGTCCTCTCGTGGAGAGAGGACAGCGAAGCGGTAAACCGCCTACACCGCGAGCCATCACCTAAACGGCAAAAGAAGCCCAAGGGTAGCGCAAGGGTAGCCGTCGCGTTCGGCAAGGAGATTGCGACGGTCGAGAAGCGACAATCCATGATTAAGTTGCTTTGCAACAAATGTAATGGTTGTGCTTCCTCCTCTTCCCACAGATTCCAAATCTGCGGGAGCCCTAAGAAAGAATGCGACCATTGCCTCCGCTCTCCCCACCAGACGCACTCCGTTAGCGTCCGTTGGGGTCCCCCCAAAAAAAACAAACCCTCCTGTTTCGGAGGGTTTGTAATGATTTATCTTACGGTGCCACACGATTGATGTCGCGGGGGAACATCGAGCATTCCTTGACGTTGGCGATACCTAAGAAGCACGCCGTGATACGCTCCAGACCGATGGCGAAGCCGCCGTGAGGAGGCATGCCGTTCTTGAAGGTATCGAGGTAGAAATGGAACGCATCGGGGTTCATGCCACGACGAAGCATCTTCTCTCGATAGTCCGCCTCTTTATGCATACGCTGACCGCCGGAGGTGATCTCCAAGCCGCGCATGAGGAGGTCGAAGCTGAGTGTCAGCGACGGATCCTCGGGGTCGTCCATGGCGTAGAAAGCACGGTGCTCGGACGGGAAATGGGTGACGAACACGAAGTCCGAACCGTATTTCTCGAAGGCGTACTTACAGATAGCGCGCTCTTCCTCCGGTGCAAGGTCGTCCTCGCCACGGTGATCTGCCTCGCAGAGTCCGTTCTCGAAGAGGATCTCATGTACCTCGCTCAGCTTCCATGCCGGCACCTGCTCCGGGAGAACAGGATTGACCGCATTGAGGAGATTGAGTTCGTGTGCACAGTCTTTCTCCACCGTTGCGATGATATAACGCAGCAAAGCCGCCTCAAGAGTCATCACGTCCTCCTGACCTTTGATGAAGCCCATCTCCACATCGAGGGAGATATACTCATTGAGGTGGCGGGAGGTAGCATGCTTCTCAGCACGGTATGCCGGCGCGATCTCAAACACGCGCTCATAGACGCCGACGCCGATCTGCTTGTAGAACTGCGGGCTCTGCGCCAGATAGACCTGCTTGCCGAAATAATCCATACGGAAGACGTTCGCACCGCCTTCTGCGCCCTCGGACACGATCTTCGGGGTGAAGATCTGCGTAAAGCCATTGGCGCTCAGGAACTCGCCGAAAGCGCGGGCGATCGTGCTCTGCACCTTGAGGATTGCCATGTCGCGCGGGTTACGGAGTGTTACCTGACGGTTGTCGAACTTATAGCGCAGAAGTGTCTCTTCGTCGCCGAACTTGAGGGCATTCATATCCACCACCTCGGCGGTCGTCGGACGCGAGAGAACGCGTACCTCGGCTACTGCGATCTCAATCGTGTTGTAGAACGCTGCCGGGTCCTTGATCTTCGCCTCGTTGACGGTACCGGTGAGGGTGATCGCCATCTCGCGGCAGAGGTCGTTCATCGCGATCTCGTTGCCGGCCTCGTCGAAGAACTTAGAGGTCTCATTGGAGACAACCGCCTGCAGCAGACCGCGGGACTTACGGAGGACGATGAATCCGCCCCATTTCGTGACGCGGACATTATGGATCATGCCACTCACAGTAACAGACTCGCCAACTTTGGCGTTGGCGAGGTCTGTACTGTTTTGGTTATGGTTTTTGATATCCAAAAACATAACGTTAAATAGTTAAATAGTTAAAATGGTCGCTACGCGACGTTAAACTGTTAACTTATTCAGCAGCGGGAGCTTCTGCTGCGGGAGCCTCGGCAGCAACCTCTTCTACAGCCTCCTTAACGGCTTTCTTGCCGGCACGGCGGGTAGCTTTCTTCGTAGCTTTCTTGGTCTCCTTGAGCATGTTCTCGTTGTAATCTACGAGCTCGATGATAGCCATCTCGGCAGCATCGCCCAGACGGAAACCGGTACGGAGGATACGGGTGTAACCACCGGGACGGTTAGCGATCTTCTCGCCTACATTCTGGAAGAGTTCGGTTACGACCTCTTTCTGCTTGAGGAGGGAGAAAGCCAGACGACGGTTGTTCATGTTATCCTCTTTCGCACGCGTGAGGATCGGCTCTACGTAGATACGGAGCGCTTTAGCCTTAGCGAGGGTTGTGCTGATACGCTTGTGCATGATCAGCGAGCAAGCCATGTTGGACAACATCGCAGCACGATGGTTGGCCTTGCGGCTAAGATGATTGAATTTTTTATTATGACGCATAATAATTCAATGTTTAATGTTGAATGTTTAATGTTTAATGAATTAATCCAGCGCTTTGTAGCGCGAGATGTCCATACCGAAAGCGAGGCCGTTACGCTCGAGCAGTTCGTCGAGTTCGGTGAGCGATTTCTTACCGAAGTTACGGAACTTGAGCAGGTCTGCGCGATGGTATTTAACGAGTTCGCCAAGCGTTTCTACTTCTGCAGCCTTCAAGCAGTTGAGTGCGCGCACAGACAGGTCCATGTCTTGCAGTTTCTGGTTGAGGAGCTGACGCATACGCAGAATTTCCTCATCGAGTGCGTTGCTATTCTTCTTGGTTTCCTCCTCGAGCACGATACGTTCGTCGGAGAAGAGCATGAAGTGATAGATCAGGATTTTAGCGGCCTCGGTAAGGGCTTGTTGCGGAGCAATCGATCCATCGGTAGTGATTTCGATAGTCAGTTTCTCGTAGTCGGTACGTTGCTCGACACGGAACTGGTCCACAGAGATCATGACATTGCGGATAGGAGTGTAGATAGCGTCAATAGCGAGCGTGCCGATAGGCGCGTCTTTCTGACGGCTCTCATCACCGGGTACGTATCCGCGACCCTTGTTGATGGATATCTCAATCTCAAAATCGGCGGTCTCGTCCAGTTCGGCCAGGCGCAGTTCGGGGTTGAGTACCTCGAAATTCTGGAGAACCGTATTGAACTCACCTGCGAGCAGTGCTTTCTGCTTGCGCACATGGAGCTTAACGGTCTCCTCGTCCTGATCGATTCCCTCCTTGTGGAGGAAACGAACCTGCTTGAGATTGAGGATAAGATTGGTAACGTCTGTGATTGCACCGGGGATAGTAGCAAATTCATGATCAATACCGCTGATCTTGACAGAGCAGATAGCGTATCCTTCGAGACTGCCGAGCAGCACACGACGAATCGCGTTGCCTATCGTGATTCCATACCCCGGCTCGAGTGGGCGAAACTCAAAGACACCTTTGTTCGCACTCGAATCCAACATTATCACCTTATCAGGTTTGATGAAATTTAATATTGCCATGAATTTAATGATTATTTAGAGTACAACTCAACGATTAATTGCTCCTTGATGTTCTCCGGAATCTCTTCGCGTGCAGGAACATTGAGCAGTTTACCGGCTTTCTCAGCCTCGTTCCACTGGAGCCATCCGTACTTAGCGTGGTTGAATCCTTGGAGCGACTCATTGATTACCTCCAGTGATTTAGCTTTTTCGCGAACAGCAACTACCTGACCGGGTTTAACCTCGTAGGAAGGAATGTTCACAACCTTGCCATCTACAGTGATGTGGCGGTGGCTAACGAGCTGGCGGGCAGCTGCGCGGGTCGGTGCCATACCCAAACGATAAACGATGTTATCGAGACGGCACTCGAGAAGCTGAATCAGGATCTCACCGGTAATACCTTTGGTACGGGCAGCTTTCGCGAACAGGAGACGGAACTGACGCTCCAGTACACCATAGGTGTATTTAGCTTTCTGCTTCTCAGCGAGCTGTGTACCATACTCAGAATTTTTCTTACGACGGTTAACGCCGTGTTGTCCGGGTGCGTACGGACGCTTTGCAAGCACCTTATCCTCGCCGAAGATCGGCTCGCCGAAACGGCGTGCGATGCGAGATTTTGGGCCAATATATCTTGCCATAATTTTTAATGTTAAAGGGTTAAAATGGTGACTTCGTCACGTTAAATAGTTAAAATGGTGACTACGTCACGTTAATTATTAGACACGACGACGTTTCGGAGGACGGCAGCCGTTATGCGGCATCGGAGTAACATCTACGATTTCAGTTACTTCAATACCGGCAGCGACGCAAGCACGGATAGCCGATTCGCGTCCCTGTCCGGGACCCTTAACGTATGCTTTAACTTTACGCAGACCGAGGTCGAATGCGACCTTGCAGCAATCAGCTGCTGCCATTTGAGCTGCGTACGGGGTATTTTTCTTGCTGCCACGGAAGCCTTGCTTACCAGCCGAAGACCAACTGATAACCTGGCCGTCACCGTTAGCAACAGTAACGATTACATTATTGAAAGAAGACATCACGTGAAGCTGGCCAACACCATCGATCTTCACTACGCGCTTCTTAGCTGCAATAGCTTTCTTTGCCATAATACTTGATGAATTAAAATTGTTAATTTTAGCTATTAGCTCTTAGCTGTTAGCTGTTAGTTGTTACTTCGTTGCTTTTTTCTTGTTTGCAACCGTTTTCTTACGTCCCTTGCGCGTGCGGGCATTGTTCTTCGTGCTTTGTCCGCGAACGGGAAGACCGATACGGTGACGTACACCACGGTAACAACCGATATCCATCAAGCGTTTGATGTTCAATTGTGTTTCCGAACGAAGATCACCTTCTACTTTGAATTTAGCACCGATGATCTCACGGATTTTAGCTGCTTGGTCATCCGTCCAATTCTCTACTTTGAGGGTAGGGTCAACACCGGCCTATTCCGTAGATATAAGTCAAGCTGACTTCGCCACATTTGTTCTGCGGTATATCTACACCGACAATTCTTATAGCCATAATTTAATACTAAGGATAAATTTGTTAAAAAATAAATTGATTAAAGAAGTAGTTGATTCGAATTAAAGATAGCGCTTATCCTTGACGCATCTTCATTTTCGGATCCTTCTTGTTGATTACATACAGATGCCCTTTGCGACGTACAATCTTGCAGTCTGCATTGCGTTTTTTAATCGAAGCACGTACTTTCATTTCTGAATAGTGTTTACTTTGTTAATTAATGATTTGTGAGCCTCAGGTCCTTTGTACATCGTACATCGTTCCTTCGTACATCACTTTACTTGTAGCGGAACGAGATACGTCCTTTGGTCAGGTCGTACGGACTCATCTCCACCTTTACACGGTCACCGGCGAGAATCTTGATGTAGTGCATACGCATCTTACCGGAGATATGCGCGATGATGAGTGGTCCGTTCTCGAGTTGCACGCGGAACATAGCGTTGGACAATGCCTCGGTTACCGTTCCGTCCACTTCGATGCTGTCTTGTTTTGCCATAAGCTTAATTAGTTTACTAATTTGCGTTACTATTATTAGATGAATCTGTCTCCCAAAACCTGTTGGATGTAGTCAAAGGTGGAGAGGATATCGGCCTTGCCGTTACGCACGCACACGCTTAATTCATAATGTGCTGCCGGCTTGCGGTCGATGGTCCTCGCGGTCCAACCATCTTCTTCGATGAGTACGTTGCGTCGCCCGAGCGTGATCATAGGCTCGATAGCGAGCGTCATACCGGACTTGAGAACGATACCGTTTCCTCGTCGTCCATAGTTGCACACATCGGGTTCCTCGTGCATATCCCGTCCTATTCCGTGTCCCACGAACTCGCGTACTACACCGTAGCCCGCTTTCTCGCAGTGGTTCTGGATCGCAAACGAGATATCTCCCATGCGTTTGCCCGTGACAGCCTGCTCGATGCCGAGGTATAGAGCCTGCTTCGTCGTACGGAGCAGTTGCATCACCTCCGGACTCACCTCCCCCACCGGGAAAGTATAAGCGCTGTCCGAGTGCCATCCGTTGAGTTCGATAGACGAGTCGATGGAGATGATGTCGCCTTCCTTGAGGATGACCTTGTCGGACGGGATTCCGTGTACCACCACTTCGTTGACCGAAGTACAGAGGGTTGCCGGATAATCCTCGTATCCGAGGCAGGCAGGGCGACCGCCGTTATCCATGATGAACTCGTAAGCTATCTTGTCCAGCTGGGCGGTAGTAACACCCGGCTTGATAGCCTTCGCCACTTCGGCATAGGTCTTACCAAGCAGGATGTTGCTGGCCCGCATGAGCTCTACTTCTTCGTCAGTCTTCAGGAATATCATCTAACTTAACGAATTAGTAAGCCATAGCACCGGAGCGGCCCTTGATGCGCATGCCGGACTCGAAGAATCCGTCATAGTGACGCATCAGCAGGTGGCTCTCGATCTGCTGCAAAGTATCCAATATAACGCCTACCATAATGAGCAGCGAGGTACCGCCGAAGAACTGGGCGAAGCCCATAGTAACTCCGAAGAGACGGGCAAAGGCCGGCAGAACGGCGATGAGCGCGAGCAGAATAGAGCCCGGCAACGTGATGCGACTCATGATAGTATCGATATACTCAGCCGTCTTCTTACCCGGTTTAACACCCGGAATGAATCCGTTGTTCAGCTTCAGGTTCTCTGCCATCTGAACCGGATTGATGATGATCGCGGTGTAGAAATAGGTGAAGGCGATGATAAGCAGCGCGAATACGAAGTTGTACCAGAAGCCGTTGTTATCCATGAAAGCCTGAACGAAGGCGCTGGACTCGGAAGCCCGGAAACCGACGATGGCGATAGGGATAAACATAATAGCCTGAGCAAAGATGATCGGCATCACGTTAGCAGCATTCACCTTCAGAGGGATATACTGACGTACGCCGCCATATTGCTTGTTGCCCTGGATACGCTTAGCGTATTGCACCGGAATACGGCGTGTTCCCTGTACCAACATGATCGCAAATGCGAACACGAGGAGGAGCACAACGATCTCGAAGACAAACACCATCAGACCACCGTTACCGGTCTCGTTGAGACGGCTGGAGAACTCCTGTACGAATGCCCCCGGGAGACGCGCGATGATACCGATCAAGATGATGAAGGAAATACCGTTTCCTACACCACGGTCGGTAATGCGCTCACCCAGCCACATAACGAACATAGAGCCTGCACAGAGCAGGATAGTCGAGGAGATGGTGAACCAGTTGAAACCTACTGCCAGCGGCTGACCGGCCTGACCCATCTGCACGGCCAGGTTGACGAGATAACTCGGTCCCTGGAAAAGCAGAATAGCTACCGTCAGATAGCGCGTGATCTGATTCATCTTCTGGCGTCCGGACTCACCTTCTTTCTGCATCTTCTGGAAATACGGCACTGCGATAGACAGCAACTGTATCACAATCGATGCAGAGATATAAGGCATGATACCCAGCGCGAAGATAGACGCGTTCGAGAAGGCTCCACCGGAGAACATATCGAGCAACGCCATCAGACCGCCTGCTGTCTGGCTATGCAGGGCAGTCAGAGCTGTAGGGTCAATACCCGGAAGAACGACGAACGAGCCGAAACGATAGATGAGCACGAACAACGCCGTGGTCAACAAACGACCGCGCAGGTCCTCTATCTTCCAGATATTCTTGATTATTTCGATAAATCTCATAACGATTAACGTTTAACGATTAACGAATTAATGATTAGATTTTTTCGATGGTGCCACCGGCAGCGGTGATAGCCTCTTCTGCTTTCTTCGAGAAAGCGTTTGCCTGAACGGTCAGTTTGGCTTTCAACTCACCGTTACCCAGGATCTTAACGAGTTGGGTCTTGGAGATGAAACCAGCCTCGTGGAGCTCGATCAAACCGATCTTCTCCAGCTTCTTAGCCTCTGCCAGAGCCTGGAGCGTAGAGAGGTTGATAGCTTTGTATTCCACGCGGTTGATATTCTTAAAGCCAAACTTCGGCAGACGACGCTGCATAGGCATCTGACCACCTTCGAAACCGATTTTCTTGCTGTAACCGGAGCGGGACTCAGCACCCTTGTGACCACGGGTAGAAGTGCCACCCAGGCCCGAACCTGCGCCACGGCCGACACGCTTCGCGGTCTTAACCGAACCGGCTGCAGGGGTTAAATTATTCAATTCCATGTTGTTACTACGTTTTTAGGGTTAGTCAATCACTTTAACAAGGTGCTTTACCTTCTCTACCATACCCAGGATAGCCGGGGTAGCCTCGTGCTCAACAACTGCGTTCATTTTGCGCAGACCGAGCGCGATCATGGTCTCCTTCTGCACCTTCGGACATTTGATAGTACTGCGTACTTGTTGAATTTTAATCTTTGCCATAGTTGTAGAAGAATTTATCCGTTAAACACTGTAGAGAGGCTTACGCCGCGGTTAGCAGCTACGGTACGGGCGTCACGCAGTTCGGCGAGCGCCTGGATAGTAGCCTTAACGAGGTTGTGAGGGTTGGACGAACCTTTGGATTTCGCCAAGACGTCGTGAACGCCTGCGCTCTCCAATACGGCACGCATAGCACCACCGGCTTTTACTCCGGTACCGTGCGTAGCGGGCTGGATATATACTTGCGAACCACCGAACTTGGCAAACTGCTCGTGAGGAATAGTACCCTTCAGAACAGGAACTTGGATCAGGTTCTTCTTTGCAGCCTCGGTAGCCTTCTGCATAGCAGCGGCAACCTCACCTGCCTTACCCAAACCGTAACCTACAATACCATCTTCATTTCCAACAACTACGATAGCTGCGAAAGTGAAAGTACGTCCACCTTTGGTAACTTTCGTTACGCGGTTGACTGCGACCAGACGCTCCTTGAGCTCGAGGTCTTGTGTTGTTTTAACTCTTTGCATAATCGTAACTATTAGAATTTGAGACCTGCCTCGCGAGCAGCGTCTGCGAGTGATTTAACACGACCGTGATAGAGGTATCCGTTACGGTCAAAAACTACTTCGTTGACTCCGGCCTTGATAGCGGCTGCTGCGATGAGTTTACCTACCTCAGCAGCTTTCTCGGTCTTCGTCATTTTGTCTTTGATAGCGAGCGACGATGCCGATGCAAGGGTCTGCCCCTTCAGGTCATCGATCACCTGAGCGTAAATCTGGCTGTTAGAACGGAAAACAGTCAGACGAGGACGCTCTGCTGTACCCGACACCTTGGTGCGGATAGATGCCTTAATCTTAAGGCGACGTGCGATTTTCTTAATCATAATTGTGTTTCCTTTCTAATTATTTACCAGCCGACTTACCAGCTTTACGACGTACGATTTCACCTTGGAACTTAATACCCTTACCCTTATACGGCTCCGGCTTGCGGAACGAGCGGATCTTAGCGCAAATCTGGCCAAGAAGCTGCTTGTCAGCACTCTCGAGCATTACGAGCGGGTTAGCGTTACGCTCCGACTTGGTCTCCACCTTCACCTCTTTCGGCAAACCGAGATAGATCGGGTGTGTATAACCGAGGGAGAAGTTCAGCACTTGAGGCTGAGCCAACTCTACACGATAACCTACACCGACGAGCTCAAGCGTTTTCTTGTACCCCTCGGAGCAGCCTACGACCATGTTATGAATAAGTGCGCGGTACAAACCGTGTTTAGCGCGGGCCTCTTTCTCGTCGTTCGGACGGGTTACGTGGCATACGCCGTCTTCTACGGTTACGGTGATCAGGGGATCAACAGCCTGGCTGAGCTCACCTTTCGGACCTTTGACGGTCACTACGTTCTCCGGGCTAACGGTAATCGTTACACCTGCGGGGATAGCGATAGGAAGTTTTCCAATTCTTGACATAGCTGTTCCTCCTTATTAATAAACGTAACACAACACTTCGCCACCCAGCTGCTGACCTAACGCTTCTTTGTTGGTCATCACGCCTTTCGAGGTCGAAAGGATAGCGATACCCAGACCGTTCAGTACGCGCGGCATCTCACGATAACCTACATACTTACGGAGACCCGGGGTGGATACTCGTTTCAAACACTTGATCGCGTTCACTTTGTTCAGCGGATCATACTTAAGGGCAATCTTAATAGTGCCCTGAGGACCATCCTCAACAAACTTGTAAGAGAGGATATAACCCTTCTCGAACAAGATGCGAGTGATCTCCTTCTTCAGATTCGAAGCCGGTACTTCTACCACACGGTGGCCGGCTTTGATAGCATTCCTCAATCGGGTGAGGTAATCTGCAATAGGATCTGTCATTTGTTTTTTGTTGTTAAATTAATCCCGCCTGTCGGGACAATATTTAATAATGTTAACTTTGGGCAGTTGGCTTTTAGCTATTGGCTATTAGCGTTGAGGGCTAACGGCCAACGGCTAACAGCTAACGACCTTTTTTTACCAGCTCGCTTTCTTTACGCCCGGGATAAGGCCTTTGGATGCCATCTCACGGAATTGAATACGGCTGAGACCGAACACACGCATGTATCCTTTCGGACGCCCGGTCACTTTGCAACGGTTGTGCAGACGTACCGGACTTGCGTTCTTCGGAAGGGCCTGAAGCCCTACATAGTCACCATCCTTGAGGAGTTGAGCACGCTTAGCTGCGTATTTAGCAACCAACTTGGCGCGTTTTACCTCGCGGGCTTTCATTGATTCTTGTGGTAACGAACGTGATGTTCATACCCAGCAGTTTGGTGATGTTATCAATGTTAATTTCAGGGAAGATGATCTGCTCGGTGATACCCAAGGTATAGTTACCGCGGCCGTCCATCTTGTTGTTGATACCTTTGAAGTCGCGGATACGAGGCAGAGCTACACGAACCAGACGCTCGAGGAACTCATACATCTGCTGACCGCGGAGGGTAACGCGAACACCGATAGGCATCTGCTTACGAACCTTGAAGTTAGCGATATCTTTCTTCGAAACGGTAGCTACGGCTTTCTGACCTGCGATGGCCGTCATCTCCTGAAGAGCGACCTCGATGATCTTCTTGTCGGCTACAGCCTCGCCCAGACCCTGGTTCAGGACGATCTTCTGGAGTTTCGGGCACTGCATTACGGTAGTGTAGTTGAACTCCTTCATCAGGATAGGCACAATGCGCTCCTGATAGTCTTGCTTCAAACTTGCTGTATTCATACTTAGATCTCCTTACCGGTTTTTTTAGATACACGAACGAGCTTGCCATCCTTCTTCACACGGCCTACACGAACCGGTTTGCCGTTCTCAACGGGGTTGAGGTTGGAGATATGGATAGGAGCTTCCTGTTTAACGATTCCGCCTTGCGGATTCTTTGCGTTGGGCTTGGTACTCTTGGATACCATGTTGACGCCTTGATATGAAGTTTTGCCATTTTTGTAATTGTTTAGATGATTAAAGCACTTCAGGTGCCAGAGAAATAATTTTCATGTTTGTTTGACGCAGCTCACGAGCTACCGGTCCGAAAATACGGCTACCACGGAGTTCACCGGCATTGGTGATCAACACACATGCGTTGTCATCAAAGCGGATATAACTACCATCGGCACGGCGTACCTCTTTCTTTGTGCGTACTACGATAGCGCGGCTAACCGTACCATCCTTCATATCGCTCGAAGGGATTACGCCCTTAACGGCTACTACGATCGTATCGCCAAGGCTTGCATAACGCTTCTTGGTACCACCAAGAACGCGGATCACGAGTGCCTGCTTGGCACCGGAGTTGTCACATACTGTGAGACGAGATTCTTGCTGTACCATAATTACTTAGCCCTTTCGATAATTTGAGTTAAACGCCAACGCACTGTCTTGCTCAATGGACGAGTCTCCATGATGCGGACCGTATCGCCGATACCGCACTCGTTCTTCTCGTCATGAACATGGAACTTGCGAGTTTTATTGACAAACTTGCCATAGATGGGGTGTTTCTCTTTCCATTTGACAGCGACCACGATGGTCTTCTCCATCTTATTGGAAATGACTACTCCCACGCGCTCTTTTCTAAGATTTCTTTCCATTTCAATTGTCGTTTTTTACTTGTTAATTTCTCTTGCACGCAATTCCGTTGCAAGGCGAGCGATATTGCGACGCGCAGCCTTAATCTGCAACGGATTGTCAAGCGGAGAAATACTGTGATTTAACTTCATACGCACCAGGGCCTCTTTCTCAGATGCGAGACGCTCCTGGAGCTCTTGAGTTGTTAATTCTTTAATTTCTGCTGTTTTCATAATCCTTAATTATGCATTTTGTGTTGCGTCGTAATCGCGTCTTACGACAAATTTAGTGGTTACCGGCAGTTTCTGCGCAGCGAGACGGAGAGCCTCTTTAGCTACATCGTAGCTTACGCCTTCTACCTCAAAGATGATACGACCGGGCTCCAATGGAACAACGAATCCTTCGGGGGCACCTTTACCTTTACCCATACGTACATCCAACGGCTTCTTGGTGATCGGTTTATCCGGGAATACACGGATCCATACCTGACCTTGACGTTGCATATAACGGGTTACTGCGATACGGGCTGCCTCGATTTGACGACCGGTCAACCATACGGTACCCAAGCTCTTGATACCGAACGAGCCGAATGCCAATTCCTGACCGCGGTGAGCAAAGCCCTTGATGCGGCCTTTTTGGCAACGGCGGAATTTAGTTTTCTTAGGTTGTAACATAGTTCTAATCTACAAATCGGTTACACATTATTGTTGTTTTTTATTGCGGCGGAAGCCCTTGCGGTCTCCACGGTTGTCACGGCGATCCATGCCGGGACGACCTGCTTCTTGCTTCTGCGAGAAGTTAGGAGCCAAGTCCTTCTTGCCATAAACCTCTCCACGGCAGATCCATACCTTTACGCCGATTACACCCACTTTGGTGATTGCACCTACGTGGCAGTAGTCGATGTCAGCACGCAACGTATGCAACGGGGTACGCCCCTCTTTGTACATCTCCTTGCGAGCCATCTCGGCACCGTTCAAACGGCCGGATACCTGAATCTTGATACCCTCAGCGCCCATACGCATGGTGGACTGAATAGCCATCTTGACAGCACGACGATAAGCGATCTTGCCTTCCAACTGACGGGCAATCTTGTTAGCTACGATGGTAGCGTCCAATTCCGGACGTTTAACCTCGAAGATGTTGATTTGCACGTCTTGCTTGGTAATTTTCTGGAGTTCCTTCTTTAATTTGTCAACCTCTTCTCCACCTTTTCCGATAATATAACCGGGGCGAGCGGTGCAGATAGTAACAGTTACAAGTTTAAGAGTTCTTTCAATAACGATACGGGAAATACTAGCCTCTGCGAGACGAGCGTTGAGGTACTCGCGAATCTTGCTATCCTCAAGCAGCGTATCTCCGTAATTCTTGCCTCCA
>ONND01000022.1 GCA_900319105.1 uncultured Bacteroidales bacterium | reverse complement strand
CTTCTCTATATACCATGCCCGTTCATAGACCGTTTCCGACACACGCAGATAGAGCGCCAGCTGCTTGATGATCTGCCATCTGAGACACAGGTACGCCCTACCGCCAAGCCCGTACGTAGCCGGGATGGAAAAAGCATACAGCACATCGTGCTCATAGACATAAATGCGGTTATTCCAATCGCGGGCGTCGAAGAACTGCAGACGCAAACGAAGGCCTAAAGGCAGTTTAGAGTTTAGTGTTGAGAGTTTAGAGAAGTCCAACGCTACATCCTGTGCCAGACTGACGCCGTAGTTGAGTTTAGAGTTCAGTGTGGAGGGGTTAGAGGATGTCAGGTTCGCATCTGCCGTTGTTCGGAGAGACCATGCACCACCCGTCCATTCCAACTGTCCTCGGGTAGCGTACGTAGATACGGAGCCTTTCTTCCTCGCACGCAAACGAAGAAAAAACCTGCCCCTATCTCCACCTTGAATGGACGGATGTTTGGACCAGGAATATTGCACCTCCGCCATCGCATCGTACCCGATTGTACACGTATCATTTCCAAGGCCGTACTTATACCCGCTGAAATAGAACACATCCCCATAGCCCGACAGCCGCCAGTTCTTCCACCGCGTGATATCAAACCCGATATACCCTCCGTTCTCATCATTGATACGCGAAGTCTCCGAAAAAGCATACCCCTGTTCATTATCGAACCACGGCGAATAATAGCGATACAGGGCAATGAGCGACACTCCGTCCGCCGGGTAAAAACGACTGCCTGCAATCACGCCGGCACCCCATTTCCTGTTCTGCGACGCCGCCACCTCTGCGAAAACATCGAACCAGCCGTGGTTATACCGCACGGAAGCCCCTGCGACGGCTTGACTGCGCCCTCGGAAATAATGGCGGTTATACTTCGCATTGCGGTAAGGATGAATCGAATCGGAGTAGATATTCCCGATCGCCGTCAGTTGCACCTCCAGTTGCTTATGCCGCACGGTGACATTCGCTCCGACGACATGCCTCCATGCCGTGTCGTTATAATGCGACATCGAGTACAAAGCGCTGATATCCAACCGGGTGGATTTCGTAAAATCCCACCGCAGCGTAGCGCCCGCTCCATGCAACCCTTCGCCGTCCGCGGATGAGTAATAGCGCAGACCATTCGTGGTCTGTCCTGCCGAAGTGACGTAGTTCGATTTGCCGGTTCGGAACACAGGCGCCAGGACTAATCCGTGGCCAAACGAGGCCTGATAATTACCTGCCACCACTTTATGCAAATGCGGCGCTATATCCGTCAACTGCATATAAAGGCCATACTGCAGATCTTTTGCCATGCCTCCGGCTGGTCTGCGCAACTGGCCGCCGAAGATCACACGACGCTTGAAATCAAACCGATAGCGCTGTTGCACATACATCGGATCAGGACCCTCAAACTCTTCTATCTTACGCGCATCCACCCGCGTGACCAACTCATGCTTCGCGTGCGCGAACACCTCACGCGCATATATACGATTATAAGGAGAAGCAAATTCCTGTTTCTGCGGATCAGGAGGAATGACCATCACAAACGGCAACAGATCACGGATCTCATAATCCGCCAGACAGGAGATCAATTGCAATTCATACAAAGACTCAAACGGATGTTTATCCGCATACAGCAAGATCTCATCTATCTGATGCGGAGACAGGAAATAGAGCTGACTCAGCTCCTCGCTGCTCGTATGATTGAGATCAATCGGGTTGTC
Organism: uncultured Bacteroidales bacterium; assembly: GCA_900319105.1. Taxonomy (GTDB): domain Bacteria; phylum Bacteroidota; class Bacteroidia; order Bacteroidales; family Paludibacteraceae; genus Colicola. The sequence continues at coordinate 14,199 of ONND01000022.1, read as the reverse complement.
GTGCAGCGCGTAGAGGTCCGTTTGCAACTGCTCATAATCCACTTCCCCCAACTCCGAAGCGGCATTATAGATATCGAGAATAATATCGTCTAACTGAAACGAGGAAAGAGGCCCGTCCTCCGCCTTTCCCTGAAAGGAAAAGAGAAGACATAAAATGATCGGTACTATTCGGATGAGTCGTTTCATGGCGCAAAAGTACTAAAAAATTTGCATATGTGCAATTTTTGTTGTAATTTTGCAGCGTTTTATGGACAAGAAGCGGATTTATCATATCGTCACATGGCTTGTTGCTATGGCAGCCTGCGTTTTTCTGGCGTGGAAAATAGCGACCTACGAGGACTACGCGGCATTAGGCGAATGTCTGCGGAGAATGGGCGCGCCACAATGGTGGGCTATCGCGCTTTGCGTGGCGCTGATGCCCGTGAACATGGGACTCGAAGCCTGGCGATGGATGACGCTCATGAACGAAGGCGCGAATGAACCGACGAAGGAACGATTGGATTTCCGCGAGGCGCAGCGGCAGGTCTATTACTCCAAACTGGCCGGACTGATCACACCCTGGCGCTTAGGCGAATACCCCGCGCGAGGCGTGATAGAAGTACAAAGGGACGATGTACAAGGTACGAAGAATGTAATGCCTCGTGTGCTTTCTTTGGGAGCAATAGGAAGTGCGACGATGACTATCGCAATCGTTCTGGCGGGCGTATTAGGTCTCGCCTTCAGTCCCGAGGTGCTCAGTTATTTAGGCGGCAGTTATCTCTACGCACTACTCGCTATCACCTTAGTGCTCCTCCTGCTACTGGCCCTCGCTCCGCGGGCGCTCAAGAGATACGCGGAGGTGAACTCGGACCTCATGATCCGTAATACATGCCAGAGCCTGGTACGCGTCGCATGTTGGTGCGTACAGTTAGCACTGATCATCTATGCCTTAGGCGGAACGGACATCTCCGGATTCGCTGGGACACTTCTCAAAGCGCCTGTTTACTACCTTTTCGTAACCATTACGCCGAATATACCGATTGTCGAGGTAAGCGTTCGCGGCGCATGGGCTATTGCTGTCTTCGGTACGATGAACGCAGCCCTCTCCGGAGTGCTTTTATGGGCAATAAACACCCTCTTGCCCTGCCTTATTTGGCCTTTTTTACGTAAAAATGAAAAATAATTTGCGTAATTGCGAAAAAAGTTGTAATTTTGTAGCCGAAATGATAGTCCACTAGTTTACTAGTCTGACAGAACATTGGAAAACAATTAACACTTACCAACCATGAATATCAAATTTCAAATTCATTATCGCGCCGAGTATGGGCAATCTCTGTGCGTCATCGAGACACAGGAATCAGCTTTGGGATGGACCGAAAAGAATCCGCTTGTGCTGAATTGTCAGGGCACGGATTACTGGTCTGCTAATGTACCCGTGAAGGATTTTACAGGCACCATCCAGTACAAGTATGCTATCCGCGTGGGGGAAGGCCAATATATCTACGAGGCCGGCGAACCGCGTACGCTGACGCTGAAAGCCAAGGACAAAGACCTTGACGTTCGCGACGCATGGCAGGCCAGCACATACGAGGATAGTTTCTACACCACCGCTTTTGCCAAAGCGCTGTTCAGACGTCATCATTCTGAGACCAAGTCTCCGAAGCAAAAGAAACAGGGTAGTATCCGTTTCTCGATTGACCTGCCGCAGATCCTGCCATCGCAGGGCGTCGCGATCATCGGTAATTGCGAGGCATTAGGCGAATGGAACGCCGACAAGAAGCTCGTCATGAGCGATGCCGAGTTCCCGATCTGGCGCGCTGATATAGAGGTAACAGGCCAAAATATCGTCGAATATAAATACGTCATCTATGACCTCAAAACCGGTGCCGTAGTAGATACCGAATGGGGTGAGAACCGCCAGATCTGGGGTGTTGAGAAAGGTCTCACCATCCTCCAGAACGACCGTTCGTTCCGCCGCACACAGCCGCGTTGGAAAGGAGCCGGTGTGGCAGTACCCGTCTTCTCGCTGCGTACCGAAGAAGGATTCGGTATCGGTGAGTTCCAGGACCTCAAGAAAATGGCGGACTGGGCTGCTGCTACAGGCCAGCAGATGATCCAGACCCTGCCGATCAACGATACAACGCTGCGTCATAACAACCTCGACAGTTATCCATACAACGCCGTTTCCGTCTTTGCCCTCCATCCGATATACATCAACATCGAGAAAATGGGCAAACTTACGCCGGCGCAGAAGAAGAAATATGAGGCACAGAAAGCCGAACTCAATGCTCTGAGCATCGCGGACTACCAGAATGTATACGACGCGAAGATGGTCTTCTTCAAAGCCCTCTTCAAGCAGGACAAGGATGCGCTCTTCGCTTCCGACGAATACAAGGCATTCGAAGCAAAGAACACCGCTTGGCTGGAGCCCTATGCCGAGTTCCTGAGCAAACGCGACAAACAGCCGAAAGAATTCTATAAATACCTCCAGTTCCATGCCGACAAGCAGTTGGCGGACGCTGTGGCTTATGCCCACTCGATCGGTGTAGCCATGAAGGGCGATATACCTATCGGTATCAGTCCTGACTCCGTGGATGCAGCCGTTTATCCGGAGCTCTTCAACCTCGACGCTTCCGCAGGTGCGCCGCCCGATGATTTCTCCATCAGCGGACAGAATTGGGGATTCCCGACCTATAACTGGGATAAGATGGCAGAGGATAATTTCGGATGGTGGCGTGCCCGCTTCCAGAAGATGCAGGATTATTTCGATGCTTACCGTGTGGATCACATCCTCGGTTTCTTCCGCATATGGCAAATGCGCAAGACGGATGTATGGGGTCTGTGCGGACATTTCGTTCCGGCGCTGCCCTATTCGTACGACGACCTTTGCGCACAAGGTGTATGCCTCGACTGGGATCGTCTGACCAAGCCCTATATCCGCTCGAATTTCCTCGGCGATGTATTAGGCTATGATACCGAATGGGCGAAAGAGCACGCCCTGCAGACGCATGATCACTATGTTTATTGGTTCCGTCCGGAGTTCGACACACAGGCGAAAGTACAGGAATGGGCAGACAAACTGCTGAACGACAAGAAAGCGCTCAAAGCCAGCGGCCTCAGCGCAGAAGCGGTACAGAACATCTGCAACGGACTCATCTACCTCCATTGCGAAGTGCTCTTCGTCGAAGACCAGCGTCGTCCGGGATGGCTCCATCCGCGTATCTCAATCTACCAGAGCCATTCGTTCAACGAGCTCTATAGCGACCAGAAAGAGGTACTCATGCGTATCTACAATGATTATTTCTTCCGTCGTCATACCCAGTTCTGGCGTGACTCGGCGATGCGCAAGTTGCCTACGCTGATCCATTCGACCCATATGCTCTGCTGCGGTGAGGACCTCGGCATGGTACCGGCTTGCGTTCCTGACGTCATGCACGAGTTGCAGATCCTCAGCCTCGAGATCCAGCGAATGCCGAAAGATCCGACGGTTAAGTTCGCTCACCCTGCCGACGCGCCTTATCAAAGCGTCTGCACGACCGGAACGCACGATATGAACCCGCTGCGCGCTTGGTGGGAAGAAGATCGCGCCGTTACCCAGCGCTTCTACAACGAGCAGATGGGCTGGTGGGGAGATGCTCCGCAAGAGATGACACCGGAGATTGCTGAGTTCATCATCAACCAGCATATGTACAGCCCCGCTATGTGGACCATCCTGCCGCTGCAAGACTGGCTCGCTATTGACGGAGATGTACGAATCAAAGATCAGTTCGCCGATCGTATTAACGTTCCGGCTAACCCGCGTCATTTCTGGAACTACAGAATGCACATCAGCATTGAGCAACTGCTCAAAGAGAAGAAACTGAACGCGAAGATCAAGAAACTGACATCCGTTCGTTAGAAGGTTGAAGGTATTAAAAAAGCGAGGTTTAAGCCTCGCTTTTTTGTCGCTCGATATGCCGAGATATCGATATATCGAAGTATCGGGATTAGATGCTGAGCGTCTGTATTGCCTGCCATGAATCTTCCTTGATATCCTTCTTCTGATGGATAGCCTTGGTAAGCGGTACCAGCACGATATCATCATTCTGGATACCGACCATCACATTACGCTGACCGTCGAGCAAAGCCTGGATTGCAGCCACTCCCATACGAGACGCAAGAATACGGTCGTACGCCGTCGGACTACCGCCGCGCTGCAAGTGACCGAGCACCGTTACACGGGTCGAATACTCCGGATGGTATTGCTCTATCAGTTTGGCTACCGCGGCCGCTCCGCCTTCTACGGCATGCTCTTGAACGAGCACGATAGACGAGTTCTTCGATTTGCGACGACCGCTACCGATGGCCTCTTCTATCTGCTCCGGTACCGGGGCGCGCTCCGGAATGATGGCAGCCTCGCATCCACCGGCGATGGCCGCATTGAGCGTCAGGAAGCCCGCGTCGCGACCCATCACCTCTACCAGGAACACACGCTCATGCGAGGTGGCTGTATCACGCAGTTTGTCGATACAATCCGTGATCGTACTCAGCGAGGTGTCATAACCGATCGTGGCATCTGTGCCCCAGAGGTCATTGTCTATCGTGCCGGGCAGACCGATAACCGGCACATCAAACTCCTGCGCGAAAAGACGGCCTCCGGTGAACGTGCCGTCACCACCGATCACAATGAGGGCATCGATCTGCTCCTTGAGGATTGTCTGGTATGCCTGCTGACGTCCTTCCGGCGTCTGGAACTCCGCACAACGGGATGATTTGAGAATGGTACCCCCGCGCTGAATGATACCCGACACGTCCTGCGACGTGAACTCCTTTACTTCCCCGTCTATCAGACCTTTGTAGCCGCGATAGATAGCTTTCACACGAATTCCCTGGCTGATTGCGGCACGGGTTACTGAGCGTACCGCTGCATTCATACCCGGTGCGTCTCCACCTGATGTGAGCACACCGATTGTTTTAATCTTGTTGTCCATATTCGATTTGTTTTTTACATTCTTTCATTAGCCAAAGCGGAGTACTGGTCGCTCCGCATATACCGATTTTCAGATCAGATTCGCTGCCAGACCACTTCGTCCTTAGACTATTGATTTCGTCAGGCGAACTGACAAAAAAAGTATTGGGATTAGCCTCTACACATTGTTTATATAGCACGCGCGCGTTAGAGGACTTGGTTCCGCCGACGAAGAGCACCAGATCGTTCGCACGGGCGAAATCCTGCAACTCTTTCACGCGGTTGGCTACGTTCCGGCAGATGGTGTCGTGTACCTCTGGTACAATTTGTGATTTGTGATTTGTGATTTGTGATTGGATTGTCTCCACAAGGTGTCGAAACCCCTCTACGCTCTTCGTCGTCTGCGAGAAGAGATAGATCGGTCGTGTAAAATCCAGTCGGTCCAATTGGTCCGGCGACTCAATCACGACCGCCGTGTTATTGGTCTGGCCTTGCAATCCGATGACTTCCGCATGACCGGGTTTGCCATAGATAACAATCTGCGGGGGTTGCGCCTCATCGTTCTTGTGCTGCTCGTAGCAGGCGCGAATACGGTCTTGCAGTTTCTTCACCACCGGACAAGTCGCATCGATAATCTCAATCCCCCTCTGTTGCGCGATCCAGTAAGTAGAAGGCGGCTCGCCGTGTGCCCGCAGAAGGACGCGTGAGTGTGCCGGCAAGGTTCGCAGGTCGTCATAATCAATGGTAGCCAAGCCTAAGTTCTCCAGCCTCGCCACCTCCTGCCCGTTATGCACTATATCGCCCAAGCAACAAAGCGGACCTTTCTCCAGTTCGCCCTCTACCGCTGTGATGGCGCGCGTCACGCCAAAACAGAAACCACTATTGGAATCGATTGAAATAGTCATAAATAACGTTCATCTGCTCGTCGGGCGTGAGATGACTGTTATCCACCACAATAGCATCTTCTGCCTGGCGGAGCGGTGACTCGGCACGATGGGTATCGCGGTAATCGCGATCATTGACATCGGCTAACACATCCTCGTATTTCGGGTGCTCGCCTTTAGCCACCAGTTCATCAAAACGCCGCTGTGCCCGCACTTCCGGACTTGCCGTCAGGAACAGTTTCAACTCCGCTTTCGGGAACACGACCGTCCCTATATCCCGACCGTCCATGACAATACCCTTGTCTTCACCCATCTTCTGCTGCTGCGCGACAAGAAAAGCACGCACTTCCTTGATCTGCGAGATCATACTGGCGCGATTGCCCGCCTCCAAGGTACGGATCTGCGACTCCACATCCTCGCCGTTCAGCGTCACATGCTGCGCTCCGTCCACCTGTATAAACCCGACCTGTATAGACGGTAGAGCCGCAACGATCGCCGGCTCTTCCGTCAGCGCATGGCGTAAGGTATAGAGCGCAATAGCGCGATACATAGCCCCTGTATCCACGTACGTATAGCCGGCATACTTAGCCAGAGCTTTAGCAATCGTCGATTTACCGCAACTGCTGTAGCCGTCTATTGCAACAATTATTCTCTTCATAATCAGTCTGTATTCTGTCAGCGGCTCTGCCGCGGTCTGTATTCTGGGTCTATTTAATCAGAGAATTGATATCTAAACTCAGCCCCACCTGGTAGGAGAAATTGGACTTGGTCATCTGACTGATGGCGAAATCGATATGCGCCTGTTTGATGCGCACGCCGGCACCCAATGCCAGACCTGCTATCGAACGCTGGTCCACCAGATTCATCTCTGCACGGCGGCGGTGGTTATAACTGAGTACCACATAGAACCGCTCGCTCTTCGGCACGATCTCCAAAGCAAAAATCGTATGGCGGAACATCATATCGTACCAGCGCACCTTATGTGAGATCACATCGCCCGTCGTCAGACTCTTGTCATTACTCGTCCATTCGTGCTTGAGATTCCAGGTCTGCATATTATGGATCTGCATATGGAGCCTGAGCGGCGTCTTAGGAATACGATAAGTCAGACCTAACTGCAGATTCAGCGGCAGCATTTCCTTCGGAGAACCGTCTTCGGACGAATAGAAACCCTTCAACTGCCATCCTATGTTCTGGAGCACCAGACCCATTTGGAATGTTGAGTCTGGCGTTATGAAATGCGCACCCACATCGGCGCCTATGGCAAAGGAACTGTAATGCTCATAGATCGAATAGACAGGCTTCAGCGTAACACCTACACGGAAAAGTTTGCCTAACTGACGCGCGTACATGACATCGATCAATATATCCCGCGCGCCGAACGAACCTCCGGTCAAAACACCCTGCTCGTCCGCGTATTTCATCCGGCCGTAGTCCAGGTAATGGATTCCCACCGCGAAATAGTTCGGTTTATCCGGCTCACCATCCCCGGTATAGGGTTTCTCTACTTTCGAGCGAGCGAAATTATGCCCGTAGAGCGCAGAACCGAACATTGTTCCGGGTAAGTAATACGAGAAATTGAGCTGTAACTTCATGTGCGATTTCTCATGCAACAAAGCCGGATTGCACATACCCATCGACACATCGCCGTCACTGAGCGACACGTTCGATCCGCCCAAGGCATTGATACGCGACGACGCCGGCAATCCCATAAACGAGAACACCGAACGACCTGCGTTCGACACCTGACCAAAGGTACTAAGCGATATTGTACAAAGGACAATAATTACTATTTTTTTGCATTTAGCCACACTTACGCATGATAAAATCGCTGCAAAATTACTGCTTTTTTTTGAATTATGCAAAAAAATCTGCTTTTTTATTTGCGTATATCAAATAATTGTAGTACCTTTGCACGCTTTTTCGTCAGAAAAGCACTGTTAATGCCACGAAGTTGGGATGCTAAATTCGGCTTTAGTGGTGATTGTATAACCGACGAAATTGTACATTGTACATCGTCAAATCGTACATTAAATTATGTATTTAACATCTGAGAAGAAAGCTGAGTTGTTCGCTAAATACGGCAACGATGCTAAAAACACCGGTTCTGCTGAGAGCCAAATCGCTTTATTCACCTTCCGTATCAACCACCTCACCGAGCACCTGAAGGAAAACCGCAAGGATTTCGGTACAGAGCGCGCACTGACCGCACTGGTTGGTAAGCGTCGTCGTATGTTGGATTATCTGAAGGCGAAAGACATCGAGCGTTACCGTGCTATCATCAAAGAACTCGGTATTCGTAAGTAATTTTACGAAAAAAATCAAGAAAAGAATGGCATACGCTTGCGTATGTCATTTTTTTTTCGTACCTTTGCAGCGAATTCGTATGCGTATGCGCAGGTGGATTATATTCATAGGATTATTTGTGGCGATGGCAGTACAGGCTGCTGTCTATACACCGACGGAGGTACCGAACCCTAAAAAACAGGGGCAGGCATACTACGTAGCGGACCCGGATGATCTCCTGCCCGACTCCAGCATCAAATGGCTGAACCGTTGTGCCGCGCAGTTGGAGAAGGCGACGAACGTGGAGTTATGCGTGGTCGCGCTCGAGTCCATCGGAGAGGATGACGCCTTCGATTTTGCATACGAACTCTTCCAGCGTTGGGGAATAGGCGGCGAAGGACAGAACACAGGCGTGCTGATGCTCTTTGTACTCGACAGCCATGACATACGGATCATGACCGGCGTGGGAATAGAAGGTGTGCTCACCGATGCACAATGTTCGCAAATCATCCACGACGACATGATTCCCGCTTTCCGCGAAGAACTCTACGGCGACGGGTTGTGTCTCGGTGCATTGCGTATCTATGAGATCTGTACGGGCGGCGACGCGCCCGAAGAGTTGCTCACCATCCGTTCTGTAACCAACCGCGGTCAGTATGCGGACGAAGACGAGGGACAATCGGACCTTGAGTTCTGGATCAGTTTTGTAATGCTCGCCATCTTCATCGCCATCATCATATGGTCGAGCAGCAAGAACTCCGGCGGACGATCCGGCGGACGCAACTCAGGCGGCGGTCCGATCATCTTCTCATCCGGTGGATTCGGAGACGGCGGAGGATTCTCGTCCGGCGGCTCATGGGGCGGAGGCTCCACGATGGGAGGAGGAGCCGGTGGCAAATGGTAAATAATTAAAAAACAATACTACAATGAAAAAAGCATTACCTTGGATTATCGTTTTAGGTATTCTGGCGATTATCGTTCTTTGGATAGCCGGCATGTACAACGGCTTCGTGGCTGCCGAAGAGGAAGTAGAGTCCGCTTGGTCGCAAGTAGAGAACCAATATCAGCGTCGTGCAGACCTTGTTCCGAACCTCGTAGCGACCGTGAAAGGATATGCGGCTCATGAGCAGGAGACGCTCGAAGGAGTGATCGAAGCGCGCGCGAAAGCAACACAAGTGACCATCGATCCGGCAAAGGCTACGCCGGAACAACTGGTTGCCTTCCAAGCCGCACAAGGCGAACTGAGTCAGGCACTCGGTCGTTTGCTCGCGGTGGCAGAGAACTACCCGGACCTGAAAGCCAACGAGAACTTCCGCGACCTGCAGGCACAACTCGAAGGCACAGAGAACCGCATTACCGTTGCACGCCAGCTCTTCAACGAGTCGGCGCGTAACTACAACACGAAAATCCGTCGCTTCCCGAATAACATCCTCGCTGGCATGTGCGGATTTGAGAAGAAACCGTATTTTGAAGCAGAAGAAGGCGCATCCAAAGCACCCAAAGTAGAGTTTTGATCGAGATTAAACCCTATATTGAGCACGCGGTGTTGGTGGGTCTGATCACTCCCACCCAACCGGAAGATCGTACCAAAGAGTATTTGGACGAACTGGCATTCCTTGCGGACACGCATGGTATTGTACCCGTCAAACGTTTCACTCAGCGGCTCGACCAGCCCAATACGGCGACATACGTGGGAGAAGGCAAGCTGGCGGAGATTGACCAATATATTATAGAAAGAGGTAATTGCCAACAGCCAACAGCCAACGGCCAACAGCCAATTGACGTAGTCATCTTCGATGATGAACTCTCGCCGCGGCAGATACGCAACATAGAGAAAGCGCTGAACCACAAGGGCAAGCCGGACGTCCGTGTGATCGATCGGACTATACTGATTTTGGAGATCTTCCTCCAACGCGCGCAGACGAGTTATGCCAAGACGCAGGTGGAGATGGCGCATTTGCAGTATATGTTGCCTCGCCTGACGAGGATGTGGAGCCACTTGGACCGCCAGCGAGGCGGAGGCGGCACAAACCGTGGTATGGGTGAGACCCAGATAGAGGCGGATAAACGGGTTATCGGGCAACGTATCGCCTTGCTGCGCGAACAACTCAAGACGATCGACAAACAGATGGCTACCCAGCGTCAACACCGGGGAAAGATGGTTCGTGTGGCATTAGTCGGCTACACCAACGTGGGTAAATCGACGCTGATGAACCTGCTCTCCAAATCCGATGTATTCGCGGAGAACAAACTGTTCGCGACCCTCGATACTACGGTGCGCAAGGTGACGATAGAGAACCTGCCGTTCCTGCTCAGCGACACCGTCGGCTTCATCCGCAAACTGCCGCACCATCTCGTCGAGTCCTTCAAATCGACATTGGACGAAGTGCGGGAAGCAGACCTGCTCATCCACGTAGTGGATATCTCCCACCCTAACTTTGAGGAGCAGTACGAAGTCGTCGAGCAGACTATCAATGAGATAGTAGCCTCACCCCAACCCTCCCCTAAAGGGAAGGGAAGCTCCTCCAGGGAGATTCCTAAGATTGTGGTCTTCAACAAAATCGACAATTTCACTTATGTCCCGAAAGAGGAGGACGACCTGACACCGATGCAACGAGAGAACTTCTCCCTCGAGGATCTGGAGCACACATGGATGGCTCGTCTTGGCGAAGATTGTATCTTTATCTCCGCGCGGAACAAGGAGAACATAGACGCCCTTCGTGCGCTCATGTACGAACGCATCAAAGCAATACATATACAACGCTACCCGTATAACGATTTCTTATTTCAACACTATGAAGACAATTAACGAACAAGGTTACACTTTCCAGGAATGGCTGAGTCCCGAGCAAATAGCGAAGGACGTACAGCAAGTAGCAGATCGTATCAGCGAGGACTACAAAGGCAAAGAACCTTTGTTTGTAGTAGTGCTTAACGGCGCTTTTGTCTTTGCCTCGGATCTACTCCGAGCGCTTAAAGGCATCCACTGCGACGTGACCTTCACTCGCGTCAGTTCCTATTCAGGTATGGCGTCCACTGGCACACTGGATGTGATTGTTCCACTGCAGAAATCAGTAAAACAACGCGATGTTATCATCGTCGAAGATATAGTAGATAGCGGACTCACTGTTAACCGGCTCAAAGCCGAATTGCAAGCACTCGAGGCCAATTCAATCCGAGTAGCTACAATGCTGTTCAAACCCAATAAGCTGGAGAGGAAAGATGCCAAGCCGGATTATATCGGGCATGAGATCACCGATGATTTCGTTATAGGCTACGGCCTGGACTTCGACGGCTATGCCCGCAATCTGCCGGCTATATATAAGATAAAGAAGTAATCATAGAAATATATATAATCAACATTATTAACAATTTAACTTTTATCACCATGAATGATGAATTGAAAAAAGTAATGGAGGTTGCCGAGGTATGGACCAAGGAACCTTTTGATGCAGAGACCCGCGCTCAAGTGAAAGCAATGATGGAGGCGGAGGACAAGACCGAGCTCATCGATGCTTTCTATCGTACCCTTGAGTTCGGTACCGGCGGTCTGCGTGGTATCATGGGTCCGGGTACCAACCGCATGAACAAGTACATCGTTGCCATGGCTACTCAGGGTTACGCCAACTACATGCTCAAAGTACAGAAGGAAGGCGGTTTTGAGAACGTGCAGGACGGTCGCGTAGCGGTTGTCGTTGGCCACGACTGCCGTAATAACGGTCGGCTCTTTGCGGAGACGGTAGCCAATATCTTCTCTGCGAACGGCATCAAGGTGTATCTGTTTGAGAGCCTGCGTCCGACGCCGGAGGTGAGCTTCGCTATCCGACATCTCAAATGTCAGGGCGGTGTGAACGTGACGGCTTCTCATAACCCGAAAGAGTACAACGGCTACAAGGCATACTGGGAGGACGGTTCGCAGGTACTCCAGCCGCATGACCAGGGTATCATTGACGAGGTCAACAAAGTGACCCTCGCAGATGTCAAATGGGAGGCGAACAAAGACCTGATCGAGATCATCGGCGGCGAAATGGATTATGACTACATGATGGCGGTTAAGTCAGTCATGATCGACCAGGACTCCATCCTGCGTCAGAAAGACCTCAACATCGTCTATACCCCGATGCACGGAGCCGGTCGTCAGATCGTGCCGATGTGTCTGCGCAGCTGGGGATTCCAGAACATCCACGTGGTTCCCGAACAGATGGTCATCGACGGAAACTTCCCGACGGTTGTTTCCCCAAACCCTGAGAACGCAGAGGCTATGACCCTCGGTATGAAACTCGGTACCAAGCTGGGCGCCGACCTCGTTATCGCGAGTGACCCGGATGCAGACCGTATCGCTATCGTCTGCCGCAACGACAAGGGCGAGTGGGTCATCATCAACGGTAACCAGACCAATATCATGTACCACTACTACATCATCAATAACATGAAGCGTCTGGGCAAGATGCGCCCTGATATGTACATCGTCAAGACCATCGTCACCTCGGAGTTGATCCGTAAGATCGCGGATGCACAGGGTGTTACCCTCACGGATGAGTACACGGGCTTCAAGTGGATCGCCAACCGTATTCGTATGTGGGAAGGCAAGCGCAAGTATATCGGTGGTGGTGAGGAGTCGTTCGGTTTCCTGCCGTACGACGCTGTCCGCGATAAATGTTCGCCTTCGGCTATCTGCCTGATCTGCGAGATCGCTGCATACGCGAAGGACAACGGCATGACGCTGTACGACTATCTGCTCAAGATCTACGCCGACTACGGCTTCCAGCGCGAGACGACGATTAACGTCGTTCGTCCGGGTAAGACAGGTGCAGAGGAGATCCAGCAGATGATGAAGGACTACCGCGCTAACGCTCCGAAAGAGATCGCCGGCGAGAAAGTGGTTAAGATCAAAGACTTCAAGTTCCTCAAGCAATGCGAACTCAAGGACGGCAAGTGGGTTGAGTCGGATTTCGACATGCCGCTGCATGCTACTTCGAACGTACTTCAGTACTTCACGGAGAGCGGCTTGAAGGTTTCCGTCCGTCCGTCGGGTACGGAGCCGAAGATCAAGTTCTATTTCGAGATCCCGGTTAAGACAGAATTGGGCAAGCCGTTCACCGGCGCTGACTACGAGCGTTGCACCGCAGAAGCGGAGGCTCGTGTTCCGGCTATCAAAGCAAGTCTCGGATTATAAGCGAAGCTAAGGTGCAGCCGAAGACGGCTGTTACCTGCATCAAAGACCCGCGGGTCTCACAGCGCTGCGCCTGTTCAGTAGAATAGACGCAGCGTACTTTTTTATAGGGATGGAGGCCGATCTTCTTCATCCGTGCGCGGACGGCTTTGGCGAGCGCATCCCCTTTGATGGACATCAGCTCGCCGGTGGTTACTGCTGTGGGATCAAACCGTAAGGCAGCTCCCATGGAACAGAAAACCTTAACCCCTCGCGCGCGCGTCGCGTTTATAATAAGGTCCGCCTTTGCCGGCACATCATCAATCGCGTCAATCACGTAATCATATTCTTCAAATCGAAAATCGGAAGATTCGCTCGTTTCTCCCTTTCCTTGGGAGAGGGCGGGGGTGAGGTATTGATGAACGGCTACGATCTCCGCATCGGGATTGATGCTCAGTAGCCGCTCACGCAGCGCTTCCACTTTGGGACGGCCGAGCGTCTCGCGCGTCGCAGGCAGTTGTCGGTTGACGTTAGAGGGCTGTACTGTATCGCCATCAACAATAGTGAGATGGGTCAATCCGGTACGTACTAACGCCTCGGCACACCATGAACCGACTCCACCGACACCGAAGATGATGACGCGAACGTTGCGCAGCCGATCCAACCCTTCGGCACCTAATAAGGCTTCACTTCTGCTAAAGAATTCCTCCATAATCATGCAATTTCGCTGCAAAAATACAAAAAAATACGCATTTATGCAAAAAAAATGCACTAAAATTTGGTCATTTCAAAAAAAAGCAGTACTTTTGCACGCTTTTTCGCTCGACAAGAGTGGATAAGTCGCGCTAAACGCGCGAGCCCAGGTGGCGGAATTGGTAGACGCGTTGGTCTCAAACACCAATGGGAAACCGTGCCGGTTCGATCCCGGCCCTGGGTACAAGAAAGGAGGT
>ONND01000012.1 GCA_900319105.1 uncultured Bacteroidales bacterium | reverse complement strand
GCTTCTCCCGCGCTGCCCCTCGACTTGCATGTGTTAGGCCTGTCGCTAGCGTTCATCCTGAGCCAGGATCAAACTCTTCGTTGTAAAAAGAAATTTATATGATAGCTCAGAATAATCGAATTTATCAAGTGTAGAATTTTTTCGGGAACCTATTTCAGTTCTTGTACTACATCTTGTTATGAATAGACATTCTTTCAAAGATCATTTCTTAAGCTCTTTTGGGCGATGCCCGTTTTTTGAGCGAAAGCGGATGCAAAGGTACTACAAATTTTTGAACTGACCAAATATTTTAGCAAAAAAAATACACATAAAATGCATTTTGTTAGTTAATATACTGAAAATCAGTCAATTCGTATTTTGTTGTTTTTTGACGTTTTTTCTTTGTATTTGCGAAGAGGTCTAAAAAAGGCCCCTTTCGGAGTGAAAGGAGCCTGGATTTATATACGCACGTAGATAATAATAAGGAACGTGCGCACGCACGTGCATGCGCGTTATTCAGCTTTCGGAGCTTTGGGAGCCTTCGGAGCTTCTGCTGTGGGAGCCTCTGCTGCAGGAGCAGCGGGAGCAGCCGGAGCAGCCGGAGCAGCCGGAGCGTCTTCGCCGAGGATGTTACCAGTAGTGAGTTGCTTATAGATAGAAGCATTCACACCGTAAATAGCCGGTACAGCGAAAATGATGATTACCAGATTGATGAGGGTACCGATTGTCTCGAGCCAGCCGATTTCGCCGATACCGAAGATTGCATTGATGATAGCAATCGCGATACCGAGGCATACACAGAGAACAAACTGCGTGAGGAAGATACGGAACTTATTGCCGTATGTGATATTATTCGACTCGCGGAGAGACTCCAATGCATTCAGACCTTTATCCACAAAGAGCACAACAGCAAAAGTCCAAGCGATAGAGAGCACGATACCCGGAATAACCATAAACAGGAAACCGGCACCGATAGCGCCAACCATAAGCGAATAGAGGATGAAGAACTCACCCATATTCTTGCGGTACTCTCCTTTGAAGATAAAGAGCGGGTTGACGATGTTGCCTTTAGCCATCTCAGCGGGCAGCGAGGACATAGCGATGGTCGTTCCGACATTCAGATAGGGGATCCAGATCGTGAGTACATAGAGCGCAGCGGCAGCTACGAGACTCAGATAATTCACCAAAGCGATTGCTACGCCATCCTTGATGGTAGCAATGATGTTGAGTTTTTTGTTCATAAGCATTACTGTTTTTGGAGGTAAATAATTAATATACAAAGATATCCTTGAGGGATAGCTTTTTTACTGTTCCTAGGGATTTGAGGTATTTCATATCCAGTTCCTTGGGGTTACCGAGGATCATATAGCGGTAAGTCTTGTTCGCCACGTGCTCCTTCTGGAAAGCGACGATATCATTGATTGTCAAGTTAGGGAGTTGGTCATACACATCCTTGTAGTAATCATGATTCCAACCGCGTTGGGTATATTCGATATACGCATTTATCGGCTGTGAGCGGACGTATCGTGTCTGACCAAGCTGGAGCATAGCAGAAGCTTTTGCATTCTCGAAGGCGGCTTGAGAAACAGGCATGTTATCGCATATATCCGTGAGGGTAAGGATACAATCCTTGAGTTTGTCATTCTGGGTCAGTACACCCTTGTTGATATAGTTCGGATCACCTTTGTAGCTTGCAAGCCGGTAGCCTGCCCAAGCGGCATAGCATAGGGCACGTGATTCACGCATCTCCTGGAAGACGATACCTCCCATAGATCCGGCGAAATACTCGTTGAAGAGAAAGGCAACCGCCAGCTGTTTGGGATCATATGTCTCACCCCAGTTAGCTACCGCGGAGATGAAAACATTGTTCGCTTTGTAAGGTGCTACCAGTATTTCGGTCTTCGGGGTCTTTTGTATGGAAACACGCTGCGCGGGCTTACGCATAGAAGCGTCCGCTTTTGCCAAGAATTGCGAAGAAGCGAGCAGGGCTTTCACTTCATCTTCGGAGAGAGGACCGTAGTACTCCACCCGCTCGATGGCCGGAACGACCGTACGGAGGGTAGCGAGAAGGTCTTCCGCCGAGAGTTTTTTCATCTGCTTGGGCGTGAAAGTGCGATGCCGGACTACATCGGCTCCGTACAGACCGTACTCGCTAATCTGTCCCATACAAGCCTGCTGGTCTTTTTTCGCATCGGCATGTCCTTTCTTCTCATCGCGGATAATCTCCTTGAGGACGGCCTTGTCGGGTTGGGCCGTGAGGACATGATCCTCCATGAGCCGGAGCGCCTCCGACATAGATTCGTTGAGGCCGTGGATATAGAAATAAGTATCGTTCAGGCCTGCTCCGACACTTACTTCGGCTGCCTGGGCATAGAGTGCCTGTTGGTATTCGGCCGTAGAAAGCGAAGCTGTACCGAGGTAATTGAGAAGGTTGCATGCCCACTCTATCTTGGGCTCCTGGTCGGTACCTTTGTGCGCAACGAAAGAGAGGTCGGTAAGGTCGTTCTCCTTATTGCGGCAATAGAGCAGCTCAACGCCGTTAGGCAGGACCGATCGGCTGAGATCTTTGTCAAAATCGAGGAACTGCGGTCTTGGCCGCTCTGTCTCAACAGCCATGAGGCTTTGATAGAAAAGCGAGGATTTCTCGCGGTTCATCTCTATCGGTGTGATTGCCGGTTTGTCCATCTTCGGAGGGTTGGAACCGGGAGCACACTGCTTGATCACGCAGGCATAGGAATCCGTGAAATATTTATTCGCTACACGGACGACCTCATCCTTGGTCACTGCCTCTTTGAGCGCTATATCGCGGACGATCTCTTCGTAGGGAATACCATAGACGTGCGCCGTAATGAAGGATCCTATGCGGCCTTCGTTATACTGCTGCTCGAGCAGTTTCTGCCGTTTCTCATTGCGGATGATGGCCTTGAGCAGATTCTCGGAGAACTCACCGCGTTTGAGTTTGTCTATCTCTGCCAGCAGGATAGTACGTACGTCCTCGAGTTTCTGTTTCTCTTTGGGCGAGCCGACGAGGTAGAAGGTAGAGTAATCACCGTTGGTTTGCAAGGCTCCGAAAGCAGAGAGCAAGGCTTGTTTCTGCTCCAGATCGACGTCTATCAGTCCGCACTTGCCGTTCTGCAGCACGAGGTTCATCACTTCGAGAGCCGGCATATCCGCGTCGGTAACAGGCGGCATTTTCCAGGCCATCCACAACTCGGGTGCTTCGTTGCCATAGACGATTGTATCCTTGTGTGATTTGAGGTCGGGCTGGGTATAACGGATCGGCTCGGGGCTTTGCTTGGGCTGCCAATCGCCGAAATACGTATCGATGATATCCATCGCCTCGTCGAACTCAAAATCGCCGGAGAGGCAGATGGCTACGTTATTCGGGCGATAATAGGTATCGTAGAAAGCACGGATATTACGGATACTGGGGTTCTTGAGGTGCTCCTGTGTACCGAGAACGGTATGCTGGCGGTAAGGGATAGCGGGATAGAGGGTCTGATCGATAGCCAAGATCACTTTCTCGCGATCCATGGCAGAATACATATTAAACTCCTCATAGACAGCCTCCAACTCGGTATGGAATCCACGGATGACGAGGTTCTGGAAGCGGTCGGACTCAATGATTGCCCAGCGCGCGAGTTCCGTAGCAGGAATGACCTCATGATAGCAAGTCATCGCCTCGGCTGTATAAGCGTTCACGCCGGTAGCACCAATGCCGGACATGAGTTTGTCGAACTCATTGGCGATAGCTATTTTCGAACTCTCATAGGAGAACGAGTCGATAAGATGATAGATCGCTTTGCGGCGTTCGGGGTCGGTCGTTGCGCCATAGAGCTCATAGAGGGAGTCGATAGCCAGGAGGTTCGGACGCTCCGCCTCATAATCGGTAGTACCATAACGCTCAGTGCCCTTGAACATGATATGCTCCTGGTAGTGGGCGAGACCTGTAGATTCGAGCGGATCGTTCTGCGCTCCTGCGCGGACCACGATATACGTCAGGATCTCCGGTTTCTCTTTGTTCTGGGTCAGATAGACCGTGAGACCGTTATCGAGGGTATAGATACGCGCCTTGAGCGGGTCTCCCTCTACGGTACGATAGGCATATTGTTTGGCGGAAAGAGGCATGCAGCCAAGTGCTGCGAGTGCCAAAAAGAAGAACAAGCGTTTCATTTGTACAGATACATTGATTAACGAGTGCAAAGGTACAAAAAAATATTGAAACCTGCAAGAAAAAAAGTAATTTTTAATATATTTTCTGCAAAATACTATCATAATGCTATTATTTCTGTATGTTCACGTATCAAACGTCCACGAGAAGTCACACCCTCGATCACTACGTCATAGACCGTGGCATGTCCGTCTGTGGAGAACGACATTACCTGGGATTGTACATCGGGGATCCATAAGAGTGTGGAGGGTCTTTTGGCGGGATCCGTATATGGCTGCATAAAAAAGTCCTGCGGCAGTTGCCATCCCAGCGGAGTGAATTTCTTCAGGTTAGTCTGGTCGGTCTGACGCGGTATCTCAGTTCCATCTTTGAGTATGATGGAAATCACTCCCGCTCCACCACGCGAGCCCCATATTACTGTGGTACCGGATTTAAAGATATCCAAGCGCGCGACATCCTGTATCTGAATCAGATCCAGATCATAACCGTCCTCCTGAATAACGCCGTTGATGGCTATGGCAGCCGGGTTCTCGGCATAAATAGAATGTGCTCCCCGTATGTAGCATTTTTCGAATCTCACGCTAACACCCGGCACGCGGCGTAACAAGTCATGGAGGCAAGTAGCGTTGTATTCCTCTATCTTATTCATACCGAAGGACATATCCGCCTGGTGCATGGAATGCAACTCTTTGCCGGATTCCTTGATACGCCGTTTGGCGTTCACCTCGATCTCGTCCAGGAGGACACTATCCGTTATGTCATACAACTCCGCCCGAGTGACAGGAAAGGTCGGGTTCATCTGAATCAGCGCAGGAGCGACACCTTGATACGGGGGGAAGGTCTCTTCTTCCATACGAATCACGACGTTCTGTCCTCCGTCCGGTTTGTAGGCTGTGACTAATACAGGCGTTCCTTCCGGGGTCAGTTCATCGGCGAAAGCGAACCGGCCATTCCGATCCGTGGTATCCAAGGCATAGCCATGCGTGCCTGGGACAATCATATTCACAGTTGCCCCATCGATGGCCGTTCTGCGGACGGGCTTCAGCACATAGCCCTTGACACTTACATTCTCCGCCAGAGAATCGAGGACAGGCTCCGTAAATGGCGCATATCTGAAGGTTTGCAGGATCGTCCACTGGGGGTGTCTCGCCAGGGCGTATCGGTCTGTGACAGAGGCAGAGACCATAACGCGTTCTCCGGGTTGCAGGGAGTCGGTGTTTATGCTGACGCGGTAGAGACCGTCGCGGGGAGTCACCTCCAACGGCAATACCACCTGCGGCACCTGTAGACTATCGGATACAGGTCGGTTTGCCTCACCATAAGCCTGCTCAGCGCCCGACCTGCCATGAATATACACGATCTGCTTGCCGGCAAAAGCCAAATCTGCCATGCCTCGCTGATACGAACGAATCAAATATTGCCCAGCTTCTGCAGTAGAAGGAATCTCCAGATAGCCGGAGAAAAGTCCGTTATCACGCAGCAGTTTTGCGCGTTTGGTAACAGATCCTTGCGGATTTATCAATTCTACGAGGACCAGCGATGTGACTGTATCGGGCATCATCGTTTGGGCATCCAGCATATGAACTCTGAACCAGATACGTTCTCCGGCACGATAATCGGAAGCATCCGTATGGATGTGCATCTTGGCGAAAGAGGCGGTTGCCCAAGTAAAGAGAAGGGCGATAAGGAGGTATTTTCTCATAAAGACGGTGTTTTGAGATGAATAGGAACTGCTTTGATGGTCTGCCATCCAGCACACAAATGGTTTCCGGATTAGCGCAACAGCAATGATGGTGATGAAAAAGATAGTGCGTATCTTTTACAATCATCATTGTGCAGAAAGCGAACAAAATGCCCCAGCCAACAGACCATATGCTTGCTTTTGTTTCATCTCGGGAGCAAAGGTAATCAGGTAGTAGTGACCTCTGTACGTTTGCCTTTGAACTCGCGTTTGAGTTCTTGCAGCTGCTCGTCTGGAATCTCCTCCACATGGTGGCATCCCATGCACTCGTAATAGGAGATATACTCCTTGACATGGTAGAGGACGTTGTAATCCGAATAGGTAGTAGTGGTACGGCTATGACTCTGCACATTCTTGCGAGAGGTATAGGTATTGCCGTAAGCATATTTGGTAGTAACCTCCGTCCATGTTTCCCAGCGATGAGTATGACTGTCATTCACAACCGCCTCTGGTCTCCACTGATAGACAATTGGAACTAATTACAACTTAACTCGCACGAAGGATAAGCGGTATGTCTTACCGGGTTGAATGGCCGAGAGAACACCTCCCATGGAAGCACAGCAAGTGGTTCCTGCGTGGGTGCCGCCGGCACCTATACGGATGGGATATACCCCGACGGATGGTCCATCCACCTCATCAATCCGCACCAATACCGTGACAATACTCTTCTCCGGTTTGTCCATCTTCATGTCAATCAAGACACAACCGTCCTTGTCCGCTTTCACAGTTTCTGCGGTGAAACGAATCATATTGCCATCAGAGCCGCTAATCGCTACTTTCTCCGATTCGCCGGCTACTGTCTCCTGCTCCACTGGCGTTTCTTCGTTTGCCGCATTCTCGAGGGGCTCTTCCGTTCCCTCAGCAGCTAAGGAATCCGACATCTCTTCTGCGATAGAATCGGCAACCAACTCCGGCTCGTCTGCCGGCTCTGCCTCTTCGACAGCCACCTCGTCTGCCAATTCCGTTACTACTTGCTCCTGATTGTCAGAAGCCTGTCCTTCTGCGGGCTTCGTGCCGCACGCGATTAGCGCCATACTCATGACCGCTAACACCAGATAAGTACATTTTTTCATATAATGTGGGTATTAAAAATTTGCGGACTAACCATCCAAAACCGCGGCAAAGGTATAACATTTTTTCTAATTATGCAAGAAAAAATATAATTTTTGTTGCTTTTTTGCTAAAAAAGTATCAATTAGATGCTCTTTCCGGGTATAAAGCCGCTATTTGCTCCTTGGAAAGGCGGTAAGAGATCGAAATATGACGGTTGCCTTCGTCGTTAATGCGCTTCATGTGCTGGCGAAAGAGACGACCATGAGTAGAGGTGTCGCGGAGGTGGTTGAGAGCGATGTAATAATGGATCATCTCATGGAGGATGGTGTCCTGGACAAGTTCTTCGGGTAAGTCGAGACGGGTATTGATACGGAGGACGAAATTCTCGTTTCGAACAGGCCCGAAGAGCCATGAACGGCGACGAGTAAACGTCACTTTGCCAAGGAACGTGCGTGCGTTTGACAGTTTAATCGGAATCGGCGGCAGGGACGAAGCAAAGAAACGGGCGTTGTACTCGTCAAAGCAGGATTGTATGTACGGGATGGTGGGGAACATGGAAAAGGACAAAGGACAAAGGACAATAGACAATGGACAATGGACAATTTAGGATTTGAGGTCCTGATAGATCATAGCGCGGATGAAGTTATCGAAGCGGAAATAGAATTTCTGCTTGCCTGCCTTGTCCAGCGGAGCCTGCGGATCGGGTTTTCCCTTGAGTTGGGCCTCGAACCGACGTCGGTAGTTCTCCAAGAGTTCGCGCTGCTCATCGGAGGCCGTGTCGGGAAACTTATAGGCATAGATGAGGGCAGTAGTACGCTTGGCTGCCTCTCCAAAATGCTGTAAGTGAGCGAGTTCGGCTCCACGCGGAGGTGTTTGGCGATAATCGCGTTTGTGCTTTTGAAGATAGATTTCAGGGTCACATGTTTTGGTGAGCACACCATTAGCGTCATGCAGATGTTTGAGGCGCGCGATGAGCTCGTGCTTAGTGTCGAGCGCTCCTGAGACGTAGTCAATGCCCGAAGAATAATGAACTTTTCCCATAAACTGAATATTTAGAAAATAATTGTTGCTTAAATAAGGTACTTACGCTGCTTAGACGTTAAAAAATGGTCGGTGAATGATCCTTGAAATAACCTACTAATCACCTACTAATCACCTACTAATTACCTACTATTTTCATACTAATAATGTACTAATCGCGTACTATTATCTATCAAATCGGGTGCAAAGGTACAACAAAAAAATGGGATATGCAAAAGGGAGGGGGAATTTTTATGAAAAAAATCGCGAATAGCGGGAAACGGAGCGGACCCCTTGAGCCATGCAGATGGCGTGTAAGCCCCTCGAAAACGGGCGCTCCCATGCGCCCCTTCCCGTTCGCGCCCCATGCGCGAAAGCCACTGTTTTTACGGGGCTCACACTGATCCTCGCCCACAGGGCGAAGGGGTCCGGGCACGCGGATGGAAACGCCGGATACTATCCGGCAAAATGGACGAAATTTATTTTCCCTCTTGACCGTCGCGGTCACTATCCTCGTACATGTGCTAAAACCCGTTTTAGTAGTAAGTACTCGGATGTGCGCCACTCTCCCCACTGGATGCACGTTGTTAGCGTCCATCGGGGACCCCAGTTAACGGACTAAATGTCCGTCTATAGTATACACCCTCTCCCCACGGAGGATGAAGAGTTGGCTCTGAATGAATAATAATTCTTAAAACTTACTCTGTTAGGAAAAAATATGGCTTAAAAGTTGCATACATGGAATAATTTGCTTACCTTTGCAGCGGAATTCAAAAAAGGAACAGGCTATGAATACAAAAATTAAGACAGAGGAAAGAATCGAACGAATAATTAAAGCGATTGGTAAAAGTTCGTTGCCACGCCGTGAATTGATAGCAGATTTAGGTTTGAGACAGGAAAGTCGCAGAAACTTTTATACTAATTATTTGAATCCTGCGAGAGACCGCGGACTGGTAACAATGCAGTTTCCGGGAGTTCCCAGTATGCCAGAACAAACATACCGACTGACCGAGAAAGGACTGGAGTATTTGGATGAACTTTCAAAAAAGGAACAGGCTATTTAAGAGAACATCGACTAAAAGTTTCCGTGGAGCACTTCAAAAAAGGAACAGGCTGGAAGGGAGAATACTGGACAATTCAAAAAAGGAACAGGCTGGGTGGAAGGACTGAAGAGAATCCCAAAAAAGGAACAGGCTGGAACGTGAGAGACAGGAGTATACAATACAATACAATACAATACAATACAATACAATACAATACAATACAATACAATACAATACAATACAATACAATACAATACAATACAATACAATACAATACAATACAAAAACACCACGCTTTTGCGGGCGTGGTGTTCGGTGATTTTGGTAATATCAGGAAGGATTATTTTACTAATCGTCCGTCTATGGTGTAGGTCTTGTCTCCGCGGAGGATGAAGATCTGGCCATTATGGAGGATTTTGGTGCTTGGTTTTGCGTCGATGGTTGCGTTTTCAATATCTTGCTCATTTATTGGTTCAATAGTATTAAAATCACACCAAACATCTGCTGATTTGTATTTAGATATCGATTCTTTCGGCACAAACAATTTGCAAGTGGATTTATTAACTCCAGGATACTTAATTCCACCTATTACATATGTACCTGCTGATATTCCATAGATATAAAAATAGATATCACTAAACACATTCTCATTGATAGGTTGTGGATTGGTGGCGTAATTTAATATACTGGCAAGGGCTGTACAACCTTCGAAAGCACCCTCTCCAATGCTTGTGATGCTATTGGGAATAGTGATATTCGTTAGACCACAACAGCCAGAAAATGCTCTAATACCTACACTTGTTACGCTATTTGGAATAGTAATATTTGTCAGACTAGAACAGCCAGAAAATGCTCTAATACCTACACTTGTCACGCTATTGGGAATAGCGATATCTGTCAGACTAGAACAGCCAGAAAATGCACCCCGTTCTATACTTGTCACACTATTTGGAATAGTAATATTCGTCAGACTAGAACAACCACAAAATGCATCCCCTTCTATACTTGTCACGCTATTGGGAATAGTAATATTCGTCAGGGAACTACAACCGAGAAAAGCACCTTCTCCGATACTTATTACACTATTGGGAATAGTGATACTCGTCAAATCAGTACAAGCGGCAAACGCGGAATTTCCCAAGATTGTTACGCTATTCGGGAGGATAATATTACCTATTGCAGACTTAGAGCAGGCCAACAGAATAGATTTTGTTTCATCACTAAAAACTAAATAGCCATCCACATATCCATTGACACTTCTTGCGCCCCATGGTGAGCCAGTAGCACTACCGAAATATACAATATCGGGTACATTATAGAAAGCCCCATATCCAATGCTGGTGACGCTATTGGGAATCGTCACAGAGGTCAAACCTTTGCAATCATCGAAAGCATGATCTCCAATGCTGGTGACGCTATTGGGAATAGTCACAGAGGTCAAACTGGCGCAACCATAGAAAGTTTGATATCCAATGCTGGTGATGCTATTGGGAATGGTTACAGAGGTCAAACCGGTGCAACCATCGAAAGCGCCATCTCCAATGCTGGTGACGCTATAAGGTACGGAGTTGTAAGTTACAGAGGAAGGGATATTAGCTATAGTAATTGTAGTTGACCAATAGGGATAACTATTACTATTTTGCGACGTGACCTCTGCCGTTTGACTGTAGGCATCGAGGTTGTAATACAAATCGCCGATTTTAACCTTTTCGGCGAACATGGTTTCTACGCTTGCTGCAAGAATCAGAAATATAGAAATAATTTTTGTTTTCATAGGTATAACTATTTAATTTCAAACTTGATGTTCTCAGGTGGGACGCAATACACTCGTCCATCCTCTAAATCTTCTACAATACCGCACGACAATACACTATCACCATTTGGAGTTAATCCCCATCCGTGAACGTACCCAGTTCTTTGTTTTGTAGCATTCAATCGCTCCTCTTCGGAATCATAATCATTCATCCCTGGCTTTTTGAAGTTTAGCATGTTTGCGCCTTCAAGTGTGAAGACTACTTTTCTTTTTTCTTCCATAAGTTTTAGATATTTATTCCTCTCTTACACCTTTGAGGATTGGTATATGTATTATATTTCTATTCGGTATAAATTAACTTTTCTTTCTGCATCAAATTTCTTTTCGTAGTCGTTATGCGCGCTATTGAAACATTGTAGGATACTTGCTGCGATTTGTTGCTCCGTATAATTTTGCGGTAAATATAGGTTATGCATTGACATCCGTATGTCTGCTGCAGACATAAAACGGCCAGGGTTAGCATCTAATACACTTCTTATAGCCAATCTCAATGCGTAATCTATGTTCATATCGATAAAATTATTGTTGCTTTTTTGCACACAACAAAAGCGTGAAGTCCGTCTATTCTTCACGCTAACCAAGGGCTTCGCAATCCCTGCAACTGGTAGAAAAACAACCGAAATCCACGCCCGATATGCTAAACCCACCCCGCCAATAGCAGGGCGTGGTATATTAACATACCCACGGGACATTCATTGTGGTTGTAGCGACCAGTTGCGAATGTTGCGAAGATTCTGGTTAGTCGCAAACAACGTTTTCAATAAACGCCTTTTATGTACTCTCTTTTTTACGCTGCAGAGCTCAGCGGCTCGGATTTAACGTCATGAGCCGAGGACGGCTGGCTGTAAATCCGCCATACTAACGGATGCAAACCTTTGCGAGGGCAAAGGTACAACATTTTTTTGATATATGCAAATAAATGTGGGATTTTTTGCAAAAATATCGAATGATATTCGAATTCAATAGACAAAACCGGCCGGATAGTATCCGGCAAAATGAACGAAGCTACATATGCCGGCATAGAATGCGGAGATAATGGACGAAGCAAACGCCGGATCTGATTCGACAGAATACAAAGAAGAAAGAAGCATAGGGGATGACATCCCCTACTAACCAACAAAATAGAAAATGCACCGCAGGTAAACAGCCTGCTACACTCCGCATTGATTACACCCGCATTGGACGCGTGCAGAGCGGGGCGGCACGTTTGAATGAGGTGTCCGAATCGGATTCGGACGCAACGGACAAAGTGACGGACGGGACGCGGGAAGAAATACCCGAGGCCGATAGCAACGAGGGTACGAGCGGCTTATCCGCCTAATGCTGCGAGACCACAGAAGGCGGACGCGGAAGGGAGTAAGACGGGATTACCTTACGGGAAACCGACATCAGATGGAAGCCGGATACTATCCGGCAAAATGGACGAAGCTACATATGCCGGAATAAAATTCCGGGGAAATGGACGAAGCTAAATTACCGAAATAACGATATACGAGATATCGAGATATCGAAAGAAAGAAGGAAAGAATGAAAAAGAAAACTCCCCCACTCTACGGGAGAGAGATAGGCGGTCGCGGCTACCCTGTACGCCGCTACCCTATTGCTTGTAAACAAGCAGCGCGACCGCAAGGGTCGCGCCATTCTATGTTCGCGCATACTCCTCAGACTGGGAAGTCTTCGGGCGCTTCACTCGTAATGCCATTCAAGGCATTACTTCACTTCCTCGAAGTCGACGTCCTCGGCGGTGGGGTTGCCGTTGTTGTTGGAACCGTTAGCGCCGTTGTCAGTCGGGCCTTGTTGCGGGCCGGCTTGTTGCGCTTGCTGTTGAGCAGCGTACATCTCTGCGGAGGCAGCCTGGAAGGCGGTCATGAGGGCGTTATTCGCTGCTTCGCAAGCGTCGGCATCCTTCTTCTCGTAAGCCGCCTTGAGGTCAGCAAGTGCTTTCTCAATCGGCGCTTTCTTATCCGCCGGGATCTTATCGCCGAACTCAGCGAGTTGTTTCTCGGTCTGGAAGATAGCCGCGTCGGCCTTGTTGAGTTTGTCAGCTTGCTCTTTGGCCTTCTTATCGGCTTCGGCGTTGGCTTCCGCCTCGGCTTTCATTCGCTTGATCTCTTCATCGGAGAGACCGGACGAAGCCTCGATACGGATCTTCGCGTCCTTGCCGGTGGCTTTATCCTTTGCGGTTACGTTCAGAATACCGTTTGCATCGATATCGAAGGTTACCTCGATCTGCGGTTCGCCACGACGTGCCGGCATGATACCATCCAAGTGGAAACGACCGAGCAGTTTGTTCTGCGCTGCCATGGGGCGCTCGCCCTGATAGATGACGATCTCCACAGAAGGCTGGTTATCCACGGCGGTGGTGAAGGTCTCGGTCTTCTTGGTCGGGATGGTGGTGTTCGCCTCGATCATCTTGGTCATGACGCCACCCATGGTCTCGATACCGAGCGACAGCGGGGTTACATCGAGCAGGAGGACATCCTTGACATCTCCGGTGAGCACACCACCCTGGATGGCTGCGCCGACTGCTACTACCTCGTCCGGGTTAACGCCCTTCGACGGAGTTTTGCCGAAGAATTTCTGTACAGCATCCTGGATAGCCGGGATACGAGTCGAACCACCTACGAGGATGATCTCGTCGATATCGGAAGTCTTCAATCCGGCGTGCTCAAGAGCGGTACGACACGGAGCGATAGTACGTTGGATCAGATCGTCGATGAGCTGCTCGAATTTAGCACGAGTCAGGGTCTTAACGAGGTGAGCCGGAACGCCGTTTACCGGCATGATATACGGCAGGTTGATTTCCGTAGTGGTAGATGAAGAGAGCTCGATTTTTGCTTTCTCGGCAGCCTCTTTCAGACGCTGCATAGCCATCGGGTCTTTGCTCAGATCGGCACCGCCGTTCTCAGCCTTGAACTCCGAAACGAGCCAGTCAATAATACGGTGGTCGAAATCATCACCTCCGAGGTGGGTATCACCATCGGTAGCTTTTACCTCGAAGACACCGTCACCGAGCTCGAGCACGGATACATCGTGTGTACCACCACCGCAGTCGAAGACCACAATCTTCATATCCTTGTTGGACTTGTCGAGTCCATAAGCCAAGGCAGCAGCGGTCGGCTCGTTAACGATACGACGTACGTTGAGACCTGCGATTTCGCCGGCTTCCTTGGTAGCCTGACGCTGCGAGTCGTTGAAGTATGCCGGCACGGTGATGACAGCTTCGGTAACCTCCTGTCCGAGGTAGTCCTCAGCGGTCTTTTTCATCTTCTGAAGGATGATCGCCGAGATCTCCTGCGGAGTGTAGAGACGTCCGTCGATGTCCACACGCGGGGTGTTGTTATCGCCTTTCGTTACCTTATAAGGCACACGTGCGATCTCAGATTGCAAGCGATCGTAAGTTTCACCCATGAAACGCTTGATAGAATAGATAGTTTTGGTCGGGTTTGTGATGGCTTGACGTTTAGCCGGATCACCTACTTTACGCTCACCGCCTTCAATAAATCCGACAACAGACGGAGTAGTACGCTTACCTTCAGCGTTAGCAATAACGATAGGTTCGTTACCCTCCATAACGGCTACACACGAGTTGGTAGTACCGAGGTCAATTCCAATAATCTTAGACATAGTAGTATATTTTTTTAGTTTAACATTCTTGTTGACTAGTAGACTAGTATTTTAGTGAACTAGTTTCGCTAAGAAATTGACAAAAGATGTGCCAAACGAAAAAGTCTGCCAATTTGTCAGTTTTGGCAGACTTTTGGTGTACGGTGTACAGTGTACGGTTATGTCAGGTCGTAGCCGTAATGTCGTAGGCGTCCTGTATTCGAGCGCCAGTCCTTATCGACCTTGACGAAGAGCTGAAGGAAGACCTGCTTTTGGAAAAAATCCTCGATGTCCTTGCGCGCTTGCGAGCCAACGCGTTTGAGGGCAGAGCCGGCTTTGCCGATGATGATGCCCTTTTGGCTTTCGCGCTCGCAATAGATGACGGCAGAGATTCGGATGATACGTTCCTCTTCCTGGAAAGACTCCACCTCTACCTCGACGGAGTACGGGATTTCCTTGTCATAGTTGAGGAGAATTTTCTCACGGATGATCTCATTGACAAAGAAGCGCTCGGACTTATCGGTGAGTTGGTCTTTCGGGAAGAACGGTTCTCCTTCGGGCAGCGCCTCTTTGATGGCTTCGAAGAGTTGGTCCACACCGAAACGCTCCTGCGCAGAGATGGGGAAAATCTCCGCTTCGGGCAGTTGTGTATGCCAGAAAGCGACGAGGTTTTCGAGGGTGTCCTGGGTAGTCAGGTCTATCTTATTTATTATAAGGAAGACGCGCGTGCCCGCGGACGCCATCTTTTTCACTTTGGTCAGGAAGTCGGGATTTCGATCAATCGTATCTTGTGGCTCCGTGACATACAGGAGTACGTCGGCGTCCACGAGTGCGGAACGGGAGAACTCGAGCATCTGCCGCTGGAGTTCGTAGTTCGGCGAGAGTACACCGGGCGTGTCCGAATAGACCATCTGGAAATCATCTCCGTTGACGATTCCCATGATCCGATGGCGGGTGGTTTGCGCCTTCGATGTGATGATCGAAAGGCGCTCCCCCACCAGCGCATTCATCAGCGTCGATTTGCCGACGTTGGGATTACCAACAATGTTCACAAACCCACTGCGATGGGTTTGTGAACATTGATTTGATATTTGAGAATTGAGATTTGACATTTGTGATACCTGTTTTACTCGCCAAAGAGCTTATCCGCGTTCAACTTATTCACCTTACCGAATTTCGCTTTGAGCGCCTTCTGGTCAATCAGTTTGGGATCACCAATAACGAGTATCTTCACCGGTTTGCCCTGTACGTTTTCCTCATAGAAACGCTCGATATCTTCGAACTTGAGTTTCTGTACTTGGCGGATCTGCAGGGTAGCCGGGTCTATTTGATAGCCCAGTCGGTACCAATCGGTCATCCGCTGGCTCTTCGTACGGAAAGTCGGATGATTAGAAAGCATCGATTGGCGCAGGATCGTACGGATATTCCC
The DNA here is from genome assembly GCA_900319105.1 of uncultured Bacteroidales bacterium. Lineage (GTDB taxonomy): Bacteria > Bacteroidota > Bacteroidia > Bacteroidales > Paludibacteraceae > Colicola. The sequence continues at coordinate 44,497 of ONND01000012.1, read as the reverse complement.
GATGTTCTCCGGGTTGCGCGGCATCGAATCGAGGAGCGAGCAATAGACATCGATCGCATCGTTGACCTTATCGGACTGGGTACCTACGTAGCCGAAGAAACAGGTGTTGCGCTGCTGGACAGGCGGCCTCCTGAAATAGCCGACCGCCGTATAAGCCATGGAACGTTTCTCGCGGATCTCATTCATCACAAGGCCTGAGAAGCCGCCACCGAAATACTCGTTAAACGCCTCATAGGTCACCTCATCATTCACAGAGTACGGTTTACCCTCGATGATGAAGTAAATCTTCGCCTGCTGCATATCCGGGTCGCCAATGAAATAAAGTTCAGATTTCTCAAACGCCGTGCGCGGACGCTCGATAGGCGATGTAGTCGGGTTGGCTTTCTCGGACATCGGTATATGCCCATAGAGCGCCATTTTGACTGAATCGGCAGGCAACTGACCGACATAATGGATCTCCAGTTCGTATCCCAGCGCGCGGTGCCACTCTGCCTCGAGGTCGGATTCCTGGAGGAGGATACCCATATCCGGGGTGAAGATATTACGCTCGGGAACACGCTTGATAAAACTGGAGTTGTCGCCATACATAACATACTCGAGCGCAGCCGCAGCCCGGATGTCGGAATTCTTGCGCTCCATGAACCAGCGCGAGCTGAGCTCACGACCGACGATAGCATTCAGTTTCTTATGTCCCTCGGACGAGAATTGCGGGAACATCATGTGGAGGTTCACGAGTTGTACGATCTCTTTGAGGTTCGCCTCGTCGCCTTCGATATTCACCACCACATAACTCGGCGTCACGCTGTAGGAGCATGTAGCACCCAGTTTAGCGAGTTTAGCACGGAACTCATTGACGGTCATACCCGGTGCGCCTTGCATGCCCGCTTCGTTCATCATCTCCACGGCGAAGTTGAGCAGCGGCTTCTCGTACGTACCGATGCCGTATTTGAGTTTGAGGGTAAAGATATTGTTCTTGGGGTTCGGCGTCACATAGACATAGACGTTCTCCGCGAAGCGATCCTTGTCGATGTCGTTGAGGTCCACAAATCTCGGAATGAGTTTGCCCGCCGGGATGAGCGCGAAGTCCGTGTAGTACTTCGATTGTCCCTTACCAGGTTCCAGCGGTTTGATCTTCGGTTTAGCGAGTTTCTCCTTCTTGGGATTTCCTTCGCTGATCTCAAAGACTTTCTTCGGTGTCGTGAAATATTTCTTAGCGACCGCGATAACCTGATCCTTGGTCAGTTTGGCCAATTCCTCTTTCTCGGCGAGCATCTCCTCGAGCGGGATCTGGTACACGAAGCTCTCCAGCAACATCATCGATTTGGACATCGAATACTCGAGTGAGCGGTCGTAGCTCTGCGAGAGGTTCAATCGAACGGCTTCAAAGAGTTCGTCGGTGACATCTCCCTTGAGCAGTTTGTCCATCGCCTTACGGACAGAACTCTCGGTCTCCTTCATCGAGTTATACTCACGGCTGTTCGTATTGAGGAACGGGATGGCGAGGATCTGGATACGTCCCATCTCACGCGCCGGTCTCACCGAGGCGTTTGCGCCCAGGAACTCGTTTTCCGATTGCAGTTCATCGAGCAGACCGATACCCATTTCGTTAGACAGCAGTTCACAAGCAAACTGGAGCGGCAGTTCGTCCTTATCGCCATGCTTAACACCCTTGTATAGCTCGATATACATCGGGTAGTAGCCAAGGCGTGCTTTGAAGCGCTGGTCCTTGGTGTACTCGGTATCCGTCCACTGATTGCGGGATGGCAGTTCTTTCGCCTCCATGCGGCCGAAGATCTTCTCAATCAGCGGTTTAACCTCCTCGGTATTGAAATTACCGACGAGGATCAACGCCATGTTGTTCGGCACATACCAAGCATGGAAGAAATCGATGAGTTGGCGCAGTTTGGGGTTCTTGAGGTCCTCCGGATAGCCGATGATATCGCGCTCGTACGGCGTACCTTTGTTTCCCTCGCTGTTGACAAACTTCGTCACGTGCTGGCCGTTGTTGTCGGAATACATGTTGTACTCCTCAAACACGTTCTCCAGCTCCGCCTGGAATCCACGGAAAACGGGGTTCGTCAGACGATCCGCATAGAGGGTAAGCCAACGCTCCATCTGGTATGACGGGAAACTATTATGATAATAGGTCATGTCATAACTGGTAGCGGCATTGAGTCCCTCGCCGCCGATGAACTGAACGAGGTTAGAGAACTCGTCTGTAGCGTTATACTGAGCCGCCAGCCTACTCTGCTCGTTGATCTTGAGTTGGATAGCCTCACGCTCATTGGCATCAGTGGTCATGGCGAGCGTGTCATAGAGAGCAATAATATGCTCGTAGTGCGGTTTCTCCTTCTCCCAATCGAGTGCGCCAATCGTCTCGGTACCCTTGAAGAGCATATGCTCGAGGTAGTGGGCAAGGCCCGTAGCCGTGGCCGGTTCATCAATCGACCCTGCGCGGGTGACGGTAGCACCGAACACATCGGGTTGGTCATGATCCTCCCATAACAGGACTGTCAAGCCGTTCTCCAGTTTGTACTGCGTCAAGCCTTCCGGCAGTGCCGCGAAGGTGACATTCAGGCTGCAGACAAGCAGCAGCAGACTAATAAATACTTTTTTCATAAATCTATTGTTGTTTACCATTCTAATAATACTTTGCCACATTGCCCGCTGACCATAACATCAAAGCCTTTCTGGAAATCCTCGAACTTGAAGCGATGGGTAATAACCGGCGAGAGGTCGAGTCCTCCGAGCAACATCTGCTCCATCTGATACCAAGTCTCCCACATGCGGCGGCCTGTTATGCCTTTGATTGTCAGTGCATTGAAGATGACATCCGACCAGTTGACCTGGGTGTCAGAAGGCAGGATACCGAGTTGGGCGATGTTAGCCCCTTTGTACATATGCTCGATCATCTCATTGAATGCCGCAGGTGCGCCGGACATCTCCAGTCCCACATCGAAGCCGCGAATACCGAGCCGGTCCATGGCGTCTTGTACTGTCTCGCCTTTGGAGCCATCAACGGTCAGGGTAGCGCCCATCTTTTTCGCGATCTCCAAACGGAGCGGATTGATATCCGTCACGACGATATTTTTTGCTCCCGCATAGCGGCAAATACCTGCCGCCATCGTACCGATGAGTCCTGCGCCGGTAATGAGTACATCTTCGCCGAGCAGCGGGAAAGCAAGGGCAGTATGGGTGGCGTTGCCGAACGGATCCATGATCGCCGCGAAATCATCGGGTATCTCCGGACGGAGTTTGACGACGTTGGACTCAGGGATGGTGACATACTCGGCAAAGCAACCGTCCTTGCCCATGATACCGACAGAGATCGTGTTCTCGCACACGTGCCCCATACCACGGCGGCAGTTACGGCAATGCCCACAGACAATATGTCCTTCCGCCGTGACACGTTCGCCGACCTTAAAATTACGCACGCCGGCGCCTACTTCGGCTACGACTCCGACGAACTCATGTCCCATCGTATAGGGCGGTTTGCAGTGGGCTTGCGACCACGCATCCCATTTATACATATGCAAGTCGGTACCGCAGATAGCGGCCTTGATCACCTTGATCAGCACGTCGTTGACACCTACCTCGGGCATCGGCACCTCTTCCATCCAGATACCGGGTTCCGCGTATTTCTTTACTAATGCTTTCATTTTTTTCTAGTTTATCTAGTTTAACTAGTTCTTCTAGTTTGACTAGTTGTTATTTCAATACACCGAGCTCCTTGCCGATCTTGGTGAAGGCGGCGATACATTGATCCAGTTGCTCGCGGGTGTGCGCAGCGGATACTTGAACACGGATCCGCGCCTGACCTTTCGGCACAACAGGATAATAGAAGCCCGTGACATAAATGCCTTCTTTCTGCAACTCGGCCGCGAACACCTGGCTGAGTTTGGCATCATAGAGCATCACCGCACAGATGGCCGATTGCGTGGGCTTGATATCGAAGCCGGCAGCTTTCATTTTCTCTACGAAATATGCCGTATTCTCATGCAAGCGATCCTGCAGTTCATTGGAGCGGGTGAGGATCTCAAAGGTCTTGATACCTGCCGCTGCAATCATCGGCGGAATGGAGTTCGAGAAGAGATACGGGCGCGAACGCTGACGAAGGAGATCGATGATCTCTTTGCGTCCCGTAGTGAACCCGCCAACCGAGCCGCCGAAAGCTTTTCCGAGCGTGCCGGTGATGATCTCCACTTTGCCGCGGAGGTTATACAGTTCGGTAACGCCGTGTCCGGTCTTTCCGACTACTCCTGCGGAGTGGCTCTCATCGACCATAACGAGCGCATTGTATTTCTGCGCCAGTTCGTAGATCTTATCCAACGGACATACATTGCCGTCCATGGAGAAGACGCCGTCGGTAGCGATGATACGGAAACGCTGTGCCTGTGCCTCTTTGAGTTTGGCCTCGAGGTCCGCCATGTCGCCATTCGCATAGCGATAGCGCACCGCCTTACAGAGACGTACGCCATCAATGATGGAAGCATGGTTGAGGGCATCGGAGATGATCGCATCCTCTTCGGTCAGCAGCGGTTCGAACAGACCACCGTTCGCATCAAAACATGCGGCATAAAGGATAGTATCTTCCGTTCCGAAGAAATCCGAGATGACACGTTCGAGTTCCTTGTGGGTGTCCTGGGTCCCGCAGATGAAACGTACGGACGCCATGCCATAACCGCGGGCGTCCATGCGTGCCTTGGCTGCCTCGATGAGCTCTTTGTTATCCGCCAGACCGAGGTAGTTGTTCGCGCAGAAGTTGATGACTTCCTGCCCGCCTTCCACCTGAATACCGGATGACTGTGGCGTGATAATCACTCGCTCGTTCTTATAGAGTCCTGCATCCTTGATCTCCTGGAGAGTGGATTGCAGGTGTTTTTGAAAGTTTTCGTACATAGTTGTTTTATTTTTTCTAGGGCCCTAGGGTTCTAGGTTCCTAGGATTCTAGTTAGATAATTCCTTGCTCTAACATCGCGGTTGCTACTTTCATGAATCCGGCGATATTGGCGCCCTTGACGTAGTCAATATGTCCGTCAGCCTGGCGGCCGAAGCGTACACACTGCTCATGGATAGACTCCATAATATGATGCAGACGGTTGTCCACTTCCTCGGCTTTCCAGCTCAGGTGCTCTGCGTTCTGGGTCATTTCCAGACCGGAAGTAGCCACACCACCGGCATTCACCGCTTTACCCGGTGCAAAAAGTATGCCATTATTCTGGAAGAAATGAATAGCGCCCGGTTGGCATCCCATATTACTTACCTCGCAGCAGCACCAGCAACCGTTGGATTTCAGTTCCTTCGCGTCGTCCTCAGAGAGTTCGTTCTGGAAGGCGCAAGGCAACGCGATGTCGCACGGCACCGACCATGCTTTCTTGCCTGCGGTGAACGTACAGAGCGAGGGGAATTTATCCGCCATGTCTTGCACTTTATTGCGGTTGGAAGCACGCATGACGAGCATGTAGTCAATCATCTCTTTGGTAATACCGTTCGGGATAGCCACTACGCCGTCCGGACCGGAGATAGCCACTACTTTCGCACCCAGTTCGACCGCCTTGGTAGCAGCGCCCCAAGCGACGTTACCGAAACCGGAGATAGCGACTGTCTTACCTTTGATATCTTTGCCTGCCTCATGCAGCACATGCTGGGTGAAATAGAGTGCGCCGAAACCGGTAGCTTCCGGACGGAGGATCGAACCGCCCCAGGTCATACCTTTGCCGGTAAGGACACCGGTATGGTACTCGCGTGCGAGCTTCTGGTACATTCCGTTGAGGAAACCGATCTCACGGCCGCCTACACCTACATCGCCCGCGGGGATATCCTGATCCGGACCGATACAACGCCAGAGTTCGAGCATGAAGGCCTGGCAGAAACGCATAATCTCTGCATCGGATTTGCCTACCGGATCAAAATCCGAACCACCCTTTGCACCCCCCATGGGTAACGTAGTGAGGGCATTTTTGAAAGTCTGCTCGAAGCCGAGGAACTTCAGCATCGACGGCGTTACAGCACGGTGGAAACGAAGACCGCCCTTGTACGGGCCAATCGCGGAGTTGAACTGAACGCGATAACCGAGGTTCGTCTGCACCTCGCCCTGGTCATCGATCCATGTCACACGGAAGGTAAAGATACGATCCGGCTCGACCATCCGCTCTACGATCTTCGCTTGTTCAAACTCAGGGTGCTGGTTGTACACCTCTTCGATAGATTCCAATACTTCCTGAACGGCCTGCAGATACTCTGCCTCGCCCGGGTGCTTTGCAGCCAACTGCTGCATGATAGTTGCTACTTTCATGATTGTATGTGATTTAAATGGTTTTGTTCCGCAAAATATCTCCACAACGGCGCTGCGTGAAGCGCTTGGATGATCTCACCGTCCTGGAGCATCTCCAGTACTTGCTCCGGCTCCATGACATCGACATGGATATCTTCGGTCGGCTCCTGGTGTTGCTCGCGGCGTTTCTCTACACCCGTTGCAAGAAAAGTATAAGATTTATTATTATGATTGGTCGGATTGGGCGAGAGGGTCATGTACAAACGCCATTCCCCACCCTCGTAGCCGGTTTCTTCAGACAACTCGCGTTGCGCAGCGTGGAGAGGTGTCTCTCCGGGATCAACCACGCCCGCCACCAACTCATAGTGAGTCTCGCCCAAGGCATGGCGGTACTGATCCTCCATGACCATCTTACCATCCTTGGTAATAGCGATGACATTGATCCAATCAGGAAACTCCAGGATATACCATGTAGGTATCTGCGTCCCGTTCGGCAACTCCACACATTCCTGCCGAACAGACAGCCACGGACCGAGCCGGAGGATGTTTTCACTCCGGACAACCCGCCAGGGACGATTATTTAAGAGAGGATAAGCCATGTTGCAATCGTGTGTGAGGCAGCGCCGAGTACGATAAACACATGCCAAACGGCATGGAAATACGCGTGCTGCTCGTCGTGGTGAAAGAAATACGAACCAATCGTATAAAAAAGCCCTTCGGCGATGATCCACGCGAAGGCTATATGCGAAATATTACGCCAGATCGGCACAATGACCACCAGCGCCACCCATCCCATAAGGAGATAGAGCAGAAGGGAGAGACGGGGATGACGACCCACTGCCTTCACTTTCCAAACAATGCCGGCAACCACACAAGTCCAAAGGAAAATGAACAGCGCCCAGCCTACCCATCCGCCGATGACCGTGAGGCAGATAGGCGAATAGGAGCCCGCTATCATCGCATAGATCGCCACATGGTCAAAAACACGCAGACGGGCCTTGCGCACAGGATTCATCGCCGCATGGTAAAGCGTAGAGGATGCGAACATCAAAATCATACCGGTCAGAAAGAGAGAGACACCCACTATCGTCAGCGCCGGAGAGGCTCCGCCATAAGCGATAGACAAGCGCAGAAGCGGGTAAACGAGCGCTAACGTAGCGATCAGCGGCAGGAGATGCGTCAAGGTATTTGCTTTCTCCTCGCCGGGTAAGGAATGCCAATATGTACCCCAGGATTCCATTTCGAGCGCAAAGTTACAACAAAAATTGCATATATGCAAGTTTTTGGGCTAAAAAAATCGCCCCGAAGGGCGTTTTTTCTTTTTTTTGATTTATTGCATTTTCGTAATCTTCCCTGCGTAGGTGCAACCGGTATAGGTGCCGTAGGTATTCGTGAAGGTGAACGAGTCGGCTGTGATAGTTCCCGACAGGTCGTAAATCACATACCGGTTAAACGGATTGCCACCCATCGTAGGAATGATACTATCGCCGCTAATCGTGATTTTTTCCACGGTGCGGGTATAGCTGACAGCAGGGATCACCATGTCAATCGTCACCGGCATTTTGGACGAGAAATTGATGCCATAGAGTTTGATATCCAGCGTAGAATCCGTTACGATAACCGCCTCGACGCGTACGCTATCCAGGCTGTAGGGCAGATGATGCTGTTCGCCCTCTACATTCGGCACAGTGTTCGTACCGAGCGCCTCAAAAAGAGTGGCTTTGGCGAACGATGTTTGCGATGCCGGATTTTCCGGTTCGTCTTTTTTGTTGCAGGCTGCTATCAGTAGCGCAACGGCAACGAATAATAGGATTTTTTTCATTGTGTAATATATTTATATATTAATAATAATATTTGCGCCTAACTCGCGCGGTTTGCCGTGCTGCAGGAAATCATTGCCCATGGAGCGGAAATAGAAGACATCATAGCGGGTACCGGTAAGGTTCTTTGCCCATAGTTGCAACCGGACATATTTCCACTCTACATGGACACTTGCGCCGAGCAGTCCGTAGAAGGCTTGCCGGCAGTCGTTCTGTTCATTCCAGTAGATCCGGCCGAGACCGTCGCCTTTGAGGGTCAGACCTATTTTATGGAGTGCTTTTTTGCCCGGCGTATATTCGGCGGACACGAGCGCGTGGGCGGTATGTTGCGGAGCGTACGGGATGTAATGACCGCTGTAATCCCCCATGCCGTCGTTGAAGTCGATGAACCGCGCATCGGTAAAGCCGTACGAGGCGTCGATGAGTCCGCTCCAAGCGCCGTTGAGCCAGCGGTATTGCAAGTCCGCTTCGGCTCCCCACATGCGAGAACGAGCTGCATTGGCCATCATCCGGCCCGTGGTCTTACCGGTCGGAAAAACAGTCACCTGCTGGTTCAAACAGCGGATATGGAAGACATCGAAGTTGACCTTCAGACCTGCCACAGGAGTCAGATGCGCGCCGAGTTCGAAAGTCCAGTTCGTCTCGGGTTGATACGCCGTGATCGCCACGTCCAAGAACCGAGGATCGGCTATCTGGAGGTGCATGCCCATGTCTGCCGCCATGTCCGACATGACCTGGTTCTGGGTGATCGTACTGAAGATCTGCGGATTATAGCCTCCCGCTTTGTAGCCTTTCGCCGCATAGCCATAGACTGTCCCCCACGAGCCATCATACGACACAGCAAGGCGAGGGAGTACTTGGATATAATTCGCTGATTTTGTACCTTGTATCGATGTATGCACATTTTTAAAATCACTCATCAGCATGGTAAATCGATAGGTCACATCGGCGGTACTGAGGTAGTTCATACGCGCGTGTTCATAATCAATGCGTACGCCCGCGTTGAGGTGCCAATGGCCGAACTGAAAATGGCTCTGGTGGTACACCGCCGCACCTGTATTGAGCAACTCAAAAGAGCTTGGGATGGGCAACACCGTATTGCTGATCTCGATAGAGTCGTTGGGAAAAACGGTTTGGATTCCCCGGTTGGCATTGGACAAGATCAGTTCCTCAATACCTTCGCGCTTAAAGAGCACCCGGGCCTGCATGGCATTGGATTTGGTGAAAGCACTCAGTCCGATGGTCCATTCGTACCATTTGCAGGGTTTGGGGGCTGTCAGCAAGGCATCGAGCGTGGCGTTATGCTGGCGTTGGGTCTGATGCAAGGAGAAGATATCGGCGGGTGTATAATCGTTGTCCATGCGCATGTCGTCACGCAGGAACTGGTAACTGGCTACCATCAGCAAACGGTAGCCGTCACGATGGAACTCGGCGCGCAAGGAAGGCAACAACGCCAGGCGTTCGTAGCGCCCCTCGTCGTTATAGGCTATCACACCCGTAGCCACATTCGCATAGGGAAAAGCGCCCTGTCGTACCCAATCGGCATAAACCGTTCCGGTCAATCGCCATTCGGGAGAAGGTCTTACGTCCAGTACGATCCGCCCGCCTGCCTGCTGACCGAAATCGGTTTTTCTGCCGGTAAACGTATTGCGATAAAAACCGTCCGTACGCTGGTAACGCGCGGCGATACCGAGACCGAAAGTAGGGCTGAGGGGTTCGTAGTATGAAGCCTGTGCCCGCACCGTATTGGCCGTTCCATAACTGACCAGCGAACGGATAGTGCGTGAGGATAGATCCAGCGGCTGGATAGTCCGAATCTCCATGACGCCGGCCGACGAGTTACGTCCGTAGAGGCTGCCTTGCGGTCCGCGCAGTAACTCGATCCGCTTGACGTCCTGCAGGGTATGATCGTACATATTCTTATCCAACAGCGGCACTCCGTCCACCACCATTCCCATTACCGGTTCGTTGATCCGGCTGCCCATTCCGCGGATATAAATACTGCTCGTCATGGCCGAACCGTAATCCGGCATATAGACGTTTGGCACGAGTGCCCCCACCTCTTTCGGTGCCGTAAGTTGGGTCTGCTCGAGAAGCGGAACATCGAGTACACTCACCTGCATCTGCTGTTGTGCCGCGGGGCGTGCGATACGCGAAACGGACACTTCTACATCCGGCAGACACACAGTATCCGTCACCTCCGTCGCTGCAACGAAAGTGGAAAACAGACACACTATAAGCAGTACCCTTGAACGCATAAACTCAAATTGCGCACAAAAGTACTGCTTATTTCTTAAATTTCGCTTAAGATTGTCTTAAGAATTATCCGAACCCCCATAAATCGGGATGCGTAACTCGTTTACCGTGCCGTTCAGGTCGAGCGAAAGGATAAAAGAGTGCATCGTCAGTTTGGAATGGAGGCGTAGGATGCCCGGTTGGGCTGTTGGCAGCAGTGCGCCCAAAACGCCATCCAAGAGTTGCTGCAACGCCTTGGGAGCCATCGTGATCTCATTGACAAAAGGCGTCAGATGCAACTGCGGCACGACACCGGCCGAACTCAGTTCCACCGAATGGCTCAGCAGCCAATTGGAGAAGAACGATTGCAGATCGATGGTGTATTGCGTGACGTTTGGCTCCACGCGGAAGATCAGCCCCACTCCACGGATCGTTTCTATCGGTCTGTTCCGGCTCCATCCTAACTTACGCCGCAGAGCGTTGAGATGCACATCAATGGTACCGGTATCATACTGAAAACGCGATCCCCATATATGATCCAGCAGTTCCTGACGGGTACAGATCCGGTTGACATGCGACGAGAGGTAATCCATCAAGCCGTACTCCAAGCCGGTAAGGTGTATCTCCTCGCCGTCTTTGCGCACTGTCCGCTGCTCGCGGTCCAACTCAATCGTATCAATCAGCGTACAATACATCGGCAGGTGCTATCCTTACAGGCGTTCCAACTCCACCGTGAAATGGCGCATGAGCGGAGCTTCTTTGGTGATCTTGAGCCCGCGTGTGATCTGTTCGCGACGGTCATAGACGTTCTTGAGGGCCGCTGCGATGACATCCATGTGATTATTCGTATAGACACGACGCGGAATACAGAGACGCACAAAATCCAGCCCGCTGAAACGGTTCTCGCGTGTCACGGGGTCGCGGTCGGCGAGAATATACCCTATCTCGCACGCACGGATTCCCGCCTCGAGGTAGAGTTCACACGTCAGGGTCTGCGCGGGGAACTCTTCCTTGGGTATGCGGTCGAGGATCCTGTCTGCATCCACGAAGATAGCGTGGCCGCCGGCAGGACGTTGGTACGGAATACCGTACTCATCCAGTCGGGCTGCCAGGTATTGCACTTGGCGGATACGGGTGTCCAGCATGTCAAACTCGGTATTCTCCATCAGTCCGACCGCCAACGCCGCCATGTCGCGACCGTTCATACCGCCGTAGGTGATGAAGCCCTCGAAGGGGATACAGTACTGCTTGCACCCTTCGTACCAATCGGCTTTGTTAGTAGCGATGAAGCCACCCATATTGACCAGACCGTCTTTCTTGGCAGACATGGTCATCGAATCGACATAAGAGAACATCTCCTTCGCTATCTCTTTGATACTCTTGTCTGCATAACCGGGTTCGCGGGTCTTGATGAAATAAGCGTTCTCCGCAAAACGCGCCGAGTCCATGTTCACCGCCACGCCGTATTGATGGCAAAGCGCGCACGTAGCCTTGATATTCGCCATGGAGACAGGCTGCCCGCCAACCGTATTATTCGTCACCGTCAGAACCATAAACGGCACTTTTCCTTCGTTCTCACGCAGCACTCTCTCCAGTTTCTCCAGCGATACGTTCCCTTTGAAGGGAGCTTCCAGCTGGGTGTCTTTTGCCTCATCGCAAGTCACATCGATAGCGAACGCTTTGCGGGACTCAATATGCCCTTTGGTCGTGTCAAAATGAGCGTTGCCCGGGATGATCTGACCGGGCTTGACGAGGTACGAGAACAGCACGTTCTCCGCCGCACGGCCCTGGTGGGTCGGAATAACATACTGAAAGCCCGTGAGAGCCGTTACTACATCCTTGAACTCAAAGAAAGAGCGGGCGCCGGAATAACTCTCGTCACCCGTCATCATCGCTGCCCACTGGCGATCGGACATAGAGCCCGTTCCCGAATCGGTCAGCAGATCGATATACACTTGATCGGACTTGAGCAGGAAGACATTGTTCTTCGCCTCGCGAAGCCATTGCTCGCGCTCTGAACGGGTGGACTTACGGATCGGCTCCACCATCTTAATTTTCCATGATTCAGCAAAAGGAAGTTCCATAATTCGGTATTATTTAAGGTTTTACGCTGCAAAGGTACAACTTTTTTTGCATATATGCAAGTTTTTTCGGAATAAAAAATAAAAATTATTTGCATATATCATTTTTTTTCACTACCTTTGCGGCGTAAAACCCAAATTAACACATATCCAAACCATGAAACATCTATTGTTAGGCGACGAGGCGATTGCGCAAGGAGCCATTGATGCCGGTTTGAGCGGTGTCTATGCGTATCCGGGCACGCCGAGTACAGAAATCACAGAGTACATTCAAGGAGTTGTCAGTCGTCAGCAGGCAGCCATCAGTTGCCGCTGGGCGGCGAACGAAAAAACCGCTATGGAGGCGGCTTTAGGTATGTCGTATATGGGCAAGCGTGCGCTCGTCTGCATGAAACATGTAGGAATGAACGTGTGCGCCGATGCCTTCATGAATGCGGCTATCACGGGCGTCAACGGCGGACTGATTGTCGTGGCAGCCGACGATCCTTCGATGCACTCTTCACAGAACGAACAGGACAGCCGCTTCTATGCGAAGTTCGCCATGATCCCCTGTCTCGAACCGGGCAACCAGCAGGAGGCGTACGATATGATGGCGTACGGTTTTGATCTGAGTGAACGACTCAAGACGCCTGTTCTGCTGCGTGTGACGACCCGTATGGCGCACAGCCGCGCCGTAGTGGAGACAGTAAGTACTCCGCGGGCACAGAACGGAATGTCTATGCCGGAGAATGTCAATCATTTCATTTTACTTCCGGCTTTTGCCAAACGCAACTATGCCGAACTCGTGGCGGCTCAACCGCGTTTTACGGAAGAGAGCGAGTGCGCGGGCTTCAACACGTATGTTCGCGGCGCCAAGCCCGAGAAAGCGATTGTGACCACCGGCATCGCCTACAACTACCTCATGGAGAACTACGATCCTGCCATGGGTTGTTCTATCCTGCGTGTGACACAATACCCGCTGCCGCAAGCGATGATTGACCAAATGGTCAAAGATGGTGTGAAGGAGATATTGGTAGCCGAAGAAGGTCAGCCTGTCGTGGAGGAACTGCTGCGCGGCATGGTACCTTCGGAAGTGGTGATCAAAGGCCGTCTGACGGGCGACCTGCCGCGTATGGGCGAGCTGAGTCCGGACAGCGTACGTCTGGCCTTGGGCATGGAGGAACTTCCGACGCGTGAGAAAGAGACGATCGTGGTCGGCCGGCCGCCTGCACTATGCCAGGGATGCGGACACCGGGATATGTACGCAGCGCTGAATGAAGTAGCACGTGAATACCCTACCCCGCGTATCTTCGGCGATATAGGATGCTATACCTTAGGTGCCCTCTCGCCTTTCCATGCCATCCATGCCTGCGTAGAGATGGGTGCTTCTGTAACGATGGCGAAAGGTGCTGCCGATGCAGGCCAACATCCGGCGATTGCCGTTATCGGCGACAGCACGTTTACCCATTCGGGTATGACAGGTCTGCTGGATTGCGTGAATGCGAACGCAAACGTGGTCGTTCTCATCTCCGATAACCTGACCACCGGCATGACCGGAGGACAAGACAGTGCCGGAACAGGACGATTGGAGCAGATATGCTGCGGATTAGGCGTTGCTCCCGAACATGTGCGTGTGGTCGTTCCGCTCCCCAAGAACATGGAAGAGATCAAAAACGTACTGCGTGAGGAGATCAACTACGCCGGACCATCCGTCGTCATCGCCCGTCGCGAGTGCATACAAACATTAAAACGTCATCTTAAAGCCGCAAAGAAATGAAAAAAGATATTATTTTGGCGGGTGTGGGCGGACAAGGAATCCTCTCCATCGCCACTGTTATCGGAGAAGCTGCGCTGCAGGAAGGTCTGTACCTCAAGCAAGCGGAAGTACACGGAATGTCGCAACGCGGCGGTGACGTACAATCGAATTTACGGTTGTCGTCCGAACCGATCATGAGTGACCTGATCGCCAAAGGCGGTGCAGACCTCATCATCTCCTTAGAGCCGATGGAGGCACTGCGGTATTGCGAGTATCTGCGACCCGACGGATGGATCGTCAGTTCGTCCGTGCCGTTCCTCAATATCCCCAATTATCCGGACCTGGAAGCGGTATTGGCGCGTATCCGTGCGCATAAGAACCACGTTCTGCTGGATGTGGAGGCGCTTGCCAAAGAAGCAGGAGCACCGGCACAGGCTGCCAACATGGTACTGCTCGGAGCCGCTATCCCGATGCTCGGCATTGATCACGATAAGATGATGGCCGGCGTGGCGCGTATCTTCGCCCGCAAAGGAGAAACCGTCGTAAACAGTAACTTAGCTGCAGTAGAAGCAGGATACCACTATGCAAATTCCAATAGATAAACATATCGTTGACAGTATTTGCCGGCAGTTCGGGCTGCGTAACTTCAACGAGTTAGGTACTGCGAGTATCCGTCAGTTGGCAGGTGTCGTTCGGAATATTGAGCAAGCGACAGGCGTAGAATACGTCAACATGGCATTGGGCGAACCGGGCTTACCGGCATCTGAAGTAGGCATCGAAGCGGAGCACCAGGCGCTGCTGAACGGATGTGCCTCCCATTACCCGAATATCATCGGCATTCCCGAAGTGAAAAAATGGGGTTCGGAGTTCGTCCGGGCTTTCATCAACCTGCAGCGTCCGCCCGAGTGCATTCTGCCTACCGTAGGAGCCATGCAAGCTGCTTTTGCATTGAATATGATGGCGATTCGGTTGCAACCGGAGAAAGACACAATCTTGTTTCTCGACCCGTGCTTCCCCGTACAGAAAATCCAATGCCGCGTGATCGGCAGCAAGATTGACGCCTTCGACATTGCTGATTTCCGGGGGGACAAGTTGCACGACGAGTTAGAACGCCATTTGCAGAGCGGACGTATTGCCGCTATCTTATTCAGCAATCCGAATAACCCGACTTGGGCATGCCTCACGGATGAGGAGTTACGCATCATCGGTGAGTTGGCAACGCAGTACGACGCTATCGTGCTGGAGGATCTTGCCTATCTGAATATGGATTTCCGCGACCCTGATCGCGGTCATCCCTATGCAGAACCGTACCAGCCTTCCGTAGGTCATTACACCCATAACTGTGTACAGCTGATCTCCTGCTCGAAGATCTTCAGTTATGCCGGTCAGCGGGCTGCCTTCGTTGCCATCGATCCCGTCTTAGCCAAACGTGTTTACCCCGCTTTGGCGAAACGGTTAAACAACACGGGTGAACTGCTCCAGAGTTTTTCTTATTTCTTCCTGTACGTGCTGTCCAGTGGCGTTTGCCACTCCGTGCAGTACGGTATGGCGGCGATGTTGCAGGCTGCTTGCGAAGGCAAGATACGATATGTGGACAACACGCGCGAATATGCGCGCCGCGCACATAAAATTAAGGAGATCATGGTTCGTAACGGTTTCCACATCGTCTATGACAAAGATGCCAATGGTAAGGAAGTAGGCGACGGTTTCTTCTTCACCTTCGGTTATAAGAACTGGTCCGGCAGAAAATTAGTGAACAAACTGATTTACTACGGTGTCTCCGCTATAGCGCTGGAGAGCACCGGTGCCCAGCGGGAAGGAATGCGCGGATGTGCTTCTTCCATACGGGAGGATCAGTATGACGTGTTAGACGAGCGACTGCGTAAGTTCAACGAAGACTATAGTTTATATGACCTCTATGACCCCTCAGAACTCCCCGAAATACGTTAGTCCGGCGGAGGCGGTGCGGTACGTCAAGTCCGGCGACACGATCGTCGTACAAGGCAGTACCAGTATTCCTACCGTGCTGCTGAACGCGCTGACCGAACGCGCCGCTGAACTGCGTGACGTGAAGTTGATATCCGGATTTGGCATTCATCCGGACGATGCTCCTTATGCCAAACGCGAACTGATAGACTCCTTCCGAGCGCTGTCGATCTTTGTGCCGAACACGCTTCGCAGAGCGATGCGGGAAGGCGTAGCAGACACGATTCCGGCATTCTTGGGCGAAGTGCCTTTCCTTTTCCGGAGCCGACAGATTCCGGTCGATGTAACATTCTTGAACGTCAGCGAACCCGATGAAGAAGGGTATTGTTCGTTTGGTATCTCTGCCGACATCGCCTTCTCCGGTGCCGAATGTTCGAAAGTGGTTATCGCGCAGGTGAACAAATACATGCCGCGTACGTTCGGCGATCCCGTCATCCATGTGAGCAAGATCACAGCCATGTGTCGCGGCGATGTGCCGTTGGTGGAAGTGCCAACCCCTATACCCAACGAGATAGAGACAAAAATCGGTAATTATGTAGCATCTGAGATTCCGGACGGAGCCACGCTGCAGATCGGCGTAGGGGGTATTCCCAATGCAGTCATCAATGCCTTGCGTGGACATCAGCATTTAGGACTCCATACCGAAGCAATCACCGACGGCGTGCTGCCGCTCATCGAAAGCGGTGTCATCGATAACAGTCTCAAGAAAGTGCTGCCCGGCAAATCGGTGGGAAGTCTGATCTTAGGTTCGCGGCATCTGTATGACTATGTGGACGGCAATCGGGATTTTGTGATCAGGGATGTAGCCTGGACCAACGATCCGCAGATCATTCGCCAGAACCCGCGTGTAATGGCGATCAACTCTGCGGTAGAGGTAGATCTGACCGGACAGATTTGTGCGGACTCTATCGGCGAGACCATCATCTCCGGTGTCGGAGGACAACACGATTTCATGTACGGAGGCGCACTGTCCGAAGGCGGCAAGTGCTTCATCGCGTTACCGAGTATGACGTCCAAAGGACAATCGAAGATTGTAGCGCGTCTTGCGCCCGGCGCCGGCGTAGTGACGACTCGCTTCCAAGCCCAGTATATCGCTACGGAGCACGGTATCGTCTATCTGCGCAATCTGCCGCTGGCTGACCGCGCAAAAGCCTTGATCAGTATTGCTGACCCCTCGGTACGAGAAGAACTGGAACGCGCCGCCGTAGAGCGTTTCGGTATCGGTTTCTTGCGGCTGAAATAGTGGAACGTTCCTACTTCTATAAACTTTCAACTTTCAACTAAATAGAAGGGCGCCACTGAGCAAGGTTACGGATCTTGCTCAGTATTTGGTATGCCCACATCATATCGCGCGGTAGCTGATAGCGGCAGTTACCGTCCTCATCCGGGGTAAAGATCGTATAACATTCCGGGGTAAGAAACACCGTGCCGGGCTCCGAGAGGACGAAATACTCTTCCTCCACCGCATTCATCACCGTTTACTTTAATTGGACATTCATGATAGCAATATCGTCCGATTGCTCCGCACCGGCGCTGAACCGGCATACAAGATCATAGATCGTCTGATCGTCTATCGGCGGCTGAGCTGTTTGCAGCAGTTCCAACAGATGCTCAAAGCCCAATAACTCTTTTTGGGTATTCTCCGCCTCGGTAACACCATCGGTGAAGACGATGATTTGCTCGCCACGCTCAAGCGTGGTGGATTGTTCCGTGAAATGGTAAGCTCCATCCAAACCTAAAATGACATTCACCTCTTTCATCTCCAGCCAACGGCACTGCCCGTTCTTGACGAGAAGAGGCGGCAGATGCCCTGCGTTGCAGTACGTCAGTTGTCCCGTCGGCAGATGAAGCCGGCCGATAAAAGCGGTGACGAACATCATCAGACTGTTATTCGAAGAGAGCGTTGAGTTGATCTCCTCCATAATCACATGGGGAGACAGGTGATGCTTGACGGTAGCACGGAAGAGCGTAACGGTAGAGCTCATGAACATCGCCGCAGGCATACCTTTGCCGCTGACATCGCCGATGATGAAGGTGACATAGTCGCCGTCACGGTAGAAATCATACAGGTCACCGCCGACACTCTGCATCGGTACCAGCGTTGCATGGAGAGAAAGTGCATCATCATCGATGAAATCGTGCACCAAGATACCCCGTTGGATATTCTTCGCTATCTGCATCTCGTTCTGGATGAGTTTGTGCTCATTCTCCACCTGAAAATAGGCCTTCTGGTTCTTCTCAATCCTGCGGAATAGAAGAACCAGCACTACTATACCGATAATCAGGACGCAGAGCGTGATAATACTTCTCCCTTTGATACTCTGCCAGATGATATAATTCGGCACGGCTATCATCAGCTGCATGTTTATCGGGTACATCGTCTCTGAATAGACCCGCCAATGCAGTTTGTCGTTCTTATAGTGCGTCTCATTCTCCAGGGTGCTGTTGTCTGACGAAGCGATGAGCGAACCTTTGGTACCGTGGATGAGACATACCGCCTCGTCGTAAGGTTTGATGTCCCGGAGAATATCTTTAACCCACTCTATCGAAAAATCGTTTCCCACTACGCCTATTAATCGCCCTTGCTCATCTTCTATTTTGATAGAATGGGACGCTATCAGCGTCTGTGTGCTGGCGCCGATATACGGCTCCGACCAATAGCCGTTGCTGTCGCATCGGAGCGCCCCGGTGTACCAGTCGCGCACATAATAATCCAAACTATCCGAGCCATGCGCAGTACTGATTGTCTGACCGTGAGAACGGTACGTCCGCGGGAAGTAATTGCTCTCCTTGCCTTGATAGACCCCCGGCGCAAACTTCACGAAAATATTGTCTATATGCGGATACCTGTCAAGCTCCAAACGCGTTGCCTCCAATAATCCGGACTCATCACCGGGATGCTCAAGCACATATTTCCGCATCTCTTCAGCGGCATTATGGAAGCCCAACAACACGTAGAAGAAGTCCTTCTGCGCCAATTGCATTTTGTATTCCACCACCTCGCGCACATGCTCTTTCTCCAGCGAAAAAGAGATAACAAACTGGACGATCATTGCCGCAGCAATGAACAGGATAGCCACTATGGGTAATGCACGGAATTTCATATACAATGGTACGTTCTAACCGTCTTTTTTCATTCAGCCTGCAAATTTACAACTTTTTTTTGATATACGCAAGATTGCACATGATTTTTTGCGCAAATTGATATATGGCATAATTTTTGTTATGTTTTATGTATAGATTTATTAACTTTTAAAAACGAACTATTATGAAGAAGAATTTATTTGTAGCGCTGCTGGCGCTGACATGCTCCTTCACAGCTTGTGCTAATGAGCAAGTGATCACTTATGATCAAGTTCCCGAACCGGCAAAAGCCATCGTGGCTGCCCATTTCGATGCTGCGCAGATTGCGTATGTCATGTTAGATAAAGGGCTGTTTGACGACGAATACGAAGTTCGTTTCAATGATGGTCGCACCATCGAGTTCAACCAAGCCGGAGAATTGCTGAAAGTGGATTGCAAACTGACGGAAGTGCCCTCTGCACTTGTTCCGGAACCCGTGCGAGCTTATGTCAAGGCCAGCTTCCCGAACGCTTTTATCACCGAGTGGGGCAAAGACGACCGCGGCTACAAAGCCGAACTCAATAACGGTCTCGATCTCAAGTTCAACCGCAAATACGAGTTCGTCCGCGTTGACGATTAAAAGATGGATCTCTTGGCTATTATTACCGCCGTTCTAACGCTCCTGGCAGGTATCGGAGTTTTCCTGATTGCCTGCACGATGATGAGCAGTAACCTCGAATCGGCGTCATCCAAACGGCTCAAACGCCTCTTTGCCAAGACCGGCGACAACAAGTGGCTCGGCGTGGGAATCGGCACTATCGGCACCGCTGCTATCCAGAGTAGTGGTGCCGTTACTGTAATGGTCATCGGTTTTGTAAACGTGGGGATCATGTCCCTCGCACAAGCGGCAACCATCATCTATGGCGCGAACATCGGTACGACCGTCACCGCCCAGTTAGTGGCGCTCGGTCTGTCCGGCTCCAACAGTATCTCCACAACCCTCATCTTCAGCGCTTTTGCAGGTATCGGTGCCTTCATCATGCTCTTTACCAAAAGCGATGCGTGGAAGCAGGCAGGAGGTGTGCTCACCGGCTTCGGAATGTTGTTTGTCGGTCTCAGTATGATGTCCAACGCCATGGATGAGTTTGCCGCCTTGCATTCCGTCAAACTCTTCCTCGCTTCGATACGCAACCCGCTGTTATTGGTGCTTTTAGGAACCATTATTACCGCTATCATCCAGTCCTCGTCCGTCATGACCTCTATTGCGATTACGATGGTCGTTACGGGGCTTATTGCGCTGGACCAGGGCATCTACCTCACGATGGGTAGTAACATCGGTTCATGCGTGGTAGCCATCATCGCGGGTCTCACCAGCGGCGTAGCAGCCAAACGGACGGCGATGATCCACCTGCTTTTCAATATCATGGGTGTCGTTCTGTTCCTCTGCGCAGCCTTGACGCTCAGCCTTGTTACCGCCGGCGTCTGGTCCTTCGGAACGATCTTCGAGCGTCTCTTCCCTGCCGCTCCGCAACTCCAGTTGGCGATGTTCCATACCGTCTTCAATGTCTGCACGATGCTTGTAGCCCTGCCGCTCACCGGCGCACTGGTGGCTCTGGCGTGTAAGATCATCAAAGACCAGCCGCAGCCTGCCGAAGATAAGCCGCATCTCTATTTCCTCGACGAACAGATGCTCCGCACGCCTGTGGTGGCGGTACGACAGCTCAAAGCCGAGATAGAACACATGGCGGAAATGGCGGTCACTAATTTCAGCCGGTCAATACACATCGTCAAGACGCTCGACACCGGCGAGTTGGATATCTTCAACAAGACCGAGGAAGAACTCAACTTCCTCAACCGCGAACTCGTTCAATACGCAGTGAAACTGTCGGATAACCAACTCAACCGTTTTGACCACCAGTATCTCGTTTCCACCATCCGCACGGTCAGCGACTTGGAGCGTATCGGCGACTACGCGAAGAACATCGTCGAGTACGCCGAGAGCCTGCAGCAAAACGACGTGCGCTTCTCTGAATACGCCATCAAAGAGATCGACCAGATGAACACCCTCATCGCCCAACTCTACGAGGCAACCATGCAGGCATACCATAAGATGGACATGGAAGCCCTCGGGCGTGCCAACCAGATAGAGGACGAGATCGACCGTCTGACCGATGAGATGGAGCGCAATCATATCCAGCGTCTCTCGCTGGGCATCTGCGAACCGCAAGCCGGAACCGAGTATATCTCCCTTGCCCAGAACTCCGAACGTGTCGCCGACCACCTCATCAACGTCGCCAAAACCATTCGCCAGTTACAATGACCCTTCATGAATACATTGAGCAGACTATTCTGCCGCAGTACGACGCCTTTGACGGCGGGCACAAGCGTGACCATGCCGAAGCAGTCATCGCCGAGAGCCTCCGGTTAGCGCGGGCGCACAACGCCGACGAACAGATGGCGTACGTCATTGCCGCGTATCATGACCTGGGTTTGCGGTTCGACCGGGAGAAACATCATATCCATTCCGGGGAAATCCTCATGGCAGACCCGACACTCCGGCAGTGGTTTACAGAGGAGCAGCTCCTTACCATGCGCGACGCCGTGGAGGACCATCGCGCCAGCGGTAAGAACCCGCCGCGAACTATCTACGGCGCGATCGTAGCCGAAGCCGACCGCCAGATCATCCCCGAAACGGTCATTGCACGAACCATGGCGTATTCCGCCAAACTCTACCCGGATGGCGACTTCGAGACGCTCTATGCCCGTTCCCGTGAGCACCTGCTGGAGAAATACGCCGAAGGCGGTTATATGCGCCTCTGGCTCAACTCCGAACGCAATGTCCGTTCCCTCGAAGCCCTCCGCGCCATCATCCGCAACGAACCCCTACTCCGCTCCCTCTGCGAACAATGGTACAAAGCCCACACGGGTAACTAAGAGAGCACACCTTACTAAAGGACTAAAACTCCACGAATAGTACTATGTCAAAGATCACTTGCAGGTTGTGTATGGAGAGCTGCAATCCATCCCGATGTCCCGCAGCGCCATGTTGCGGCAATCGCTTTGCTTAGGATAACACTCAAAAAAACATCCGCTAAGTGGATGCTGCCATGTCTATCGCTTGCCGGCAATGCAGGTGATAGACATTTTTGTTTGTCGTTTGAAAATCCGCTGTCTCAGCGGTAGTGATTTTCTCTAAATCGAGTACAAAGATAATACATTTTTGAGCGAAAAACAATAGGCTCTTAATAAGAGTAAATCGTTTTTTCAAACTTAAAGCGGAAATATGCTATAGAACATATCGTCAATCTTAAAATATGATATAAAATCTGTGTTTTTGCGGAGATTTTAGTTTTGTGAAAGAAGGGCTGCCTCCCACTCGTCTCTCGGCTGTGAGTTACTAACGGTAGGTGGGAAGACAGAGATTGTTAAATGGAACAGATTTCCTCCGCCATTTTATTCATCTCGACGCATTCGGGGCGGGTGACATGGCGTTTGGGGGGATCGTACTCCCATGGGCTAAGTATCAATACACGCCCGGCGGCGACGCTGTCGAACAAACCGTCGCTGGGCTTGTAATAATCGTTAAAACCGTTATCCGCGATGTAGATGATGGGATGTTCCTCTGCGAGAAGAACCATCATCACCTCTTTTTCCTTCTCGGAGATGAACGGCGATACCATCACGGCTCCCTGACGGGCAGCCAGCACACAGCCGTTCATATAATCGCGTAGCCGCTTGTTATCGCCGTGCATCGCTTCGTCTATCATCGTCCGGCGGACATGCACAGGCACCAATCGGGCGGCTTGCAGTAGTTCGACATTACCGATGCCGCGGTACTTCCGTCCGGCTATCTCGATGTCCTCTTGCACGCGAAAGAACCCCGGCATGAGTTTCTTAGTCGCCAACCGCTGCGGGTTCATATCTATATAGCGGATGGTGGTGGGTAGCTGATCCCGATGTCCCATCGGGCGGATGAATGGCATCTCGGTAAAGATTGGCGGGAGTGCATCATAGCGCTCTGCGCCTATCTCGTCGCGGAGCGTCTTGAATTTTTCTTGGTAGTTCTCCCGAATTAAATTCGGGGCAAAAGAAGAAAAACGCCCCATCTTTTTCACCTCTTGCCAGAATCCTCTCACGGCAGAGGCGATGCCTCGTGGCATCTCTTGCCGGACATACCAGATGGCATGCAGATGGTCGGGCATGAGACAATAATGGAGAATCTGAATCTCAGGATAAAAAGAAGGGAGATTCTTCTGAATATTCAAAATTGCCATCCCAAAATCGCTATACTCCACCACGGCTTGTTTGGGGTCATTATCGGGAATGCAAAGTTCGCCCAACAACAACTCACGGCTTGGTATCGTCATCGTGATATGGTATAGCCCAGCGCCTTTCCATGCCGTTCCGGGTTCCTGCCAATGCCATGCGTCGTGATCTGCCATGTCTATTCTCCCTTTGTGTTTCGTCTTGCTTATGTTTCTTTTCCTTCTTCCGTTCCAGGGCAATTGAATTGCCCGCTCATTTCTCCCATTCAATCATTCCACCACTAGCGCGTAGCGCGCTCACCATTTCACCATTCCACCATTCCATATGAGTGGACAGGGCATGGTTATTATTCTTGTTCTCCGCATCGTTCTTTGTTCATTTGCGTTTTTTGTGTTAATAGATTCGTGTTTTTATATCCCCCTCCATATATAAGTCAAAAAATAGCCCGAATCTATCACCTCAAAAGCAACTTTTTTTCATTTTTTGCATTTTTAAGCGAGCCGGAATGGGTTAATCTTCTATCTTATGTTTCTTAATCGTTTTCTTGATCATAGTGTCTGTCAATATATCCCTCCTGATCATAGCATCGATGATAGCGATTGATTATTTTAAATAGGTATAGAAGTTTATCGTCTTGTGGCATGTAATTCTTAAATTTGGCATATTGGGCATTATATCGTTCTGAACTGCCATTTGCTATTCGATATTCTATATCCTTGGGAATGAAAAACGAAGCTCGATTACCAAGATACTTGAAAAACTCTTTTTCATAAATGCGCATTCCTGCTAGGTCAAAATCACCAAAATGGAGATACTCGTTGGGGATATTTTGTAGCCAATTCCTTAAGTCGGTAGATTGCGGATAGCGTGACACAAAGAGAATTGGTCTATTGATCGGAAATAAGTATCTTTGTTCATGAATACGACGAAAGTTCTCCATATTTTCTATTCCTACAACCAAGACTTCTTTCGGGATCTCAAAATGACTCCAGTCTGCGACAAAAAGCATCGTGCCCTCTTGCGGAGCAATAACAATATCTTTGCCGTTTAATTTTGCAGAAATAGGCTCATAACTATTAACCATGAAACCGGGACAAGAACGAATCTCTTTTGTCTTGGAATTGCCTGAGTTTACAGCCAACTCTGCACGTGAAGTAGAGGATAAGAGATATTCACTATTCCAATCCATACCTCTGAGTCCTTCAAAATGCTGTTCAAGAAACATCTTTAAAGCCTCAGCATTAGGCACATATATCGATTTGCGGCTACGATTCGTTTTGATGATAATCAAGTCTTCACCAATCAATGTATTCCGCATATCAGTATTCAAGGAAGACCACGCTATAGTCTCACCTCTCAATAATCGTTGGAGTTGCTGTATTTGATTTTTAGATAGGCTCATTCGTTACTCTCATGCTTTAATAAACGATATATCTTAGTCATGGATTTTTGATCCTTTTCAAGCATATACGTGTATTTGTAATCATATGCGTTCATTGACTCTGGAGAAGAGTTGATGAGGAAGATATTACGTTTGGTTGCGAAATGCAGTATTCCTCTCACATTATTTGAGTGCAATTTCCCTATTTCATCCAACATACAGTGGATAATAAACTCTTGATCCTTATTACGCGCAGCCTTCTTCTTGAATACATTGATAAGCATGATATTTATCATGGCCTTTACCAATATATCGGTACCATCGGAACCTACGTTGTTGATACGCTCTACCCAATTGGTATCTTGATCATTTTCTTTGATACGGAACTGAAGATTGAATGTGTCAGATAAGGTAAGTTGCTGTTTACTCGGGTCTTTCTGTAATAATTGCATAAACCGTCTGAGATAGTCTACTACCTTACGATTGATTTCATCGTTATTCCCATTAGAAAATAGATTCGCCGCACCAAGATTGAAATCATTTTCTTCTGTAAAGGTTTTTATCTTGTACAGCAAACGCATAATAGTATCATCTGAAGGTTCTGAACGAAGTTCAATGCTCTTAATTACCTCAGCAAATTTATTATCTTCATAGTCCCGGTTAATTTCTCGAATAACTTTGTCTATCTCTGATTGGTGAGCCATCAGTTTACCCACTTCACGTGACACCGCTTGCAGTATGCTATGATAGTGTTCACTAGTACGAGACCGATACTCCTCTATTTTGTTCTTCTCGATAAACTCAGACAAACTAATTGCGATATCCGTAAAGTGTCTGTCCTCATAAGGATTGATATTGAAGTGGAAGATATTATCAGGGGTAAAATTGTTATTAAACAAGCGGACTCTTGATTTCAGTTCTTTCAATTTCTCTTCCTTGTCAGTAATGGAACCTCTTAATTCGGCGAGAACCTGTTGGCAAGTTTTTGTAGTTTGAACAGATTTCTCATCTTGGAGATACATTTCTGATAAAAGATGTGCCACTTCTATCTCTTGACGATATTGTTCCAAACCATCCTGCCATGTTTTAATCTTGGCATCTTGTTTATTCCATTTATCTTGCAATTCAGAGAGACGCACGTTAATACGGCGTGTTTTCTCTTCATATTGACCACGGAGATTTTGGATTTTCTCCTCGATGGCTGCTTTCTCTTGTTTAAGAGTATCCTCTTTGTCAAAGAGTTCTTCCTTATCCTTTAGATATCCGATTACCAAATTGCGTTGGTCTTCAATTTTCTTTAATTGGCCATCGATATCACGAATATGTTCTTCTTGTTTCTTAATAGCGGCAGTATCCGCACCCTCACCTTTTAGTTCGGCATCGCGATCCTCTTCATATTTACGTTTTTGTTGAGCATAGCGCGCTTCTTCTGCTTTTAACTCTTCTTTTTGCGTTGTTTGTAACTCATCCAAAGGTTTCCGTAGTTCTCTCGCTTTGCTCTCAAAAGTAGCATTTATTTGATTTTTTGCTTTTTCCCATAATGCTCTCTTAGCACTAAGTTCGTTTTTGGCTTGCGAGTGTTTTAGTATAACCTCATTGAGTTCGGTTTGCTTTTCCTCTATTTTAGCTTCTCGTTCTTCATTCTCTTTACGTTCGAGAGTTGCCAGATCCGTTTTCTTATTCCTTCGTAACTGAGGTATTTGTTCCAAACGAACGCGGAAATATGCCGCTTCTTGTTGAAGTGGTTTTATCTTATCGGATAATTGATCGCTAATCTTAGCAATATTCTCTTCTTTTGCTAATAATAGATCACTTAATTGCTTCTTAATTGCTTCAATTTGGCTATCTAATTCTTTCGCACGTTTTCTATAATCATCAGGAGAACGATGGGTTGATTCTACTTGAGATAAATCCAGTTGGACGCCGAACAAGGTGCTATTATCCTTGCTCGCTAATACAGGTGACAGACCTTGAGCGTACAATACGCGCTCTTCATTTACCACTTTCCCTATTGTTTCTTCCCAAGGCAATTCGCTTTGAGCAAGCCACTCATAGAAAGAGCCTTTATATCGCGATAGAAGAGAGTTTATATTATTTAGTTCGTCCTGTAATTGTTGCTGTTTAGTACGTAATTGCTCATCTTGAATTTTATGCTCAGTTTCTATTTTATTTACTTCGCTCTGAGCTTCTGTCCGTAATCGTGCTATTTCTTGTTCCTTAGCAATTATTGTTGCGCCTGCTTCTTTTTCTTCAATATCCAACTGGTGCAATTCTGCTTGAACAGCCTCCTTTTCTTTAGCATATGGCTGCCAAGTCCGTAACTCTTGAATTTTAAGTTCTATATTCTTTTGGTCTGTTTGAAGGCCTTCTATTCGTTGTTCTATCTCTTCGTGACTTGCATTATACTGACCTTCCGCAGCCTCCAATTGCGCTCTACGCTCTTTCTCAAACACTTCACGCTGCTTCTGCATTTCGTTGCGCACATAGTTAAGTCTCTCGTTTTGCCGATTCTTGAAGTCTTGGAAGTTATTGTCTAACGTACCGAATAACAATTTATATTTAGCCTCAATACTATCAAACTGCTTTGTTAAGGCCTCAAGAATTGCTTGTTGCTGTGCACGTTCACTCTGTAATTTAGGCATAGACTCATGTAGACGCAACATTTCTTCGATTCCTATTTGTGCATAGTTCTTCCGCTTGTCACGAATCTCTTTGAGTTTATTGTTCTTGACGCCTAAATTCTGATCGAGAGTACTCTTGTCTTTTTGGAAGTTAGTTTCAACTTCTTTTCTTCTATTCTTCTCATCTAGAATAAGTTTTTCCGTTTCCTTGATCTCTTCTTGGGCTACAGGTAGTTGCTCACGTGCTTGTTGAACGGCATAGTTTAACTCATGGATAGAGCGACGTATTTGCTGCTCATATGCCAGCATCGCTCTATAAGAACTAATGACTTGTTGTGCTTGTCGTTGCACAATTATATCTCCGTTCTTCTCCTTCTTAAACCAGAGTTCGATGTCATCGTACAGACGTTCAAAACGAGCTAACTGATCACGATATACGCTCAATTTGATAGCTTCTTCTGTCTCGCTTTCAGACATAGACTCTATGATAGTTTTCTTAACAAATTCAGCATCTAATTTGCTATTAAGGAAAACGTTTTGAATACTACGAGGTATGTTTTGATATCGTGAACTTTCAACAATAGCATACTTGGCAAACTTATTACCTCTCTCATGGTAATTACCGAAGATTATATCACGGTAGTTCATACAACCAAAGAGAGGACTAATATCAATCGTTGCATCCTTTGTGATATTTTGACGAATCTTTGTCCATTCACTCAAAGCTTCACCTGATTCATTGATAATCCAATCTCTGTTATACGGGGCGTCTATAAAACGGAACATCGTTGTTCCTTGACTACGTGCAACGAGAATCGTATATGGACCTATCTCACGCTGAACTTCATACAAGATATATGAATTGGCATGCTCAAAATAGAATTGATCAAATGATAGTTGACCTTGCTTGATACCAAGGTGCGTTTTGTCAGCATTATAGAAGAATAGCAATGCACGCAGAAGTGTACTTTTACCTGTTCCTTGCGTACCGGTAAAATGCACATTACCATCCAACATTATCTCCGCATAGCGTATATGAGCGCTATTGATAAATATAATTTTATTCAGGTATCTCATCTTCGTTGTGGATTGTTAGTAAGTTCACCAAATCTTCTGCATAACGATATGCCGAAGTTACTTTATACGTCGCTGTTTCTTCTTCTATTTGTTCAGCAAATCCCATTGTTTCCATTTCACTAATTAACTTCTCTACCTTCTCCGGGAATGTTTTCTGCTGAGAGAATAAACGACGAGCCTTATCCTTTAGATCCGCATTAACATCTATCTCGTTTTCTATTTGCGCTTTGCTAAATTGGTAGCCAACAGAAAACGTAGAGTCGAATGTCTTGAAGAAATCCAAATAATCAATCCATTTGCAG
This sequence comes from uncultured Bacteroidales bacterium, assembly GCA_900319105.1. Taxonomy (GTDB): domain Bacteria; phylum Bacteroidota; class Bacteroidia; order Bacteroidales; family Paludibacteraceae; genus Colicola. Next base: position 15,656 of record ONND01000012.1, on the reverse strand, counting down.
AAATTCTCCAAACGTCTTTCGATATCCACTTTACTATCATTGATAGTGGAGAAATAGTAATAACCATTTCCACTTTCAAGACGAAAACCTATCTGCTGAAAGAACTCTGAGTATTCTTCAAAGTTATCTTCAACATCTTTAAACAGACGTTTGATATCTGCTTTAGTACTATCTGCTGCGAGGAATCCACCTCGTATCAGACGTTCATAAATGGCTTGTGTATTACTTAGCATAAATTAAAGGATATTCAAGGTTTTCGTATGTTACATATTTGTCTGTGATTCGACATTCGTTAGGATGCTGAACAGCTAATTGGCAGAATAGCACAGCGTGTTGCTCTATAGTGCGTTCTTGCTTATAGTCGTACGACAATATAAATGAGAATAAATCGTTGCTACCTGCACGGAATGCTCTCCACACTTCTTGTTGATTAACCTCATTTAAAGGTGAGACATTTTCTTTTAACTCATCCTCTGTTAATGGAAGGGCAGAAGTCCGAGATTTGCGAATAATGCCTTCCTTCTCCGCTACTCTACGCATAAGAGCTGACATCTCTTCGCTACTTTGTAACATTTCAAGAGACACACGCATTCTATTGTACTGTCTGTTTTCCATCCAAACAGGGTTCATTCTCGATACAACAGGAATGATATCGGTACTCTCTTTAATAGTCAGCTGATCCCGCAGATATTTAAGCTTACGAATCTTTTTAATGAGCAGATTTTGTTGCTCTATTAAGTGGATGTACTCTATAATCTGGGTTTCAATAGATAGCAAATTATAGTAGGCATCAGTGAAGTCATTACGTACATCTGCAATGGTGCTTGCCATTTGTGGATTGGAAGTAAATGAGAAGAAGGCTTTATCTTCCTCCATTAGCCTTTCACAAGCTTCCATTAACGCACGGATACTTTTCCGCTTTTCATCCAAGTTCCTTAGCTTCTGAATTTTAATATCATAGTTCGGCTCTTGTTTGTAAGCAGTATCTACATTGCGTTTTAGGTCTATCACGTTACGGATTGTACGTACTCCAATATCACGCAGTTTCCTTTGAACGATTGAAAGATAATGGTATTTGCGTTTATCAGTTGTTTCTTTCTGATAATAAACTATATTCTCCTTAAGAGAGTCAATGCACTCTTTTACACTTGCAATATTAATTTCCTCATTAACATCCAATACGTCCTCAAAGAAGCGTAGATATACTTCTTCTAACTCTAAGAAGTTTCCACTTTCGTGAATAACTCCATAGTTAATCAGGTACTGAATACGATCTCGTTTATATTCGACTAATTCCATCGCAAGCTCCGTAGTAAAAGAATGTGTTTTGCGATCACCGAAAGTAGCACGCAACATATCCTTCTCCTTGTTAATACATCTAACAAGTTCATCAATATTTCGGAAATGCGATTGATTTTCCATGGTTTTTATCTTATTAGCAATCTTTTAATGTCATTTTGTGCAAGATTATATCTTTTTCGCTTCTCTTGCCCTGTTTCCCGTTCATCTCTCGCTCATCGGTCGGTGGGGACAGATGATGCTATTTTTCGATTATCTCCCAATGACCACCAAAATCACCTCCTATTCTTCTAATACGAACTTCTTTTAGTTTGTCAATGTGCTTTTGTATTGCAGAAGGAGATATTCCGAGAACCTTACTTAATTCATCTCGTGTTATATAAGGATTAGTCTTTATTAATTCATATACACGTTCTCTCGTCTGACCACCAGTCTGACTACCTGTCTGACCACTTGTCTGACCACCAGTCTGACCACCAGTCTGACCAATGACCGATAACTTCACAAATACGGTTCGTTCAATAGTCACTCGTACACCTCCACAGAAATTCTCAATCCGGGGCATCGGGATACCGTCAGCCTCAAAACCATCACGGATCCTCCGGCAGTTCTCCTTCATTCCAAATCTCAATACTGCTGTCATAAACATGCATCTGGATGTCCGGCCCTGTATAATCCTTATGCGCGATGGCATTATATAGAATCTCTCGTAAAGCCTCTTTGGGTAGTTCCAGTTTTTCGTATCGCTGCATTCCTTCGAAACGAACCGGAGAAATCAGATATTTGGCTTTGAGCACATCCATCACGCGTTCAGCCATTTGCAGGATATTGCCCTCAATTACATCTTGAAACCTCAGGTCCGCTTCGTCGATACCAAAACGACCAATCTTGAAGACAGCACTCGGATAATAGCGTTGAGGGTTCTTGCCGAAAAGCAAGACAGCCGCATTTGTCAGTCCTCCGTTCTCATCTGTCAAACCAAGGCTCGTTAGCACTTCTTCCGTTGACGCTTCGCGAAGATCATCGGGAATACGGTCGGCTTCTATTCCTTTGCGGATAAAGTAGTCAATCGCTTCACGGTCAATATCCTTAAGTGTAGCACGGTCATTCGTCACCTCGTCCCACGAGCGTCCCATCTTCCGAAGGACAAAGTTCTGCAAAGCTGCACCATTCAGCTCCTGCAATGTGCTGCCGGAACGGAAATAGTACTTTCCCTTGTAGCTGATGGGCACATCGCTCGGAGCCACATTGATTTCTTACTTTGTTAGGAATATCTTCAGACAGCCTATGGGCATTCTCCACGCCGCACACTTCGCCTCTGTCGTTGATGCCTATATAGAGTTGACCTCCTTGCGCATTGGCAAAGCCGCATAGCCATTTGACATGCTCATCGCGCCAAGACTCTTTATATTCAATGTTTTGGTTCTCGTTATTCATTGTAGTTGTAGTTTCTAGTATGCCTACTCCCCCATTTTACAAATTTGCGTGCAAATTTACAACAAAAAATCCGATTGTGCAAGATTTTTTTCAAAATAATCGTTTGAACGTAGTGAAATAAGAAATAAAATTCATTTTATTTTGCCATTTGCAGGATTTTGCGACCGCAAATTCGGTGGAAACGTAGTGGCGGAGTCCGAATTTACAACTTTTTTCTGACATATGCAAATAAATCTACTGATTTATGGAAAACATCTGGGATTTACGAAAAAATCAGCATTGTTTCTCGAACGCATCTCGTTCGCATCCTGCACGTCACTGTTGGGTATTTTTATGTTGTATTGCCTCTTTTTCATCGGTCAGTGACACCCCAAAACAAGGAGAGGCACCCGATGGATGCCTCTCCTTATTATTACGCGTACACGCGAGATTACCAAGCTGTACCCAGCATTCTCAGGTAGCTCTTGTAACGCCACTGGGCGTTCTCCTGAGCGGCGGCGAAGAGCTCGTCTGCCTCTTTCGGGAATTGCTTTGCTACAGAAGCGAAGCGAACCTCACCCTTGAGGTAGTCTTGGAACTTATCCCACTGCGGCTCTTTGGAGTCGAGTTGGAACGGGTTCTTGCCTTCTGCCTCAAGCTGCGGGTTGTAGCGCCAGAGGTGCCAATAACCGCACTCTACGGCTTTCGCCTCTTCGGCTTGGCTCTTGCCCATACCGGCTTTCAGACCGTGGTTGATACACGGAGCGTAAGCGATGATGAGCGACGGTCCGGGATAAGCCTCTGCTTCACGGATAGCCTTGAGGGTCTGAGCCTGGTCAGCACCCATAGCGATCTGAGCGACATAGACATATCCGTAGGTGGTAGCAATCATACCGAGGTCTTTCTTACGAACGCGTTTACCCATAGCTGCGAACTTGGCGATAGCGCCAAGCGGCGTAGCCTTGGAAGCCTGACCACCGGTGTTGGAGTACACCTCGGTATCGAGCACGAGGATGTTGACATCTTCGCCGGAAGCGATGACGTGGTCGAGTCCGCCGTAACCGATATCATAGGAAGCACCATCACCACCAACGATCCACTGGCTGCGTTTAACGATATGGTCTTTCTCAGCGAGAATAGCCTTGCAGGTGTCGCAACCGCATTTCTCCATAGCAGCCACCATCGGCTCGTAGAGGTCGTTGGTGATCTTAGCGTCATTGCGGTTGTCGAGCCACTTCTGGAACATCTCTTTGAGCTCAGCCGAGCAGTCAGCGCACTCGAGGCCTTTCTGCATGAGAGCAGCGAGGCGCTCACGCAGTTTGCGGTGTGCAATCTGCATACCGAGACCGTACTCGCAGAAGTCCTCGAAGAGGGAGTTGGACCAAGCCGGTCCGTGACCCTTGGCGTTCTTGGTGTACGGAGTAGAAGGTACGGAACCGGAGTAGATAGAGGTACAACCGGTAGCGTTGGCGATGATCTCGCGGTCACCGATGAGCTGGCTGATGAGTTTCAGATACGGAGTCTCACCGCAACCGGAGCAAGCGCCGGAGAACTCAAAGAGCGGCGTAGCGAACTGCGAGTTCTTGACGTTGGCAGCGATGTCAACGAGGTCTTGCTTGGAAGCGACGTGCTCTACGCAGTAATCCCAGTTGGCAGCCTCTCCGAGTTGTCCCTCGAGCGGTACCATCTGGAGCGCCTTGCCCGTCTTCGGGTTGCCCGGACATACATCGACGCAGTTGCCGCAACCGAGGCAGTCCATAACGCCGACCTGCATGCGGAAATGCATACCCTTCATAGCAGCCGGAGCCTTCATTTCTCTAGCTGTTGGCTGTTGACCGTTAGCCGTTAGCCCTTTATATTCCTCGTCATCCAGGACGAACGGACGGAGGCAAGCGTGAGGACATACATACGCACACTTGTTACACTCGATACAGTTGTCTGCGGTCCAAACCGGTACGAACGCCGATACGCCGCGTTTCTCGAACTTGGCGGTACCTGCAGGCCATGCGCCGTCCTCGATGCCCTTGAAAGCGGAAACAGGGAGGAGGTCACCGTCCTGACCGTTGATCGGACGAACGACCTTGGTGATGAACTCCGGCTCATCTCCGTAGTCCTTAGCGGGATCAGCAGGCAGGTTCGACCATGCGGGATCGATAGCAAGCTCCTGATACTCGCCACCGCGGTCCACAGCTGCGTAGTTCTTATTAACGACATCCTCGCCCTTCTTCAACAGGGATGACTGCGGTGATACGGAAGAAAGCAGACTGGAGGATGGTGTTGGTACGGTTGCCCAAACCGATCTCCTGCGCAATCTTGGTAGCGTTGATGTAATAAACTTTAATCTTATGGTCAGCGAAGTATTTCTTCACTTTGTTCGGCAGGTTCTTAACCAGCTCGTCTCCCTCCCAGATGGTGTTCAGAAGGAACGTACCGCCGTCCTGGAGACCGCGGGTGACATCGTACATGTGGAGGTACGCCTGAACGTGGCAAGCCACGAAGTTAGGCGTGGTAACGAGGTAAGTGGAGTGGATAGGCTCGTCGCCGAAACGGAGGTGGGAGCAAGTGAATCCACCGGATTTCTTACTATCGTAAGAGAAGTAAGCCTGGCAGTATTTGTCGGTGGTGTCACCGATGATCTTCACGGAGTTCTTGTTAGCACCTACGGTACCATCGGCACCCAGACCGTAGAACTTAGCCTGGAAGAGCGAAGCGTCACCCATAGCGATCTCCTCGCCTACAGGCAGAGAAGTGAAGGTGATATCATCGTTGATACCTACAGTGAAGTGGTTCTTCGGCTCGGGCAGAGCGAGGTTCTCGAAGACAGCCAACATCTGCGCCGGAGTGGTATCGTTGGAACCCAGACCGTAACGACCGCCCACTACGAGCAGATCCTTCAGACCGAGTTCGTCGAGTGCGTCTTTTACATCGAGGTAAAGCGGTTCGCCGTTAGCGCCCGGCTCTTTGGTACGGTCAAGCACGCAGATACGTTTCACGCTCTTCGGCAGCGCCTCCTGCAGATACTTGAGGCTGAACGGGCGATAGAGGTGTACGTTGATGAGACCGAGTTTCTTGTTGCCCTTGGCAGCCTCGTAGTCGATGACTTCGCGGATAGCCTCGCAAGCAGAACCCATACAGATGATGATATTCTCTGCGTCGGGAGCACCGTAGTAGTTGAACGGACGGTACTCGCGGCCGGTGATCTTGCTGCGGCACTGCGTCGTAGAAACGGTTGCAGCTCTCGCGGTGAGTGAAGAACACATCGGGGTTCTCCGCCATACCTTTCATCTCCGGACGCATCGGGCTGAGTGCACGCTCACGGAACTCCTGGAGCGCCTTGTAGTCAACTAATGGACGGAGGTCCTCCATATCCATCGCTTCCACCTTTTGGTACTCGTGGGACGTGCGGAAACCGTCGAAGAAGTTGAGGAACGGCACGCGGCTCTTGATAGTAGCGAGGTGAGCCACACCTGCGAGGTCCATCACCTCTTGTACGGAAGCCTCAGCCAGCATAGCGAAACCGGTCTGGCGGCACGCCATGACATCCTGGTGGTCACCGAAGATACAGAGCACGTGGCTGGCGAGCGTACGAGCCGACACATGGAAGACAGACGGGATGAGCTCGCCGGCAATCTTGTACATGTTCGGGATCATCAGCAGCAGACCCTGCGAAGCCGTGAAAGTGGTGGTGAGCGCACCTGCGTTCAGCGAACCGTGAACAGCACCTGCGGCACCGGCCTCAGACTGCATCTCCTGCACGAGAACGGTCTCGCCGAAGAGGTTCTTGCGCCCTGCGGCTGCCCACTCGTCCACGTTCTCCGCCATCGGAGACGACGGCGTGATAGGATAGATGGCTGCTACCTCGGTGAACATGTAAGCTACATGCGCCGCAGCGGCGTTACCATCCATGGTCATAAATTTCTTTTCTTTTGCCATAAGATTAAATTAGTTAATATTGTTGAGTTAATAAAAGCTAGTATACTAGTATACTAATATACTAGGATCCTAGGACCCTAGTACAAAAATCCGAGGAGCCACAGCGGGATCTGGTTGCCGCGACCGGTCTCCAGCTCACCCACAACCGTCGGGCGTATCGTGTCGCGGCTGGACGGTTTTTCCTTAACATCGAAGAAATACTTGCCGTCCACAACGAACATCGCCGAGCGCTCGGTAGCATTCACCTTGTGAGAGCCGTGTATGAGCGTGTAGAAGCACGTCTCGTACATATCCAAAGGATTCAGCGTGCGCGTAAAATTCATACGCGACAGGTTCGTATTATGCATATACACCTTCGTCGGCTTCATCGGGAAATTCTTGTTCTCCGGATAAAGCAGGTTGATCAGACGCGAGTCCTTGAGGTACTTGATATAGTTCATCGTCGTCGCGCGGCTCAGACCGATCTCCTCGGATATATTGCTGACATTGAGCGCACAGGGTGTCTCCTGCATGAGGATATAGAGCAATTTGCGCAACTTATGCAGACAGGACACATCAATCTGCTTGATCATCAACACATCTACCTCCAACTGGGTGTTCATCGTCTTCAGCAGCTCTGCCTCGAACGACTTACTCTCCAGATAAGACGGATAGAATCCGTGATCCAGATAGGATTTGAAGTACTCTAACGGCTGAACCCGCTCGCATATCTCACGCGAAATGGACGCATGGCGCTGGATAATCTCCTCCAGCGTATAGGAACGGAAGCGCAGACCGGTCTGCAGGTTCAGATACTCGCGGAACGAGAACCCGCGCAGGTTATAGGTCTTCACGATTCCTTCCAAATCATGATTATCTTCGTCAATCGGCATGACCGGAGTAGCGCAGAAGATGATATGCAACTCTTTGTATCGCGCATTGCACCGCTTCAGCTCACGAGACCAGTTCGGATACTTGAACAACTGATCCAGGAACAGATATTTTCCTCCCTGACGAACAAACATGCCGGCCAAATCCATCAGCGAGTTCTCCGTAAAATAGAAATCGTTGAAGCTCACATACAAGCACGGACGGACAACTTTCTTTTTCTTACTCTTACGCTTCTTAGTCTCCGGATCTTGCGACGCAGCCCACTCCGTCTCTATCTCTTTCACTCGGGAGAGTAGAAAATCAGTCTTTCCGACACCACGGCCACCCTTGATAGCTATCAAGCGGTCATCCCAATTGATCTCATCCATCAGCAAACGACGGATGGGCATAACGGCATGGGCAACCAAAAAATCATGGATGCGAAAGAAGGCATTTAACATGGCTGCCTGTTGCATACGCTTTATCTGCAACTCGGTGAGTTCCTGCTCTTCTGCCGGAACTTCAACCTCTACTTTAGGCTTCTTTAATGTTTCGATTACAGGTTCTTTTTTCTCCATTTTGGCCAAAATTTTGAAAATTTGGCGCAAAGATACTACTTTTTTTTTATATTTGCAATACCTGCATTACATTTTTTGCAAAAAAATGAGGAACTACACTCGTAGTCCCTCTAAAAATGCACATTTTTATTAAAAAATGCACCCTTTCTTAACGTGCTCCTTGCAACTTTTCGTTTGATCAAAGACTGATTGCGCCACTCGGGCAAACGTCTGCACAAGTTCCACACTCGGTGCATACATCCGGATTAATCGAATAGTGTTCGCCTTCAGAAATTGCACCCATCGGGCACTCATCAATACACGTACCGCAAGCGATACAATCGGTAGAAATTTTGTAAGCCATAGTATTTAAATTTTAAAATTTTAGACCACTTAGTTGTCAGACCGTTTCACTGACAGACCGCTTTGCTGACAGACCATTTCACTGACAGACTGATACACTATCGCATAATCGGTCTTTGCTCTGTCAGGCCGCAGGCCGGTCTTTGCTCTGTCAGGCGGAGCCGGTCTTCTCCAATTCCGCTGCAAAGGTACAACAATTTTTTGACACTACCAAATTTTAGGGAAAGAATTTTTACTATTTCTTCTTTTTTACCGTCGCCAAGGCGGCTAACAGTTGAGCGTTCGGCCCCGTCAAACCCTTATCCGTCAAGCCCTTACGCTTCGCATAAGTCGTCCAGTCTTTCGGCCCTCCTTCGCTCAACGGCATACCTAATTGTAGGTAGTGGCAATAAGCGATCGCTAATGCGTCCGTTGCATCGAGTTTCTTCGGCATCTGTTCGTCAGGTATATGCATGAACCGTTGCAACATGCCGGCAACCTGCTCTTTCGAACTATGTCCGTTGCCTGTAATCGCCATCTTGATCTTCATCGGCGAATACTCGTAGATCGGCACATCCTTACTCAGCGCCGCTGCAATCGCCACTCCCTGTGCATGAACGATCTTGATCATCGTCTGCGGGTTCTTATCCACAAACTGCGTCTCGATCGCCAGACAACTCGGCTTATACTTATCGATGATCTCCTGCAGAAAGAAGAACTCCTTCTGTAACCGCGGATATTGCCCCTCCAGTTTATGCACATCGTACGCACCGAACTCCAGGATCTCCACCTGTTGACCCACGGTGTGCAACACCGCATACCCCATAAACAGCGTACCCGGATCCACGCCTAATATAATATGTTCTCTCTTAAGACTATCTTGCATCCCGTTTGACACTATTTCGCACCCCGTTTGATTCTTTTTTGCATCCCGTTTGAGACCATCTCGTACCCATCATAGGGTAATGTAAGCCTCTTACCGATAGTAAACCGTAAGATTACCCAATCATTACCGAAGGATTACCCAAGGATAAGACCCTGAAAAGTGTATTTAGGCGCTTATACTGTATATATACATAGTATATATACACTTTTTGTTACTCTTTCTCGTGATTTCGCATAAAACCCCGCACGATGATCACAACGGCTCCGGCGATGAGCACATAGTCTGCCCACGGCTCTATCTTAGCAATACTCAACCCTGCCCCGACGGCGAGGATAACAAACCCGATAATTAGCAGTATAGATGATTTTTTCATAAATTGTCCTTATTTCGCCTGTCGAAAATAATCAATTATCAATAATCAATTATCAATTAAATAGATATCTTCCTCCGGCGTGTGCATGTAATAATGTTCGCGCGCGAACCGCTCCAAGCTGTCCGCATTCTGAAGCATCTGTATCTCACGTTGCGCTTTCTCCGTCTCCGTGCGGTACATATCCCGTTGTTCCTCCAACTGACGAATCTCACGATGGCGATGGAAGAAACGGATCAGCGATTGATCGCCCACAAACAGGAACACAATCAAAAAGGCGAGTAGCGTGATCGCGTACTTACCCCATTTTTGTATCTTAATCGATGTCCAGAACTCCGAAAAATTCATATTTTTTTCACAAATCCGGCGCAAAGTTACGAAAAAACTTGCATATATGCAAATTTTTATGTACTTTTGTAGCCGATTTAATTCATTATGCCATATGAAAACTCGTATCAGGCTCATTATTATCACATTATTGGCATGCCAATTTATATTGGCACAGACTCACATTCAGGTAGATGATCCGCTTACATGGAAGGCGGAGTCTTTACTGCCCTATGTCGGACAGGAAGTCATTTTCGATGTCCCGATGTACGTTTGTTCGAATGACAAAGGATATACTATCTCTACCCGTCGCCTTTTCTCTCCGACGAACCAATCCCTGCCGCGTTCCACTGACTACAACACCACCGTTAGCCTCAATGCGGCCGGAAGAGTGAACCTGAACAGCGTGAGCGGTTACCATCGTTGCGGAGAGAAGATATACAACCTCAGAGCCTATGTATCGAGTATCAATACCTTGGTCTTCAAGACCGGCGAATGGAGAGGAAACACCCAGGCAGACCTGCTGAACATGAACGTACATAAAGAGCTCGGCGTCGAGGGTTGCGACAGCTGTCTGGTCGTTTGTGCCTATAACCTGGAGTGGTACGACATTACCAAGACTACCAAGCAGCAGAAGATCAACGCTGCCCTTACGCTCATCGATGCCGACATCCTCGGACTCATTGAGATAGAAGGGCAGGAAGTCACACGCAAAAAGGTAGCGGAGCTCCTCAACGGCACACTCACCCACCGCAGTTACAAAGCCATCATAGAGAGCAAGGGCCTGGGCGAGAGTCAGACCGTGGTCTTCCTCTATGACAGCAAGCGCGTAAAGCCGTACGGAGAGATCCAGTACATCGACCGACGCGTAGCCAACCGCAAGAAGATGATCTGCTTTGAGCACCTGGCGACAGGCGAGCGATTCATCTACTCCCTTAACCATTTCAAGGCCAAGACAGGCGGAGGAACAGGCGGTAATGCCGATATGCACGACGGACAAGGAGGATGGAACGCAGACCGCAAAGAGGAAGCACAAGCGGTAATGGATGAATATAAGACCTTCAGCCGTCTGGTGAAAGACAAAGATATCTTACTCATGGGCGACCTGAACGCCTACGGCAAAGAGGACCCGATTACCGTCCTCAAGAACAACGGAATGAACGATCTGCATAGATGGTTCCACGCCGACAGCAGTTATAGTTACCAATACGGTGGATTGGCAGGTTATCTGGATCATGCCCTGTGCAGCAACACCATGATGCCGCAGGTCACCGGAGTAATGGCGCTCCATTGCAATTCGGACGAGATACGCAATCGCAGCGCAAGCGATAACACGATGTTCTGCGGTTCGGACCATGACCCGGTGGCAGTGGGACTCAGGTTGGATAGCACGAAGACGTACGACCCGAGTCCGGAGATAAACACGTACGATGTGATGACCGGACAGTCGGGCGATATAGTGATCCGCAATGCCGCCAACAACAATCGCGCTTTCTATGCCATCTACACCGTGAGCGGCCTGCTCGTCCGCCAGCAGGACCTGAATGGCGAATATGTGGATAAGAAAGAGATCCTCAGCATGGAGGAGCACGTCACGCTGCCTGCCGCTTCGGGAATGTATATCCTTTATATCTACGCAAACGGACAAGTTTATCAACGCAGATTTATTGTACGATAGTGGATTTATTCTCTGAAATAGAAGAACCGGAACGCGAGGAACTGAAGCGCTTGCGCAAAGAATTAGAGGAGGCGAACTACAAGTACTACGTACTGAACATGCCTACTCTCTCCGACCGTGAGTTCGACGAGAAAATGCACCGTTTGCAAGCCCTTGAAGCCCAATACCCGGACATGTTCGATCCCAAATCCCCGACACAACACGTCGGTTCGGATTTGGGCAAAAAAGGTTTCGAACAAGTCAAGCACAAGTACCCTATGCTCTCATTGGCGAATAGTTATTCGCGCGAAGAGATCGAAGATTGGGTGCGCAAACTGCCATCAAACGCAGAGATCGTCTGCGAACTCAAATACGACGGCCTCTCTATTAGCCTTTGGTACGAAAACGGCGTGCTGACCAAAGCGCTCACGCGCGGAGACGGACAACAAGGCGATGACGTCATTGCCAACATCAAGACTATCCCTTCTATCCCATGGAGGATTGAGCGAAACGACATACCGGCTTTCTTTGAACTACGCGGAGAAGTGCTCCTGCCTTGGGAACGGTTTGAAGCGCTTAACAAAGAGCGCGAAGAGCAGGAAGAACCGCTCTTTGCCAATCCCCGTAATGCCGCTTCCGGTACGCTCAAACTGCAGGACCCGCGTGAAGTGGCGCGACGAGGTTTGGACGCCTACCTCTATTATATGCTCGGCGAGAACCTGCCCGGCACGACCCATTATGAGCGACTCGAGACCGCCAAACGATGGGGATTTCATATATCGGACGCTATCAAGGTTTGCAAGAACGTAGATGAAGTGATGGCGTACATCGCTTATTGGGACACAGAGCGGAAGAACCTGCCTGTAGCAACCGATGGTATTGTACTCAAAGTCAACAACCTTGTGCAGCAGGAAGAACTTGGTTTTACCGCCAAGACACCTCGTTGGGCGATTGCGTATAAGTTCCCCGCCGAGAAACAATTGACGCTTCTCAAAGAGATCACGTATCAAGTAGGCCGCACAGGTGTCGTCACGCCTGTGGCTAACCTCGAACCCGTTCAACTGAGCGGGACGATCGTACAACGCGCTACACTCCATAACGAAGATTTCATCCGTTCGCTCGACATCCGTCCCGGTGACCGCGTATGGGTGGAGAAAGGCGGAGAAATCATCCCGAAAATCACAGGAAGAGAGAAGAGAGAAGAAGAACTTTCTACTTTAAACTCCCCTACTTCTATAAACTCCCAACTTTCAACTTTCAACTTTACCGATAAGTGCCCCGAATGTGGCACGCCGTTGGTAAGAATCCCCGGCGAAGCCGCTTGGAGATGCCCGAATGAGAGTGGTTGCCCGCCGCAGATAAAAGGCAAAATAGAGCATTTCGTTTCCCGCAAAGCGATGAACATAGACGGCCTGGGAGAAGAGACGATTGACCTGCTCTACCAAAAAGATTTGCTGCATAACATAGCAGATATATACGATCTGAAACTCGAAGACATAGCTGCCCAGGAACGCCTCGGCGAGAAGTCCGCACAGAACATGCTTGCCGGCATCGAAGCCTCCAAGCAAGTACCGTGGGCACGCGTCCTCTTCGCACTCGGCATCCGCATGGTCGGAGAAACGACCGCCAAGAAGATTGCACGCGTTTATACCTCTATAGATGCTCTCCAATGGGCTACCGCGGAACAACTCTGCGCGATTGAAGACGTCGGTCCGCAGATAGCGGAGAACATCGTTGCCTATTTCAACGACATACGAAACCTCGAGATCTTGGATCGTCTCCGCAAAGCCGGACTGCAAATGGCACTCAGCGAAGAAGAAATCTCAAATCTCAAATCTCAAATCTCAAATGTCCTGCAAGGACAATCTATCGTCATCTCTGGCACCTTCAGCCAACACAGCCGCGACGAATACAAGGCGCTTATCGAAGCACACGGAGGTAAGAACGTCGGATCAGTAAGCAAGAAGACTTCGTTCATCCTTGCCGGCGAGAACATGGGTCCCGAGAAAAGAAAGAAAGCCGAAGATCTCGGCATCCAACTAATGAGTGAAGAAGAATTCCTTCAAATGATTCAATAAGAAAATGAAAAAATTATATCAGTTCATATTCGATTATTTGCGTAAGAGAATGCCGGAACGTAATCCGCGTTTCCCGCATTTGGACCAACCCCTGAAGGTTTTGTTGATCTACGAGAGTGATTTGCTCGAACGCAATGATAGCATCAAATCCATTCGTCAGGACTTATTGCGCCGGCAAATGGACGTGAGCATGTGGGGATACGTAGCGAAAAAAGAGATCGCTACACTCATCCTGCCGCAGAGCCGTATTTTGGGTCTGAACGACTACAATTTCTTCGGCAAACCGCGGGACTATGTATTAACGGACCTGCAAGCAGAACATTATGACCTGCTGCTCGACCTCACGACGCGGCCCATGTTACCGCTTCGATATCTGGCGATGTATGCGAACGCTGACTTCAAAGTGGGGCTGAACCTCGGAGAAGGAATACATGACATGCTCATCTCCCTACCCGACTTCACACCCGAACAAAGCGAAGAAGTACAACTGGAAGCGTCTTGGTTATACCAGGAGATCATGAAATTTATCACAACGATCAAGTCTAACGATTAATGAACGAAGGTATGAAAGAGTTAAGGGGATTAGGAACGGCACTCATTACGCCGTTTGATGCCGACGGCAAAGTGGACTATGAAGCCCTCGCACGACTGTTGGACACACAACTCACCGGTTTTGTGGACTACATCGTGGTTCTTGGTACCACCGGCGAAGCCGCCACACTCACCGCCGACGAGAAAAAAGAGGTAAGACAGTTCATCGTCAACTACGTTAAAAAGAAATCTCAAATCTCAAATCTCAAATCTCAAATCCTCCCCCTCGTCCTCGGTGTCGGCGGCAACAACACCGCCGCCGTGTGCGCAGAGTTAGCCGCCATGCGTGACGAACTCTCGGAGAACTATGCCGCTATCCTCAGTGTTTGTCCGTACTACAACAAGCCGAACCAGGAAGGTCTCTATCAACATTTCTGCAAGGTGGCAGAAGCAAGTCCTATTCCTGTTATTCTATACAACGTACCCGGACGCACAGGCGTAAACCTGCTGCCCGAGACCGTCATGCGTATCTATCATGCCCATCCGGACAAGATCGCAGGCATCAAAGAAGCCTCCGGCAACGTAGAGCAGATCAAACATTTGATCGATCTATCAGCGAGTGAAACGAGCGGTCTGTCAGCGAAGCGGTCTGTCAGCAAAGCGGTCTGTCAGCGAAGCGGTCTTTTGGTCATCTCCGGCGATGACGGTATTGCGTGCGAGATCATGGAAGCCGGCGGAGCCGGACTAATATCTGTAGCCTCGAATGCCTTCCAGGAGGACTTTTGGCACATCGTGCATGACAAAGATGCAGCTTTGCAAGCCAAGTACGCTGAGATGGTGAAACTGCTCTTTGCGGAAGGTAATCCGGTTGGCATCAAAGCCGTCCTCGCGCAGAAAGGAATCATCCAAAACTACCTCCGCCTACCGCTTGTTCCGTCAAGTAAGGAGTTGGAAGAGAAGATAAAAAAAGAGCTCGCATGATTGCGAGCTCATTTTTTTTGTAAGAACCTTACTTGGCAGCTTTCTTCTTCGCCTGATCAACTACTGCTTTGAAGGCAGCGGGTTGATTCATAGCGAGGTCAGCAAGTGCCTTGCGGTTGATGACGATACCTGCTTTCTTGAGGCAACCCATCAACTGGCTGTAGCTCAGACCTTCGAGGCGAGCGGCAGCGTTGATACGCTGGATCCAGAGAGCGCGGAATGTACGTTTTTTGTTCTTACGATCGCGGTAAGCATACTGCAAACCTTTCTCCCATGTGTTCTTTGCTACGGTCCATACATTAGCACGACCACCAAAGTTACCACGGGTGAGCGACATGATCTTCTTACGACGGTTGCGCGAAGCAACGTGATTTACTGATCTTGGCATGTTTCTGTCCTTTCACTTTAATGGTTAGTACTTAACGAAGCA
>ONND01000007.1:55568-205480 GCA_900319105.1 uncultured Bacteroidales bacterium | reverse complement strand
CGCGCGATTAAGAAATTCAAACGCAAATTCGATAAGACGGGTGTCGTAAAAGAGCTTCGTCGTCGTCAGCAATTCGACAAACCGAGTGAGCTGAAGCGAATCAAGATGGCACATGCGAAGTATGTGCAGTCGTTGCACGCTCACGACGATATGTAATTATCGTCCCTCCGACACTAAAAAAGACCGCCAACGCGGTCTTTTTTTTAGCTTATCTCTCCCCAGTTGTAACTTTGCTCTATTCGCAACACATCCAGTTGGCGCTTGTATATCCGGTTGCGCTCGTCCTCCAGTAGCGGATCCGTATTCAGGATATCCAATGCGGCCTGGCGAGCCAGCGTAAGCAGTTGACCGTCGGTTGCCAAGTTCGCTATATGCAGGTCAAACGGCGTACCGGATTGCAGTGTTCCTTCCAAATCGCCGGGGCCTCTTAACTGCAGATCCGCCTCCGCAATACGGAAACCATCGTTAGTAGCGACCATGATGTCCATCCGCTTACGGGTGTCGGTACTGATCTCCGTATTCGTCAGCAACAAACAATAACTCTGCTCGCCACCCCGTCCTACTCGACCGCGTAACTGATGCAACTGACTAAGGCCGAACCGCTCTGCATTCTGAATCATCATCACCGTCGCGTTCGGCACATTCACACCCACCTCAATCACTGTCGTAGCCACAAGGATCTGTGTCTCGCCACTCGCGAAGCGTTGCATCTGCATATCCTTGTCGGCAGCCTTCATCTGACCGTGTACCATCGAGATCTTGTACTCCGGAAAGGCCTCGCACAACTCATTGAAACCGTTCTGCAAATCCTGCAGATCCATCTTCTCGTTCTCCTTGATTAGCGGGAAAACAACGTATATCTGCCGTCCTGCCTGTATCTGCTGGCGCATGAACGAATAGACCTGAGCCCGTTTCTGCAGCGAATAATGCACTGTCTGGATCGGTTTACGTCCCGGCGGCAACTCATCAATAATACTCACATGCAGATCGCCATACACCGTCATAGCTAATGTACGCGGGATAGGAGTTGCGGTCATGACCAATATATGCGGAGGCATCTGGTTTTTAGTCCATAGTTTCGCACGTTGCGCTACACCAAAACGGTGTTGTTCATCAATAACCACGAAACCTAGGTTTTGCCACTGTACATTGTCCTCCAATAACGCGTGCGTTCCTATTAATATATGTATCGAACCGTTCATGAGACCATTATGAATCGGCACACGGTTCTTGGGCGTCGTCGATCCCGTCAGCAATGCCACATGAACTGCATCACCCAGCGGAGCCAGGAAAGCTTTTAAGGTCTCATAGTGTTGGTTCGCTAAGATCTCCGTCGGTGCCATGATACAAGTCTGATAGCCGTTATCTACTGCCAACAGACAGCATAGCAATGCCACCAACGTCTTACCCGAACCCACATCTCCTTGCAGCAAGCGGTTCATTTGATGACCGGACTTGAGATCCTCATGTATCTCCCGGATCACACGTTTCTGCGCTCCGGTCAAGGCAAAGGGCAAAGCTTTGTACAAGGCATGGAACCTATTTCCCACTATCGGCATCGCAAAGCCGGGATTCTGCTCCCGACGCTTCATCTGCCTAAGGATCTGCAGCTGGATATAGAATAACTCCTCAAACTTTAGCCTTGCCCTCGCATTTTGCATGGAGGGGGTGTCCTTCGGGAAATGTACATTGACTAAAGCCTCCGTGAGCGACATCAATCGGTACCGCTGCAATATATCCACGCCTATTGTGTCCGGTACCCCTTTCTTTACATCCGGCATCAGATCTGCAATGATCGTGCGCATCGCCTTTGAATTGAGGTTCACACGCTTCATCCGCTCCGTTGTGTTATAGTACGGCTCCAGACCTTGTGTCATCTCCGGCGTCACTTTGCTCCACGGTGTCAACTCCGGATGTACAAAATTGAAAATATGATTGAACCGGCTGGGTTTACCAAAAAGCAGGTACTTAACACCGCGTTGCAGTTTGACGTACTGCACACCCTTGAACCACACCAACTCACATTGATGCGTTCCATCATTGAACATAGCACTTAGCCGCTGCGCCTTGCCGATACCAACAGTGTGCCATTCGGTCACTTCGCCAATAATCTGCACGTACGTGTCTTCGTCGTTCAGTTCGGCGATACGATAGAATCTGCTTCGGTCGATATACTTATACGGGTACTGCCGTATCATATCGAGCGCAGTGCGGACATTGAGCTCATTACGAAGAATGTCGGCACGCTTGGCACCGACATTCTTACAATATGCTATATCTCTATAGGCTAATTCCATATTTCCGCATGGCTAAGCGGGTTGTCAAGCCGCTCGACTTATTGCAGTTTGAAGTTAACCGGCACTGTGTATTTTACACGTACGGGCTTACCACGTTGCTGACCCGGTTTCCACTTAGGCATCGATTTGATGACGCGGACAGCCTCTTTATCCAGCGAGGGGTCTCCACCGGAACGAACTACCTCGATATCAACGATAGCACCGTCCTTGTTTACTACAAACTGGCAAATAACACGACCTTGGATACCGTTCTCCTGCGCAATAACAGGGTACTTCACGTTCTCGCTCAGGTACTTAAACAACGCTTGCTGACCACCAGGGAACTCCGGCATCTTCTCTACTACAACGAAGACCACCTCTTCTTCCTCTTCCTCAACCGGTGCCTCAACGGGAGCGGCGATAACGACTTCTTGCTCCGTCTCCTCGGACGTAACCTCGATAGACTCGGTCTCTACGTTATCCTCTACTACGTTCAGCACTTCAACCTCTTGCACTGCAGGGGGTGGAGGGGGAGGAGGAGTCTCCTGACTTGTTTGCTGAATCTCTACTTCTTCCTCAAAGAGGAACTCGGTGTCTGTTACCTCATACTTGGTAACCTCTCTTTCCGTCCACTCAAGCGCTACATAAACGAGGCTGAGCACGAAAACCAAACCCATCAATACATAGACGAGTTTGTCTTTCTCCAGACTGGCTTGTTCTGACTTCTTGACTTGCATATCACGTGTTTTTTAGGTCGTAATTATCAAAATCGGCTACAAAGGTACAACTTTTTTGCGATATGTGCAAATAAAATTAGAAAAATTTGTATATTTACAAATATTTTTGTACCTTTGCACCCGAAAATGAAGAAATTTGTAGCAAAAATATGGAATTCTCCCTCTGCTCGTAACGTAGGCAAGCTTCTTTCTGCGAACGTCATCGCGCAGGCAATCGGGCTATTAGTTTATCCCGTTTTGACACGTATGTACACTCCGGAGGATTTTGGAGTGCTGAGTTTATTTGCATCCATTAGTGGTGTGCTTATTATTCTATCCACCCTTGGATATCATGAAGCTATTGTTCTTCCGAAAGAAGAGGAGGATGCGCGTGCCATAACTGTTTTTTCTTTCTCTTTGATAGCAGCTACATCATTATTGCTATTTTTCTCAATTCCCTTTGCTGGAAAAATAGCAGGAATATTTAATTCTCCAACATTAGAAAACTTTTATTGGCTGCTACCAATTTATGTGTTGCTGTCTGGAATCTGGAATGTGCTGAATTATTGGTTCATTCGTCAAAAGGCATACAAACAGATTTCTAGTTATCAGATGTCACAATCTTTCTTTGCTGCAGGCTATAAACTTGGATTTGGATTATTAGGTTGTTTAAATGGAGGTCTCATTTTTGCTTCTGTTCTTGCGCCATTATGCTCACTATCTGTCACAATATTGTCAAGCGCAAAGAAATTTTTCTATATGTCATTGGCGTGGCAGAAAGAGAAAATACGCTATGTGGTTGTGCGGTATGCTAATTTCCCTAAATTTAGTATGCCTCATAGCTTAATTAATTACACTGCAGGACAATTGCCGGTGCTATTACTAACTCCTTTTTTTTCTGCACATGAAGTGGGATTATGGTCAATGGCAGTAACTCTTTCGTTCGTTCCTCTCAGTATGTTAACCAATGCACTATTCCAAGTCCTTTATCAGCGAGTGTCTGAAATGGTAAATGCTCATCGGTCAATAGCACAGGTTCATAGAAGTTTTACTATAATAGCATTGAGTGCTTTGTTGCCGTTATTTATTGGAGCGTGGTTTATTCTTCCATCTATGGTAGAATTGATACTTGGCTCTGAATGGCGTATGACGGGTATTTATATAAGATGGATGCTCCCTTGGTTATTGTGTGTGTTCTTGTGCGGATCAGTAGGTTATTTGTATAGCATATTTTTCAAGCAAAAGTACGGTTTGTATTTCGAAATTATAATAGCCGTAATGCGTTTGTTGGGTTTAGGGCTTGGGATTTATTATAATAATTTTGCTTTGGCAGTTGCCTGTTATGCGGTGGTAAGTGCAATTATTAATGGAATACAATATATATGGCTAATGAATTTGGTGCATAAATACGAAAAATCGCTGTAGATTTTTGATATGCTTCCATGAGGTATATAATAATTGTGTGGCTATTATATTTAAATCCGTTTCTTACAAAAGTTTAGATAAGAAAAAACGACAGAACTATTAGATTGTCCGATGCCACTCATTATTATATTAGTAGGTTTACATCTCATGTTGGAATGGCTTTGTAGTGAGTCTTGATTGTATAGCCCAACAACACGATTATTTCAAAATCGGTTACAAAGTTAGACGTTTCTTTGTGATAAGTGCAAATAAATTCCGATAAATTTGTATATTTACAAATATTTTTGTACCTTTGAACTCGAAATATGGCAAAAAATTGGTTAAAATACAACAAATGGACATCGTTTTACCTATTGTGGGTGTGTGGCATTACGATTGTCTTTTCTTTCTTTGTTTTAGATCTCGATGATAGGCACGATCTTATCGTGTATAATACTTTATTTGTAATATTGTTAACTTGTTTTTGTTTATTGATAAAAGGAAAAATAGGGGGGATAGTGCTTGTTCTTTTTTCTGTTTTTGCCTTAGTTCCAGCGTTTATAGAGGCAGGGTGGTTCTTAATAGATAAGAGTGTGCTTATCCGTACTCAGTTTTGGGTAATTTTTGATACCAATCCTGCAGAGGCGAGAGGATTTCTATCTATGATACAATTATGGCAGTGGGCGCTACTATTTTGTTATATGATTATTTGTTGTTCATTACTTGTATTGGCCTGTCGAGAAAGAAAGAAGAAGGAGACATGCTGTAATCACTCCAAAACAATATCCTTTATTGGCTGCTTGTTGTCTATGTCGTTAGTATTAATTCCAGGAGTTCGATATAATGTGCCATGTATCAATTTTTACAATAGTTATCGTGGATATTATGCCGATGTGCAAAGAGCAAGGAATTTTATGCTATCTCGTCAAGATCTTTCAGGCCAAGTAATGAATAACTTCCAAGATAGTGTGGCAACAGTGGTAGTTATTATCGGTGAAAGTTTGAATAAAAATCATTGTTCTTTATATGGTTATTGTCGACAGACAACACCTCTTCTTGATAAACGAGAGGATATACGAATATATAGGAATGTCGAATCTCCATCTTTCATGACTCAAGAGGTTTTGCAGCAAGTGTTGACGTTCGCAAATAGGGCCAATCCAGAGGCAAGATGGAATAGTCCGACATTGCCAGAGTTATTAAATGCGGCAGGTTGGCATACTTATTGGTTTGACCCGTTTGAGGGTAAGAATAATACAGCTAACTCTCAACCTACTGGTTTCTCTTCTATCGCAAAATTGTGTACAACTTATCACCTATGTGATGATTCAGAACAGTTTGATGGGGCTTTGTTATGTCATCTAGATACTATTCTTGATGATACTTCTTCTAGCCGGAAAGCAATCTTCTTTCATCTAATAGGCAATCATTTCCCCTATGAAAGTCGTTATCCTCAAAATTTTAATTTCTTTAGCAGTAATGATATTTGTTCTGCTTTTGTTAATCAACTTTCTTCAAAACAAAAATGTGTGATTAATGCGTACGATGATGCTGTTCGCTATAATGATTGGGTCATAGATAGTGTTTTGAATAGGTTGTGCAGGGTACAACATAGTTGTGCCATGCTCTATTTTTCAGATCATGGAGAGGAAATTTATGACTACGATTTCTATGCGGGAAGGTCATTTAACCACATTACTCGTAGTCTATATGAAATCCCATGTATATTTTGGCAGAACAAGGTGTATGAAAAGAGTAATCCTCTATACATAGATTGCTCAGTAGATTATTGTACAGAAGACATGATACACTCATTACTAGATTTGTTCGCAGTATCTTATGTGCAGCAAGATACATGTCATAGCCTTTTTAGAAAAAATTCACCTTAACAAACATGGAGGTTAAGATGGGTTATAGCGCTTTCTATTGTAAGAACTTTTCCTTTTTCTATGAGAGAACCAATCCGCATCTTCTCTTCGCATAGATGAAACCAAGGATAACCAGATAATAATTGGCTGTGTCTGGTATAATAATCTTGCATGTATGCCTTTATGGAAGGGTTTTCTTCGCTCCAATAATCATACGGATTCATGGACTCCTCTTTTGTGGCAAGGTAGGCATCGTAGATATGAAGTCTTTTCAATAGAGTTCGACAAATGCGTTTAGCAACATCTCGCAAAGGAATGTTTCTTCCCATAATTGTTACCATTGGAGGGCGACGACCTATTGGCATGTGCTTGTGATGCCATTGGGCCATGTCAGGATAGTATGAAAGAATAAGTCGATCGTAGAAATAATAGTTCCGCCGTTTTATAGTTGGCACGTGTAATACATAATCTAAAACATCAACATCACAGAAAGGGGAATAACTCTCAGTATAATGCTGAAAGATTAAAGGAGAACCTAAACTATATCCATTGAATCCTTGTGTGCAAATTCGTTCAATTTCATGTGCATTGTCTGTTTCAGTGGCGAAAATATTATCGCCATTGATACCTGTAAGTACAACTCCTATTTTATCCCAATTTTGCAGTTCTGCAAAATAATCTGCTTCGATAGGTAATATGTAATTCACAAGCCACTCCGTACGCTCGCAAACACCATCAACATTTTTTATATAATCACCACCATCTAATGGTAAAAACATCCATTTGTTACCTAAAGTATTACTAATCTCATGTGGTAGTAAATGATCATAGTGTCCGGTCTGAGAGAAGGTGAAATTAGTAATGGCTTGTTTTGTTAGTTGTCGGGCAACCCATTGAGTCAACCGGCTGTCTAAACCACCACTTAACGGATAAAAATGTTGAAGCCTTTCTTGTTCGTTCTTTCTAATGACTCGTTTAACAGCTTGACGAAATAATCTATTTGTCTCTTTTAGCATGTTTGCTTCGTCGTACATCCAGGGCCTATTGTCAAATTGGTGATATTGTGCCAAACTGATGCAGGAACCTCTTAAATGAATATATTGGCCTGTCGTGAGCCGAAAAATTCCTTCTACAAAAGTAAGGTTATTATTATTGTATCCTTTTTCAAGAATAGCGGACACAAAGGAGTTTTGGAGAGAATGATAATCAAGCATAGTTGTGATTATTCGTAGATCACTCGCAAAAACGAAACCGTCTTTCGTTTTTGCGTAGAACAGCATTTTGCTGCCTATATGGTCATTGAAAACCAGTAAAGTGTCTGTTTTGCTATCATACAAAACTCCGGCGAATGAGCCACGCCAACTATTCCAAAAGGTTGTTTCGCCGTTGCGGTACCGTGCGATGGCTTCTTCAGGCTTGTCTGCTTCAAACAAAACGCCTTCCGTGGCAAGGAAACAATCATCAATTTCTGCAAAATACTTGTCATTCAGGAATTTAGGCAACGTCACTTGTGTCAGTTGAAAATAGCCTTCGCTGTGGGTGCGTTTGACAAAAGACTTATCCTCAAAACTTGATAAGTCCCATGTGACATTTGCCTTATATGAACCGAAGAAGCCGTGCATTATAGATGATTAATAAAATGAATGAAACTTTTGCTTTGTAACGCCCAATTGTACTTTGTTTGTGCTAATGAAAGGTTTCTGCTACTTTGTTCTTTATAGAAATTGGGTTGTTCTATATAATGGCAAATCTTTTGGACGATGAGTTCCAAATTATTCGGTTTTACTAACGAATCATTCACTATCTCCGGAACGCCAAGATGGATGGCTTTAAGATCAGAGTAAATCACAGGTCTGCCAGCTGCCATATAGTAAAATAGTTTGATAGGAAGACAGTGAGTATTTTCTATGTCATCGTTCCGTAAATCAAGAAATATGTCGTGCGTTGTAATTTCTTGACAAAAATCTTCAAATGTCAGACCATTAACAGCGGTCAGCACAAAATGTCTATCGGGCATTTTTTCTTGACACAATTGGGTAACTTGCTGTACTCGCTCATAGCCTTTCTCTGTAGTTTTTTGTCCAGCATAAAAGAGTCGTACTTCTGTGGATAAATCGTGTGGAGTCGTGGGTTGAATGTAACTGAGTGAAGGATAATAAGAGAGATACAAATGACGTTTCCAATGGAAAAGAAATCTAAAAGGTCTCGCTTTATAGTATTCTCCAAAGATAAATGCATCAACTACCCAACCGGCATAGATATTGGCAATTACTAACACACACCATTTGAGAGGTCTTAGCCATGGTGAGATGTTGCGGAGGTTCTTTTTAGAAGGATACCATTCGGTGATGTCATAAACAATATGGGAGTTTTTAAAAGCTTTGCGTGCTTCCCATATTGCTTTTGGTGTGTCACATATAATAATCTGTGGGATGTCCTTTACCTCTTTGACAAAATTGGCAAAAGCACATTTATGCCCAGCCTTCTCCAAACTCACGCGTTGATGATAGTAAATACGATCGTCAAATGCGGAGTGAGCGGTTTGTAGGAACAAGACGTTCATTAGTGCATGCTGAGTTCGCGGATCTTCTGGAACCACACAGCGAGGCGGAAGATCGGTTTGTAGTATTTCTCGACGGAGTAGTACTTTACCGGTGTGGAACCGAACTGCTTGTAGTGTTTCGCGGTACCGCGGTCCATCGAACCCTCAAAATCGAAGTTCACGTGTTTCTCTCGGGCTAATTTCATGCACTCGAGCACCAGCAACGCACTAGCACCGGACTCCTTGAAAGCCGGGTCGAAACAAGGGATGAGATAGTACATGTTATGCGCATCCCATACAACGAAAGCCGCAGCATAGGGTTGCCCGTCAGCATTGCTGATTGTCACGATCTCGCATTGACCAAGACGACGCGCCTTACGCTCCAATACCAGCAGGAACTCCCGTGAATAACTGATCTCACGATTTCTCGCGCGCAAGCAGCGCACATGGAAACGATAGAAATCCTCAGGATTCATACCGCGCTCCGCTCGCAAGCTGAGCGCCTTCTGCAACTGACGTTTTTTATTCTTGCTAAACGAATCAATAACCGCATCCAGACTACTCAGGTCATTCACACGATAAGTGATCCGTTCGTGCGTCTTGAAGCCTAAACCGTGCATTGCATCGACGCATAGACTGCCGGGCAAGTACTGCTGGTAGTAATAGGCCAGGCCCATTCCGTCCAACTGTTCTTTGATCTGCC
This sequence comes from uncultured Bacteroidales bacterium, assembly GCA_900319105.1. Taxonomy (GTDB): domain Bacteria; phylum Bacteroidota; class Bacteroidia; order Bacteroidales; family Paludibacteraceae; genus Colicola. Next base: position 195,971 of record ONND01000007.1, on the reverse strand, counting down.
GGCATACCTCCGCCGTTTTCCATTTATCGGCAGTGATCTCAGCAGTCACCCATATACCTCCCGTTTGAGTCTGTTGCGGCATGATTATATATTTGAACCACGCGCGCTTGCGCAAGAGGTAAGGCATAGCGCCCACTATCTGTCCTTCCTCATCCTCGGCTAAAAGCACGTCCCATTCCTTGCCGGCACAAACGGCATCCATCCACCAGGGCGACATCATCACAGGCACATATTCCTGCTGACCGACCCATTCAATATATCGCTCTTTGTTGGTCATCAGAAGATATTATTGAAAAATCCTCCGCGTTGTTCTTGTATCGATTCCTCCTGAGCGCTATCCGCTGCTGCAGCGGCTTCTTCTGCCTCATTATTCACCTGCAATCCGTCCGCACGTCTGTACTGCTCAGGGCGATAGAGAATCTGCACATTCTCTGCGATCACCTCTGTTTTGCGACGAATCTGACCGTCTTTCTCCCAACTGCGCGTCTTGAGTTTTCCCTCCACATAGATCTTCATGCTTTTGCGCAAATTCTGTTGTGCCCATTCGGCGAGATTACGCCAAAGAACAACACTGTGCCATTCCGTTACATCCGGCACTTGAGTACCATTCTGCATGGTGTACCCACGTTCTGTAGTAGCTAAATTAAAGGTAGCAATTGCGACGCCTCTGTCCAGGTAACGCACTTCGGGATCTGCACCAACGTTACCAATTAAAATCACTTTGTTTACACTCGACATAATTAGATTTGTTTGAATTGTTTGTAATACTCCGGCTAAAATCCGGTTTCCGGCTGCAAAGGTACAAATAATTTTTGACATATGCAAATAATTCAAGAAATTTGTATATTTTTATACAAAGACTTGCGTATATCAAAAAAAAGCTGTAACTTTGTAGCCGATTTGGAAAATATGCCTTTTAGGGAGCATCTAATGAATAACTATTGATATCTTATGAAACACACAATGCTTTGGGTCGCAGCTCTGCTGCTGACATTCAGCGCTTCGATGAATGCCGCTGACAAGAACAACAAAACGCAGGACGAATCCAGCCAAGGTCAGTACGTGCGTTGTATTGCGTTCTACAACTTGGAGAACCTGTTCGACACCATTCATGACGAAGGCAAGAACGATTACGAGTACCTGCCCGACGGCGGTATGAAGTGGAACTCATATAAGTACGAGAACAAACTGCAGAAAATGGCAGAAGCAGTCAGTGCGTTGGGTACGGACTACGACCCTCGCGGAGCAGCTTGTATCGGCGTGGCCGAGGTGGAGAATATCGGTTGTCTGTACGATTTATGCGCAGTAACGAATAGCAAATACGGACGTCGGTTGAAACCGATCTTGTTAGAAGGTCCGGACCGCCGCGGTGTGGACGTGGGGTTCCTCTATGACTCGGTACTCTTCAAACCGGTCACTATCAAAGGATACGAACTGAAGGCACACTATGCTGACGGAGGTGAGATCAAGACCCGTTTGCAGTTACTGGTATCAGGCTATCTGATGGGCGACGGCAGGCCGGAGAAGATCCATATGATCACCAACCACTGGCCCAGCCGTTATGGAGGCGAACTCTCTTCCCGTCCGGGACGTGACACAGCCGCTATGCTGAGCATGCACATATGCGACTCCATCTATCTCAAAGAGCCGAAAGCAAAAATCATCATTATGGGTGACTTGAACGATGATCCGGACAATCACTCTTGCAAAGATGTAATCAAAGCACGCAAGAAACCCAGCCAGGTAGAGCCGCAAGGATGGTACAACACGATGTGGATCCATTTGGCAAACGGTACCGGCACGTTGTTCTACAACGGAGGATGGAACCTCTTCGACCAGATCATCATCTCCGAACCGCTGCTGAACGAAGATAAGAACAGCGGCAGATGGGCGTATTGGAAGTCGCAGGTCTTCAACAAGCCTTTCCTCTCCGTGCAGGAAGGTAAGGATAAAGGAGCTCCGCTGCGTACACACAAAGCCGGTGTTTGGCAGAACGGCTACGGAGACCACTTCCCTACGATGATCTACCTCATCCGCAAGAAATAAGCAAATGGACTAAATGACCCAATGTCATGACACAGCAACTAAATAGAAACACAACACCTATTAAGATGCGCAACTACGGCCGCATCGTACAGGATATGATTGCTTATGCTACAACGCTTGAGCCAAGCCAGGAGCGCGACTCACTGGAGTTGTACATAGCGCAGTGCATGCGTCAACGCAATCTGGTATGGAACCGAGATCAGGAAGCAGGGCTGCAACGCGTTCGCGAAGATATCATCCGCCTCTCGGATGGCAAACTAACCTGCGACTCGCCTGCTTTCGAGCAGATGATGGCGCAACCCAATGCTCCTATAACAGGACAAAAGAAGAAAAAGAAATAATCCGGCCCAAAAGGCTAAAAAATAATGGAAGAGACCAACCAGTTTAAAATCTTTGCCGGTTCCAAAGGAGAAGCACTGGCAAAGCGTATATGTGATGAGTTAGGTTGCCAGTTAGGCAATGTACGCATCGATCGCTTCTCCGACGGCGAGTTCTGCGCCTATTTTGAAGAGTCCGTTCGAGGACAATCCGTCTATTTGGTGCAATCCACCTGTCCGTCAAGCGACAATCTGATGGAATTACTGCTCATGATAGATGCGGCTAAGCGCGCAAGTGCCTACAAAGTCATTGCCGTCATTCCGTATTTCGGATGGGCGCGTCAAGACCGGAAAGACAAACCGCGTGTCTCAATTGGTGCCAAACTGGTAGCGAACATGCTCCAAGCCGCGGGAGCCGACCGCATCATTACCGTCGATCTGCACGCCGAACAGATACAGGGATTCTTCGATATTCCGGTGGATCATATCTATGGATCGAATGTTTTGGCTCCGTGTGTAGCCGGCATGAATCTAAAAAAACTGATTGTTGCGTCTCCTGATATCGGAGGTTCCAAACGTGCTTCCACTTTCGCCAAGAAACTCCATACCATGACTGAGCATGAGGTTCCCATGGTGATATGTTACAAGAACCGTCCGGATTTCAACAAAGTATCGGAAATACGGGTATTAGGTGATATCTACGGCAAGGATGTGGTGATTTTTGACGACATCGCAGACACCGCCGGTACACTATGCAAAGCCGCTGAAGTAATGAAAGAAGGCGGAGCAAAGTCTATCCGTGCCGTTGTGACTCACGGTGTGCTCAGCGGAAACGCTTGCCAGAAGATAGAAGAGTCCGCCCTGGAAGAACTGATTTGTACAGATTCGCTTCCGATAGATACATCCCGTTGTTCCAAACTGCGTGTGGAATCGCTGGCGGGTATTATCGCGTGCACTATACGTGCCATTCAAAACCATACGTCTATCAGCGAAACGAATGCAAGATAGTCGGTCTTAATAAAAAAGATAAACGTGAAAAGTAAACTATATATCCTCGGATTGATAGCAAGCGTAGTATGTTTATTTTCCGCTTGTTCGGGAAAGAAACAGGCTACCGCACCCCGTCCGCCGTTTTGCGCCGATTCTGCTTATGCCTATATCGAGGCGCAGATGGCGTACGGCCCGCGCGTGCCGAATAGCAAAGCGCATAATGATTGTGCCGTTTGGTTCATTCAGCAGCTCCGTGCACGCGGCGCTAAAGTGGAACTGCAACGCGGACAGATGCCCGATTACCGGGGAAACATGCAGCAGATATACAATATCATTGCGCATTTCTCTACGCCCGATATAGCCAACCGTCCGCATATTCTCCTTGGCGCACACTATGACACACGTCCCTGGTGTGACGAAGAAGAGGAATACGCCGACCGCTTTTACAACGTGCCGGGTGCTAACGATGGCGCCAGCGGTGTTGGGGTGCTCCTCGAAGTAGCACGTCAGTTAGGTCAACGACTCGCCGACTCTACCCTCCGCACTCCGGTGGATATCGTGCTCTTTGATTGCGAAGACATGGGTACGCCGCATTTCTACACTGGACAGGAACGCGAAGACACCTGGTGCCTCGGCTCACAACTCTGGGCTACCAACTATGCAAAGAACCAGTCAGCGGTCTATTCCTTTGGAATAATCCTCGACATGGTCGGTGCGCCGGACGCGTCCTTTCCGAGGGAGATGTACTCCACCCAATATGCCGCCAATTATCAACAAAGCATCTGGCGTTCTGCCGAGCAACTCGGCTACGGAGCCATGTTCAATAATATGCAATCATACCCCATTACCGACGATCATTACTACATCAATTATATAGCAGGCATCCCGTGCGTGGACATCATTCATTACGACATCCGCAATGCAACGGGTTTCCCGCATTGGTGGCACACTCGCAACGACGATCTGACGAATATCAGCAAACAGACCCTGCAGGCCGTCGGAGAAGTGGTAATGAGCCAACTCTAAAAGTTTACTATTTTTAAGATTTGGGCGCTCGGGAGCAAGTGCTGGTAATCAGCTGGTCATCAGCGGGTAATCAGCTGGTTTAAAGCGGAGCAAAAAATGTACTATTTTTAAGAAATGAGCAAGTTATTAGAAATAAAAGACCTTCATGCCTCTATCGGTGGCAAAGAGATATTAAAAGGAGTGAACCTCGTCATCAATGAAGGTGAGGTCCATGCCATTATGGGACCCAACGGAGCTGGTAAATCCACCCTCTCTGCGGTACTCACCGGCAATCCTGCGTACGAAGTGACGAGCGGCGAAGTGTACCTGCGCGGTGAGAACCTGCTGGCGATGGAGCCCGAGGTACGCGCACGTGCGGGCGTGTTCCTTAGTTTTCAATATCCGGTCGAGATACCCGGCGTGAGTATGAATAATTTTATGCGTGCCGCACTCAACGCCAAACGCGAATACGAAGGAAAAGGACCCATCTCACCCAAAGAGTTCCTGACTCTTATGCGGGAGAAGAAAAAACTCTTGGAACTGCCCGACAAACTCAATAACCGCTCGGTGAACGAAGGCTTCTCCGGCGGTGAGAAGAAGAAAAACGAGATCTTCCAGATGGCGATGCTCGAGCCCTGTCTCTCTATCCTCGATGAGACAGACTCCGGTCTCGATATCGACGCACTCCGCATCGTAGCCGAAGGCGTGAACAAACTCAAAACGCCGCAGAACGCATCTATCGTCATCACCCACTATCAGCGGCTTCTGGACTACATTGTACCGGATTTTGTACACGTCCTTGCAGATGGCAAGATCGTCAGAACAGGCGACAAATCCTTAGCCCTCGAACTCGAAGAACATGGATATGAGAATATCTAAAGGCGAAATATTCGAACGTGTCTTCGTCAACGAGGAGGTGAATCTTCAGATAGATCAGGAAGCCGGTTCGCATGTGAAGATTCATGTGATCAATGCGTCGTTCTCTATTACGGTGAACCAATTAGGAGAAGGCTGTCAGACGGAGATTTACGGGCTGGAGAACTTGCACGGCGATGAACAAGTAACCGCTGAGACCCACGTTACGCACGCTGTGGGAGGAGGAACATCTAACCAGCTCATCAAATTCGTTCTCGCCGACAACTCCCGCGGACGTTTTATCGGTGATCTTAAGATCGCGCAGGATGCCCAACAGACCGAAGCTCATCAGACCAACCGCAACCTGCTCCTTTCGGAGACAGCCGTCATGCGCACACAGCCGCAGCTGGAGATATACGCTGATGACGTCAAAGCGACACACGGCGCCTCGACCGGACAACTCGATGAGTCCGCACTCTTTTACATGCAGCAACGTGGCATCGACAAACAAAAAGCGCGTCAACTCCTCGTTAACGCGTTTATGAAAGAAGTGGTGGAAACAATTTCTGACGAAAAAATAAAAGCTAAAATTTTAACGTTCTTCGAAGAAGAGACTTTTTAGTCTTTATTGAACGCGATTGATAGCGTAGTCGAGTAAGGCGATTAGACTGCGTTTCTCAGCTGAGTCACGGAAAACGCTTAGTGCTTCCGTGGCTTTCTTTTTATGTTCTAACATCTTCTGCACAGCATACTCATCCCCCTTGAACCGCAATACAAAAGCCTTGATCTCCTCCAATGTCCGCGTTTCTTCATCCGGCGAAAAACTTTTCGCCACTAAGCTTTCGCCTTTCACCTTGATCTCCTCCGCCTCTTCTTTGGGGGCGCGACGTAGTGCTTCGATCAGCGGTAACGTCACTTTGCCGTCCATCAGATCGCTCATTGTCGGCTTGCCGATCTCTTCCAAGTCGCTGTAGTCAAAGATATCATCTTTGATCTGGAAACACAGGCCAAGCAACCGTCCGTATTCACGTAAGGCCGCACGTTGCCGCTGAGTACAACCTGCACTCTCGGCACCGGCTTCTGCACAAGCTTGGAAGAGTTGTGCGGTCTTCTGGTCAATCACCTGATAATACTGCGCTTCGTCGATCCACATGGATTGTCCGACGTGCAACTGAACCATTTCGCCGCTACTGAGACTCTTACCGAGGTTCGCCACAATCTCCAGAATACGGATGTTACGCACCTCTGCCGTCAGGCCGATCACTTTCGCTAACATATAATCGCCAATGAGCACTGCCACTTTATTGGTCCATTTGGTATGCACAGCGGCTACTCCTCGGCGTGTGTCCGAACTATCCACTACATCGTCATGGATCAGACTCGCCGTGTGCAGGAGTTCCAACGCGACCGCCGAACGGAACGTCTTGTCCGTCATAGGATTACATATCTGCGCAGCGAGCAACACCAACAACGGTCGTAACTGCTTGCCACGACGCGAACCCACATAACGAAGCACCTCCTGCTGCAGTTTGTTCTCTGCCCGCAACGAAGACTCCATCAGACGCTCGTACTGTTTCCAACCGTTCTCTATAGGTTGCCGTATTTCCGTTAAACTTGCCATTTTCTCCAAATTCGCTGCAAAGGTACATCTTTTTTATGAGATGTGCAAATTTTGCGTCAATTTTTACACATATTATTGTAAAAAAAGTACTATCTTTGCAGCGTGATATTATGCACTAATCATTTAACACAATAAATCTCTTTAAATTATGAAGCCTTTCATGGACAAAGATTTCCTGCTGCAAACAGAGACCGCGCAGGAGTTGTAATCGATTATCACTGCCACCTTATTCCGCAGATGGTTGCCGAGAACAAACGTTTCGAATCCATCGCACAGATCTGGCTCATGGGCGACCACTACAAATGGCGTGCTATGCGTTCGAACGGTGTGGACGAGAAGTATTGCACCGGTAAGGACACGACCGACTGGGAGAAATTCGAGAAATGGGCGGAGACCGTTCCTTACACTTTCCGCAACCCGCTCTACCACTGGACCCATCTGGAGCTCAAGACCGCTTTCGGCATTGAGGAGCGTCTGAACCCCGAGACCGCACGTGCTATCTATGACAAGTGCAACGACCTGATTGCCAACGATCCGAAGTTCTGCCCGCGCGGACTGATGAAGCACTACCATGTAGAGCTCGTTTGTACGACCGATGATCCGGCTGACAGCCTCGAATGGCACAAGATGGTCAAAGAAGACCCGACCGCAGAGGTACGCATGTTGCCGACTTGGCGTCCGGACGCTGGTATGAACATCGAAGCTGCTACTTGGAAAGCATATATCGAGAAACTGGCTAAGGTTGCCGGCGTGGAGATCCGTAACTTCGCGGACATGGTGGATGCCCTCCAGAAACGTCATGACTTCTTTGAGTCGATGGGTTGCCGTCTCTCTGACCACGGTATCGAGGAGTTCTACGATGAGCCATATACCGACGCAGAGATCAACGCGATCTTCCAGAAAGCTCTCGCAGGCAAAGAGTTGAGCGCTTATGAGATTCGTCAGTACAAGCACGCTTATCTGCACGCACAGGCTGAGATGGACTACGCTTCCGGTTGGACGCAACAATACCACTACGGCGCAATCCGTAACAACAACTCGAAGATGTTCGCACAACTTGGAGCAGACACCGGTTTCGACTCCATCGGCGAGTTCACCACCGCAAAAGCGATGAGCCATTTCCTCGATGAGATGAACAGCGAAGGACACCTCGCTAAGACCATTCTCTACAACCTCAACCCGTGTGCAAACGAGGTAATCGCTACTATGTTGGGTAACTTCCAGGACGGTTCGGTACCGGGCAAGATTCAGTTCGGTTCGGGCTGGTGGTTCCTCGATCAGAAAGACGGTATGGAGAAGCAGATGATGGCACTCTCCAACCTCGGTCTCTTGAGCCGCATGGTAGGTATGCTGACCGACAGCCGTTCGTTCCTGAGTTACCCGCGTCACGAGTATTTCCGCCGCACGCTCTGTAACGTCCTCGGCAATGACATCGAGAACGGCATGATCCCGTACACCGGCTACGAGAAAGCCCGCGTTCAACAGATGGTCGAAGATATCTGCTACAACAACGCGAAGCAGTATTTTAAATTTTAATTTAAAATCATCGTGCCATTTAGGGCTAAGAACTATTTCCCCGCCTGCCGTTTCTAAACGGAGCGGCAGGTGGGAAGTGGTTTAAGAAAACACGCAATCCTGATTAGCTGAAAGAACTGAGGATAATTACTCAATAACTAATTAACAAAACAATGGTACCAAAGTTTGATAGTTTTTTTACACCCTATTTGAAGTGCTTGTCGGATGGAAACATCCACAAGAACAAGGATCTTGTAGAATTTGCGATAAAATATTTTGGGCTTACCGAAGAGGAGGCACAAGAGCGAATTGCCAACCAAAGCCAGACGCAGGTCTATAACCGTGTTTTGTGGGCGGGAACATATCTGCGTAAAGCAGGTTTGGCGGAAAAAGCTGTGAACGGGCAGTATAAAATTACTGCCGAAGGATTAAAAAGATTGAAAGCTGGTGAAGTAACTTTGCGTACTTTGTCCGAGTACCCCGCATTTGTGGAGTTTTATGGGCGTAAACCTAAAGCAAATACCAAGCAGAGAAAAGAAATAATCACTACAGAAGAAGCTGAGAAAACTCCAAGAGAAGTTTTGGAAGAAGTGTATTCTCAACTCAATAATCAATTAGCAAGTGAAGTATTAGCATCGTTAAAGGATGTCTCTCCTCAAAAGTTCGAACAAATAGTAGTGGATGTACTAATAGCGATTGGTTATGGGGATTCTTCTGAAGATGCCGGCATGGTTACAGCATATGTTAAGGATGATGGCATTGATGGGGTAATCAAAGAAGATAAACTCGGACTTGACAAAATTTACGTACAAGCAAAACGCTGGAATAATTGTGTGGGACAACCTGAAATCCAGAAGTTCGTTGGCGCGTTAGTCGGTCAAGGAGCCAAGAAAGGGGTATTCATTACTACATCTTATTTCTCCAAAGAAGCACGTTTGTTCCAACCGAAAGGAGACGTTAAAGTCGTTTTGATGGACGGTAAGGAGTTGGCTAATTATATGATAGAATGTAATGTCGGAGTTTCATTAAGTCGATCATATATAGTTAAGAGATTAGACGCTGGTTATTTCTTTGAAGAATAAATACGTCAGGTTTTATTTTGGGGCCTTCAAACGGGAGGGACGACTAAAAAAACTAAATGGGAAAAAATTATAAGCATATTGAGCGTATAGAGAAGATGGAGAAGATTTTACTAACATTAGTAAAACCTGTTTATTCATTAATAGAAGAGATTGAAGAAAATAAATTATCAAAAGAACAGTTGCAGCGTAAGAAAGAAAAATTATTACCGCAGATAAAATCTCTCGCTGCATATTATCATAGCGACGAATGGCAAGAAGATTGTAATGCAAAGAATAGAGGTTTATTCCCCAAAGCAGAGTCTTATAGTGTGTTGCACGAAACTGAAATTTATGAGTTTTTGGATGATATAGAGGAGTGGATAGGCTATGTATATGAGGCAAAACACATATCTTCTCGTAAGGATTTGACATTAGAGAATAGTTCTTTTTTTACTGGTTATAATGAAAAAAAAATAGTTGACGCAGATAATATTATCTTGGATTTAGGAGTGTTGATGAAGCCAGATATTAGCAGATGTCGTGATGTTTTTTGTCGATTTATGGACGACAGAAGCATATATCAGGTATTGGGACTTAACAACCCAAATCAAAAAGGTACTCTAATTGATGCATACAATCGAGGAATGAGAACAGAAACATTTATTCAGGAAGTATTAAAGCATAGTAAGTCAGGTACTTCAAAAATGGATGTCATATTTGCTTGGAATAATTTTCTATCCGATATACCAGATTTAATTTGGGAGCAGATTAAAGACTTGCGTAGCAAAGGATATCGGATGTTCCTATTGGCAAATACTAACTCACGGCATTGGTTTGACATAGGGATGCGGTATTCTCCTCATATAGAAGAAAACTTTGATGATATTTTCCTGTCATATGAAATGCATTGTTGTAAGCCTGATGAACGAATATTTAAAGAGGTAGATTTAGCAATAGGAGCAGATCCTAAACGGACAATTTATGTGGATGAAACAACTGTAAATAGAGAAGCAGCGGAGCGATATGTAGGGTGGCACTCCAATTGCTGGAATATGAAATCATTACTGATGGAGATTGAAGCTAACGAATTAGCAGATATGATAGTTACCATGTATAAAAAATTATAAAATACGGATATATTGAAGTGACATAAGAGTTCAGATAAAAGAGGATTGGAAGATGTTCCCGAATAAAATTCTTAACCCACAAGGGGTACGATTATTTCGGGGCTAATGGACGAAGGAGACAAATGCTCAAAAAAGTCGCATAAAGAAGATAGATAAAAATGAAAGCGAAGTGGGTGAATATAGTGGATCGGTTGCAGGGGAATGTGGATCAGAGACATTATGCACGGCGGATTCCGGGAAACGGGGAATGGGCTGCTGTGTGTGCGAAACCGGAGTTGAGCAAGAAGACAAAGAAAGCAAAGGCGGAACACCCAACTGCCAAGCGTTTTGCGGAACTGATGGCGGAGACGAAGGCAATCATGCATGATCCGGAGCGTAAGGCGGAATGGCAGGCACGATATGAGGAGGCACTAAAGAAAGCAAGGAAATATAACAAGCCTATACAAGGGAGGCTGTACGATTATATCAAACATGAGTTGAGCGAGGAGAGAAAGCAGGAGGAAAGTAACACGAACAACGGATAATCGGGGAATTCTCCCGTAGATGTCAGGGTGACGTCATAATGAGCACCCGATCAGCATCCGATGAGCACCCGATCGGCATCCGATGGAGACTAATGGAAGACAGGTGGATGGATCTAGGACGGAAGGGAGAGAGACCGATAATAGAAATACAGACGCAAAGTGGCACATCGTGAAGCGGTGACAGATTGTCACTAGTTGAAAAAAGATACAAAGAAAATGGCAGAACAGGAGACATGGAAATGGCAAGAGACGGGAACGGCATGGAGAGGTGTCGGCATTTACCACGTTACGCTGGTTGTGCCAAGCAGAGAGAGTTTATTGGGAAGGCTTGTCATTCCTGAGAGTGATCCAAAACAGGCAGTGGTGGAAAGGACTGAGATGGGGGATAGACTTGTTGATGAGTTAGTGAATCTTCATAATTACTATCCGGAAACGCGAATCCTTCAATATTGTCTTATGCCAGACCACTTGCATGCTATTATTTATGTAACACGCCCGATGGATAAGACATTCAATACGGTCGTTCGAGGATTCTGGCAAGGAGCAAAAAAACTCGGAAGAACAATTCCTTCGTCAATTAGTCCCGAATTAAATTCGGGGTTAACAAACGAAGGGGACATTGCATGCCATGCTATTTATCCCGAATTGAATTCGGGGCTAATGGACGAAGGAGAGCAAGGAGGCAAGGCGGGAGATAAGAACGGAGGTTTCCCATTTCCAATATTCACAGAGCGGCCTTTTGTGCGTCCGATGTCACACAAAGGGCAACTACAAACGATGATCCGCTATGTGCAGATGAACCCGCAGAGGTTAGCAACGAAAAGGTTGATGCCGGGATATTTCAGAGTGCAGCGAGATATAGAGATAGCGGGACAGAAATATAGCGGAATTGGGAATGTAGGCATTATGCAGGCAGAGAAGTTCTCGCCGGTACATGTACGGAGGATTTGGGTGGAAGATGCTGAGCAGCATGGAGACGCGACACGGCTACGCGAGTATATGAACGGATGTGTGCTGGCGGCTCGTAAAGGGGTAGTGATGGTGTCGCCGTTCATTAGCCCGAAAGAGAAGGAGGTATTGGAGGTGTTGCTGCGCGAGAAACATACCATTATTTATATAGCGGATAATGGATTTGGGGAGTATTACAAGCCGGCAGAGGGATTGTTTGAGGCGGTCGCAGAGGGAAGGATGTTGATACTATCGCCGTGGCAGCATAATCCGGACAAGCCTCATGTGACCAGAGCTGAGTGTGTGGTGATGAATAAAATGGCAGAGGGAATATGCGAGGCATTGAACAAACCCGCATAAAATGCGGGACTAATAGACGAAGGCCAAATCCTCAACAGCAATAAGACAAAAGATAACACAGAATAATTCAAACCCGAATAAAATTCGGGGCTAATAGACGAAGGCCAAATCCTAAAAAACAGAACAATAGATAATATAAACAAAGAAAAACAACAAACAAAACAAACAACAATATTAACCAATTTAATTCATTTTTCCGTATCATCCCCGGTGGTGGTGAGGCTAACGTAGCTATTTCGTGCGCTAACTATGGTCACGAGGCTTATCTGGTAACCAAACTGCCGAAACATGAGATCGGTCAGATTGCCGTTAACTCACTGCGTCGTTATGGCGTGAAGGACGATTATATCGTTCGTGGCGGCGACCGCGTAGGTCTGTACTACTGCGAGACCGGCGCTTCGATGCGTCCGTCCAAGGTCATTTACGACCGTGCTCACAGCGCTATCGCTGAGGCAGATCCGAAGGATTTTGACTTCGACAAGATCATGGAAGGTGCAGCATGGTTCCACTGGAGCGGCATCACTCCGGCTATCTCGGACAAAGCTGCTGAAAGCGTCACGGCGTAACCGTTTCGGTGGACCTGAACTTCCGTAAGAAACTGTGGACCAGCGAGAAAGCTATCTCGATCATGCGTCCGTTGATGAAGTACGTAGATGTATGTATCGGTAACGAGGAAGATGCAGAGCTGTGTCTCGGCTTCAAGCCGGATGCAGATGTAGAAGGCGGCGAGACCAACGCTGAGGGCTACAAAGGCATCTTCGAGCAGATGATGAAAGAGTTCGGCTTCAAGTATGTTGTTTCGACGCTGCGCGAGAGCTACAGCGCTACGTTCAACGGCTGGAAAGCCATGATCTACAACGGCAAGGAGTTCTACCAGAGCAAGCGTTACGAGATCAACCCGATCATCGACCGCGTAGGTGGCGGTGACTCGTTCTCCGGCGGTCTGATCCACGGTATGCTCAAGTATCCGGGCGACCAGGCTTCGGCTCTTGAGTTCGCAGTAGCTGCTTCGGCTCTGAAGCACACCATCAACGGCGACTACAACCTCGTAAGCGAAGATGAGGTATTGAGCCTCGCAGGTGGTAACGCTAACGGACGTGTTCAACGCTAATTAGGAATAAAGAATAAGGACCGCTCCGCTAAAGGAATAAGCGAGCAGAGCGAGCGGTCCATAATCCAATAAAATTATGGCTAAATTTGATAAATTTCAGGTGATGGCGAAGATTGCCGCTGCACCGATGGTTCCTGTGTTCTATCACAAGGACGTGGAAGTTTGTAAGAACGTGATTAAGGCTTGCTACGAAGGCGGCGTACGCGCGTTCGAGTTCACCAACCGTGGCGACTTTGCGCACGAGGTATTCGGTCCGCTGGTTAAGTGGGCTGCTGTTGAGTGCCCCGAACTGGCACTGGGCGTGGGCTCTGTAGTGGATGCTCCGACGGCTGCGCTGTATATCCAGTTGGGCGCTTGCTTCGTAGTCGGTCCGTTGTTCAATCCGGAGATTGCTCCGGTTTGCAACCGTCGTCTTGTTCCCTACTGCCCGGGTTGCGGCTCGGTAAGCGAGATCGGTAAGGCACAGGAGTTAGGTAGCGACCTGACCAAACTGTTCCCGGGTGATGTCTATGGTCCGAACATGGTGAAGGGTCTGATGGCTCCGATACCGTGGTCGAAGATCATGGTTACCGGTGGCGTGGCTCCGGAGAAAGAGAACCTCGAGAAATGGTTCGCAGCAGGTGTTTACTGCGTAGGCATGGGCAGCAAGTTGTTCCCGAGCGACAAGGTAAAAGCCGGCGACTGGAAGTACGTTACCGACAAGTGCAAAGAGTGTTTTGAAATCATTAAAGGTTGTAAGAAATAATTATGAATGACGTAAAAAAAGCTGTCATGACCAACTGGCGTTGGGTCATGTGTGCGATGCTTTTCTTCGCCACTACGGTTAACTATATGGACCGCCAGGTTCTGTCGTTGACCTTCAAAGAGTTTATTCAGCCTGAGTTCCACTGGACCGATTCCGACTACGGAACGATCACGGGTGTGTTCTCTATCGCGTACGCTATCTTCTGCCTCTTCGCCGGTAAGTTCATCGACTGGATGGGCACGAAGAAAGGTTACCTCTGGGCGATCATCGTTTGGTCGTTAGGTGCCGTTATGCACGCAGGATGCGGATGGGTTACCGAGCAGGTTGTTGGCTTGGAGAGCAAGGCAGCGCTGTTGGAAGCGACCGGAACGATTGTAAGTACCATCTCGATGGTGAGTGTGTACCTGTTCCTCTTCTGCCGTTTGGTCTTGGGCCTTGGTGAGGCAGGAAACTTCCCTGCTGCTATCAAGGTGACTGCCGAGTATTTCCCGAAGAAAGACCGTGCGTTCGCTACCGCCCTGTTTAATGCAGGTGCATCGGTAGGTGCGCTCGCTGCTCCGGCTACTATCCCTCTGCTGGCGAAGAGCCTCGGATGGGAGATGGCGTTCATCATCATCGGTGCGCTGGGCTTCATCTGGGCAGGTATCTGGATTTTTGTCTATGACAAACCCGAGGAGTCCAAGCATGTAAACGAGGCAGAGCTTGAGTATATCCACCAAGACGACCGGAGCGTCTCTGGAGACGGACAGCCATCCGGTGAGAAAGCTGAAAAACAGATGTCGTTTGGCGAGGCTTTCAAGCACAAACAGACCTGGTCGTTTGCGTTTGGTAAGTTCATGACCGACGGCGTTTGGTGGTTCTTCCTCTTCTGGGCGCCGGCTTATTTCCAAGATCAGTTTGGTATCAAGGCTTCTGACCCGCAAGGTATTGCTTTGATCTTCACGCTGTACGCGATTGTAACGGTTATCTCGTTGTTTGGCGGTTATCTGCCGAAGATCTTCGTGGAGAAGAAAGGCATGGAGCCGTACGCAGGTCGTATGCGCGCTATGTTGATCTTTGCGTTCTTCCCGATCTTTGCATTGTTCGCACAGCCGCTCGGTGGTGTCTATGGTCCTTGGGCAGTAGCTATCATCATCGGTATCGTGGGCGCTGCTCACCAGAGTTGGAGTGCCAATATCTTCTCGACGACGGGTGATATGTTCCCGAAATCGGCTGTGGCTACCATCACCGGTATCGGTGCTATGGCAGGCGGTGTAGGCTCGTTCCTCATCAACAAGGGTTCGGGTATGCTCTTCGACCACGCTGCTCAGATGGGCGAGGCATTTAAGTTCGCAGGCTTCACCGGCAAACCCGCAGGATACATGATCATCTTCTGTATCTGCGCTGTGGCTTACCTCATCGGCTGGTCTGTAATGAAGACGCTTGTTCCGAAATATGAGCCGGTTGTAGTCAAATAATAAATAACGCGCGTACGTACGCGTATAGATAAGGAAAGAACCTTGCTCAAATATCAGCAAGGTTCTTTTCGTTCATCAGCTCTTTGCCTTCCGCTGTATAGGCATAGTCGATGCGGTCTTGGAAATAGGTTTCCACTTTGCCTCGTACCACTTTCATGGTGGAGTTGACGAGATGGTTCTGCTCTGTCCATGCTTCGTCCAAGACAGCGATGGAGGTGGGCAGCCAAGCCTCCGGGAAGATGCCGTCTCTGCTTCCTCCGGGGCGGTACGAGTCCACTTCGCTTTGGATCTTGAGCAGCATACACTCCTTGCCTTCACGGGTCTCCGGGTCTTTGCCTTGCGACTTCGCCCAAGCCTGTAATGCCTCTTTATTGGGCACCATCAGCAGGATCGTATAGGGGTCTTGGTTGTTGTGCAAGATACATTGATCCACGTAAATACTTCCGTCGGTCAGTGAATCCTCGAATCCTTCGGGGCTGTATTTCTCGCCGTCAGCACGGATGAGGAGCGATTTGAATCGTCCTACCACCCACAGATATCCCGGGTGCTCTTTGGTGACGTACCCCATGTCGCCGGTGTGCAACCAGCCGTCGATGATAGTAGATGCGGTCGATTCAGGGTTCTTCCAGTAGCCCGCCATCACATTCTCTCCTTTGATGACGATCTCGCCGCGTTCACCGTCCGGCACAACGTTACCTTCCGCATCGCAGATCTTCAACTCCATCGGCTTGACGATGCGTCCGGACGAACCGAAGATAGCGCCGTCGGCAGAGTTGGAGCAGATAATCGGTGTCGCTTCACTCAGACCGTATCCTTGGAACATCGGCATGCCCACTGCACAGAAATAGCGTTGTAACGCGATGTCGAGCAAGGCTCCACCGCCCACGAAGAACTTCATCCTGCCGCCGAAATTATCCCTTACGGCTTTGAAGATCAGTTTGTCGAAGAGCTTAACCAAGGGGTAACGCCACGCGTTCTTCAGCCCGCCGCGGTTCCAATACTCGCGGTTGTACTCGATCGCGTTCTGGAGGGCGAAGTTGTACAATTTCTCTAGCTTGGGCCCTTTTGCTTTGATACCGGCCTCTATACTCTTTTTGAAATTACGCGCCAGGGCAGGCACGGACAACATGATATGCGGACGTACCTCTTTGATAGCGATAGGAATGTTCTTGAGGGTCGCCATGGCTGTTTTGCCCACGGGCACCGTAGCGATCGAACCGCCATAAGACATCATCGTGTAGAAACCTGCCACGTGCGCAAAACAGTGGTCCAGCGGCAGGATGATCAACATGACATCATCGACATCACAGTGGATAACCGACGCGCCTTGCTCCACGTTCGCGGTGTAGTTACGGTGCGTCAGCAGAATACCTTTCGGGTCTGCTGTCGTGCCGGACGTGTAACTGATGTTGGCGTAGTCGTTCGGTCCGACTGACTCATACCGCGCTTGGAAAGACGCCTGGTCTTTAGCCAAGAGTGCATCGCCGAGCGCGATCACTTCGTTGATACAGATCTCTTTCTCCTCGTATTGCTCCAAGGGGTCAAAAACAATCACTTTCTCCACCTTCGGACAGTCAGGCAGGATCTTCCGGATCTTTGGCAGCTGCTGCTCGGAGCACATGATAAACCGTGCGTCGGAGTGCTGGATACGGAACAGCAGATCGCTGGCTTCCTCTAACTTGATACTCAGCGGCACATTCACACCGCCGGCATAGAGAATACCCAATTCGCCGGTGACCCAAAGGTTACGTCCCTGGCTGAGCAAGGCTACGCGCTCGCCTTTCTGCAGACCGAGTGCCATCATTCCGGCACCGATGCGATGCGCCTGCTCGCGCGTCTCTTGGAAGGTAGTAGTCGTCCAAACATCGTCAATCTTCTCACGAAGAAACACATGTTCGCTGAATTTGTGGGTATAATGCTCCACAAAATCAATGATGGTTGGCTTTTCTTTCATTTCACCACTTCTGCATCCTCAAATCCGTCATTCTTGTCCTGACTTTTCTCCGGCATTACCAACATCATAATGATGTAGAGAATGAGACCGGGGAATGCTGCACTAAAGACAGATAAAGCTGCATAGCAGATACGCATTAAAGTTGGATCTACTTCAAAATACTCGGCGATTCCGCTGCAAACGCCAGCCAAAATCTTATTGGTCGAGCGGGTTAATTTCTTTGTTGCCATAATACTATTTACTGTTTGATTATTTACTATTTATTCATTTTTTTCTTTACAAAAACTGTACCAGAGCGAGAGCTGTCATCGCTTCGACTACCGGCACTGCCCTTACCGCCACACACGCATCATGGCGACCGACCTTTGTACTTTGTCCCTTTGTCACTTCTTCCAATGCCTTTGGCGTAGTGGGTGTGGGTTTGAAGACGCAGCGGAAGATAATCTCCGAACCATCGGAAATACCTCCGGCGATACCTCCGGAAATATGATTGATGGCTGATCCTGGCTGCGTGACGCCGCCAAAACCGGTACCGTACTCAAACCCTTTGCAGGCATTGATGCTCATGATCGCAAAGGCGAGATGCGCTTGCAGTTTATCGAAGATCGGTTCGCCTGTTCCTGCTTTCAGGCCTTGGATGCGGCACTCCACGATGCCTCCTATAGAGTCTCCCTCGCGCTGATAAGCAGCAATCGTGTCGGCGAACTTAGCCGGGTCCGTCTCTGCGCCCACTTGGATCAACTCTGCATGGATATCAATGCCTTTCTGCGCCAACTCCTGCTTGGCTATCCCTCCGGCTACCACGCGTGCTGCCGTCTCGCGTGCACTCGCTCTGCCGCCTCCGCGCCAGTCGCGAATACCATATTTCTGCTCGTATACCTTATCGGCGTGTCCGGTGCGATAGGAGTGTTTGAGCCATTCGTAATCCTCCGGCCGCGCATCCTTGTTGCGAATGATGAAGGCGATCGGGGTACCGAGAGTTATTAGACCGCTTTGCTGACAGACTGCATTGCTGACAGACCGCTCTGCTGACAGACCGTCCTCCGGACTGACAGACCGAAGGACACCGGAGAGCCACTCCACTTCATCCGGTTCGCGCACCGCTCGAGGTGATACTCCTGTCTCCCTTCCCTTAAGGGAATGGTCGGGGTTAGGTTTCTTCCCTGCCCGACGCTCCAGCTCTTCACGGATCTTGTCCAGATCGATAGGTAGCCCGGCAGGTACACCGTCCAGTACACCGCCTATCGCGGCTCCGTGAGACTCACCGAAGCTCGTAAACGTCCATTTATCTCCGAACACGTTCATAATTCGCTACAAAAGTACTGCTTTTTTCGTAAATATGCAAGAAAAAGACAAAAAAATGCAATTTTATTTGGTCAATTCAAAAAAAAGCAGTAATTTTGCAGCCCGTTTTGAGCCTCTGGCGATTGAATTAGGGGTTAACGAGTGAATGAGTTAACGACCGAATAGTAGTAAATGCTCTTAACGTATTAACGAATCCATAAAAAAGAGTAAACGAAATGGATTTAATCAAGGTAGCTGAGCAAGCTTTTGCCGGCGAGAAGAAAGAATTCCCTGCATTCAAGGCAGGTGATCAGGTAACTATCGGTTACCGTATCAAAGAGGGAAACAAAGAGCGTGTACAGGAGTTCCGCGGTGATGTTATTTGCATCCACGGTAGCGGCGACAAGAAGCGCTTCACGGTTCGTAAGATGAGTGGCAA
Source organism: uncultured Bacteroidales bacterium (assembly GCA_900319105.1). Lineage (GTDB taxonomy): Bacteria > Bacteroidota > Bacteroidia > Bacteroidales > Paludibacteraceae > Colicola. Next base: position 176,612 of record ONND01000007.1, on the reverse strand, counting down.
CGTTGGTGTAGAGCGTATCTTCCCGATGGACAGCCCCTTCATTGAGAGCATTACAGTGAACAAGTACGGTAAAGTACGTCGTGCTAAACTGTATTACCTCCGCGAGCGTACGGGTAAGAAAGCCCGCATCCAAGAGCGCCGCGCTAAGTAATGTACAAAGGAACAAAGTACAATGTACAATGACAAAAACGTCACTTCGGTGGCGTTTTTTTGTGTCCCAAAAGGCCCGAAATGTCGAAAATTGCATGCAAAATGAAAAAATCTATTGCGTATGTCAAAAAAAAGCTGTACCTTTGTGCGACTTTTTGTAGGTCTATTAATTAACAAGGTCGCAAACGGCGACTATTTATAACGAATTTAAGATGAATATTGTTACCAAAGAAATCGCTCTTCCCGATGGACGAGTGATCAAACTGGAGACAGGCAAGTTGGCCAAACAAGCCGATGGCGCTGTGATGGCAACCCTCGGCAACACGATGATTCTCGCCACCGTCTGCTCCGCAAAAGATGCGGTTCCCGGCACTGATTTTATGCCGCTGACCGTAGAGTACAAAGAGAAATTTGCGTCCGCAGGACGCTTCCCGGGCGGTTTTACCCGCCGCGAAGGCAAAGCATCAGATTATGAGATCCTGATTGCACGTCTGATTGACCGCGCCCTTCGTCCCCTCTTCCCTTCCAACTATCACGCAGAGACATTCGTTAACGTAACGATGTATTCCGCTGACGGTATCGACATGCCAGAGAGCATTGCCGGACTCGCAGCAGGTGCGGCTCTTGCTTGCTCGGATATTCCTTTTGAGGGTCCGGTGAGTGAGGTACGTGTAGCCTGCGTGGACGGTAAGATGGTGATCAACCCGACTTTCGAGCAGTGCGAGCATGCAGACCTCGAACTAATGGTAGCCGCTACGTATGACAACATTATGATGGTTGAGGGCGAGATGAAAGAAGTGCCCGAATCCGTTATGCTGGAGGCAATCAAGGCTGCGCACGAGGCCATCAAGCCGCAGTGCCTCGCTATCAACGAGATGATGAAGGCTTATGGCAAAGAGACCAAGCGCGAATACTGCCACGAGGTGAACGACGATGAGTTGAAGCAAGCGGTACACGACTACTCTTACGCACGTGCTTACGCACAGGCTACGAGTGCTGACACCGACAAGCACCACCGCGAGGCGATGTTCAGCCAGATATGCGAGGATTTCAAGACGGAGAAAACCGATTATATGGCTGCCCGTGCAGAGGCTCTCGGCGTGGATATCGACGAGGTAGCAGCATTGGTTGACCGCTACTATCACGATGTCGAGAAAGAGGCGATGCGTCGCGCTGTGCTCGACGAGGGCAAGCGTCTCGACGGCCGTAAGACCACTGAGATCCGTCCGATCTGGTGTGAGGTGGGTTACCTACCCGGCCCTCACGGAAGTTCTATCTTTACCCGTGGTGAGACTCAATCTCTCTCGACTGTGACCCTCGGCACCAGCCGTGACGAGAAGATCGTTGACGAGGCATTGATCCAGGGCACCGATAAGTTCCTGCTGCACTATAACTTCCCGCCGTTCTCAACGGGTGAGGCTAAGGCGCAGCGTGGTGTAGGCCGTCGTGAGATCGGTCACGGTAACCTCGCTTGCCGTGCGCTGAAGAACATGATCCCTGAAGATTTTCCTTATACCGTACGCGTAGTAAGTGATATTCTGGAGTCCAACGGTTCCAGCTCTATGGCTACCGTTTGCGCCGGAACGCTCGCGCTCATGGATGCCGGTGTTCCGATGAAGAAGCCTGTCAGCGGTATTGCGATGGGTCTGATCTCGGAGAACCAGGGTAAGAACTACGCTATCCTCTCCGATATCCTCGGCGATGAGGACCACCTGGGCGACATGGATTTCAAGACCACCGGTACGAAGGACGGTCTGACCGCTTGCCAGATGGATATCAAGGTAGATGGTCTGAGTTATGAGATATTAGAGAACGCGCTCGCACAGGCGCACGAGGCACGTATGTACATCCTCGGTAAGATCCTCGAGTGCATGCCGGCTCCGCGTGCCGACCTCAAGCCGCACGCTCCGCGTATCACTTCCTTCTATATCCCGAAAGACATGATCGGTGCTGTTATTGGCCCGGGCGGTAAGATCATCCAAGGCATCCAGGCTGAGACCGGCGCTGTCATCTCTATCGACGAAGATGAGAAGGGCGGTAAGGTAGAGGTTGCCTCCAACAACGGCGAACAGATGGCAGCCGCTATCGCGAAGATCAAGGCGATTGTGGCTCTGCCGGAGGTAGGCGAAGAGTACGACTCGGTGGTTAAGAGCCTTATGCCGTACGGCTGCTTCGTAGAGTTCATGCCTGGTAAGGAAGGTCTGCTGCACATCAGCGAGATCGACTGGAAGCGCTACGAGACCATGGAAGAGACCGGCATCAAAGAGGGCGATCACATCCGCATCAAGCTGTTAGAGATCGACCAGAAGACCGGTAAGTTCCGTCTGAGCGCCCGTGCGCTGAAGGAGAAACCCGAAGGCTATACCGAGCCGGAGAAGCGTGAGCGCCCTCGTCGCGAGAACAGCGACGGAGCACGTCTCGAAAGAGGTCCCCGTCCCGAGCGTCGCGGACCGCGTCCTGAGAAGCGCGGATAAAAAAAGAATCGACCATGCATGGTCGATACAATAAAAAAGAGTAGCCCGAACGGCTACTCTTTTTTCTTGGGCTTTTCCTTCTTGGGTTTCTCTACATGAACGACCACCGGCTCACCTTTCTCCTTGCTCTCTTTCTTTTGGAGCGACGGCCAGTTGAAATCTTTCTTCCACATGAAGCCTACGCCTTGTATCATAGCGGCCTGGCGAAGCGAGTACTTATCGACAGTATGGGTGTATCCCTTGAGTCGCCACTGGCCGTCGGGGGTCAGGAGCACCTCTACATCCAGGTCGCCGAAGAAAGGCCGGTTGGATATATCGTTGTACCGGTAGCCGAAATTACCATTGATGATAAGCCGGTCTATCGGCTGCAACTGGAACTGCGCCTCGTACTCCTGGCTGGCGGTAGCTCCCTCACCGTCGGCACGGATCGCCACACCGAGGGTGAACATATTCGTCAGTTTGGACAGCCAGGCGTTGATCTGTCCCGTGACGGTCGAAGAGAGCAGCGAATAGGTGGAGTTGAGCGTTGCGGACTGGGCGTTGTACTTCATCGACTCGGGCGTGAAGAAGCGTCCGAAAGCCAGGAGATAAACCACCTGACGCATTAGCATCTCGTCCGTGTTAATGATCTGGCGTACCTGCTGCTGGATTGACTGGTCGCTGAGGGGGAACTCAAGCGAGAAAGAGAGGATCGGGTTCGTCAGCGGTCCTTTGAGGTGCAGACAGGTCAAGACGGGTATGTTCGTGCGGCTGGTCGAGAGCATGTCTATATCTTCGCCGAAGAGGTCCTTGAGGTTCGCCGTCACGCGATACTTGGCGGTCACGTCGAGTTGCGGGTTAGAGGGTTCGCCGGAGAAGACGACGGTCGATCCGTCGGCAATGCTGAACTCCTTACGGATCATGTTAGCGATCGTATAGTTGAGTGTACCGCGCTCGATTTCGTAGGTACCTAACAGGCGCGTGTCGCCGGTCTCGGTATCATACGTGAGCCTCAGCGCACCGCTTCCCCGCGCCTGGATCATGTCTCCGTTCCGCTCGCCGAGCACCAGTTGGAACTGCAACTGCGGGTTCACCTCGATGCCTAACTGCAACAGACATTTGGCTCGACGGGTGGCTATTACTGCCGGCGCATTGACCGCATTGATATCGATGTCTATGTTATCGAGGTCGGTCTCCTGGAGGGCACCTGCGGTGGTATCGGGGTGCTCCACAAAATGGATGAAGTTAGACGAGCTGGCATTGGACACCTGGTCTATGCTGAGCCGGAAGAACGAGTTACGGGTAGTAACCGCGTCGGCGAGTACGGTCAGGTCATCTTCATTTCCGAACACATCCACCGTACCGTTGGCATAAACATGCCCGCGTAGCATCTCGCCCTGTTTATCCTGGTCGAAGACCAGCGCATTATCTGCCTCCACATGCAGGTCGAGGGCAAAATCGCGGAACTGGTCATGGTAGATCCCGCCGTCGATGGTCACGCTGTTGCCCTCGGCATCGGTCAGATGGACGTTGGGGAAGAGGATAGCGGTTGTATCCATGACGATGGTGTCCTCGGGTATCGTATATCGGCATCCGGTCCAAGGGAGGGTGAGGGATGCGTTCTGCGCCGCTGCGTTCAGCAGCACATAGACCATCCCGTTATAGCCGCCTACGACCACGCGGCCGGTGGCGTTGCCCTGCAGATCCTCCAGCACCGTAGCGGTCCAATGGTTGACAAAAGCCAGCGGCACTGAGTCCGCCGTCATATCCAGTTCCCATCGGCCTGTTCCGTCGAAGAGCGCTTTGCCGTCGAGGTCCACTACCTTACGGTCCGGCCTGTTGACATCGGCGTGGAAGGCGAGAGAGTCGCTAATATGCAAATCCACTTCAGCCTCGCCGAAATAGCAGTTGTTCAGCCCCATCGAGTCAATATGTATCTGCGTATCTATCTGCGGCTTTTTAAGCACGCTGGTGATGCTCGCCTGACCGGTCAGCAGGCCATTGAACATAATCGTCTGGACGGGCAGGATGAAGGGCACGACATAAGCTGCGTTCACTTTCTGCAGATCGACCGCAAGCGTATCGGTGGCTCGCTTCGACGCTACACCATGTACGCGCAAGTGTTGGCCTCCGCCTTCAAAATTAAAGTGATCCACCTCTACCGTTTGGTCCGCTTGGCAATACGTGATACGACTCTCCGAGAGGGAGTATAGCGAGTCGCGCAGGAGCAGTGTGCCGGGCAACATGTGCACGTCGATGAGCGGCTGTTTGTTATAACGGGTGAAACGTGTGATCAGCTTGAGGTCTCCTCCGTAGGTACCGGCGCGCTGGGCGGAAAGCAGAGCGCGTTGTCGTTCGCGTCCGGAGAGATCCGATAGAGCACGCTGTAACTCGCGCGGGGTGAGATTGCGCCATCCCTCGGGTAGCATCTCGTCCATCATCGCCTGCTGTCGGAGCGTGAGATGCGTCAGGAGCGTATCGTGGTAGGCGAGCGCCGAGAGGACAGTATGCATCTGCAGCGCCTCGGCGGATATACTGAAGGAGAGTCCCGAGCCTTTACCGCCCTGGTGGCGCAGGGTATCAATCGTATTGAGCGTCACCGTCAGGTCGTGCACCGGTGTACTACCGGCACGTACTCCCGGCGCAAAGAAACGCGCTTCTATATGCGGCTCTTCGCCGTTCTCCAGCCGCGCGTCGGCAGTGAAGACCGGATGATCGCTGAGGGTGAAAGGCGCCGTATAGAGCCGTTGTATATCCCTCAGTCGCTGACCGTCGGCGCGGAGGTTAAAGGAGACAGGTTGCCATTCTTCCGCTGGCGCCAACACCGCCGATGGCAGATAGTGATGCATCATCGCCTGGAAAGCCGGACCAATATCTTTGTATCGGAAAATGCCGTCCAGCTGCGCTGTGAGATAGTCGGAGCGCAGGGTGAACGCCTTGCTATGCCCTACCTCACCGGAGGCGAGAAGCGTCATCTGGTTCATGAGGATTGAGTCGCGGGAGGTGGCGACGAAGAGGGAGTCGATTGTCATATAGCCACTCACTCGCTCCGTCTCCGAACCATTCAGATCAACCGCTAAAGCAAAGCGTGTACGGAGGGTGCTGAGCAGGCCGGTCAGACCGAAAGGCTGCACATCGAAATGATGGCACCGCAGGTTGCAATTGATCTCGGGATCGACATTGCGCAGCTTGACCACGCCGTCGAACTCCGCCTTCAGGTGCTCGTCATCTATACTGCTTCGTCCGGCGTATCGTCCGGGCTCGTACCGTCCGTCAAAACGCAGGGCACTATAGGTGTAGTTCTTATAGGTCAGTTGGCGCACGAACGCCTTGACGTCACCGTAGATAGTACGCTCGTGGGTTGAGTCGCCGGCGAAGATCTCGCCCTTGGATTGCACATCGAGCGTCACGGAGCGCAACGGCGCATGATTGACCATGCGCCCCAAGCGGAAGTTACGTCCCACGATACGCGCGTCATAATCCATGTGCGCAAAGAGCGAATCGGCGTGAAACTCACCGTCCGTCGTGATAGCCCCCAGGGCGGTACGGAACGCGCCGTGGAGCGTCAGGTCATGGAGCCGTCCTTCGGCTAATCCGCGGTAGTGGATCGTACCTAAGCGGTGCAGCTCCGCGGGCAACTGAACAGGCCGACCTTGGAGCCGTGAGAGGAAATCCTGCAGGCGGGCAGCGTTGGTCTGCAGATCCTTGAGATTAGCACGCAGGTAGGGGTTTTTGAGATCCGGCAGACCTACCGCACTCACGTCGCCTTCAAGCACGGCCTGTCCATCATAGCGGATGGCTATATTGCGGAAATAGAGCGAGTCAAGTGTGCCGCCGAATGTACCGGCTAAGGTGACGGGCTTATGCAGACGCTTCATCTGCGGCACAAAGAGCGCCAAGTCCGATGGCACCAACTCCGCCTCATGAAAATTGAGGGCGAAAGTGATGTCATGCGCAGACTTGCTGAGGTATAAGGTATCGCCTTGCGGGAACCGCACCTCTATACCGCTTATGTCGAGCCGTGAGCGTGGCAGACGTGCGGTAAGGGTCGGCATCAGCAGCGCCGAGTCATTGATGATCAGATGAGCCTGGAGGTCTTCGACCTTAAAGGGTGGACGGTGGACGGTGGACGGTGAACGGTGGACGGTGCCGGCGAGTTCAGAGATTTGCGCGTCGAGTTTGTCTTCGCTGAACTGATGAAGGTCCATCCGGGCATGATCCAAGAAGGCCTCGTAGTCCTCATACCGGACACGTATGTTATCCAGCCGTATATCGCGGACTGAGATCAAGCTCTGCAGCGGGGATGACTCTTTCTTCTTCTCTTCCTTCGGAGGGATGAGGAACGCGTAGTTCCAGGTACTATCGGGCAAGCGGTAGAGGTTCGCTACGACATCCTGCACGCGTACATGACTGAAGCGTATCTCGTTGTTCTTGAGCGCCAAGGGCCGTAAATGGACATAGAGTTCTCCGGCATACAAGAGGGTGTCGCGCTGCCGGTCCTCGATATAGACATCCTTGAGTGCGACGCGCGCGGGGAAACGATACTCCATCGCGCCCACGCTCGCTTTGGTACCGAGCGCGCGGGAGAACTCCTCCGCCACGAGGCGCACGGCAGCCGTCTCGACGCGGTCGCTCATCAACGCGGCGATGAGCATACCGCTTACCAGCAATACGCTCACGATCAACACGGATAATATGTAGCCTATTCGCTTCATCTGACCTTTGCGGCTGCAAAGGTACGAAAAAAAAACGGCATACGCAAATAAAAAGATGAAAAAAAATGCGTGTATGCTTGCATATGTCAAAAAAAAGCGCTAATTTTGCAGTGTGAAAATGTTGCAGCATGAGAAACATAATTATCAGTACATTTGTTTTACTATTTGTTTTGACGGGATGTAGCACGCGTCAGGGACAGTATCGTATCGGTCTGAGCCAATGTTTGGATGATGCGTGGCGGCAAAAAATGAATGATGAGATGGAGCGTGAGTTATTGCTGCATCCGGAGATGCGCATATCGCGGCGCATCGCGTACGGCAGTAGTGAGTTGCAATGCGCGCAGATAGACAGTTTCATCGCCGAGCGGGTGGATTTGCTGATTGTCAGTCCTAATGTAGGGGAGGAGGTCAAGCCTGCCGTTACCCGAGCCTATAGCGCGGGAATACCTGTCATTATTGCAGACAGGCGAGTAAGCGGTGAGGATTGGACTGCTTTTATCGGCGGAGACAACTACCGTGTAGGTCAGTTGATGGCGGACTGGGTATTATCTATCCAATCGACCCAAAAACAGGCGCTTCATGTATTAGAGGTAGCCGGTCTTCCCGGCTCGACGCCGGCAACGCTCCGTCACCAAGGAATGGCAGACCGGATAGCCCAATCCGGCGGCATCCATCCCGAAGTAGCGTCCGTCATGGGGGCGTGGTACAAAGAGGACGCCTACCGCGTAGTGGCCGACTATCTGCGGAGTCACAAGGATGTAGATGCCATTGTGGCGCATAACGACCTGATGGCTATCGGAGCGGCAGAGGCAGTACGCGACAGTAAAGGGTACGGAAAAGGCAGCGTGCGGATCATGGGTGTGGACGGTATTACACTGGGGTTGGAGGCTATCCTGGACGGCACCATCGAGTGCTCCGCCACCTATCCCTCACGAGGAGATATGATTATAGAAACAGCCGCGCACATATTGTCCCGAGAGCCCTTTGTGCGCGATACGATACTGGAGACCATCCTGATAGATGCCAGTATTGCCAATCCGATGCTGATGCAGTACCGCGCGCGGATGCATGATTTTGAGACCCTGCATATAGTACAGTTGCAATCCGAATCGCGATGGCAACAGATCCGCTATGGGCGCATAGTGATCGTGTTGATCATCGTAGGCGTCAGTTTTCTTTTCCTGATCATACTCGCTTTTTTATTCTATTCCCAGGGAAGCATCAAAAAGGAAATCAAGCGGGATATCTTACCGCAGTTGGAGGAGGTACAGGAAGCCATTCAACTGAGTCACCGCGATGTAGCCTTCGGGGAAAGGCTGAAGCAGATTGTAGATGACCATTTGACCGATCCGAAGCTGAATGTGGAGTTTCTGGGTAGCGCGCTTGCGTTGAGCCGCACGCAGATTTTCCGCCGCGTCAAGGCAATCACCGGCAAGGGGCCTTTAGACTACATCCGTGAGCGCCGGTTAGTCCGCGCGGATGAGTTGCTGCGTACCACCGACATGACCATCCAGCAGGTGGCGCTCGAACTATGTTTCTCCTCTCCCGGCTATTTCTCCAAATGCTATAAGGAGTATTTCGGGCATCTGCCCAGCGCAAGGTAGAAGCAGCGCCCGAGTGGTAGAAATGTTGCAAAATATGCACGATTTGTTGCAGTGAAACATACGTGTCATATTTTGCAACATATTTTTTTGTGCGCGTGTATAATTTGTAGTACTTTTGCACCGTCAAAAAAACCAAAAACGATTAATACGATGAAAAAGACAACAATTTTCCTCTTATTTTTCCTGGCTTGCGCCATGGCATCCTGTACCCGCCTACCGGCTCATCATCCCACCGATGAACCGTATCGCAGCGTGTATCATCATTCTCCGTTGCAGAACTGGATGAATGACCCGAACGGTATGTTCTATGACGAAGCCGCTCAAGTATGGCATCTTTATTATCAGCACAATCCTTTCGGTACGACCTGGGGCCCGATGCACTGGGGGCATGCTACCTCAACGGATCTCATCCATTGGGAGCCCCAGCCGATTGCTCTTTCTCCGGACTCGTTAGGAACCATCTTCTCCGGCTCTATCGTGATAGACCGTACTAACACGGCGGGCTTTGGAGAGAATGCCATCGTGGCTGTCTTTACCCAGTCGGAGATATGCGGCCAGCATCAGTCGATCGCTTATAGTCTTGACGGTGGTATGACATTCACCAAGTACGAAGGCAACCCCGTTCTGACGGGTGACATCGCTGATTTTCGCGACCCGAAAGTGAGTTGGGATGTGCAGAGCAACCGCTGGCTCATGACGCTGGCATGTCAGCAGGAGATACGTTTCTATTCCTCGGCTGATCTCAAACAATGGCAATACGAGTCCTCTTTCGGTACCGGCTACGGCGCACACGGCGGCGTATGGGAGTGCCCGGAACTGCTGCAATTCGACGACCAATGGGTCTTACTGGTGAGCCTCAACCCGGGCGGTCTTTTCGGTGGCAGTGCCACGCAGTATTTCGTAGGCCAATGGGACGGACATACCTTCACTTGTACCGATGATCCCGAAGAGACCAAATGGCTGGACTATGGTAAAGATAACTATAGCACCTTCACCTGGCATAATGCGCCGGATCAACGTATCGTGTCTCTAGGATGGATGTCCAACTGGCAGTACGCGAACAATGTACCTACCGTAGCTTTCCGCTCGCAGAACACCATCGCGCGCGATTTGAGTCTTTATAAGGATGACGCGGGCGAGGTGCGCGTACGCGTAGTGCCTTCGGCGGAAAGCATGGCTATTAAGGGCGAGGAAACCCAGCAACTCGGTGACGCTGCGATCATCGAACTGGAGATGAGCAGCACCGAGACGGGCGTCATCACCCTCTCCAATGACAAAGGGGAGAACGTGGTCATGACCCTCAATGTCTATAAACATACCTTCACCATGGACCGCACCGAGTCGGGCGACTGCTCTTTCTCCGCGGATTTCACAGGCGCGACGACCACGCCGCTCTTCGTTAAGCAAGATACGTACCGCGTAATCCTTTTCATCGATCATTGCTCTATCGAGGCGTTCGACGCCAACGGCTACTGGGCAATGACGAACCTCGTTTTCCCGTCCAAACCGTATAATCATATTAAGGTAGAAGGCGGCAAAGCAACTATTTATGATGTGAAAATCTGAATTGTTAAATAGCTAAATAAATGAACAAATGGAAAATGACAAAATGGTAAATAAATTGGCATTCTTGCCAGTGATGCTGACCTTCTTCACGATGGGCTTTGTGGATCTTGTTGGCGCGGCATCCAATCATGTACAAGCAGATCTCGGCTTGACCGAATCGCAGACGTATTTTATTCCGAGTCTGGTATTCTTCTGGTTCTTGATCTTCTCGGTGCCGACCTCGACGCTGATGAACCGTATCGGTCGTAAGAACACGGTGCTCGTCTCGTTAGGCGTGACGCTATTATCGCTTTTATTGCCTCTTTGCGGGAATAGTTATTACCTGATGTTAGTCGCTTTCTCGCTCCTCGGTATCGGCAATGCGATCATGCAGACGAGCCTTAACCCGTTGGTAACGAATCTGATCAGCGGCGATAAACTGGCGGCTACTTTGACGTTCGGCCAGTTCGTCAAAGCGATTGCATCGTTCATGGCGCCGATCATCATGACCTGGGGAGCCGTAGCTGCCATTCCGTCCTTCGGCTTGGATTGGCGCATTATCTTCGTCGTGTATGGTATCATCGGTGTTTTGGCCACTATTTTCCTCTATCTGACCCGCATCGAAGAGAAGCCTATCGAAGGCAAAGTTTCGGGTTTCGCAGATTGCTTCAAGCTGCTGGGGCGTCCGTTCGTGCTCCTTTGCTTCCTCGGCATCATGTGCCACGTAGGTATCGATGTCGGAACAAACACTACCGCTCCTAAACTGCTCATGGAGCGTCTGGGGTGGACCTTGCATCAGGCGGCATTTGCCACCTCGCTATACTTTATCTTCCGTACGATCGGCTGTTTCAGCGGTTCGTTCATCCTGCGCTATGTATCAAGCAAGACCTTCTTCGCCATCAGCGCATTGATGATTGTAGCGGCTATGGCGCTGATGAGTTTCGGTCAAACGCAACTCATGCTCTATACCGGTATCGCGCTGGTGGGATTCGGTAACTCGAATATCTTCTCCATCGTCTTTGCCGAAGCGCTCAAAGCGGAGCCGATGAAACAGAACGAGGTATCCGGTCTGATGATCATGGGTCTGTTTGGCGGAACGATCTTCCCGCTATTCATGGGCTATGCCTCACAGACGTTCGGCACCATCGGCGCAGTTTGCGTCATGACGGTAGGTGCAATCTACCTGGCGTTCTATACGCTGAAAATAAAGAAATAACAATTAATATCTAATCGTATGAAAAAATATGTAGTAGGTATAGGTGAGGCCTTATTTGATTGCCTGCCTGAAGGGCGCAAACTCGGCGGAGCTCCGGCGAACTTTGCGTACCATGTATCTCAATTTGGTTTGGACGGCTGGGCTATCTCAGCCATAGGCGATGATGAGTTGGGCGAAGAGATCGTAGAGACTTTCGAGAAAGTGGGACTGGATCATATTCTGCCCGTAGTAGAGCAACCGACCGGAACGGTCAAGGTGACGCTCGACTCGAAGGGTGTACCGCAGTACGATATCTGTCTCGGTGTGGCATGGGATAATATCCCTCTGACCGAAGACATGCTCTATGTGGCTCGTCATGCGCAGGCGATCTGCTTTGGTTCGCTCGCCCAGCGCTCCCAGACCAGCCGTGAGACGATCCATACCTTCCTCGACGAAGCGCCGCAGGATGCCCTGCGTGTGTTCGACATCAACCTGCGTCAGAACTGGTACACGGCAGAAGTGATCGCAGAGAGTCTAAGCCGTGCGAACGTGCTCAAGATCAACGACGAGGAACTGGATGTAGTAGCTACTATGCTGCTCGGCGTTTCTACCGTTCCCGGCCATCTGATCGCCGAAGATCCGGAGAAGACGCGCCTCGTATGCCGCGACTTGATCGCCAAGTACGACCTGAAAATGCTCATCCTTACCTGTGGCGCGATCGGATCGTATGTATTCACCGCGACCGAAGAGAGTTATGTAGTTACTCCGAAAGTGAAAGTGGCAGATACCGTCGGTGCCGGAGACTCGTTCACCGCTACCTTCGTGGCGCAGATCCTGCTCGGCAAATCGATCCGTGAGGCGCACGAGAAAGCAGTAGCTGTTTCCGCATATGTGTGCACTCAAAACGGCGCTATGCCTGTACTTCCCGACAACTTAAAATAATCCTAAATATCAAATAATCATGAGAAAAACATTTTTCACAGGGCTACTGATGGTGCTTTTCGCTCTTTCTGCTATGGCACGACCCGCTAAGGGTGTTGTTGTGGATCAGGCGACGGGTGAACCGATCATCGGAGCCAGTGTATTAGAGAAAGGTACCACCAACGGAACGATTACCGATTTCGACGGTAACTTCGTGCTGGAGGTAGCTGACGATGCGACGCTGGAGATCAGTTACGTAGGCTATGCCACGCAGACGATGGGTGCCGGCGAAAACTTAAAAGTGCTGTTAGCAGAAGACAGCGAGATCCTCGAAGAGGTTGTTGTCACGGGTTATACCACCCAGCGCAAGGCTGACCTTACCGGTGCTATCTCCGCCATCAGTTCGGCTGATTTGGAGAAACAGCAAGAGAACAATCCCATGAAGGCGCTGCAAGGTCGTGTGCCGGGTCTGAACATTCAAGCGGATGGTAATCCATCCGGAGCGGCAACCATCCGTATCCGCGGTGAGGGTACGCTCAATGACAAAGACCCGCTCTATATCATCGACGGAGTAGCGACCAAGTCCGGCATGCACGAACTGAACCCGAACGACATCGAGTCTATTCAGATCCTCAAGGATGCCGCTTCGGCTTCTATCTACGGATCGCGTGCTGCGAACGGTGTGATCATCATCACGACGAAAAAAGGCACGGAGGGCAAACTCAATGTGACGTTCGACGCTTCGGTATCCTCGCAGAACTACGTGAATAAGATGAAAGTGCTGAACTCAGAGCAGTTTGGCCGGGTGATGTGGCAGGCGTACGTCAATGACGGCACCAACCCGAATAGCAATGCCTTAGGCTATCACTACGATTGGGGTTATAATGACCAAGGCTATCCGGTGCTCAATACGATCACGATGAATAAATATCTTGATGAAGCGGGTACGGTACCTGCTGCCAATACCGACTGGTACAAGGAGACCACCCGTCCGGGTTGGGCGCAGAACTACAATGTGTCTGTTTCGCACGGCGGTAAGAAAGGTAGTAGTTTCTTCTCGTTAGGGTACTATCGCAATGACGGTATCATCAAATATACCAATTTTGATCGTTTCTCGGCTCGTGCCAACAGCGACTTCAAGCTCTTCAATGACAAGGTGACGATCGGCGAGAACTTCACGCTGAGCCGCACCTCCGAGGTAGCAGCTCCGGATAATTTCCTGGAGAACGTGTTGCAGTTCAACCCCTCTCTGCCGGTTTATACGAAGGACGGCGAGTTCGCAGGTCCTGTAGGCGGCTATCCAGACCGTGAGAACCCGCTGGCGCGTCTCAAACGTAATAAAGACAACCAATACGTCTATTGGCGTATTTTCGGTAATGCGTTCATTGACGTCAACCCGATCAAGGGCCTTCATATCCGCACATCCGCGGGTATCGACTATGCGCAGAAACGTCAGCGTATCTTCACCTATCCTATTACGGAGGGAACGATGGCGAATGACAAGAACGGCGTGGAGGCTAAGCAGGAGCACTGGACCAAATGGCTCTGGAATGCGATTGTAACCTATAACCTGGAGATCGGCAAGCACCGTGCGGACTTCCTCGTAGGTACCGAGTTGAATAAATCCATTGATCAGTGGTTCTCCGGTTATAAAGAGGACTTCCTGATCCTCACTCCGGATTATATGTGGCCGGATGCCGGTGTAGGCAAGGCGCAGGCGTACGGTAGCGCCGGCAGCTATTCGCTTCTCTCGTTCTTTGCGAAAGCGAATTACTCCTATGACAACCGGTATCTGTTCTCTTTTACCGCGCGTTGCGACGGATCGAGCCGCTTCGGTAAGAACAACCGCTTTGCTTTCTTCCCCTCTGTTTCTGCCGGATGGCGTATCAGTCAGGAGAAATTCATGAGCGGCGCATCGTCGTGGATGGATGACCTCAAGCTGCGTGTATCATGGGGTCAGACCGGTAACCAGGATATATCCTCGGTGGCACGTTACACGATCTATATACCTAACTACGGTGTAGTAGAGTCAGGCGGTCAGTCTTATGGCACCTCGTATGATATCATGGGAACCAATGGTGGTCAGACGCTGCCTTCGGGTTTCAAGCGCAACCAGATTGGTAATGATAACATCAAATGGGAAACCACGATGCAGACGAACGTCGGTCTGGACTTCTCGTTCTTCAAACAAACGTTCTACGGATCGTTCGACTGGTACTACAAGCAGACAAGGGACATTCTCGTCTTCATGGACGGTATCGCTGCGATGGGTGAAGGATCGAGCCAATGGGTGAACGCCGGCGCTGTAGATAACATGGGTGTGGAGTTCAGCGTAGGCTATCGCAATCAGACCAGCGGCGGATTCAAGTACGATATAGCAGCGAACATCTCGCATAACAGCAATAAGGTAGTCGATCTGCCGGGTACAGTCGCATCCAGCGGACGCTTCGGCGGTAATGGCGTTAAGTCCGTCATCGGACATGCCATCGGTTCGCAAGTAGGATATATCGCAGACGGCATCTTCAAATCGCAAGACGAGATCGACAACCATGCGTATCAGGAGGGCGCAGGTCTGGGTCGTATTCGCTACAAGGACCTCAATAATGACGGTGTTATCAACGAGGCGGATCAGGACTGGATCTACTCGCCTGTTCCCGCTGTGGCGTTCGGTGCCAATTTCTATTTCGAGTACAAAGGATTCGACCTCACGCTCTTCTTCCAGGGCGTAGGCAAAGTAGATGTGATCTCCGATCTCAAGCGTGAGACGGATATCTGGGCTGGTCTGAACATCGGTTTCCTCAATAAGGGTACTCGACTCTTGGATGCCTGGAGTCCGACGAACCCGGACAGTAATATCCCGGCGCTTTCCCTCTCGGATAATAACAACGAGAAGCGTGTGTCCACCTATTGGGTAGAAGACGGATCGTTCCTCAAACTGCGTAATATCCAATTGGGTTACAACCTCCCCAAATCGGCTACGGAAAAGATGAAGATGCAGAATTGGCGTTTTTACCTCTCTGCACAGAACGTCTTCACGATCCATGGCAAGTCCTTCACGGGCGTAGATCCGGAGAACCCCAATTTCAAATATCCTATTCCGTTGACTGTTACGCTCGGAACAAAGGTGACTTTCTAAGTTGAGAGTTGAAAGTTGAAAGAAGTATTTAAGTTGAAAGTTTAAAGTTTAAAGTTTAAAGTTTAAAGATATGAAAACAAATAAGATATTAACGTTTGTCCTGGGTACAATGCTCTGCGGCTGTTCGTTTCTGGACGGGAATGTCCCGCAAGCGACCTTGAGCGAAGAGCAGGTACGGGATCCGAAGCAGGTGGAGAACATGGTGATCTCTGCGTATGCCGTCTTCATCTCCGCCGAAGACATCAACTCCTCCTTCTCCATGTGGAATTTCGACGTCCGCTCCGACGATGCCTACAAAGGCGGAAACGGAACCTCAGACGGCGATGTATTCCACCAGTTAGAGATCTCGCAAGGTATATTGACCACCAACTGGAATATCAATGATATGTGGGTGCGTCTTTATAATGCGCTCAGTCGTACCAACGCTGCAATCGACGAATTGCTGGAGATGGACGACTCCTACAAGCTCAAAGAGCAGCGGTTGGGCGAGATGTATTTTCTCCGCGGCTACGGACATTTCCTCTTGAAACGTCTGTATAAGAACATCCCCTTTGTGATCCAGCGGGATATGTCACAGGCGGACTATAATAACCTCTCCAATACGGAGTACAGCAATGACGAAGGATGGCAGGTGATCGCCAATGACCTGACCGCCGCCTTTAATGCGCTGCCTCAGGCTCAGGTGGAGGTAGGCCGTCCTACCAAGGCAGCTGCGGCTGCTCTCCTCGCCAAAGTATATCTGTACAAGGCGTATCGTCAGGATAACCCCAATTCGCATCAGGTAACGAGTATCAACGAGGAGGATCTCAAGCAGGTCATCAAATATACCGATCCGTCGCTCTATGCCGGCTATGACCTCGAGCCCGACCTGCATAATAATTTCCGTCCCGAGCCGCAGTACGAGAACGGCCGTGAGAGCATCTGGGCGATGCAGTACTCGATGAACGACGGTACGAAGAACGGTAACTGCAACTGGTCGTACGGTCTGATCGTACCGAATATACCGGGTGTGACCGATGGAGGTTGTGATTTCTACAAACCCAGCCAGAACCTGGTGAACGCTTTCCATACCGACGATGCCGGTCTGCCTCTGCTCGATAACTTCAACCAGACGGACTGGAAAGTGAGCGATAATGCCGACCCTCGTCTGTGGCTTACCGTAGGTGTGCCCGGATTCCCGTACATGTTCAACCCGAACTATATGATGGCCAAGACTCAGACCTGGAGCCGTTCGAACGGGCTCTATGGCTACTATGTGTCCTTCAAGCATAATGTGGATCCCGACAGCGAGTACCTGATCAAAGGAGCATGGTGGGGCAGCCCGATGAACCGTATTGTGCTTCGCTATGCCGACGTTCTGCTGATGCGTGCCGAGGCAGAGGCGCAACTCGGTACCGACCTGCCGGACGCTATCAGCCTGGTCAACCGCATCCGTTCACGCGCAGCACAAAGTACAGGTATGCTCGACGGATATGACATCAACTACGGAGCACATATCCTCGTCAAACCCTATACCGGCGGCTTCGGCAAAGAGGAGACACTGGAGCGTGTGAAGATGGAGCGCCGTCTGGAACTCGCTATGGAGTCCGAGCGCTTCTTTGACCTCGTGCGATGGGGCGAAGCAGAGAAAGTGATCAACAAGTACTACGCAGAGGAGGCGGATAACTGCGCGATTTACAATGAGGCACATTTTACCGCCAATAAGAACGAATACCTGCCGATCCCGTTCTCGCAGATCGCCGCATCTAACGGACATTATACACAAAACATAGGAGGATGGTAATATGAAACGACTAATGGTATATATCTTTGCGCTTTGCTCAGTAATGCTGGCAAGCTGCAAAAAAGACAACTCGTTCAATTTAGAAGGCGATTGTAATATCGAATCCATCACGCTGGATAGCCTGTACAAAGGCACGATTGATCCGGTGAAGAGAACCGTCATGGTAGCTATCCCGGAGAAGTATGACGAGCAACTGATGACTGTCACAGCCCTCCAACTCTCTGCCGGCGCAGAGGCAAACCTCCATGTGGGAGACCAACTGAACCTCCTCTCGCCGCGTACCGTGGTTGTAACCAACGGTAACTTATACCAGGAGTTCACCATTCGCGTCAAACACGACGAGGCACGTATCATCGGATTCGTACTCAATAATGAGTTCGTAGGTATAATCAACGAATCGCAACATACGATCACGGTACAAGTACCCGAGGGAACGAATATCAAGAATCTCGTGCCTACTATTACCGCTACCGAAGGTGCGACCATAACGCCGGCGAGCGGTGTGGCACATGATTTCACGAATCCGGTAACCTTCACTGTGACCTATAACACCGCTTCGACAGCCTACGTAGTTACCGTCAAGGTGATGGGCAAGCCCAAAGCGCTCTATGCCGGTTTAGCGCCGACCCAGCAGCAGCTCAACAAAGAGGAACAGGCTGCCTGCGCATGGCTGCTGAGCACGATCGAGGATGCGCAATACGCGTCGTTCTCCGACATCGCTGCAGGACATGTGGATCTGAGTGAGTGCAAGGTGATCTGGTGGCATTTCCATAAAGACGGAGGTGTTGACGGCAAGGGTCAGTTCGAGACCAACGCTGCCGATGCACTGCCTGCGGTTGATAAACTGAAGGAGTACTACAACAACGGCGGTGCCTTCCTCCTTACCCGCTATGCGACCTACCTGCCGGCTTACCTCGGCGAGGCGGATTGTGTGCCTAACAACTGCTGGGGACAGGATGAGGACAAAGCTGAGACGGTTAACAATCCCTGGGAGTTCAGTATTGCCGGTCATACCGATCATGCGATCTGGCAGAACCTTCTGATGAACCCCGAGAACCTCAATTCGGTATATACCTGCGATAAGGGTTACCGTATTACCAACTCTACCGCGCAATACCACATTGGTGCGGACTGGGGTGGCTATGCTACCAAGGAGGTGTTCTGCTCCAAAACCGGTGCTGTTGATATAGCCGGTGGCAATGACGCAGTGGTGGCATGGGAATATCCGGCAAACGGCACACACGGAGGTATTATCTGTATCGGATCCGGTTGCTATGACTGGTACACCGTTGCCGAAGGCGTTACCGAATACTACCATGCCAACGTGTCGAAAATAACGGAAAATGCTATTAACTATTTATCTAAATAATGGGTATGAAAGCAACAATGAATAATATCTTCTCCCTCCATATGGGGAGAGTAGGAGTAGGTCTCATGTTAATATGTGCTACTCTTTCCGGCTGCGAGAAAAGCGATGAACCCGAGCAGAAAGACTGGGATGGCACAACGACTTATTATGCCTCCGGCGATGAGAAGCCGGCTACAACCTACTACGCGCCGTACACCGGTTTTGTAGGCGATCCGATGCCGTTCTTCGATCAAAACACCAAGTCCTTCAAGGTGCTTTACCTGCAGGAGTTTCGTCCTAACCAGGCTACGTTCCACCCTTACTGGGGTTTGGAGACCAAGGATGCTGCAAATTACAGTCCCTTGAGCCAGGTATTGCCGACCGGCTCGTCAGCTGAGCAGGATGCGCACCTCGGTACGGGATGTGTGGTCTATAGCGAAGCGGAGCACCTCTATTACATCTATTACACCGGTGAGCGCGAGATGCCGAAAGCCGGAGAGGATGTACAGGTGATCATGCGGGCTACTTCGCCGGATTTCAAGACCTGGACGAAGGATCCGCTCTTCCGTCTGCGCGGTGTAGTGGATGGATACAGTGCGCAGGATTTCCGTGACCCCTGTATCTTCTTCGCCGACGATCTGTGGCATATGATTATTTCTACCCGCGTGGGAGGCAAAGGTAACCTCGTGGAGTACACCTCGCCGAACCTCAAGGACTGGACACATGTAGGTATCTTCATGCCCATGATGTGGGATCGTTTCTATGAGTGCCCGGATGTGTTCCAGATGGGCAACTACTGGTATCTCGTCTATAGCGAGCTCTCCGGCGGAAAAGGCAAAGAATGGGGTCGCCACGTGCAGTATTTCAAGGGTCATACCTTGGCGGATCTTAAAGCCTGTACAGCGGGTGACGCAGGTATATGGCCGGATGACCATGAGGGCTTCCTCGACAGCCGCGGTTTCTATGCCGGTAAGACGGCTACCAACGGTACTGACCGTCTCATCTGGGGATGGTGCCCGACGCGCGAAGGAAACAATAATACCAAGACCAATCCCGAAGGCGAACCCCAATGGGCCGGTACGCTGGTTGCACACCGTCTGATCCAACACGAGGATGGCTCTTTGACGCTCGGAGAAGTGCCGGGGATCAAAGCCAAGTACAACAAGACCAAAGAGGTGAAGGCGATGATAACTACCGATTCCTGCACCCTCTACAGCCGTCTGGGATACCAGAACCATCTCTCCCTTACCGTGGAGTGCGCCGATAAGTTCGGTATATCCTTCGCTCGTGGTACGGATAGCAAGAAGTGGTACACCCTCGTTGTCAATCCCGAAGACGGAGGCGCCAAGCGCAAGATCAATTTCGAGGAAGAGGGCCCCGAAGGGCAAGGCTTTATCAAAGCAATCGACAGCTATAAGTTCAACAAACCGGCGGATAATATATACCATATTGATATCTATACCGATAATTCCGTCGTTACGATGTATATCAACGATTGTCTGGCATATACCAACCGCATCTATGGCGTGGCACGCAACTGCTGGTCGGTCAATAACTACGGTAAAGCGATCAATGTATCGGATATCCAACTCAAACAATATTAATACCTCCTACGGCACAGGCGGCTGATTACCGCCTGTGCTGACCCATTATGAAACGAATATTATCTATCTTACTCTTTTGCACCCTTAGTGGTATAGCATTCTCAACAGAAGGGTATTACTATCAACCTGCATCCGGCTGGTGTGGCGACCCTATGCCGTTTTACGATGCGCAGAGCGGACTCTTCAGGATTTATTATCTGCAGGAGTTCCGTCCGAATGATCCGGCTACCTATCATCCCGTGTATGCCATAGAGACAATGGACTTGACGCACTATAACGCCTTGGGTGAAGTCCTGCCTACCGGCAATAGATGGGCGCAGGATGCGGCGATCGGCACCGGATCCGTGATCCGGTGTCATAAAGACGGGTTGTATTATTTGTTTTATACCGGAAACAAGTACCATCCGTCCGACTGGGAGAACAGGCAGGTAGTGATGAGTGCGACATCAACCGACGGAGTCGAGTGGAGCAAGACAGACTTGAGATTGAACGGCAATGAATGGTATTATTACCGTAATGATTTCCGTGACCCGGAGGTGTTCCGTACGGAAGACGGTGTGTACCATATGTTAGTAGCCACCGGCAAGGACGGCCGTAATGTATTAGCGGAATTTACATCCTCCGATTGCCGGAATTGGACTCACAAAGGGTTGTTTATGAATACCCTATGGGATCGCTTTTACGAGTGTCCCAATGTGTTCAAGATGGGCGAATGGTGGTATCTGGTCTATAGCGAGTTACACAAAGAGATCCGCCGTGTACAGTACTTCAAATCGAAGACCTATGAAGGTCTGGCAGCTTGTACAAAGGATGACAACCCTGTCTGGCCGGATAACCATGAGGGGTACTTGGACTCCCGCGGATTCTATGCGGGCAAGACTGCTTCGGACGGCTCCAACCGGTATATCTGGGGCTGGTGCCCGACGCGGAGGGACAATAACAACACCGCCGTCAATAATGACAACGGCGAACCGGATTGGGCAGGTACATTGGTGGCACATCGTCTAATCCAGCATGACGACGGATCGCTCACCTTGGGAGAGATAGAGACTGTGCGTAATTGGTTTAACGATGAGGTATCGGTATCGACTACCGCTACATCCATAGCAGCAGGAGGCTCTATCGAACTACCTGCACTCAGCGATAAAACACATCTCTCTTTCACCGTCACGGCGAGTTCCGCACAAACGAAATTCGGCGTCTCCATAGCCAAAGAGAGTTGGTCGGGACGCTATTATTCGCTTATCGTTAATCCGGAAGCAAACAACATGGCGAAGGTGAACTTCGAGCAAGAGGGACCCGACGCCATGGGTTTCATCCCATACATAGACGGATATTTCTTCTCGCAGCCAGCCGACCGCATCTATCATATAGACATCTATATCGACCGCTCGGTGCTCGTGCTGTATATCAACGGACAGGTTAGTTATACGAACCGTATCTATGGTATGTCGGGTAAATCATGGAGCATCAAATGTTATGACGGCTCTATTCAAATAACCGCCATCCGGCAGCAGGTCTATAACCCCAATAAACCGACATCCCTTCCGGTTATAGAAGGAAAAGAAGGCGCCTTCAAACGCATGGAGAACGGTCAGATGATCATCTGCCGTGACGGACATAAATACACCTCTATGGGACAAAAACTTTAATACTCACATAAAAAACACAAACGGTTATGAAAACGAAATTTTATGTATTGACTGCCCTTTTGATGGCAAGCATGGCAAACCTCATGGCGGGAGATTGGATATCAATTTTATACCCTACACCAGGAGACTTTGTTCCTGCAAACGATAATGAAGACCGTGTAAAAGATTTTCCGCTTGGTGGATATTCCGATTGGTCGAATGGTTGTTTTATTAGTAAAGATTTCTTCAGCTATGCTGTACCCGGGAATGAGATATTTATCAATGGATTTATACCTAGTGGAAAAGAAAGTGAACCTCATAAAATATATGTAGGTGGAGATAATCCCGATTATCATTTTCCGGGGACGGATTTTCGTGTAAGTTCGTTGCCGATTTCATGCTATTTGACCCAAGAAATGATAGATGCAATCAAGGGAGGTCAAAATATTCGTATCTATGGAGAAAACATGACAATTAATCGTGTGGAATTATATACGGGTAAGGCTGGTAGCGTGAAATTTGGAAAAGTTCTATGGATGCAAGTTCCTACTATACCTCATCCTTTTATTATGGATACTTGGACGACGTTGGATTTGTACAAAGAGGCATTGACTGGAGTGGATTTTAGCAAATATAAAGCTATCCGCTTTTACCATGATGCGAATCGTACTGATTTTAAAATGAATATTATTCAGGCGTGGGCTCCTATGGTGAAAATTGCCGATCAGGATGATATGACGAAGACAAACGAGTATTTCGAACTCCCATTAGACGAAACAATGAGAGGAAAATTTACCACATTCATGTCCTCCGGCGAAGGGACGTTGAAAATACAATGTGACAAGAATGATGGCGCGGCATTCCATCTCACCGACGTCGTTCTCCTTCCCATTAGTCCGGACGATTGTACCAATTGTTTCTATGTTTATTAATTTGAACACACATTATGCCTATAGCATATGAGTAATTAACCCTTTTTATTAACCCTTCAAAAAATTTAGAATTATGAAGAAAATTTCTCTAATTGCGCTTTTCGCAGCGCTGGTAATGAATGTGAATGCTACGGACATTTGGACAGGTTCGAAGCATGTATCTTGGTCAGATGGCGGCCTTCAGATTGCAGCCGCTCAGTTCGCTAACGCAACTGCCGGTCAGAAGATCGTTGTTACCTACTCGGATGCAACGGATGGTATCGAGTTCAAAGTGATGAATGAACATTTTGATCACCTTGCCGGTAGCCGCGAGGCAGCGTGGATCAAAGATGGCGGGGTATTCGAGCAGTTCCTCACCCAAACTGCTGTGGACAGCCTGAAACTCTATGGCCTGGAGATCATCGGTGCGAACTTCACTGCAACCAAGGTGGAACTCAACGATGGCAAGACCCTCAAAGACGGTATCACTGTTTGGACCGGTTTCTTCTGGGCTGACGAGTGGAGCACACTCGAGCTCTATCGCGACGGCTATTGCAATGTGGATTTCTCCAAAGCAACAGCTATCCGTTTCTACTCAGAGGCCGCAGGTACGAACTACATCATCAACGTAAAAGAGAATTGGGATCCGGAAGGTCAAATCGCCAGCCAAGCTGACATGACGGATGGAGAGGGATACAAGGAACTCCCGCTCACCGATGCACTTCGTTCACGTCTCGCTAATGCCGGTAAGTGGATGATTCAGTTCAACAAAGAGCAGCTCAATGCGTTCAATGTAACGGATATTGTCCTGGTCATGAGCGGTACAACGGGTATTGACAACACCGCTGCAGAGGCAAAGGCAGTTAAGTCCTTCCGCAACGGTCAACTCGTCATTGAGAAAAGCGGCAAGACCTATAACGCCCTCGGCGTAGAAATGAAGTAATGGCGAACCGCTAACGGCCAACGCCGCCAACAGAAGCCTCTCCGGTATGGAGGGGCTTTTTCTTGGTCGTTGAGCCCCACCCGGCCTCCCCGTAAAGGGGATTAGGGGTTAGGGGATTAGGGGTTAGGGGTTGGTCGATAGGACGTAGGAGCGGAGCCAGGCGTCGATGTCTTCGATAGCGGGATTAACGTGCTTGCGAACGATCTGGCGGCGGTGGTAGATTGTCTGTTTCTGTACATTCAGCACGATCGACATGTCCGTATCCGAAGCACCGATGATAGAGAGGATCGCGAACTGCATATCCGATTCGGTCAGTTCCGGATATTCCTTCCTTAACCTGCTGATTGCGCCGTCGAGTGCTTTGTCAATCGATTGGATCAGTTCATCGAGGCTCTCCTTGCTCATGGTCAGCTGCTCGTCGCGGTAAGTCTGCAGCCATTTAGGGAACGCCACCTCATTGCCCCTCATGCGTTGCAGCTCTATCTCGCGTGTCAGGTTCACTTTCTGTTGCAGTCGTTCGAGCGCCAATTGTAACTGCTGGATATACTTATCCCTCATCGCTTCCAGCTGCCGCTCCTGCTCATGGCGGCGATGGTGCCAGTAGCGCCAGAGGACGACGAAGAGTCCGACTAACACGACCAATAAGAGCACGAGCACAGCAGAGATCGTCCTCTGCCACCTCCGTTCGCGCTGCGCCTCCTGCGCCAGCTGTTGCTCCCGGGCTACGTCGTAATGAAGCGTGAGGGCATAGGTGCGCGCACCCGCATCTCGCTGGAGTTCCTCTATCTTCCGGTCGTAAAGGTCGAGCAACTTGGAATAGGCTTCACGAGCCTTTCCCTGCCGGAGCAGTATTTTGCTTTGCAGGTATGTGTAACTCTGCTCGAACCAGTAGGTATACGCCGAATCCTTGGGCTGCAAGCGCTCCAGGTAATACGCCGCCGAATCGGTCTTGCCAGAGGATAAGAACATCTCCACTATCTCCGAATAGCGGGCATGAGCGCCGAACTCCTCCGCCAGACGGCGGCATACCTCCAAGCGCTGTGCGATGCTGTCCGGATAACAGAGTTGGTATCGATACGCCCGGGTATCTAACTCCAGCACCTCACTTTTTGCCTCCCTTGCATAGCGTTCCGCTTGCGCGAAATAGTACAACACACTGTCCCGGTCTCCCCCGGTGAGCTCCATCGTGCGTGCTATGTCACGATAGGCACAAGCCAGATAGGTGAGGTTTTGACTCTCCAGGAGCAGAGGAACGGCTTTGCGGTAATAGGTATTGGCTATCTCATAAAGCATCTCGCTCTCAGAGGTATTGCCCAGATGAAACCATGTAAGACTGAGCAACTTAGTGCGCTTTGCCCTTAGTTCCGGCGTGAGCGCCGCAGGATCGATATCCAAGAACATCTCTTCTGCCTGCTTGAGGTAATAGACCGACTCCTCATAATGGCTGGCATAATTAGAGGACGTGCCGGCTGTGTAGTTCTGTTCGCCTTGCTCCAGAAGCCGCAAGGAATCATTTCCTCCGCAGGAAACAGTTAGAAGGATCACTACCGGAAGTACCCAATAGACGCTATGAAAAGATTTAAAGGACAGCATAAGTTTGATTTTGCGAGTGCAAAGGTAGTAAAAGTTTTGCATTTATGCAAATTATTAAGCCAAAAAACATTTTTAATGGGATAAAATTTGGATATATAAGAAAAAATGCGTATCTTTGCAAGCGATTTATTTTAATTACGGAAAATATGCACTTATTTGGCTGAATGTGAGTGAATTATGAGCAAAGAGGAAGGAATAAGGTCTAGGATTCATACGGAACGACCTATAGATGCATAGAAGAATGACTCTGGTTTATAAGGACAGAGGATAATGGACAAAGGGAGAATATATGTCAAAGCATTTAAAAAGTAAAGTTATTGAGGGCTTAAAAAGTTGCGGGTTCGAGTTCGAGCCGCTGCCGGCCGGGTCCACGCCTCACGCCAGAGGGGTGAAGTATTTCCGTGCAAACACGGGAATCGATATGTTATGGGGCGCAATGGACGAAGAGAAAGAGGGCAGGAGGTACAAAAAACGGATTATAGTTCGTCGTGCGCGATACAGGGACGGTCTTTTTGAACTTTATACTTATCATTTTCCGAAGGTGTGGTCCGCGGCGTGTGTTGCAAACAGGGAATTGATCAAAGAAGCGCAGAGACGGGCACATCTCTTAGAGCACGACTATTCGTTAGCAGGCATAGAATGGCGAATCCGGTTCTTTCGTCATTATTTCCGTGTATTCAAAGGCGGCGAGAAGCCCGAAGAGGGGATGAAGGCCTATTCGCGTTTTTACCAATATGTATATGTAGCCATTTACCGGGAACTTCAGGAAGAGAGAAAGCGTCACTCCGAGCCTCTCCAAGAGAGAGAGGGAAAGGAGGGTGGATCATACCCTATTTCGGAGGAAATTTCGTTCGAACCGATTGAATTCCGTCCAAGGCTGAAGGGGTTTGCAAGCCCTCTTCGTATCGCGTACAACTATTTCCGAGAACGCAATTTACAACCTCCTGATGTTCAAGCATTTACAAATAACGAAAATATCCATCGTACAACTGCAGAATTTGCGTATGTCAAAAAAAAGCAGTAATTTTGCACCGAATTTCTAATCATGGATTAGGGGTCCTCAAAATGTATGTGAATATGAGAACAAAAAATTTGATCGGTCTGCTGGTTTTAGCAGTAATGTTATTAAAAGGAACATGCGTGTACGCGCAGAAAGTTTTGATTGACAGCGTGTACTATACGCTTGACGGCGCGACAAAAACGGCGGAAATTGCGGTACAGAGCACCAGTACCGCGGTAGGCGACGTTGTTATTAACGACTCCGTGACGTACGAGGGCGTGAATTACGCGGTATCGAAGATGGCTGACGGCGCCTTTGCCGAATGCAATCAACTGACGTCCATTACATTGCCGCAGACGCTTCGCAACTTGGGGCAGTACGCTTTTCTGAGGTGCACCAATCTGACGTCGTGCATCATTCCGGACAGTACGATTACGGAGATTCCGTTTGAGGCGTTCTGGGGGGCCGGTCTCATTGAGTTCCGCGTGCCGGAAGGCGTGACGTATATCGAGCAGCGATCGTTTGAACAGATGCCCAATTTGCAACGCGTACACCTTGCTAATTCGGTTCAGTCTGTAAGTTCGTGGGCGTTTTATATCTTGGATGCGTTGCAAGATCCGATATATAATGACAGTCTGTTTGTGCTGATGCCGAGAAGTTACAGCGGAGCGTACACGATTCCTTCCAGCATCAAAGTGATTTGCAACAGCGCTTTCTACGGCTGTACAAAGGTCACGAGCCTTACTATACCTGAGGGCGTGGAACGGATAGAGAGTCTGTCGCTTTTCTTTAGTTTGAACAGTATGGTAAAGACACTACATATTCCATCGACGGTAAACTATATCGGTCCGAACGCCATATGCAGCGGATGGCTGGAGACGGTGACGGTAGCGGCTGACAATCAGCACTATACTACTTGGAACGGGTTAGTCTGCACCAAAGACATGAAGACCTTGGTTTATTGTCCGGATCGCAAATATGTGTACACCACATTGCCCGAATCCATTGAACATATTGCTCCCTACGCATTCTACGTGGCGAGCTATCTGCATAAGTTAGAGATGCCGAACGTGAAGACTATCGGTCGATATGCTTTTGTGCAAAACAGTCTGGAAAGCCTTACCTTGCCGGCATGCCTGGAGGAAATCGGAAATGAGGCTTTCTCCGAATCGTACGATCTGACCAGCGTGACCATTCCTGCATCTGTGACCAGCATAGGCGAAGAGGTTTTCAGCGGTTCGCGCAAGCTGAGCAAGGCGGTGATCAACAATGCCATCATCGGAAAGGGACAGTTCTACAATGCGACGGGGTTAGAGACCATTGAAATAGGCACGAACCTGCGTGAGATACGCGCGTATGCTTTCCAGCAATGCCAAAAACTCTGGTACGTCCGCATGCCGGAAGCCAATGATTATTTCCGTACGATAGACGGTGTACTTTTCTCTGCCGACACAACGGCTTTGGCACTTTATCCGCCTAAGCATGACGGGGAAATTATTACCTTGCCGGAGCAGACCACCACGTTGCGTTCCGGTTCGCTGAGAGGTATAGACAAGGACAAGTTGGTGCTTTCGAGGCAAACAACATTGCTGGAAAATGAAGTGTTCGGCGGTTATTTCTGGGGCAATGATGTGACACCTGTTCTTGACACGATCGTAGCGCCTATGATGGCCGTACCTGCAACGCAAGGCAATCCGTTTAACCTGCTCAACCAAGGGCAGACGGTGCTTTTGGTGCCCTGCGACTCGCTCGCGGCTATCTACCGCGCCAACAACACATGGAAGGGCTTTGCTATCCAAGTGGACAGCACTTTGCTGAAACAGCCGGACAAGGAAGCGGCAGTTGCGACTCAGACTGATGACCACAGCGTCCAGTTCACATGGCCGGCGGTAGAAGGAGCCAGTTACTACACCCTCATCATCTGGGCGAATGAAGAGCGCACGGAGAAGATTTGTACGCTGACGTTCAACTCCATGGGGCAACTCGTCGAAATCAACTTCTCCAAGCATGCTCCTGCACGTCTTGCTGACAATACCGCAGGTTCATTCTCCTTCCGCTATAACGGTTTGGATGAGAACACTCACTATTGGTACACGATGGGGGCTTATGATGCCCAAAATACCGAGCTTTTCCAGACCTCCGGTTCGTTTGCTACGCTCGGTGCAAACATGCCGACCGCTATCGAAGAAATATCCGATGAAACCGGCACTTTTGAGGGTTCGAACGGCAAGATCCTCCGTAACGGACAAATCTATCTGATGTACGAGGGACGGATGTACGATGTACGAGGAAACCAAATCAAATAATATACGATCATGAAAACGAAAGTATGTATTCTTCTTGTTTGCCTGACGATGATGGCAAGTAGCCTTCAGGCGACGGTTTATGAAGGCGTGTGCGGAGAGCATCTGACGTGGAGTTATGACACGGAGACGGCGCACATGACCATTGAGGGCTACGGCGAGTTGAAGAATGTCGTCGATAGTCTCTGGTGGAACAAACAGGTTCTGCAGGCTTCGTCATGGGCGACGGATTACAAGACCTATTATCCTTATAATTCGTGCAAGACGATTTCTCTGCCGGAAGGGTTGACGGGATTCAGCGGCGCCACCTTCCGCTACTGGTGGAACCTGACGGAATGCGAGATACCGGAAGGCGTGACGAAGATACCGGCGTATATGTTTGACGAATGCTACAAGCTGAAAGAGATCAAACTGCCGAACTCGGTGGACACGGTAGGTCAATACGCCTTCAGCAACTGTACAACGATGGTAAAGTGCGATTTGGGCAAGGGGGTGAAATATATCGGTCAGATGGCCTTCCAGAACTGCTATCACTTGAACTCTGTCCGCTGGTCGGACTGTCTGGAGGAGATAGACGGCAGTATTTTTGACGGCGAACCCAATCGTGCGGAATACGACCCGAACAGTGTTGCCACTATTCCGCTTCGGGATACATTGTTCTTCCCTGCCACTTTCCGGTCGAGCAAACAGATCTCGTGGTGTCTCCACTCTAATCCCGTGATTGTATGGAACGCCAAGAACCCGCCGACTTCTTCGTCGGTATTCTACAATCTGTATGACTATTGGAACGGGGATTTTCTTTTTGGTCCGGATGTGAAGTTCGTGCCCGCCAAGCTATGCCAGCAGGTACGCATGAAGAAAGTCGTGCTGCCCGAAGGCTGTAAATATATCGGTGCCGGTGCGTTTGCCTCGAATAATAGTCTGGATACAGTCATTTTGCCTTCTACGCTGACAGCCATTCACCAGGAGGCGTTCAAAGGCTGTTCGAAAATCAAGCGAATCACCATACCGGAGAATGTGACGGCGATCAACTCATCCGCTTTCAACGGCTGTACGGCACTGATGCGGGTACATCTGCCTAATGGCATAACGACAATAGGCGACAATGCTTTTTCGGGCTGCGCGGCATTGGATTCCATTGTACTGCCGACCGAACTGACGATGATCGGCGGCAGTGCTTTTTCGGGGATTAAGTTGCAGGACAGCCTCGTTATTCCCGACAAGGTGATTTCGATCAGCACGAACGCGTTTGAGAACTGGAGCGGTCTCAAGGAGTTGAGTATCGGTAAAAACGTCGTTTTGATCGGGGACAATGCCTTCAAAGGGGACAGCGCGATAACACATATTTCTGTCTGGGCGGCGACCCCTCCGGCAGTGAGTGAAGGAACGTTTGCGGATGTGCCGGACAGTGCATGGCTGAGCGTGCTACCGGACAGCCGCAAGTTGTACCGCGAACATCCGTATTGGGGTCGTTTCCGCATGAACGATGTGCCTGACTCAGCGATGATCCAACGGAAGGTGACCGTGGATCCGGGCGAGACGACCGCGGATTTCACCTGGCCGACGGACAGCGCGGCGCACAGTTATCAGATCGATATCTATAAGGACGGCGTGGTATTCTGCAAACTGACGTTAGGTAACAGAGGTCAGTTGTTAGGTATCAATTTCTCGGCGCCGGGGAAGCGGAATGCAGCCAAGAGTACTGCGGAGAGCAGTCTGCCGTATACGCTGAGTTTCAAAGTGACGGGTCTGGACGAGGCGTCGCGGTACACGTATGTGCTATCTGTCTTGGATGAGAATGGCACACCGCTGCACGTGTATATCGGTGATTTTGCGACCTTGGGCTACACCGGCGAACTGAAATACGACGGAAACGAGATCATCCCGACGCCGCCTATCATCCCCGGCAACCCCGATGCACAAGGAGTCACAACGGGTAAGCCCTCCCTGCCCCTCCCCTCAAGGGAGGGAAAGAAGTACCTCAAGGACGGAAAACTCTATTTGATGTACAAAGGACGGATGTACAATGTGCAAGGGATAAGAGTAGAGTAAAAATTTTTCTATGACACACGTATTGAGAAGAGTCAATACTATGCTGATAAGCATGGTATTAGGGGCGACCTGTACCTATATGGAAGGTTCGAGTCCCTGGAACGGGAGTACACAAAAGCCCGATTTCAACGGAGAAATCTACACAATCCGGACGGCGGAAGAGTTAGCCTGGATAGCCTCAGCGAGCCGCTCGAATGATTTCGCAGGCAAAAAGATCGTACTCGCCGACGACATCGATTTAGGTGGAACGGCAGTTACTCCTCCGAGTTGGGAACCCATCGGCAGTGCCGGGAAGCCTTTCCGGGGTGAGATAGACGGCGCTAACCATGTGATTTACAACCTCTATATGCTCTCATCGTTGTTTCCACAAGGGGCGGGACTGATAGCAGAGAGCGGGAGTGAGGCAGTGATCCATCATTTAGGAATAGCACAAGGTCAGATCATGACGGACGCGACGAGCAATGTAGGCAGTATAGCGGGTGTACACCGTGGATCGATCCACCACTGTTTTAACATGGCGCAGATCATCGCCCATAACGGCGATAACATAGGCGGTCTGGTAGGGTCTAACTACGGCCGTATCGCCTACGCCTATAACGCGGGCATCATCACGGACGGCAATGACCATGTAGGCGGTATAGTGGGACGGAACCACTCTCCGGCGGTATTAGATAACTGTTATAACATCGGTTATTGCAAGGGTTCTGACCACGTAGGTGCGCTCTTCGGCAAGAACGAAGCGCCGGAGACCCAACTGACGAAGGTCTATTTCGACCAGCAGTTGACGAGGATGTATGCCACGGGCTACGGAGCTGCGGATCCAATCATTACCGACAACACGCTCTACGCGATCGCCAAATCGACTGATTTCATCGGTAAAAACAGCCCCTTTTACCAACAACCCGAGACGGAATGGCTTTGTTCATCGGGCGGCACATGGAGTCATCCGCAGTTGGCTTGTTTCCAGGACCATCCGGCTTCTCATGTGTCCGTTAAGACAATTCTGTTGGATGCGAAGGAGTTACCGGTGGAGCGGGCAGAAGGTGTGGGAGCGCCGAAGGAAGGTAACAACCCTCGACAACCGTTCGTGCTGGAACAGATCCACCATACTACTTATGGCGACGGAGCGTGGTACTCTCCGACGCCGGATGTTATTCACATCCCTACTCCGACCTCCGATAGAGCCTCTGTTCATCGGCCGTGCGGCAACCAGGAGGTCATTCTAACGCTGACGTACGACCGGTATGTGAAGCAGATCTATACCCTTGTGAAGGGTTATGAAGCTTTCGATGCCGGCATCGTGAACGACAGCTATTCCGCGTGTTGGAACGAGGAGGATGTGCGGCTCATAGACAAGAACAGAGGGGGCAAAGAGGCCACAGGCGGCAAGGACGACGAACAGGACAACGGGAGTGTCTCCTACCAATACATGATCATACGGGACACTATTATCGGGCACGACGAGAATGATTTTCCGAATCAATTTGAGCCGATAGACACGTTCTATATGTCGCAACCCGCGTACAACGAATGGGCGATGCCGACCGATGTGCCGGGCGAGTATGCTTTCCGCCGGTATGTACACGACACCAAATGCAAAACCGAATGGACTGCCTCGAAAGGCGGCACGGGTGAAGCGGAAGGCCGTTTCTATCTATACGTGCGCCGGAGGTTCGAGCCGGGCGATTTATATGAAGAGCCCGATACTATCTACGGTCTTCCGCAAACGCTGACGATCCAAAGCAAGCGGGATGCCTCGGGCGGAGGGGAAGTGTTTGAATATGTATGGAAGATGGAGCACGCGGTGCTGGACACAGCGAGTCAAACATGGCGAAAAGTGCCGGAAGACACACGCGAACCGCTTTATATAGGCGCCACCAAAGTAAGCACGGCTTCGTTTGAATATCTCTTTACGGAAGCCGGGGAATACACGTTCTACCGCAAGGTGAGCGAAAAGACGTGTCATGCCTTGCCGCAGGAATGCGAGCACGCACACAAAGTAGTGGTGTATAATGCTATCAACCCGGGTAGTATCGACCGTTACGAGAGAGAATCCTGCAGTGCCGTTTGTACAGACACTATCCGCGAGACAAGCCGTGTGAGCGGCGGGAACGGCGTATATACCTACCGCTGGACGTGCAATGATGTGCCGATTGCGGAGAGCGACACCACGGAGCTGGAGTTAGGCGGAATGATTCTTGTGCCCGGCCAAAGTTATCTCTTCCGGAGGCAGGTGAAAGACACCATCGGTTTGACGGACTGGATTACTTCCGCCGGAGAGGTTCTGATTACCATCCTACTCCCCAACGACTCCTGTATCGCGCTATGCTCCAAAACAGAGACAAAGGTGTTGACCATCTGCGAGAACGACCTGCCTTATCTTTTTCCTTACACCTATGCGGACGGACATGAGGAAGAGTTTCTTTTCTCCTACGACGGTGAAGCGCTCACGGCGCATGACCTGACTGAAGAGGGATGTCCGTATGAGGTGACGATCGTCTGTCATACCACTCCTACTCCGGAGGTCGAAGTCCAGCCGCATGTGTCGGTATGTCAGACGGAAGGGAACCTGGCGATGACTTTCACTATTCTTGAGGGATCGCCGGACCGTTTTGATGTGCGGTTCAGCGAAAGCGCCAAGGAAGCGGGTTGTCTGGATATAGAAGGGGCAATACTGCCGTCCGACGGCATGATTCGTATTCCTCTGCCAGAGGGTATGGCGTTAGGGCAATATGCGTTCTCCGTCTTTTTCTATGCCTCGATGGGCAGCGACGGGTGCAAAGGGTCCCCACGGACGGTTACGTTCTCTCTGGATTTGGACGGTTATGTCTTCCGCAAGGGAGAGGACGTGCTCTTTGTGGATAACAGCGGTCTGCATACGGAAGAAGGTTTGACTTTCACCGCCTATCGATGGTATAAGAACGGCAGTCTGTTAGACGGCGAAGAGGGTCAGTTCTACTATGAGCACCCCGGTCTGAACGGCTATTACCAAGTAGAGATGACCACGGAGGACGGCACGGTGTATCATAGCTGTGTGTACGAGATGAGGCCTGCGGAGGGGATAGAGAATAGCAATGTACAAGGGGACAATGTACAATGTACAAAGGTTCTGCTGGGCGGACAACTCTATCTGATGTACGAAGGACGGATGTACGATGTACGAGGGAGAATAGTAGAAAGAAAAAAGTAGAAAGACAAAAGACTAAAAGCTATGAGACGGATTGTGTTTATTCTTTTGGCAGTATGGAGTCTTACAGGAGCAAAGGCAGCCGGGGCGAAAGAGGCTCCGAAAGAGCGTCCTATACGCCACTACATAGACCTCTACGGGGCAGGTGGCGTGAGTCATTGGAACTATCCGCTTGAGGGAGGAACGGTAGCTATCGGCGGTGCGTTCGGCGCGGGCATAGGGTACACCTTCTTCTTTCATCCGAACGTAGGTCTGCAGGCGGGTTTATCCTTCAGCCGGATCGCTTCAACAGCTCGGCTGACAGAGCCCATGGAATGGTCTCAATGGCAGGACGGCTCTGCGCTGACCGACTACATGGGCGATCTTTACACCCACCGCACCGCTTTTGAAGGATGGAAAGAGCAAGAACAAGCCTATCTGATAGAGGTGCCGTTAGGTCTGCGGTTCAGATACTTCAGGGACAAGGACAGCCGTGCCGGATTGCATGCCGCCCTGGGTGCCAAAGCCGCTATACCGGTGTGGGCAAACTACCGGAACCATTCCGGAACGCTCATCCATACCGGATGGTACGAACAATGGCAACTACTGCTGTACGATTTGCCGGGGCGGTTTGAGAGAGAAGAAGTGAGGGCACAGGAAGAGAATATGACTCGCCGGCTGCGTACGATCAACGCCGAGCTGTACGGAGAGATAGGTATCGCTATACGAATTAACGTGCATTATGAACTCTATATCGCCGCTTTCGGTCAATACACGGTCAATGACATGAATAGCACAGCCAAGGCGGATAGAGGGGCTTTGGGTTTCCGGACCGAGAAGAACGGCTATCCGTTCATGAACGAGTACAAGGGGTTAGTAGGCACTGACCGAGTAGGTGCTATCCACCCGTGGATGGCCGGCGTGAAGGTGGGACTCTCTATCTGGCCCGGCAAGACCGACAAAGAGCGGAAAAAAGAGCTGAAGCGACTGATGAAGCAGTACCCCGAGATGGCGGTAAGGGAGGTCGTTCATGACACGATTTTTCTGCATGACACCATCTGTTCGGAAATGAGTTTGGCTGAAGAGGCCCCAATAAAAGTTCCTACGGCAGCCCAGGAAGCGCTGGACTCGCTACTGTCGGAAGCGGTCATCTGGTTTCCTTTCGACGAATATGTTCCCATCCTTGAGCCAGCGTATATCTTGGACTCCGTAGCAGCGATGATGCACCGTCATCCGGGTTTGCGCATCCATGTGAACGGTCATGCCTGCCGTTTAGGGACAGACCGTTATAACCAACGGTTGGCTCTATTGCGCGCCAAGGCGGTGGCGGACCTACTGGAGCAGAAAGGAGTCGCCGCAGAGAGGATGTACGTCTGGTCCTACGGTGCCAAGCGTCCTTTCCGCTACAACTCCAAGAAGCAACTCTCGAAAGACCGGAGGGTGGAGATTATTCCGGATTAGGAGTTAGGGGGTTAGATAAAGAGCATGATCAGGGCGGTGCGCCAGATAGTAGGCCACCAGTCGCGTTGGAAGAGTTGGATAAAATCAATCAGCAGGACCGTAAAAATGATCAAGGAGGGGATCAAGGCATAACCCTGTATATGATCAAAAGGCAGTTGGTGGAAACAGACCAGAGAAAACATGCTGATCAATTGGAATTGGCATAAGATATAAGCAATGGCGGTCATTATCTCGGCGAAGTTATACCCCTCCACAATAGTGCCGCTATCGATGGCCCATTCGGCTTGTCCCACACGCGGACTCTTACGCCATAAGAGCCAGGTAACAAGACAGATCCCTATAGAATGGATGATCAGGTCCCATGCGCGGTTGGCATCCCTCCAGTCGTGCAACCAGTCGATCCAATGGGCGGCTTTGAAGATATACGTCATCTGCTGGACGGAGAACCAGTCGCTATGCTTGCTCATCAGATCAAAGACCTCCATCGTCATATCGCGGTTCTTCGGGAGCTGCACATCCAGCATCCACGCCATCTGCACCAAGATCAGCGTAAGGACAAAGAACATGAAGAAAGGCTGCAGATAACGTTTCCTGCGTCCGTTGAGATAGTCGTTCATCATATACCCCGGACGCCAGATCAGATGCCACATGGTGTAAAAGATATTCCGCGAGCCCAAGCCCCATGTTTCCATAAAAGAGAGCACGGCGCGTTTGACCGTGATGCGCTCGTGCGATACCTCGCTCTGCCGCTTCACCACCTCCTGCTGCGCCAGGTACCACTCGGAACACCGATGCCACAGAGGCAGGCACAGGTTTTTCACCCATTCCCATAGCCGGAGAGTCCATTCTTTGCACCTCTGCCAATATGTTGGCCTTTCCATCGACATCTTTTGCGGGTGCAAAGGTAGTAAAAATAATTGAATAGTGAAAACTGAAAATAGAAAATTCCCCCAAAAAAATACACATTTTTGTATTAAAACGCGCGCGGGCTTGCATATATGAAAAAAAAGCAGTAAATTTGCACGCTTTTTGAAAAAAAGGTTAGTGGTTAGGGGTTAGTGGATTAGTGGATAATAATTAATGATTATATGGAAATTATTAAGACGCCGATAGAGGGATTGTTGGTCATTAAGCCGCAGGTGTTCGTGGACGCACGCGGGTATTTCGTAGAGACGTACAACGAGAAGCGTTACCGCGAGGCGGGGATCGATGCGCAATTCGTGCAGGATAATCAGAGTTGTTCGTCTTATGGCGTGGTACGCGGGTTGCATTTCCAGCGTCCTCCTTACACCCAGGCCAAACTGGTATGCTGCACGGTAGGGCGTGTGTTAGATATCGCGGTAGATCTGCGTAAGAACAGTCCTACTTTCGGTCAGTGGCACAGTGTCGAGTTGAGTGCAGAGAACCACCTGCAGTTCTTCATCCCCAAGGGTTTTGCGCATGGTTTTTCGGTACTGAGTGAGACGGCGGTTTTTACGTATAAGTGCGATGAGTTATACCATCCGGAGGCGGACGGCGGGATCTTGCTCAGCGACCCGGATCTGGCGATTGATTGGCAGGTACCCGAAGAGCTGCGGATATTGAGCGAGAAGGACAAAAAACATCCACTGCTGAAGGATTTCGATAATCCTTTCAGCATTGATAATTGATGATTGATAATTGATAAAAAGATGAATATCTTAATTACAGGCGCGAAGGGACAGTTGGGGAATGAGATGCGGGTGATGAGCAAGGAGCACCCGAAGCATCGCTATTTCTTCACGGACGTCATGGAGGCAGACGACACGAGTGTGCTGGATATCACCGACGCTAAAGCGGTGTCGGCTTTTGTGAGCAATCATGCGATAGACCTGATCGTCAACTGTGCGGCGTACACGAACGTCGATAAAGCAGAAGAAGACGAAGTGACGGCGAAGAAGATCAACGCGGATGCGCTGAGCGTGTTAGGCGGTCAAGGCATCAAGGTCATTCATGTATCGACCGATTATGTTTTCTCCGGTGACGGGCACCAGCCTTACCGCGAGACCGACCCCGTTGCCCCGCGTACCGTCTATGGACGCACCAAGTACGAGGGCGAGAAACGTCTGTTAGCCGAGTGTCCGGAAGCGATCATCCTCCGTACCGCGTGGCTCTACTCGTCTTTCGGCAATAATTTTGTGAAGACCATGATCCGTCTGGGCAAAGAGAAGAAGAGCCTCGGAGTGGTCTTTGACCAGATCGGTACGCCGACGTACGCTGCCGACCTGGCACAGGCGATCTTCACCGTCCTCGAGTGCCCCGTATGGCATCCGGGTATCTATCATTTCACGAACGAGGGTGTATGCTCATGGTACGATTTCACGATCGCTATCCATGAGGCAGCCGGCATCGCGGGATGTGAGGTGCATCCGATCCTGTCGGAGGAATATCAATACCAGACCCCGCGTCCGCACTACAGCGTGCTCGACAAATCCAAATACAAGAAGACCTTCGGCGTGGAGATCCCGTATTGGAAGACATCGTTGGTACGATGCGTTGATAGATTGATGATTGATAATTGATGATTGATGAGAGAGACTCTTGATTTTTTGGCGGAGTTGGCGGTTCATAACAGCAAGGACTGGTTTGACGCTAACCGGGCATGGTACCAAGCCTGCCGGGAACGGTTTATCGCTTTTTCGACGGAGTACATCAACCGTTTGACAGCCATCGACCCGACCCTGAAAGGCCTGGAGCCGAAAGACTGCATCTGGCGCATCAACCGTGACATCCGTTTCTCGGCAGACAAGCGTCCGTACAAAGAGTGGTTCGGTGTGTTCCCTGCGACCGGCGTACCGGGGCAGCCCAAGACCTGGGGCAAGAAATCTATGCGGGGCGGGTACTACATTCATATCCAACCGGGACAGTGCATGTTCGCCGGCGGTATATGGGACCCGGGCAAAGAGTTGCTCAAGGCGCTTCGGACGGAGATAGAAGCGAACTACGAAGAGGTGGAGGAGATCATGGGGTCCAAACAATGGAAGAAATATTTCGCGCAGGATTTTGACTCGTATTGGGGCACCGGTCTCAAGAAAGTGCCGGCAGGTTTTGATCCGGAGTTCGTCCATGCCGAATGGCTCAAGCATAAGATGTACACGTTCAGCCGTCCGCTAAGCGACGAAGAGGTCTGTGCGCCGGATTTCATGGACCGCATCATCGACATCGCCAAAGCCGCCAAACCGATGAATGATTTTCTCAACTATACCTTCGAGGAATACGGAGAATTTCCGAGTAGATGTTGAGGGGTGATGGTCGATGGTCGTGCAAGCACTCGGTCTGATAGTTCAATGGATAGAACGGGGCTCTCCTAAAGCTCAAATGCGGGTTCGATTCCCGCTCGGATCACTAATAAAGAAATAAATAGGACAGGGCTCTCCTAAAACTCAGATCCGGGTTCTTAGCCCCTAAAGGGGCACGATTATTGCCAAAGGCAATTTTCGATTCCCGCTCGGATCACACAAAAAATAAAGGGAAAGACAAAGGAAAAGGAAAGACACACAAACACACACACAATACCATGAAAGTACAATGGATCATCTTAATGGCAGCGGTGTTCTCGCTACCGGTAGTCGCCCAGAACGACACGATCATCCGTCCTCACACCGACACGGTTTATCGGTCCGTCACGGACACGGTGAGTCGTGTCCAGCTCATTCAGGACAGCGTAGCCAAGCAGCGTGAGGTCATTATCCCGACGGACTCAGCTGACCGCCGCGGGCATTATATCCAAGCGCACGTAGGGCTTGGGTACGGTAGTCTGGGGTATAAGTTAGACGGTGCAGACAACCGCGTGAACGGTTCGTTCAGCGCCCTGCTGCAACTCCAGTACGCTTATTTCTTCCATCCCAACTGGGGTGTTGGCGCCGGTCTATGGTTCACTAACTACACCTCCCATGCGCATATAGGCGGTCAGTACCAATGGTTAGGTCAGACGGACACGGATCTGGAGACCAACTACGACCACACGTCGCAGGTACATACCTGGCGCGAGCGAGAGACTATTCATAACCTCGGTATTCCTATCTCGCTGCAATTCCAGATGCGTAAGGAGCATTGGAAAGCCGGCATTTTCGCGGCGATAGGTGTCGCCCCCTCTTTCTCCGTTTCGAAGAAATACAAAGTGGTGGAAGGTGAGATCGCTCACTCGGGCTACTACCCCAAATGGGACCTGACGCTGACGGACGTTCATGAGTTCGGCGTGAAGGACTATAAGGACGCTCCGCAGTCGAAAGGCAGCCTGAGTGTCCGTCCGCAGGTAGCCCTCTTCGCGGATTTCGGAACCCTTATTCCACTGACGAAGCAGATCGACCTGCTGCTCGGCGCGTACATGAACGTAGTGGTCAATAATGCCAATAGCTCGGAGAAGAAAGCGTTGGGATGGAAAGACGACACGTTCACCTTCATGGAGGAGTACGGTGGAGCCTATGCTACGGACCTGGCGGGTGTTTCGCATCCCTGGGAAGCCGGTGTTAAGATCGGTATCCACTGGCATTACATCAAGCCGGACAAGCATGAGACAGAAGACTATTTCGAACCCATCACGCG
The DNA here is from genome assembly GCA_900319105.1 of uncultured Bacteroidales bacterium. Classification (GTDB taxonomy): domain Bacteria; phylum Bacteroidota; class Bacteroidia; order Bacteroidales; family Paludibacteraceae; genus Colicola. The sequence continues at coordinate 136,535 of ONND01000007.1, read as the reverse complement.
TGAGGAGATCGTTACCGATTATATCCAGCGTATAGACACCGTGCTCATCACCCGCTTAGACACGATTATTGAGGCGAAGCCGGAGGTGGCGGAAGATACGGTCGTTCCGACCCACATCCAGCAAGTAGCGGAAGAAGTGGAGCGATTCAACAAGATCTATTTCGCTTTCGACCGATACGAGCTGACGAACAAGGCCAAGTTCTACCTCAACTCGATCGTAGAAGCGCTTAACCGTGTGCCGGATGCGAAGATCATGATTGACGGACATGCATCGTCGGAAGGTCAGGATCTATACAACGATATCCTGTCGGAGAACCGCGCACGTGCCGTTCGTAACTACCTTGTCAGCCGAGGCGTAGATAAGAAACGTATCGTCACTGCCGGTCATGGATCGCGTGAGCCGAACGAAGACACAGAACGCGAAGAGATGCGTCGCGACCGCCGTGTAGAGATCAAAGTGGTGTATAACAATACTATCGTAATGGAACAATAAGGAGGAATGATTATGAAAGCAAAATATATCGTTTCAGGTCTGCTGATGAGCCTGTCGCTGAGCCTCAGCGCACGTACTTACAAAGCCGGAGAATCCATCTATATCAATACCGACCAGAGTGCCTCCGAAGTGAGCGAGCAAAAGTTCAACTGGAAGAACGACGGAGCCAAGCTTTTCCTCTATTTCTTCCAGAGCACTGCCACCGGCAATAACGAATGGGTGGCGATGAGCGCTACTGAATCGGGCAGCAATGTTTATGGCGGAACGATGAGCGGTTCGCACCCTTGGTACGACCGCGTGATCGTGGTGCGCAAGGAACCGTCCGGCACTGCAGGCAATTGGAATAATGTATGGAATCAGAGTTGTGATATCAATATACCCGATAACGGCGATTGCAGTTGCAACTACATTAATATCTACTGCGGCGCGACCGCTAACTGGAAAGGTTTTGCGCCGAAAGCCAGTACGCTTCCTTCGGCTTCCTCGATCGTGACCAGTGGAGTGACCATGGAGCAGATTAGTATCTGTCCGAACGACCTGAAAGGTCCGTTCTCTCTGCGCGTCAAACTGAACACCAGTAAGACGGAGTACGACTATTCCGACGTGAAGGGGCACGGCTGGTACAAGTCCTACGATGGTACGACCTGGAGCGAAGTGCTGCCCGGCTCGACCGGTGTGCCTATGGACGGCATCGACGATGAGATCGATCTCAACAAGAACCAACTGCCGGAGGACTACACCGGAGGTACCCTCTATTACTACCTCCATTCGTCTATTGCATCCGGCCGGCGGCTGATTCAGATTAACACCAACTCCGCTTATTGCGATCTCGACTGCGAGATCACTTCCTTTGAGACCGCTATCTCCAATGTGAACGCTGACGATAACACCTACACGCTGGACGGCATGGTTGCTTTCGGTAAGGCGAACGGCAAGTTAGTGATCTCGTGCGACGGCAAATCCATCACGATCGATGATCCGAAGAGCCCGCAGGCTTTCTCGCTGCACGGTGTGCCGGCTGCTACGACCAGCGGCGTGACCACTACGGCGACTGCTTATTTCGACGGAGACCAGACGAACTGCTCTCAGCAAATCACGATTGATGTTCCGAACGCCAAAGAGGCGGTGCAAGTGGTCGAAGTGGACTCCCTGACCGGAAAGCAGTTTGTGTTGACGCCGAAAGACTACGATCCGGCGAACACCTACGTATGGCTGGCGAACGACGATACCATTAAGGGAGCGCCGCAAGTACTGGTCATTGACGCTTACAGCAAAGACTCGACGACCACTTATACCTACAAGGAGTACTACCCTGCCAGCGGCTCCATGGACGACATCATCTCCAACGGAGATTATGAGGACGCGACCGGCTACGGAACATACAAGCAGAAGAGCACCATCAGCGATAATGATTTCTGGGGCATATACGATAATAGTGCCTCACAGATGAATTTCTACGACACCTGTTCCTTGGCGCCGGATAAGAAAAGTAATGGTTTTGCGGTCGTACGCAGTGCGCATAACTTCTACCCTACGTACGCCAAGATAAGTGCCAAGTCCGGCAATAACTTCGCCCTCTTTGACGCCGCGACCGGAGCCTCCGGAGCCAATAAGAAAGCCTGGTATGCCACTACCGCCACCAGCGCCAAACTGAAACTACAAAAAGGAACGACATACGTCCTCTCGTTCTGGGCAGCAAACATCAATAACTACGGCGAGATGGATAACGCCGCACGATTCAAATTCCGGATCGAATACAACTCCAAAGTTTGGGAGTCGAAAGAGTTGAACCTGTCAGACCCTGAGTTCCGCAATAATATCTGGCATCAATGCTCCCAGACCTTCACAGCGGATGAGGATTGCGATAATGTGACGATCTCGGTAGTTAACCTCAACAATAACGTCCTCAACGTAGGAAATGACTTCGCCTTGGATGATATCCAGTTCCATCCTATCAGCAGCGTGTCAAAGGTTGTGAAGACGCAGCAGCAGTTCGTGGTGACGGCGCATGAGCCTAAGATGGATGCATTCACGGCGACGGTGGTGCCGCTCGATTGCGACGCTGCACCGAAGTACACGGTGAAGATGCATGTAGAATACCAAAATCCACAAGGCCAGATCATCATTAAGGACGATCAGAGCAACACCTATAGTTGCGTTGCTCCGTCTGTGGCTTTCGACACGAAGGCGGTGCTGGACACGAATATCGTCATCACCGGGCTGACGCCCGCGATCCATACATGGGAGGCTTATTTCGAGGAATGGCCGACGGCGAAGATCAGCGGCGTGACGACGAGCGCACCTGTCGTGCCGACGAGCGACACTCTTGACATTGCCTTCAGCGAACCGGGCTGTACGGATCTGACGACGACACTCACCTTCAACCTCGCCTATACCTATCAACAGGGCACGCTAACGTATTGGGTGGATGATTTAACCAAACAGACAGCCACGTATAACATCGCCAAGAACACGCCGGATACGCTCAAGGCACTGAGTTTCGCCGGTGTTCCTGCCGACGGCAAGAACAACCATGTGCTGCATATCTCGTTCGACGGTGCGCACAGCTGCGTCAAGGACTACACCCTGCCCGCAGTACCGTTCTCGCCGGTGATTGATGCCGTGACCATCACCGGCGTACCGACCACCGTTCCATGCGGGACGACAGCTTATAACGCAATCATCACGATCACGCCGCACTACGACGCGACCGGCCAAGCGATCGTCCTGACCTATGACTCCTTGGGGACATCCAAGACTACGGCGCCGATAGCCCTGACAGAGTTCCCCTACTCGCTTACGCTCTATAACTTCGCGGCGGGCAGCAACACTACAATCACCGCTGCCTTTAGTACCACCCCGACCTGCACGACCTCCGGCAGCTATACCCTGCCTAAGATGACCAGTTGTATCCGCGATTCGGTCACGCTGTGCGAGAGTCAGTTACCCTATTTCTGGCCGGTCGGCGATCAGTACTACTCGGGCGTGGTAGGCGAGAACAAATACGGTGTGGGAACCGACAGTCTTTTCCTCTTCGTCGTCGCTACGCCTCAGATATCCGTGGGCACGACGGCTGTCACCTGCGACGATCAGAGCACTATCGCGATCCCGTTCACGGTCATCTCGGGGACGCCGGACTCCATTGATATAGCAGTGGGCACGAACCATTACAGCGGTTCTATCTCCGGCTCCGACATCGTCTTCACTCGCGCTGCAGAGCTGATAGCAGGCGATTATACAGCGACGGTTACGGTGGGTACCAAGGGTTCCACCTGCACCTCGCAGAACACCGTTGATTTCTCCGTTGCGCTCGGCAACTCGATGTACAGCAAATGGACCGATGTACTCTTTATCGATAACAAAGCCGGCCTTTTCGTCGGTTACCAATGGTACGAGAACGGCGTGAAGATGGACGGCGAGACCGCACAGCGTCTGTATAGACCGGAGGGTCTGCCGGGCACGTATTGCTGCCAACTGCTGATGAAAGACGGTAAGAAGATCTACACCTGCGAGCAGACCTTCGACAAGGTTCAACCGAGCCGTTCGGAGAGCACTACACCCGCCACTGTCGTACGTAAGTACCGCGTCAGCCCGCATGTGTATATCATCCAGACCGAGACGGACGGCGTCGTGGAAACAAAGAAGATACTAACTGCTTATGAGTAATACAAAACCTGTTTTACCCGCCTTAGCGGTGGACGCAGCGTGCAGCGGCAACCCCGGTGTCATGGAGTTCCGGGGTGTGATCGCCGACACCGGCACCGAGGTCTTCCATAGAGGTCCGTTCGTACAAGGCACGAACAACATCGGCGAGTTCCTTGCGCTGGTCCTGGGATTGGCTTATATCAAGAAATATAACCTGAATTGGGTGATCTATACCGACAGTGTGACTGCGCTCGCGTGGCTGCGCCAGAAACGATGCAAGACCAAGATCGAATGGAACGCCTCCAACCAGGACCTGTTCCTCATGGTACGCAAGGCGGAGATGTGGCTGCACGATAACACGTGGACGACACCCATCTATAAATGGGACACGAAAGCCTGGGGAGAGATCCCTGCGGACTTTGGAAGGAAGTAAAGCCATTTACCATTGGGTCATTTACCATGTACCATTTTATTTAGTCGATGGTAGTTAGTCCATGCGGGGCTGTAGTCAGACAGGGTTTTGCAAAAAATAGATTACAAAAATAAGATTTTTGGACGAATTATTTGCATACGTGCAAAAAAAGCAGTAACTTTGCGCCGCTTTTCAAAGAAAAGAGCTTTGACAAGGAAAAACAATTAATACACAAATAACTTAAATTTATCTACAATTATGACAAAAGTAGCAATTAACGGTTTCGGCCGTATTGGTCGTCTGGCTTTCCGTCAGATGTTCGAGGCAGAGGGTTACGAGGTAGTTGCCATCAACGACCTGACCAGCCCGAAAATGTTGGCTCATCTTCTGAAGTACGACACCGCTCAGGGTGGTTTCGCAGGTAAGTTCGGTGAGGGCAAGCACACTGTAAGTTACAAAGACGCTGTTCTCGCAGAGGACGGTAAGACCATTGTAACTCCGGGTTCCATCACCGTTGACGGCAAGGAGATTACGATCTACGCTATGCCGAACGCAGCTGAGCTGCCTTGGGGCAAACTCGGTATCGACGTAGTACTCGAGTGCACCGGTTTCTATACCAGCAAGGCTAAAGCAGAGGCTCATATCCAGGCCGGCGCAAAGAAAGTTGTTATCTCTGCTCCTGCAGGCAACGACCTTCCGACCATCGTTTACAACGTAAACCACAAGACTTTGACTCCGGCAGACAAAGTTATCTCCGCCGCTTCTTGTACGACCAACTGCTTGGCTCCGATGGCAGCAGCTCTTCACAAATACGCTCCGATCCAGAGCGGTATCATGAGCACGATCCACGCTTACACCGGCGACCAGATGATTCTCGACGGTCCGCAACGTAAGGGTGACCTGCGTCGTAGCCGTGCAGGTGCACAGAACATCGTTCCGAACAGCACCGGTGCAGCTAAGGCCATCGGTCTGGTTATTCCGGAGTTGAACGGCAAGCTGATCGGTAGCGCACAGCGCGTTCCGACTCCTACGGGTTCGACCACTATCCTGGTAGCTGTTGTTAAGGGTAAAGACATCACCAAAGAGGGTATCAACGCAGCAATGAAGGCTGCTCAGACCGAGAGCTTCGGTTACACCGAGGACGAGATCGTATCAAGCGATGTAATCGGTATGAAGTTCGGTTCGCTCTTCGATGCTACCCAGACTATGGTTGCTAAGATCGACGAGGATACCTATCAGGTACAGGTAGTTAGCTGGTACGACAACGAGAACAGCTACACCAGCCAGATGGTACGTACTATCAAGTACCTCGCAGAGCTGAAGTAAGCTTAATCTAAGACTTCGCGCGACTCGCGGTTTCACCGCTCGATGGCGCCTACGTCTTGATCTGCGCTCTCCCCAAGGATTAAAATCCTCGGGGACCCCAATAAAAAAAATAGACGTCCGACGGGCGTCTATTTTTTTGTGGGGGGGAGGGGGAGTAGAGATCTAGAATACTAGAATACTAGAATACTAGAATACTAGAGTACCGATCTGATAGACGATGAAAGAGACGAGCCAGGCGAGGGCGAGGGAATGGAAGACAGTGAACCAAGCCCATTGTTTGCCGGCCTCGCGACGGAGTGTGGCGATCGTAGCCACGCACGGGAAATAGAGCAGCACAAAGAGCATAAAGCTGAAGGCTGTCAGCGGCGTGAAGCCCGCGGTCGCGATGTCGCCGCCATACAAGATAGCCAGCGTTGAGACGATCGCTTCCTTCGCGGGGAGACCGGTCAAGAGGCAGACGGACATCTTCCAGTCCATGCCGAGCGGCTCCAGAACCGGCGCGACGAACTGGCCGATGGAAGCCAAATAGGAGTGCTCGAGATCATTGAGGTCCTGGGTAGGGAAATACTCCAAGGCCCAGATGATGATGGACGCCCAAAGGATGACCGTACATATTTTCTGGAGGTAGTCGGCTACGCGCTCCCATATATGTGCGGCGGTGGTGCGCAGACGCGGCAGACGGAAGACCGGTAACTCATTGACCGTATCGTCGTTATCCTGGCGGAACCATTTCGTGCGCTTCATGAAGATAGCAAAAAGGACCGACAGGCATATACCTATCGCATAGAGCGAGATCATGACCAAGGCCTGATGACGCTCGAAGAAAGTGCCGACAAAGAGCATATATACCGGCAGTCGTGCCGAGCAAGACATAAACGGTACCATGAGCATGGTCAGGACGCGGTCCTTCGGGTTCTGTATATCCTTCGCCGCCATGATCGCCGGTACGTTACATCCGAAGCCCATCAACATCGGGATGAAACTCCGTCCATGCAGACCTACGCGGTGCATGATCTTATCCATGATAAACGCTTCACGCGCCATATATCCGGAGTCCTCCATGAGGGAGATGAAGAAGAAAAGGATGATGATATTCGGCAGGAAAGCCAAGACCGCTCCGACACCTTGCAGCACTCCGTCGATGAGCAAAGAGGACCACCAGTTGGAGTCCAGATAGCCCCACGCCCAGTCGCCCAAAGAGTCGATGCCCATCTCTATCCAGTCCTGCGGATAAGCGCCGAGGGTGAAGGTACACCAGAAGACGAAATAGAGAATCGCCATCATGATCGGGAAGCCGAGCCATGGGTTCGTCAGCACTTTATCGATGCGCTCGAGGGGCGTTTGGTGCTTGTCGTCCTTCGCGTGCCTGAGCGTCTCCGTTAATATACCGTGTACGTACGCGCGGTAGGTATCCTCATCCCCTTCCTGATCACGGAGGTGATAGATTGGGTGCGCCGTGGAGGCCGGTTTCTGAAGAGTAGCCTCTACGGTTTGCAGGCACTCCTGCAAACCGTAATTACGGTGCACGGAGACACGGCAAGTAGGCACACCGATGAGCTGCTCCAACTTAGGTATATCCAGCGAGTGGTCAGTCTCCAGCAATAAATCATACCGACCTATCGCCAGCACAATTTTCTGCTGCTCGTCGATGATATGCGGCGTGAGCATGAGCGAGTCCTCGAGGCGCGTGGAATCAACCACTTGAAGCACGACGTCATAAGCATGCCCGTGCAGCTCATCGAGATGATGTACCTCGGTGAACTGCAAGTCGCGGTTCGTCTCGTCAGCCAAGCGTTGCAAGGCCAGCGTAAGCGAACTTTTCCCGCTCTGCGGCAGTCCTATGACGGCTATTTTGGGCATTGGTTATTGGTCGTTGGTCGTTAGTCAAATTCTTTTGCGGCTGCAAAAGTACTGCTTTTTTCTGAGATGTGCAATCCCTATTTATAGGGATTATTCGCCGCTTTGAGTTCATTACGGATAATTCCTCTAACGAACGCATCAAAACGGACGTACCGTTTCTTTGTTCCGTTGGGCAACACCGAAGCAAAGGGATCGGGTTTGGAGCCCCGTGTGGCATAGAGTTGCGCCTCAAAGCGTTTCTGCCAATACTCGACGCCTTCGTCTGTCTCCAGCGCTTTGGCGTACAGATGACAAGTCTTTCCCCACAGTTTTTGGTTTGAGAGCTCGTCTCCAACAGCGGGCTTCCGATCCCAATCTCGCGGTTTCGTAACTCTGTACACCTCGGGCGTGGCGTAGCCGATAATACGTCCGCGGGCGTCGCGAAAGCGCTTCTGGCGATGGATAGAATCGGGCGAGGTGGCGCCGTGTAACTCATTGAGAATGTTTGCGTATTGTGCTCTTGCCATAATGTTTCTTATTGAATCGCGTATTAATCGCGTGTTAATCACCTGTTAATAGCCTATTTTTCTATCGGTGCAAGCCTTGTTTTTTCTATGCCCGCACAGTAGCCAGTGGTTGAAAACCATTACCGAGTGCAAAGTTACGGCTTTTTTTTGATATATGCAAATTTTGGGGAGGGAAAAAGTAAGTTTTGACAAAAACCGGCAAAACCCCTTCGGACATGAACATGAAAAACATACGACTGGAGAGAGGAAGAGTGGTAAATATGATCCGTTTCAACAGACTGATGTTTTGAGGCTCTTAAGCCTATGGCTGATGTATTCTCCTCGAAAACGGGCGCTCCCGGCGCCCCCTCCCGTCCGCTTCCCCAAGCGGAAGCCACTGTTTCTACGGAGAACACATCACCTCTTGCGAGGAGCCTCAAAAAGGCGGGTGTACCCCCCTCCATAAGGTTCTATGACCGTCCACTGGACGCTCAATCGGGCAATGCCCTTCACCCCTCAAGGGGAGAGAATAGGAAAAACATAGTTGTCGCAATGATGCGACAAAAATGCACAGAGAAAACCGCCTATGTCCGAGCTTTACGCTTATAGGGATTTGAGAGTTTGGCAGAGCCAACGGTAGCAACGCTCGGTGGAGGGGATGGAGAGACGCTCCTGGGGCGAGTGAACACCGACCATCTGCGGGCCGATGGAGATCATGTCGAGGTACGGGTATTTCTCGAGGAAGAGTCCGCACTCCAAGCCGGCATGGATAGCCAGCACTTTGGGTTCGGCCTTGAAGAGGTCGATATAGGCTTTCTTGACGACTTCCAAGAGCGGTGAGTTGGGGTTCGGTGCCCATCCGGGATAGCCGTCACCGTGCGTCACTTCGTCGCAAGCGAGGGAGAGAGCCTGCTCAACCGCCCATTTGAGGTGATGTTTGGACGTCTCGATAGAGGACCGTTGCGAAGTATTGACCTCAATATAAGACCGCCCTTGGGGCTGACAGACCGCTTCGCTGACAGACCGCTCTGCTGACAGACCGTCCTGCGGACTGACAGACTGAGTTAGCGGTTCTTGCTTCATTTTGATGGAGGCGAGGTTGGTGGATGTCTCGACAAGTCCGGGCATGTCTTTGGACATAGCGATCATGCCATGCGGACATTCGCAGAGCGCCATGATGAGTCGGTACGCTTTGTCATCGGGGATGAAGGTCTCGGGCATGTCGGTGGTCTCGAGATCGAGGCGCATGTCTTTCTCCACTTCGCCGAAGACACCTTCCATCTGGGCGATGAACCGGTTCCACTCGATGCGGATCTGCTCTTTGTATGCCATGGGGATCGTGATGACTGCTTCGGCTTCGCGTGCGATGGCATTGCGGAGGTTGCCTCCGTTGATGGACGCGAGGTGCAGCTCGGTCTGCGGCCATATACGGGCGAGGAACCAGACGATGAGTTGGTTCGCGTTCGCACGGCCTTTGTTGATATCATCGCCGGAGTGGCCGCCGAGCAATCCGCTTACGGAGAGGCGGATTGCCAGACCGCCCTGCGGGCTGACAGAGCACAGACCGCTTTGCTGACAGACCGCTTCGCTGACAGAAATGGGTTCGTAGTGCATTTTGGCGAGGGTGTCGATGCCACCGGCACAGCCGATGAAGATCTGACCGTCGTCTTCGGAGTCGAGGTTGATGAGCCGTTTGGAACGGAGCATGCCGTCCTGCAGTTTCATGGCACCGGTGAGTCCGGTCTCCTCATCGACGGTGAAGAGACATTCGATAGCCGGGTGTGCGAGTGAGGGATCAGTGATAGCCGCCAGCGCCATGGAGATACCTATTCCGTCGTCGCCGCCGAGGGTCGTTCCTTTGGCTTTAAGCCATTCACCGTCCACGTAGGTCTGAATAGGGTCGGTCATGAAATCATGCTGAACGTCGCCGTTTTTCTCGCACACCATGTCCATGTGCGCCTGGAGGATGACTCCTTCATGATCTTCGTATCCGGGCGTAGCGGACACCCGCATGATGACGTTCATCGCCTCGTCGGTGACATAGTCGATATGATGGGCTGCAGCAAAATCGCACAACCATTTACTGATTTTCTCCTCGTGCTTGGAGGGACGAGGCACCTTGTTGATCTGAGAAAAGATCTCAAAAACTGCTTTGGGCTCCATATAGAATTTCGTTTAATTTTCAAATTTGGCTACAAAGTTACAACTTTTTTTGCATATATCAAAAAAAAAGTGTACCTTTGCAGCGTAAAAAATGTATATACCATGCAAAAGAGTTTCTTTTTAATCCTCCTTCTTGCTGTTTTGAGCAGTTGCGGTCACCGTCCCTTACGTGTTACGGGCGCAACGACGGAAGCCATCCCTGTGAACGAGTCAGCGGATGCTATTCAAGACTCGGGCTACTTGGCGGAATTAGCCCCTATCCAAGAAAATATGGAGCGCGAGATGAATGTGCAGTTAGGCTACGCACCGGAGGCGTTATGGGTAGATGCGCCTGAATGTCCGATGGTTAACTGGGCAAGCGATGCGTTATGGGAGGCGGCCAAGAAGGCGTATGACGGCCGTGTGGATATCGCGATCGTGAATGTGGGAGGAATACGTTGCTCATGGCCCGCGGGACCGATCACGAAAAGGAACGTGTTTGAGTTAATGCCGTTCGACAACCGTTTGGTCGTGCTGACGCTCAAAGGCGAAGATGTCTTAGCGCTCTGCGAATCGTTTGCGCAATACGGCGGTCAAGGCGTAGCGGGAATGCGTGTGAAGATCGTTAACGGGCATGTAGCGGATGTCCAGATCGGCGGTAAGGCGCTGGATACCAAAGCGTTATACACCGTAGCCACCAGCGACTACTTATCCGGCGGAGCGGACCACATGGACGCCCTCGCGCGTTATGTAGATTATTGGAACAGTGATCTGCTGATCCGGGATTTGTATTTAGATGCCGTTCGTGAGCAGGACACCCTCCGGGCGGCAGTCGATGGTCGTATGACCATGTATCCATAAAGGCAGATTGCGCTCCACGTGACCGACGGGAGCATTGAAAATAACGGGGTAGTCGTAGTCAGCGACTGCCTCTTTTATTGTCTGATAGACCGTTTGAGACATGAGGGGATCGTCGTCACAATCGCTGAACTGCCCGACGATAAGTCCGCTGATGTTCGCCAAGACGCCGCTCATGCGCAGGTTGCGCATCATCCGGTCGATATGATAGTGGCGCTCGGCGATGTCTTCGATTAAGAGAATAGACCGCTGCGCTGCCGGGAGGGAGTATGGAGTAGCTTGGAGGCCGTAGAGGACAGAGAGGTTGCCTCCTATGATCGGTGCGCAGGCTTTGCCCAAACGGTTAAGCGGATGGCTCTGCCAACGATAGTTGAGCGTCTCGCCCGCCAGCGCTTTGCGTAGCGCAAGGATGGGTTCGCTGTCTTCCGGCAGAGTCGCTATATGCTTGCACATGATGGCATGGAGGGTCGGCTGGGCATTCAAGCCGGCGGCTTGATGCAACGCCGTGATGTCACTGAAGCCGATGAGGGGTTTGGTGATCGGCGGCACCCGATCGATGATTCGCTGCAATCCGTACCCGCCTCGCGAACAGAGGATAAGATCCACCTCGGGATCATTGATGGCATCCACTATATCCGCCAGACGATGCTCATCTGTTCCGGCAAAACGTCCCCATGCATCACGCGCGTGCGCGCCCTCGCTCACTATATATTCCCACGCGCGCAGGCGCGCTGCCGCCCCGTCGATAAACGAAGGGTCGATGACTCCTGAGGGCGATATAATGCGGATGTGCATGGGAATTGATGATTGGGGATTAACTATATAGCTTATATTCAATCCAATTAACGAGACGCTTGGGGAGCAGATGGTCAAAGAAACAAAGCAGGCGATAACTGAGTCCGCCCACGTACTGCGGTCTGGGGCTATAGCAGGTAGCGATATGATAGAAGAGCTTCGCCATCTGCATCGGATCCATACCCTCCCTCTCGTCGCGCTCCATAGCCTTGATAGCCCGTGCCGCATGATGATAGATCTCTTCTCCCGCCGTCGATTTGCGTCGTGCATCGGTAAAGGCGGTATAGACATCCCCGGGCATAATGACCGAAACGGATATATGAAAATCGCGCAACTCATTGGCGAGCGCCAAGGCGAAGGCGTTGATGGCTGCTTTGGAGGCCGAATAGAAAGCCTGGTAGGGGACAGCCAGTTGTGCCGCGACGGACGAAGTGTATATCAGCCGTCCTGATTGCTGCTTGCGCAGCTGGGGCAGGATTGCCTGTGTGAAACGTACCGCGCCTGTAAAATTGACATCCATCTGATGATCGATCTCCTTGATCTCGGTGAACTCGATCGGTCCGGAGATGCCAAATCCGGCATTGGAAATAGCGACATCTATATGGTCGGTTTGGCGGAGCACCTCCTCCATCGCCCGGTGCGTACTCTCCTCGGAGCAGACATCACATTCGATATGAGTGATGCCTTCATGGTCTTCGCCATGCCGGCTTAGTTCAAAGACACGCCAGCCCCGCTCTGCGAAGAGCGAGGCTGTTGCTTTTCCGATACCGGAACTACCGCCGGATATGACAAGTACTTTAGCCATTGGCTGTCAGCTATTAGCTATTTTACATCTTTGGAGCTCCTTCGCGGAGGACTCTGGCAATGATCTGCACCGCCTCATCGATGACCGGTTCGGTATGGGTAGCCATGAGCGTCGTACGGAGGAGACATTCGCCTTCGACACACGCAGGGGCGATCACCGGATTGACATAGACACCTTCCTCAAACATCTTCTTACCGAAATAGAGGGTGTCGAGTGTCTTATAGGTGAAGATCGGGACGATAGGCGTCGGGGCCTCGATGATACGAACGCCGTTCGCGATGAGTTGCTTCTGGAAATACTTCGCAATCTTCATCAGTCGTGCGGGCCTCTCGGGGTCAGCGATCAACTGATGGAGCGCCTCAAGAGCAGTAGCTGCCGAGCAAGGCGTGATGGAAGCAGAGAAGATGAACGGCCGGCTCACATGACGCAGCCAGTCGGCTACGCGATGGCTCGTCAACATACATCCGCCGATAGAAGCCAGGGACTTGGAGAAGGTCAGCATAGTGATGTCCACCTTATCGGTCAAGCCGAAATGGGCTGCTGTACCGCGTCCGCCGGGACCGAGCACACCGAAACCGTGCGCATCGTCCACCATCACACGCGCTCCGTACTTCTCCGCCAACTTGCATATCTGCGGCAGTTTGCATATATCGCCGCGCATGGAGAAGACGCCATCCGTGATGATCAGTTTGCCGGCATTCTCCGGGATAGATTTGAGTTGACGCTCGAGATCCTCCATGTCCGAATGACGGTAACGGAGCACCTTTGCATAACTCAGACGGCAAGCGTCATAGATAGAAGCGTGGTTCTCACGGTCGTTGAGGATATAGTCATCCTTGCCTGCGATCGCGGAAATGATGGCAAGATTCGTCTGGAAACCAGTGGAGACCGTCATACACTCTTCATATCCCGTAAACTCAGCAATCTCCTTTTCCAACTGCAGATGCAGGTCCAGCGTGCCGTTCAAGAAACGGCTACCGCTGACACCTGTTCCGTATTTATCGAGTGCTTCGTGACCTGCCTTGATGACTGCCTCGTTCTCCGTGAAGCCGAGATAGTTGTTACTACCGAGCATGATGACCCGGTGGTTTTCCATCCGGACCACCGGTGCCTGACGACTCTCAAGTTCGTGAAAATAGGGATAAATACCTAATTTACGAACTTGTTTGAGGGTCTCAAAATGGTCACATTTTTCAAAAAGATCCATTGTTAGAGGACGTTAAGTTCTTTAAGGATAGCGGTTGTTTTACGAACGGCTGCCTCGCTCTCATGCAGTTTCTGGCGCTCCTCGTCACTGATATTGAGCTCCAGAATCTTCTCGATACCGTTCTTACCGATGATACAAGGCACACCGATGGTGATGTCCTTCATGCCGTACTCGCCTTCGAGGGCAGCGGAGCAAGGGATCATCTTCTTCTGGTCCTTGATGATCGCCTCAGCCACCGAAGCAGCGGCAGCACCCGGAGCCATCCAAGCGGATGTACCGAGCAGGCCAGTCAGGGTAGCACCGCCTACCATCGTCGATTTAACCACGTTCTCCAACTCTTCTTTCGAGAGGAACTCGGACACATTGATACCCTTGTAGGTTGTGTAGCTTGTCAACGGGATCATGGTCGTGTCACCGTGCCCACCGATCACGAAACCGTCCACGTCGTTAGCATTGCACTTCAGCGCCTGGCTCAAGAAATATTTCAGACGTGCGCTATCGAGCGCGCCACCCATACCGATCACGCGGTTGCGCGGCAACTTAAGTGCATGCAACGTTAGATAAGCCATGGTATCCATCGGGTTCGAAACGACCACAAGAATAGCATTCGGGCTATATTTCAACACTTGGTCACAAACTGACTTAACAATACCTGCGTTCACACCGATCAACTCCTCGCGGGTCATACCGGGCTTACGGGGAAGACCGGAAGTAATGATCACAACATCCGAACCGGAAGTCTTGCTATAATCATTCGTTACACCCTCCACAACGGTGTCGAAGCCCATCAGCTGCGCCGTTTGCATGATATCCATCGCCTTACCCTCTGCAAAGCCCTCCTTGATATCAATCAGACATACTTCATTGGCAACTTCATTGACTGCCAGAACATTCGCGCACGTAGCACCTACGTTTCCTGCGCCTACAACAGTTACTTTAGACATAGTAATTATATTTTATCATTAAATTTTTCGAAATAGCACGCAAAATTACTACAAATATTTTATATATGCAAATATTTATATAATAAATGCATTTTTTTTTCGAAATTCTTGCATAATTCAAAAAAAAGCTGTACCTTTGTGCCCAAATTGCAATAATTTATTAATTAAACAATTTTATATGCATATGAAGAAAGGTTTATTTCTTAGCCTCATTGCTGCAGTAGCATTGCTGGCATCGTGCAACAAATCGTTGCCGGAACCCGATCAAATCACCGTTAATCCGAACCCGCTGACCAAGGTAGGCGACAAGGTGGATGCAGACATTACCGGTACTTTCCCTGCAAAGAAATTTGCGAAGAAAGGTGTGCTGGTTGTTACTCCGGTGCTCAAGTACCAGGGCCAGGAGGCACTTGCAGAGCCTGTTACCTACGTAGGTGAGAAGGCAAAAGAGAACGGTAAGACCGTTAATTACAAGAACGGCGGTAAGTACACACAACACTGCTCGTTCACTTATGTTCCTGAAATGCGTCAATCGGAGCTCTATCTGCGCTTCGAGGCTCGCGTAGGCAAGAAAGTTATTGAGATCCCTGATGTAAAAATCGCTGACGGAATCCTCGTTACAGACGAGCTGGCAGAGGCTCAAGACAATGAGTTGGCTGCAACTCCGGACAAGTTCCAACGTATCATCCAGGAGCTGACCGAGGCAGACATCATGTTCCTCATCCAGCAGGCAACCGTTCGTTCTTCCGAGACCAAATCGGATGAGATGAAGGCTCTGCAGGCAGCTATCAAGGACGCTCAGGCAGATGAGAAGAAAGCTATCAACAAGATTGAGATCAGCGGTTACGCTTCCCCGGATGGCGGCATGGACCTCAACGAGAAGCTGGCAAAGAACCGTCAGAAAGCCGCTCAGGATTTCCTGAAGAAAGATCTGAAGAAGAACAAAGTATCGAACGAAGTAGAGGGTAACATCACCGCTGAGGACTGGGAAGGTTTCCAGGCTGCTATGGAGCAGAGCAATATCCAGGACAAAGACCTCGTATTGCGCGTGCTGAAGATGTACAACGATCCTGAGGAGCGCGAGGCACAGATCAAGAACCTGAGCGCTGTATATAAGAACATTGCCGAGGAGATTCTGCCGGCGCTCCGCCGCAGCCGTCTTATCCTGACCACAGACCTGATTGGTAAGAGCGACGAAGAGATCTCGGCTCTGGCGAAGAACGATCCTGCCCAGCTGAGCGTTGAGGAGTTGCTCTACGCAGCTACGCTGACCAACGACAAGGCAGAGAAGATGGCTATCTATCAGAAGGCTGCTGAGCTCTACAACGACTACCGCGCATGGAACGGTATGGGCGAGCTCTATTTCGCAGACAACAACATTGCAGAGGCTCGTCGTTGCTATGCAAAAGCATTGGAGATCCAGCCGAACGATCCTGACGTGAACTACAACGCAGGTGTAGCTGCTATGGCAGACAACGATCTCGCCAAGGCAGAAGAGTACCTGGGTAAAGCAGCCGGTACCAGCGCTAATCTTAACGCCGCTATGGGTACCCTGTACACGAAGAAGGGTGACTATGAGGCAGCTAAGAAAGCTTATGGCAACAGCGCTACCAACAACGCCGCTGTTCAGCAGATCCTCAACGAGGACTATGCAGCCGCTCGCCAGACGCTGAATAACGTAAAAGAGCCGAACGCTACCACCGCTTACCTCAAAGCTATCGTTGGCGCTCGCACGAACGACAAAGCAGCCGTTTATGCAAACCTGAAATCGGCTATCGCTCAAGATGCAGCGTTCAAAGAGCGCGCAGCTGAGGATATCGAGTTCGCTAAGTTTGCCGAGGATGCTGAGTTCCAGGCAATCGTTAAATAATGTCGGTATTATTTCCGAAAGTAAATAAACCCCGTGAGTGGGACTATCGCCCCATTTACTTCGACGAGGAAAAGGAGGCGCGCAAGGATAAAAAACTTGCGCGTCTTCGTCGCGGGGCTTTCCGCGAGGAGCATGAGAAGAACATGACCGAGTTGCGGAAGAAAAAGCAATCCAAACTGACTTTTTGGCTGGTTCTTTTGGGATTGCTGTTGTTTGCCTTCTATTATATATTATAAATAAGGAGATGGACCTCATTCATTTATTACCGGACAGTGTAGCCAACCAGATCGCGGCAGGCGAGGTTATTCAACGCCCTGCCTCCTGCCTCAAAGAACTGGTGGAGAACAGCTTGGACGCGGGTGCCCACCGCGTGCAGGTGATCGTTCGCGATGCCGGACGCACGCTGTTGCAGGTGATAGATGACGGTTGTGGCATGAGTGAGATGGACGCCCGTCTGGCTTTCGAACGCCATGCCACCAGTAAGATCCGAGAAGCACAGGACCTCTTCTCGCTGCGCACGATGGGTTTCCGCGGCGAAGCGTTAGCCAGTATATGCGCCGTAGCGCAAGTGGAGATGACCACCCGCCGCGCCGAAGATGAGACAGGAACGCTGATTGAGATCCACGGTTCGGACGTCGTTCGGCAAGAGGTTTGCAGTTGTCCGGTAGGCACCAACATCAAGGTCAGCAACCTCTTTTTTAACGTGCCGGTTCGGCGTAAGTTCCTCAAGACCGACCAGACTGAGTTACGCAACCTGCTGACGGAGTTCTACCATATAGTACTCGTCTATCCCAAGGTCAATTTCACCTTTGTTCACAACGACGAGATCCTATTGGAACTGCCGGCAGGCACCGAGAAACAGCGTATCGAGGCTATTTTCGGCAACCCCAAACGGAATGTCTATACCTCCGCCTTCGTGGATATCAATACGGAAACGGAGATGGTTAACATCCACGGGTTTGTCATCAAGCCGGAGAATGCGACCAAGAAAGCGGAACAGTATTTCTTCGTCAACGGTCGTTACATGCGCCATCCGTATTTCCAGAAAGCCGTCTTGACCGCCTATTCGGGCATGCTTACCGGCGAGTACCAGCCTTCATTCTTTATCTATTTCGACATCAACCCGGAGGCGATAGACGTCAATATCCACCCGACGAAGACGGAGATTAAGTTTGCCGACGAGCAGACGATCTTCCAGATCCTCATGGCATCCGTCCGGGAGGCTTTGGGTAAGTTCAGTCTGGCGCCGACGATTGATTTCGAGAATCCTGACCCGTTGGATTTTCCGCAGCCGAGTTCCAAGCCAGTCAGTCAGCCACAGGTCACGGTAGATCCCACTTACAACCCTTTCCATACCCGCGGAGCTATCTATCCGGACAGAGCGCCGAGGAACTGGGAGGACCTATACGAGGGGCTGCCTAACATACAGACTCATCCGGCTCAACCAAGCGATCCGGGTATCCTGAGCCTTGCCGATGCCGAGACCTGTCCGCTATGGCAGTACGGCGGCAAGTATATCCTGGCTCCAACCGCAAACGGACTGGTGTTCATCAACCAGCACCGGGCTCACATAGCCGTGCTCTACGCACAATTCATCGAGCAGCTCAAGCACATGCAGGGCGCGATGCAACAACTGCTTTTCCCGGAAGTGCTGGCATTGCCCAAAGACGAGATGGTATTAGTCAACACCATGCTCGGCGATCTGCGCGCCATCGGTTTTGACATCGAGCAGTTAAGTCCGGACAGTTACTCGATCCAAGGCGTTCCGGCGCAGATAGCGAACATGTCTGCCGTCCCCATCCTCCAGGACATCATCCTGCAAGTACGCGACCGGGATGCAGACACCCAAGCCGAGTGGCGCGAACAGATAGCGATGTCGCTTGCCAACAATGCCGCTATCCCGTACGGCAAAAACCTCACTGAGGAAGAGATGCGGGATATCCTCACTCGCCTGGTACAGACGGCTAACTACCGCCGCCTACCCAACGGCAAGACTATCGTTTCACTGCTCTCCGACGAAGAGATCGGCAAACGATTCTAACCAACTGACTATTCATAACACAAATACTATGAAGCACTCCTTTTTCTATCTTTTGGTGGCGGTAATGGCAGTAGCCTGCACGACACCGGATCACCTCACTATCCTGCATACCAACGACACCCATTCGCAGGTGGAGCCCAAGTCCAATAACCAGGGAGGCTATGCCCGCCGGATGGGGTTGATTGAGCAAGAACGCAAGGCGGACAAAAACCTGCTACTGGTGGACGCCGGGGATTTTTGTCAGGGTACACCGTATTTCAACATCTACAAAGGCCGCGTGGAGATCGACGCGATGAACAAGATGGGATACGACGCAGCCACGCTGGGCAACCATGAGTTTGACAACGGTCTGGACACATTAGCCACTATCCTGAAATTAGCCAAGTTCCCCTTCGTTTGTGCGAACTATGATTTTACGGGTACCGCCCTCGAGGGACTTGTACCACCCTACACGATCCTTCGCAAAGGGCAACTCAAAATAGGTATTTTCGGTTTGGGATGCGATCCGAAGGGACTGATTGCCGACAAGAATTTCCTGCCTGCTCGGTTTCTCCATCCCTACCCTGTAGCCCAGGCTATGGCGGACACTTTACGGGCGCAGGATTGCGACGTGGTGGTTTGTCTGAGCCATATGGGTACGTTTGGTAAAGCACCGGAAGATCTATGCGACACCACCCTTGCGGCACACACACGCGGCATCGATGTCATTATTGGCGGTCACACCCACAAATTATACGACCATCTACGCATCGCAAATCTGGACGGAGACAGCATTCCGGTGTGCCAAATGAGTAAGAGTGGTGCCTATTTAGGTAAAATTATGCTATTTTTAGGTGACAAAAGCAAAAAATAATAAAAAATATTTGCGTATATCAGAAAAAAGCAGTAATTTTGTGCCGAATTTCCGTAAAGCGCGGATATATTAATATAAATATATTAATAAAACACACACATAGATTAATCTAAAAAATTAACAATTATGGCAGAAATTGAAGCAAAAGTAAAAGCAATCATCGTTGATAAACTTGGCGTAGAGGAATCTCAAGTAACCAACGATGCCAATTTCCAAACGGATCTTGGTGCAGATTCTCTGGACACAGTAGAGATGATCATGGAGTTTGAGAAAGAGTTCGGTATCTCTATTCCGGATGAGGACACGCAGAAGATTGCTACCGTAGGTGATGCTATCGCTTACGTTGAGAATGCGACGAAGTAATTCAAATCCACAAAAGGAATACGAGTTTACGGGCATACTGTAAACTCGTATGCTATTTTATTACGATTGTTCAAAGATGGAGTTAAGACGAGTTGTTATAACGGGTCTCGGAGCACTGACACCGGTAGGTAATTCAGCGCCTGAGACATGGGCGGCATTAATAGCAGGCAAGAACGGCATCGCCCCCATTACGGCCTTTGATGCAAGTTTATTCAAGACCCAGTTTGCCGGTGAGGTAAAGGGTTTTGATCCTTCAGCAGTCATCGACCGCAAGGAGGCGCGCAAGATGGATCGCTATTCGCAATTCTCTGTGTGCGTAGCCGACGAAGCATTGCGCGACAGTGGTTTGGATCTTGAGAAAGAGGATCGCAGCCGCGTAGGTGTGATCTGGGGTAGCGGTATGGGCGGTTTGCAGTCCACCGAAGAGGAGATCATTGATTTCGCGAAAGGTGACGGTGTGCCGCGCTTCAACCCGTTCATGATTCCGAAGGCTATTCCGAGTATTGCTGCCGGCCAGATATCTATCCGTTTCGGGTTGGGCGGCCCGAGTTTCTCGGTTTCTACCGCCTGCTCCTCGTCTTCGCATGCCGTAGGGTCCGCGTTCGACCAGATTCGTCTGGGTCATGCCGATGTGCTGCTCACGGGCGGCGCAGACGCAGACGTGACCTACACCGGCATCGGCGGATTCAACTCGCTCCATGCCCTCTCTACGCGCAATGACTCGCCTTATACCGCCAGCCGGCCTTTCTCCAAATCGCGCGACGGGTTCGTTTTAGGCGAAGGAGCGGCTTGCCTCATCATGGAGGAGTACGAGCATGCCAAAGCGCGCGGCGCGAAGATTTACGCAGAGATTATCGGCGAAGGAATGACGTCGGATGCGTATCATATGACGGCGCCGGATCCCGAGGGAAAAGGAGCAGAACGCGTAATGCGGCTCGCCATCAAAGATGCAGGTATCAAGCCGGAGGACGTGGATTATGTCAACACCCACGGTACCTCTACGCCGCTTGGCGATGTGACGGAGATCAAGGCTATCCAACGCGTCTTTGGCGAGCATGTCTATGACATGAACCTCGACTCCACCAAATCCATGACGGGCCACCTGATAGGCGCAACAGGTGCTGTGGAAGCGCTCGCGTGCATCATGGCGCTCAAGGACGGGATCATCCCGCCGACCATCAATCATGACCCGGAGGATCTGGACGAGAACATCGACTATCGTATCAACTTCACTTTCGACAAAGCGCAGAAGCGCGACATTAAGTATGCGTTGAGCAACACCTTCGGCTTCGGAGGTCACAACGCTTGCTTGATATTCAGGAAATGGGAAGAGTAAGTTAATGTACAAAGGAACGATGTACAATGTACAAAGGGACGATGTACAACTAATTATATTAGTCTTTTTATTTAAAAATTTAAGGTGTTATGATTAACAAAATCGGTGAGAATGCAGGCCTCGTATGGGGTGCACTGCAGAATGGTGCCCAGGGCATCAAAGCTATCAAGAAAGCTACCAAACTGAAAAATGAAGAGCTCTATTTGGCTCTCGGTTGGCTCGCTCGCGAAGGCAAACTGACCTTCAACGAGACAGAGGCTGACACGATCGTAGCTCTGGCATAAGTATGGTCATTGCTATCGTTGGCGCATCAGGCGCCGTCGGACAGGAGTTGCTTGCTGTTCTTGAACAGCGGCAATTCCCGGTCTCCGAACTACGACTATTCGGTTCGGAACGAAGTGCCGGCAAGACATATTTCTTCCGCAACAAAGAATATACCGTTCAACTGCTGCAACACGACGACGCTTTCAAGGGCGTCGATATTGCTTTTGTCTCCGCGGGCGCAGGCGTGTCACGTGCGTATGCGGAGGATATCACGCGCTTCGGCGCAATCATGATTGATAATTCATCGGCTTTTCGGATGGACGAAGATGTGCCATTAGTGGTTCCCGAAGTGAATGCTTCGGATGCTTTGGTGCGTCCGCGTAACATCATCGCTAATCCGAATTGCACAACAATACAGATGGTGGTGGCGCTGCAGGCGATAGAGCGCCTGAGCCACATCCGCCGTGTGCATGTCTCTACCTATCAGGCGGCCTCAGGGGCCGGAGCACAGGCGATGAAGGAACTGGAGACCCAGTACCGCCAGGTGCTGAACGGCGAACCGGCTACCGTAGATAAGTTCGCCTATCAGTTGGCTTTCAACGTCATCCCGCATATCGATGTCTTCACTGACAACGGGTACACCAAAGAGGAGATGAAGATGTACAACGAGACGCGTAAGATCATGCACTCGGATGTCAAAGTGAGCGCCACCTGCGTTCGCGTCCCTTCGCTGCGCGCCCATAGCGAGAGTGTATGGGTAGAGACCGAGCGCCCCGTCAGCGTAGAGGAGGCCAAAACAGCCTTCGCCAATGCACAGGGTTGTGTCCTCATGGACGAGCCGGACAAGAAGATCTACCCCATGCCGTTGTTCCTCAGCGGCAAAGATGAAGTCTTCATCGGCCGCATCCGCAAGGACCTGACCGACGAGAACGGCCTTAGTTTCTGGTGCGTAAGCGACCAGATCCGCAAAGGTGCCGCATTGAATGCCGTACAAATAGCCGAGTACCTAATAAAGACCGCTGCGCTGACAGAATAAAGATACATGGTAAATGACCCAATGGCAAATATCGAGATCATGGCTCCCGTAGGGTGCTGGGAGAGTTTGGCAGCGGCTATCCAAGCCGGTGCGACCAGCGTCTATTTCGGGATCGAACATCTCAATATGCGTGCCCGCAGTTCGGTCAATTTTACGACCGACGACATGGCGACCATCGTCGCCACTTGCCGCAAAGCAGGCGTCAAGACCTACCTCACGGTCAATACGGTCATGTATCCGGAGGACCTGCCGCTGATGCGCGAGATCGTCGATAAGGCGCATGCCGTAGGCGTGGACGCTGTCATCGCTTCCGATATCGCTGTCATGCAGTATGCCAACGCCATCGGTCAGGAGGTGCATCTCTCCACCCAACTCAACATCGCCAACACCGAAGCGCTCAAGTTCTATGCCCAGTTTGCCGATGTGGTAGTCCTGGCGCGTGAGCTGAACATGGACCAGGTAGCGTCCATCTATCGCGACATCCAGGAGCAACATATATGCGGTCGTAGCGGCAAGCCGATCCGTATTGAGATGTTCTGCCATGGCGCTTTGTGCATGGCGGTCAGCGGCAAATGCTACCTCAGCCTCAATAACTACGGCCTCAGCGCCAATAGAGGAGCATGTGTTCAGGTGTGCCGACGCGGCTATACGGTCAAGGACAAGTCCTCGGACCTCGAACTCGACATCGACAACCAATATATCATGTCTCCCAAGGACCTCAAGACCATTCATTTCCTCAACAAGATGCTCGATGCCGGTGTGCGGGTGCTCAAGATCGAAGGCCGCGCACGCGGAGCGGAATACGTGGACACGGTCGTCCGTTGCTACAAAGAGGCGGTCGAAGCCTGGCAGAAAGGCGAGTACGCCGACGACCGGATCGCATCCGGAAGCGAACAACCATGCGGCATAGAGGCAAAGATAGCCGACTGGAACGAACGGCTCAGCCGGGTCTTCAACCGCGGTTTCTGGGATGGGTATTATCAAGGTCAGCGGTTAGGTGAATGGACCCGCTCGTACGGCAATAAAGCAACGCGGACCAAGATATACGCTGCCAAATGCACTAATTTCTTCAAGAACCTGAGTGTCGCTGAGTTCGTCGTGGAGGCGGTGGATGCTATCCGCGAAGGACAACAACTCCTCATCACCGGCGAGACCACCGGCGTCTATGAGTGCAAGGCGGAAGGCCTGCGGGATACCCACGGCAATCCGGCTTCGTGCGTGAACAAAGGCGAGTTCTTCTCGCTCAAGACCGACCGTCTCATCCGTCGCGGCGATAAACTCTATATCTGGGAATCTGAATCCTGACATCTGAATGCTCCTATCTCAAATAGCACATATTATCTCCCCGATGTCGGCAGCTTGGTGCGGATGGACGATGCTGTTGTTGTTTCTCTGCGCGGTCTTCAGCGAAGTGATGCAACCCGGTATCATCTCCCAGTCGCATGTCTCTATCTTGGCGCGCACAGAGCGCACCTACAAGGATGCACCGACCAACACGCCCGCCCAGTTCCTTATCTCCATCTTCCGCATCGGCACGCTCGCAATGGCTATCTGCCTCTGTGAGTACGCAGGAGGCTCTTTCCGTTTCGCCTCTTTTGCTGCTGTCTGCGGATTGGTTTTAGCTTTTATTCTGCTCAAGATGCTCTGTAACATCTTGTTGGACTATACTTTCTCCCTCTCGCGCCGCTTCATGCCGGTGTATGAGCAATACGGCGACCTCGCTACGATCACAGCTTGTGTGCTTTACCCGTGCCTGCTGGTTTTCATGCGTATCGGCCGTCCCGAACTCAGCCTGTGGGCATTAGGCATCATCGCCGCACTTTTTGTGCTCGTTTGCCTGTACCGGATGGCGGGTATCTATATCCGCTCGCTCAGTGCCATCTTGTATGTGCTGCTGTATATAGCAACGCTGGAGGTGGTACCGTTCGGCGCATTACTCTATTTATCTTCGAAAATGATAGTTTGTATATGATAAAAATTCTATTCTCGCAGCCGCGCCCTGAGACGGCGCATAATCCCTACTCCCGACTGGAGGAGCAATTCGATGTGCAGTGTGATTTTCATCAGTTCATTCATATCGAAGGACTCTCCGCGCGCGAGTTCCGCCAGCAACATATCAACCCGATGGACTATACGGCGGTCATTCTGAATTCCAAATTAGGCGCAGAGCATTATTTCCGTTTGTGCGAAGAGATGCGGCTCAATGTACCCGACTCCATGCACTACTACTGCAATTCCGAGCAAGTAGGACTGTATCTGCAGAAATTCATCAACTATCGTAAGCGCAAGGTCTTCTTCCCGGAGACCGGTAATAAGTTCGAAGATCTCCTGCCGGCGATGCACCGCCGCCCCAACGAGCGCTACCTCATGGTACTCTCCAATATCCATACCAAGGACCAGATCAACATGTTCGCCGAGAACGGCGTCGAAGTGACTCCGGCTATCATGTACCGCACGGTCACAACGCCGTGGCCGCAGGACATGCCGTTCGAATATGACATGATCGCTCTCTTCACGCCTGCCGGTGTGACCTCGCTCAATGAGAATTTCCCGAATTGGAAACAAGGCAGGACCCTCATCGCTGCTTTTGGCGAAGGCACGATCCGTGCGCTCGATGAGGCGGGCTACCGCGTGGATATAGAGGCAGGACCGGGTAAGGCGTTTGCATCCCTGCCTATGGCTATCGCTGATTATCTGGATAAAAACCAGTAAATGTACAAAGGGGCGATGTACGATGTACGAAGGGATGGCGAATACGTTTCCGAAACAGAATAAACTATGCGGACAAGAACGCATAGCGCAGTTATACAAACAAGGCAAGCGATTTACGTCGTGGCCGCTGCGCGTCACGTATATGCCAGCGAATAGTCCTAACAGCCAAGTATTAGTCTGGGCGCCCAAATCGCTCTTCAAGCATGCCGTGCAGCGCAATCATCTCCGCCGGCTCATGAGGGAAGCGTACCGTCTCCATCAAGACATTCTGTCAGCAAAGCGGTCTATCAGCGATAGCGGTCTGTCTTCTGTCAGCCCGCAGGGCGGTCTATTAATCGCCTTCAATTATATGGACAAGGAGCCTCAACCCTACTCCGTCATCGAAAAAGCGGTGATAAAAGCACTCCGGAAGATCAATGACCAAATGACTAAATAAATGATACATGGGAAATGAACCAATGGTACATAGAATAAAAATAGTGCTGCGCAATATTTTTCTTTTGCCTGTCTATTTCTACCGGTTCTTCATCTCCCCGCTGACGCCTCCGTCGTGCCGCTATACACCTACCTGCAGCCAGTACATGGTAGAAGCGGTGCTCAAATATGGTATTTTCAAAGGCGGTTGGATGGGTATCAAGCGTATCTGCCGTTGCCATCCCTGGGGCGGCTCCGGCTACGACCCGGTGCCTTAGAGTAACTGCATCACGTTAATCGGTTAAATAGTAAAATGGTTTTTATTGCATAAAAACATTAAACGGATAGAAATGCGAATCGATATTATCACTTGTTGCCCGGAATTGTTAGAATCGCCTCTCAACCATTCTATCATTCAACGCGCGAAGGATAAAGGCCTTTGCGAAATCTACGTGCATAATCTCCGCGACTGGACACTTGACAAACATCGTAAGGTAGATGACTATGCCTTTGGTTTCGGCGCCGGCATGGTGCTGCAGATCGAGCCTATCGACCGCTGCATCTCCCATCTGACCGCTGAACGCCATTACGACGAGATCATCTTCACTGCCCCAGACGGCGAACGCTTTGACCAAAAAGCCGCCAACACCCTCTCGCTCAAAGAGAACATCATCATCCTTTGCGGCCACTATAAGGGGGTGGACCAACGCGTGCGCGATCATTTTATCACAAAGGAGTACAGCATCGGCGATTTTGTACTGACCGGCGGAGAGATGCCGGCGGCTATGATGACCGACGCGATCGTCCGTCTCCTGCCGGGCGCACTCGGCGACGTGGAGTCGGCGCTTAACGATTCCTTCCAAGACGGCCTGCTCGAAGCCGGTGTCTATACCCGCCCAGCAGACTATAAGGGATGGAAAGTACCGGAGATTCTCCTCTCGGGGCACCAAGCCAAGATCGAAGAATGGCAATACGAGCAATCCCTCGAGCATACCAGGGAGCGCAGACCCGATTTATTAGATGAGGGCTAAAATATCGTATATTCGCGCCACTACCCCTCTTTTGCCAAATGGGATTGACAAAAATATGTTTTTTAACATTTTTTCGCTCAAATATTTGGTCAGTTCGCCAAAAAGCAGTACCTTTGCACCGTGTTTTTCATGGTATTAGATTTAAGGTTAAGTAAAAAGATTGGGATGTCGGGAGACATCCTTCTTTGTTTTTTATAGTTCTAACTCGTAGTCTTTTGTCTATTGTCTTTCGACTTTCTACTCAAAACTGCGTTTTTTTCTTGCACAATTCAAAAAAAAGCAGTACCTTTGTACCCGAAAAAGAGATGTACCATGGACACATTTGTTTCTGTTATCGGTGGCGCGAATGTCGATCTGCTGGCTGCGCTGAACGACGCCTTCATCGCGGCGGACTCTAATCCCGGGCATATAGACATCAGCTATGGCGGTGTAGCGCGTAATATCGCGCATAACTTATCGTTGCTCGGAGCCAAGACCCAATTGCTCACGATCTTCGGCGGAGATCTCTTCGGCGGTCTGCTGCACGACCATTGTATTCAGCAAGGTATTGACGTCCATCTATCCGAGCGAATCACATCGCTTCGCTCCGGCGTTTATCTCTGCATCAATAATCACGGCGGCGAGATGATTGCGGCAGTGGCGGACACGGAGGCTATTCGTTCCATTACGCCCGAATGGCTCGATAAACGGAGCGGTGAACTCAACACCTCCGATTATGTGGTGGCAGACACGAATATCACCGAGGACGCCATCCGCTGGCTTATGGAGAACGTCACCGCCCCGCTCTTCATCGACGGAGTCAGTTCCACCAAGGCTTTCCGCGTCATCAATGCGCTGACCAAAGCCAAACTGCCGTACCTCCACACGCTCAAGCTCAACCTCAAGGAGGCTCTGGCGATCACCCAGGCCCAGACTTACGCCGAGGCGGCACAGGCGCTTCTTGACAAGGGAGCGGCACATGTCTATATCACCCTCGGCGCAGAAGGCGTCTATTGCCGTAATGCCGCAGAAGAATGGCTCTACCCCGCCCTTCCGGGCGAAATCGTCAATACCACCGGAGCAGGAGACGCTTTCCTCGCCGGAGTCGTCTATGCTTACGCGAAAGGGCTCGACTTCCCGCAAACAGCCCAATACGGACTCATGGCCGCTCGGGCAGCACTCATGAGCCCCAAAGCTGTTAATCCTGATATTGCTAATATCCTATTGTAAATTATAAATTATAAATTAAGAATGAATAAATATCTAAGTATATCGCCGGAAGTGCAAGAGGCACTGAAAGCAGGCAAACCCGTCGTGGCATTGGAATCCACCATCATCAGTCACGGTATGCCCTATCCGCAGAACGTAGAGACGGCTCTGCGCGTTGAACAAACGATCCGGGACAACGGCGCCGTTCCCGCCACCATCGCTATCATCGGCGGCAAACTGAAAGCCGGATGCACTCCGGAGGAAATCGAATACCTGGGTAAGAAAGGTCAGGCGGTCACCAAGGCTTCGCGTCGGGATCTTCCGGTTCTCATCGCCCGTCAGGAAGACGGAGCTACGACGGTTACCACCACCATGATCATCGCCGCCATGGCAGGCATTAAGATCTTCGCAACCGGCGGTATCGGCGGCGTACACCGCGGCGCACAGCAGACTTTCGATATCTCTGCCGACCTCGAAGAACTGGCGCAAACGCCCGTCATGGTCATCTGCGCGGGAGCCAAGTCCATCCTCGACCTCGGTCTGACGCTCGAATATCTTGAGACCAAAGGAGTACCCGTCATCGGTTTTGGTACAGACGAGTTACCGGCTTTCTATACCCGTCACAGCGGTTTCGGCGTGGACTATCGTATTGACACACCCGAAGAATTAGCCGCAGCGTTCAAAGCCAAGATCGAATGTGGGCTCAAGGGCGGTATGTTAGTGACCAATCCTATTCCGGAGGAGTTCTCCATGCCGGCGGATGTCATCAATGCCGCTATCGAACAAGCGCTCGCAGAAGCCGACAAAAAAGGCGTGCATGGTAAACAATGCACACCTTTCCTGTTAGCCAAAGTGAAAGATTTGACGGGCGGTGACAGCCTGGCTGCGAATATCCAACTGGTACTCAATAATGCCCGTCTGGCGGCCCGCACTGCGGTCGCTATGGCGAACTAACCGTTTAGTTTTTCTCCACGGCCTCGGCGATAGAGTTGGCGATCATCGCCATCTCTTCTGCCGGCAGGCTGAGCTTCGGATTGCTGAAGAGCATATCTTTCTCCGAATTGAGCGGAATAAGATGAATATGAACATGGTTCACCTCCATGCCTAATACCGCTACGCCTACGCGTTTACAACCCGTAGCCGCCTTCACACCTTTCGCTACCCGTTTGGCAAAACGCATCAGACTCGCGTACTGCTCGTCCTCCAGATCAAACAAGTAGTCACTCTCCGGCTCCGACAACTTCGGAATAACCAGCGTGTGGCCCTTCGTCAGCGGATTGATATCCAGGAACGCATAGTTCTTCTCGTCCTCCGCTACCTTATAACTCGGGATCTCACCCTTGATAATTTTCGTAAAGAGAGTCATAGCAATTTACCATTTGGTCATTTACCATTTACCATTTGCCATTTACCATTTAGAGAGAGATTTCCAGGATCTCGTACTCCATCAATCCGGCGGGAACTTGAACTTGGGCTACTTCGCCTACTTTCTTGCCAAGCAGACCTTTTGCGATCGGCGTGGTGACGGAGATCTTACCCTCCAGCGAATTAGCCTCACCTTCGGTTACCAACTGGTAGGTCTTCTCCTTACCTGTATTACGTACGCGTACGCGCACTTTGGTCAGGATCTGAACCTCATCCGTCTTGACATCATCGGTGTTGAGCACACGCGCCTCCATCAAACGGGTTTTGATCTGAGCAATCTTGCTCTCTAAAGCACCCTGCTCTTCTTTGGCGGCATCATATTCCGCGTTCTCACTCAAGTCGCCTTTCTCACGGGCTTCCGCTATAGCGGCAATCACACGCGGGCGCTCTACAGTCTCCAAGTGCTGGAGCTCCTCTTTTAATTTTTGCAGACCTTCTTCGGTCATGTACGTTACTGCCATAATATATTTAGTATTTTTTATTCAATATTTCGTTCGCAAGGATGGCCTTGCGTACCTCCTCTGCATCCGTCAAATCCGGGATGGGGAGGGAGTCTAAAAAACAATTTTTATCTTCCATTCTATCTTTTGTCTAAAAAACAATAGGAAACTTCACAGCCTCCTATTGCCATTAAACCTAAACCTTAACTATGAAAATTTATTTGTTTTCGATACAAAAGTACTGCTTTTATTTGATATGACCAAATTTTTATGCAAAAAAATGTGTTTTTTCTTCAAAATGCGTCATTTTTTACACTATTTTCCCTCTCAGCGTAGCTGCAGAGGCCTCTAAAACCTGTACTTGGACCAGATCGCCTATCTTCTGATCCGTTCTCGGAAAGACTACCGTTTTGTACTGTTCTGTTCTTCCGTACATGTCCTCTCGGCTGCGTTTGGAGAAGCCCTCCACAAGCACTTCCACGGTCTTTCCTATCTCGCGTTGGTTCGATTCTAAAGACAACTGGTTTTGCAGGGCGATGATCTCATTCAGGCGGCGGATCTTCTCTTCCTCCGGTATGTTATCCGGCAGATGTTTCTGCGCATACGTCCCCGGCCGCTCCGAGTACTTGAACATGAATGCGGAGTCGAATCCCACTTCGCGCATGAGACTCAGCGTCTGCGCATGATCCTCCAGCGTCTCATCGTGGAACCCGCAGAAGATATCCGTACTGATGGCGGCGGTAGGTAAGATACGCCGGATGGCGGCTATACGATCCAGATACCATTCCCGCGTATATTTGCGGTTCATGAGTTTGAGGACGTGATTCGAACCCGATTGTACCGCCAGATGAATGAACTTACAGAGGTTCTTATGCCGGCTAATGGCCTCCAGGGTCTTATCAGACATATCTTTGGGATGGCTCGTCGTGAAGCGGATACGCATATCCGGCACCGCGTCCGCTACGATCTCCAGCAGGTCGGCGAAATCAATAACGGCTGTTGGCTGTTGGCTGTTGGCTGTTGGCTGGTAGCGATAGGAATTGACGTTCTGACCAAGTAGGGTCACTTCTTTGTACCCTTTCGCCTGGAGATCACGCACCTCCTGAAGGATAGACTCCACGTCACGACTTCGCTCGCGACCGCGCGTGTAAGGCACTACGCAATAGGAGCAGAAATTATTACACCCACGCATGATGGACACGAACCCGCTTATCGAGCGGCCTATACGCGCCGGGATGATCTGACGGTAAGTCTCCGTCGTACTCAACTCCACATTCATCGCCTTATGCCCCGCCTCGCATTGCGCCAGCAGATTAGGGATATCGAGATAAGCGTCCGGACCGGCTACGAAATCCACCCCATACTCATCGATCAACTCCTGTCCCATTCGCTCCGCCATACATCCGATGACGCCTATAATAGACCGCTTACGCTGACAGACCGGCCCTGCGGCCTGACAGACCGTTTCACTGACAGACCGCTTCGCTAAAAGACTTTTCAGTTCGCGGAGGCGGGAACCAACTTTCTGCTCCGCGTTATCGCGGATGGAGCAGGTGTTGAGCAGAATGATATCAGCATCCTCCCAACGCTCTGTCATCTCCGCGTCTGTGGTCTGCATAATAGCCGCAACGACCTCGCTATCCGCGACATTCATTTGACATCCGTATGTCTCAATATAAAATTTTTTTGTCATTTTATTTGCATATATCAAAAAAAAGCTGTAACTTTGCACCCGCTTTCGTGAAAAGCGCGGGAAGTGGCGCAGCCCGGTAGCGCAACGGTCTGGGGGACCGGAGGTCGCGTGTTCGAATCACGTCTTCCCGACAAAAGGATGGTTAGAGGCCATCCTTTTTTTGTGCGAGCGGCAGGTTGACCTCTGCCAATGCTTGTATCGTCACGCCGGCAAGCACCAATTGCATGTCGCTGTTCTTCTTCACCAAGTCCACCCACCACTCGGCTTCATCGAGGTCGGCGAAGCCGCTGACGCGCAAAGCACAACCCTCTTTGAAGACAGGCATCTTCTGCAAATCGAAATCACGGATGAGGAACTGCGAGAAGTTGAACAACGCCACTTCATAGAGCAGTTCATTGAGTGCCTCTTCGTCCGCAGTCGGAAGGATCAGCAGTACAATAGACGGTTGTTTGCGGTCCTCGCTCCATACCAGAGTAGAATCCGATGTGTCCGTCTGGTCTGTATCATCGGTTGTCTGTCCGCGCAATTCCGCCAGGTCGCCTGTCGCGCCACCTTTCTTGCTCTCCATTCCTTGTCCCATCATCGCCAGCATATCTTTCGCCATCGCGCCTAACTCCGTCTCGCCGTAGTTGGCTACCAGTTCCTGCAACTCTGCGATGAAGGCTTTCTGTCCCTCCGTACGGGCCACTGCAACGGCGTTGAGGAAGAGGAAGCGCGGGATGAGTTTGCTTTGCGGGAACTCCTTCTGGGCATACTGCTTATTGGTTTTCACCGTCGCATACTGACCTTTCGTATAAGCGACATACGTAGCGGCATAAAGCGAATCCTGCTCTGCCAACATCTTCAGCATGCCGGCTATATACGCGGTGTCATTGCGCAGCGCACGCAACCGCAAGTCCTCTAAGATATCCGCCAGACAAGGATGTCCGGGGAAACGCTCCGATAGGGCACGTAGGGTCTCTTCCGCCAAGGTTTCATCCTCCACTTTATCGCGATAGATATAATAGAGCGCTACCATCGCCTCACGCCATAGACTGTCGCTCACGGCATAGTCCTGCGGCGTACGGGGTATCTGCTGCAGGTAATACTCGGGCTTATGGTCATCGGTCTCTATCTTCTGCGGCTGTACCGCCGTCGAGTCGAGAGTCAGGCTATCCGGGGATAATTCACCGTTTTCATCATTGGGTGCAGCGGCCATTTCGTCATTGACAATCACCTGCTTGTTCTGTCTTCTCCAGTTATCCTCCAGTTTGCGGTTACCCCATTTGCGGATCCAGTCCTGCTTGCCTTGCTGGATCAGTTGCGGGTTGTAGAAATACCATTCGCCTTTCTGCGCATTACCGCCGCCGAGCATGTTCCGCGTATCGACGCTTCGCAGCGAAGGTCCCGCTATCGTGGCATCGCGCTCTTGTTGCGCCTGCTTGGTGGAATCCGCTTTCTCCGCCGCGATGAGATCAGCGATGATTCGATCCACTATCGCGCGCTGCTCTTCTTCGGTCATATGTCCCAGCCGTTGGAGCGAGTCCTGTAACTGGGCTTGCTCGTACGCTACGATCAGTTCATCCAGCACCTCCGAGCGCTTCTGGATACGTGCGTATTCGGGGTTCTCCGCGGTCAGGATGGTAACCGCCTCGCGATAATAGGGTTGCGCTTGTGCGTACGCGCGTTGCTCATAATAGATATCACCCGCGCGGACGAGAACCGCTGCTTTGGCGGGACCGGCTTGCGTTGCTTCCGCAATGGCTTTCCGGTACATCTCCAAGGCGTGTGCGGTATCGCCTTGAGCGAGGTATATATTTCCCATTGCGCCGTAGATCTGGTCTAACTTATCCTTGTATTTCGACTGCTTGCTCATCGTGCGCAACTTACGGAGGGAGTTTTTGCCTCCCAACTCCGCCATGCGGATGCGGGCATTGAACTCCATCTCTGTCGGCGGTGCCATGCGTACCACCGATTTGAAGGCATGAATAGCATCGTCTCGCTTCCCTTCTTTCTCATACAGCTGTCCTAAGACATAGGCGAAGCGCGGACGATAGACCGTGCGTTTCTCGTGAGGCATAGCGATCTTGATAAAGGGGATCGCCTCGTGATAGCTCTGTCCGTGCAGCAACACATCTGCTTTGACCGCCGAATAGAGGCGTGCGTGCTTCTTGCTCAGGGCGTCGATCTGTACACGCTGCAGCATATCTTCCGCCTCGTATTGCCATCCCATCTCCGCATAAGCGCGCGCGATCCACAACTGGCTCTGCGCGATCATATCCGGGTTGTTCTGGTAATGATTGATGATATAATTGAACGTACTGACAGCCCCCAAGAAATCGCCTTTATGGAATTCCGCCTCGCCTAAGCGGATCCACGCCAAGCCCATGTTCGCGTTGAACTCCTCCGATTGCAACCAGAGTTTGTATTTCGGGTCATTGGCTTTCTTGGGGTTACGTTTGGGTTTCGTTTTGATAGAATGTAACTTGATACATTTGCGGCATTTCTCTATGGTCTTGTCCATCTGGGACGTAGCCGCTTGCGCTGCCTGATGGTTACTAACCGGATAGAGCGATAATATATGGGAATAGTCATCCTTGTTGGCATCACGGATGGCTTTTAATCCTTCTTCGTAAGCTATATTCCCGTTATAGAGAATATTATATTTGACTTTCGTCTGATGGAACGAACGAGTCGCCCATGTGTTTTTCTGGGTAGAGCAAGAGGAAAGTGAGGTCACGGCTAATCCCAAAATGATTAACCGCGATACATGTATATGTTTGAGTAATCTAAGCATCTTTAACCTTCATTCAGCCCTTATTCAGCCTTCAATCCCGTTACCACTTCGTTACCAGTACGCAGGGTCAGGCTTCTATTTCTTCTAATTTAAACCTTTGACATGACTGGGTGCTGCAATAAATTCTTTCAGATAGAAAGGCTCGTAGTAGGCGAGTTGGTGTACGGTGTACGGCGTACAGTGTACGGCGATTTGTTCCGCTAATCGTCCGACGTATTGTGCTTCGGGAACGATATTCGGCAGGTAGTGCCAGTTGGGAGACGTCAGCACGGCTTGACATTTGGCTGCGCCGTCGCCGAAGTAAAATATAGACCGCTGCGCTGACAGACCGGCTTCGCTGACAGAGTACAGACTCTCTTCATTCTCCACCACGACTGCACGCACGCGTTCTTCTTCCGACTTTCGACTTTCGACTTTCGACTCGCTATCAAAGATAGCCGTATAGACCTCCATGCGACGGGCGTCGATCATGGGGATAAAGACCGCTGCGCTGACAGACCGCTCGCTTTGCTCGCTGACAGAACACAGACCGTCCTGCGGACTGACAGAGCACAGACCGTCCTGCGGACTGACAGAGGACAGACTTCTTTTGGCAGCTGCGCAGAGCACGTCCAGCGTAGGGATGGGGATAAGGGGTACATTCAACCCGTAGCAGAGCCCTTTCGCCGTACTGGTTCCGATACGGAGTCCGGTATAGCTTCCCGGTCCTTCGGATAGCGCCACAGCGTCGATAGTAAGTCCGTTCTCGCGGGCATACTGGAGTAACTCATCAATATACAAAGGCAGCAACCGTGCATGGTTGCTACCTTCGTAATGGATACATTGCTTGGCCGGCACGCCATCCTTACAGATGGCGGCCGAACAAACCGATGTACTTGTTTCGATACATAATATCGTCATACCGTATTAGAACAACTTAGCGTCCTTAAAGTATCTCTTCTTCGGGAAGTTGAAATGGTATGCCAGTTTCACACCCACATCAAAGAAGCTGAGTTTGTCTGCGTACGCATGGGTAGCGGACAGCACTTCCAGATTCGCCTTACTCATATCGGTAGGCGCGGTGAGGTTAAACAGGCCCTCAGAGTTCGTCTGATTCTTATACGTGAGGTTCCATCCATAGTTGGCGTACGCACCCAAACCAAGCGAGTTGCCGGATTTGAGGACCCACTCGTAACCGATTTCAGCGGTTAACATGAGGTTCAAATTAAATTGAATGCCATTTTTCTCTTCCGGCTGTTGACCATCATAACGACCCGTAACGGGGTTGTCCACCATGGTAATACCGGTTTTCTCGAAGTAAGCCGAGATTTGGGTTCCTTCCTTATTGACCGACTGCTTATAGGGGGTGTAAACCGGCATCATGAGTTTCGGACCGACGTTAAAGAAGAGTCCGTTATCATGAATCAGCGAGAACATCAAGGGGATCTCCAGTTGCAATTGACGGTCGGTTTCCTTCACATCTTTCGCAACTACCGTATAGTTGATGTTATCGGTAGCGACATACGGATCGGGGCGTTGGAAGCCCGTAGAATCATATGCCGTTTTCAAACCGCTCTGCTGATATCCGATTCCGAGTCCCACGATGATACCGAGATCAACCGGACGACCGTCTTTTGCCCAGTAATGGGCATATTGCAGGTCGAGCACTACGTCACCTCCGCAGGTCCATTTTCCCTTCTCTGCATTATGCATGAGTGCCGAAGCACCTCCACGAACGCCGATCGTGAACCGATCATAGCTCTTCTTGAAGTTCTGCTTGGTGTGAATGGAATCACCTTTGGCAGTCTGCGTTTGCTGAGCAGGAGCCACGGAATCCGCTTTAGCCGGTTCCACCGTAGCGGGCTTCTCAGGAGTTTTCTCTTCCTCCTTTGGAGCAGTAGCAGCGGCAGCAGCGGCAGCAGCAGCTTCCTCCTCGGCTTTCTTAGCCGCGGCGGCTTGGCGTGCCTTCTCGGCAGCGTCGGCTATCGAGTCACGCTCCGCCTTAGACTGTCCTTCGAAAGCAGCTTTGTCGCCCTTCTGCTCTTCAGCAGCTTTGGCAGCAGATTCTTCCGCTTTTCCGTTCACGGGAATCAAACAGTCCTCACACATCCAGGAATAGATATTCATCAACAGTACACCATCGGGGAACCGCTTGGTACCCAACTGACGTACGGTATGAACTTTATCCCAAACCCATGTAGAAGGAGTCTCACCGGTGCAATACTTTTGGCACTCGCGCTTAATCATGACGGAGTCGCCAATAGCCAGTTTGAACTCATGTTTCTGCGCAGGCTGTGCTTGCTGCTGTGCCGACAGCGTCGACACAACAGAAGCGCATATCAGAGTCGTTGCAATAAGAATTGATTTAACAGTTTTCATTGTTTTCTCCCTCCTTATTTAACGATGTAACGTAATGTTGATTTCATACCTTCGTTGTACAGCTCTACGAGATAGAATCCGGTAGTGCCGGCAGCCTTGATGGTATAGCTTTCCTCACCGGAAACGGTATAACTACCTTGTACCAAACCATCCGCGGAGTAGATACGTACGTTCGTCTGAACCATCGGATTGAGGTTGACGATACGGATATCCTGACCCGGGCGTGCAAGCGACGGCATGAGAGCCGGAGCAGGCGCAGCACCCTTGACAGTATATTCCTCCGTAACACCCTTTCCGCCGCATCGAGCACCGCCTGTCGGTTCGATATCTATCACAGCGTAATAGGTACCAGCCGGCAGCGGTTCACCGCTGGTCAGGGTATAATAATATCCTTTATCCAGGAAGGTAGTATCTCCAGGTGCGTTAATACGATACCATTTCACGTACTCCGGATGATCCAGATCGAGCGAGTCGAGTTTCCATCCTAATGCGTTAATCTCATGACGGTTGATCATGATAACACGATCGCCATAGTAGTGCTCGAGTGTCAGGGTATCCTGATACGGGAGAGTAATGGTCAGATCGAGCTTACAGATCGAGTCACAGCCGTGAACGGTCTGCAAGGTATCATAATAAATACCGGTCTTAGTATAACGCACGCCGTGCCATGTGTACATATTACAGGTATCAACAACTTCCGTAGACGACTCAGAATGATAGATCGTCAGGTGCAACGTGATAACCGAGTCACAACCGGTTACGGTCAAGGTATCGAAGGTATAGTCACCAGAGGTGGTATACTTGGTTCCCTTCCATGTGATGGAATCACATTCCGCAAGGGTCACTTCACTCGAACCCGAGTGGTTAACCGTCAGGTGCAACGTGATAACCGAATCACAACCGGTTACGGTCAGCGTATCAAAGGTATAATCGGAGGTGGTATACTTGGTACCCTTCCATGTGATGGAATCACAAACCGTGAGCGACAACTCACTCGAATCAGAGTGGTTAACCGTCAGGTGCAACGTGATTACCGAATCACAACCGGCTACGGTCAAGGTATCGAAGGTATAGTCACCAGAGGTGGTATACTTGGTACCCTTCCATGTGATGGAATCACAAACCGTGAGCGACAACTCACTCGAATCCGGCTGGCAAACCTTGAGCGTCAGGACGGTAATACTATCCTTACCCGCCAAGTGGAGCGTATCCCTGTACGTATCGGCTGCGGTCAACTGCTGGCAACCGAACAGGTATGTCTCACCCTGCTTGATAGTAGCCGTATAAGCTACCGTCGTATCCGGCAGAACAGGAGACTCTACCTTGAGCGTCAGGATCGTAGCACTATCACCTATCAACATGAGACTCGGCACTGTATCGTAATACGTACCGGCTGCAGATAGCTGCTGGCAACCGAAGAGGTAGGTCTGGCCATACTCGATCGTAGCCGTATATGCTACTGTCACAGCCGCTTGTCCACCACCTCCGGCAGCAACCGTCAGGTTCACGATAGTAATACTATCTATGCCGGCGAGATGGAGCGTATCCATCAGCTTATACAAACCGGGGTCTGCGAAATGATAGGCCTTGCACCCCAACAGATAGGTATCATCTGTTGTGATCTCCGAGCTGTACTGCACCTTAACCTCCACAGGAGTCTCCTCTACCTTGAGCGTCAGGACAACGATGCTATCCTTGCCCGCCAGATGCAACGTATCGCTAACGGTTGTATCCGAAGCGTACGTAGCACATCCGAAGAGGTATGTCTCGCCCTTTTGGATAGTAGCGGTATAGGTCAGATGCAGCGTATCGCTAACGGTTGTATCCGAAGCATACGTAGCACATCCGAAGAGGTATGTCTCGCCCTTTTGGATAGTAGCGGTATAGCCTACCACCACTTTCGTCGGAGCAGCCTGCACCTTGAGCGTGAGGGTCACGGTGCTATCGCACCCGCAACCGACTTGCTGCAAGGTATTGGAGGTCACCGTATCCGCCGTCAGTTGCTGGCAACCGAACAGATAGGTCTGTCCGGGCTCTATCGTGGCGGTATAGGAGGTAGCCTTCAGCGGAGCGAAGAGCAGGTGAAGAGTCACCGTACTATCGCCGAGCGTATTGGTCTTCGTGCCCGAAGAGGTAAGTTGCTTGCAACCGAAGAGGTATGTACCGGAGCCGCACACAGTAGCATTATACTGCGTATTGACAGCCGCGGACACCGCCGTAGAGAGGAGCGTCAGCAGGGTTAATAATAATATGTTAACTTTTTTACCCAACATTATATATCCTTTCTTTTGGTAGGATTATTGATGTTGATTTGCGCTTGGTCTTTGAATAATAAATGAATATGACAAAAAAGCGGTAAACCGTTTTATTAGATTACCGCTTAAAACATTCGTAACACATGATGTGTGTGCTACGCCTGAGAAAAGTAATGATGCTTTCGAATTAAATTAGAGCATATTATTATGCTTTAACCAACTCTTTCCTTTCGGAGTGAGGCAATACAGAAGGAATACTAGACACGGAACTCCAACTGTTAATGCTACTAAATAAACACCCATACTATTTTCCTTTCTTTTTATCTGTTAATACTAAACCTGCGCCCAATGCCATGAAAGCAATAAATAAGCCTCCAAGGTAAATCATTGGACGATTGTCGCTAAAATCTTTAAACAAGGATGCTATTACAACACCTGTCATGACATATTTAGAAATATCAATAAGATAGTTACTGAATTTCTCACGTCTTGACTTACCCGATGGCACAAAATCCTGTACCTCAGTTGTTTTGCTTTTAGATTTCTTTTCCGGCATACATCATTTTGATTTTGCGCTGCAAAATTACAACAAAAAAATGATATATGCAAATAAATAAGCAACAAAATGCAAATTTAGTGCATTTTTGCGGTAATCCAATATGTCAAAGGTCATCGCCTCGGTTTTACGCCATGAGGCAGGGCTAATTCAAAGACTACGCACGCTTGGCCCTAATAATTAGGGGTTAGCAGGAGTAACTGCGGGTTTGTACTTGATCACATACTCCTTAGCTGTTTCACCGGCAGGGGTCAGCTTAACGAAGTATTGCGTGTTAGCAGTCAAACCTTTAGTTTCGAGGTCGATTTCTACATTGTCGCCGGCTACTGTCTCGGTAAACACAGAAGCTTTGTCTGCATAGTTGAGCACTTCAAGCTGCGCACCAGCATAACCTGTGATCTGCAGTTTGTCATAGTTGTTGCAGATGCCCTTAACAGCAGCAGAAGCAACTTTTGTAGCAGCAGCCAACTCAGCAGCGGTCAGCGTGTAAGTACCATCCTCAAAAGGAATCTCTTTCGCACCAAACATCAACTTGAGCGGAGTGGTATTGGTTGCATTGGAAACGGTAATCGTGTACTCCGATGCGCCATTGTCTTTAGCTGCCAATACGATATCGTTAGAAGTCAAATCCTTGGTACCAAACGAAGCATAATTCTTTCCTCCGTATTGTACGTACAATGCCAAGGGGAACTCGCTGAGGTCATAGATCTCACCGCAATAACCGTTATTCCAACCTTCATTCAGATCAGATGATTGGATCAAGATCAAAGAAGATTCTGCTCCACTAGCAGAAATAGTGATTTTGGCTTTAGCATCAATATTGATAGCTGCCATCACATTCATTGTTGCGGCAATTGCCAGCAACGATAACATAATTTTTTTCATATTTGAAATTTTGATTTTAATTGTTTATTAAAAAAACATCATTTTTCCTTGCAGGCATCCAGTGTAGTTCAGACGTAGGATCAGTGTTAGATTCCATCAACACTCCCATCGGGTTTATTTCCAAGGTCTCTACTGCAGGAGTTAAATAAATCTTTTTCATAGCCTTAAAATATCTTAGCCAGCCCCGTGCTCACGCACAGGGACTGACTAATGAATAAACTTATTTTACGAGCTTCTCGCCGTTAACTACGTAGATACCTGCAGGAAGCGTATTCCATACATTCATCTCACCTACGTATTGACCGGTGATGGTGTAGATACCCTTAGCGCTCTTAACAGCCTCAGCGTTCTCGATAGCAGTCGGCATCTTAGCAGCACTTACGATCTCGAAACGATAGTCGTTGGTGCTGTTAGCCTCTGCGGTGAACTCATAGGTAGCGCCCTCAACCATTGCAACTTGTGCGCCGGTAGCGTGGTCAATAAGAGTCAGTTCTTCGCCGTTGATATGGGAGAAACTGATGGTATATGTACCAGCCTCTACGCAGTTCAGACCAAGAATGGTGTTGTTCAGATCGTCGGTAGCCAGAGTAGCTTGGTTCTTTGTACCTACGGTGTAGAGATCAAGGGTGTTATTCATGATTTTCTCTGCATCGTAACCATTGTTATACTCAGCTGTGAACTGGTCACCAGCCAAAAGCGTTACATAGTCATAAACACCGGCTGCATTACGAACCTCAACACGAGCGGTAGTCAGATCAGAAGCAGCTACTACACGACGGGGAGCCATAACTGCTTCACTCGGGAACATAGGATTCCATACCATATTTTTGTAGCTCATCTGCAGCTTATCAGCTGCACCATTGTTCTTAATGATGAATGCCTGCATCGGCTCAATACGAACCACTGAACCAACGATAACGTCAGAATAGTTGAACGGGAACCAAGCAAAAGTATTAGCACTTGTCGGAGTATAAGTTTGCAGAGTAGCATCAATATTGTCATGACCATCAAACATGGACATCATCTGCTCAGCATTCATGTCTGCCATAAAGCTATTTGTGAATGTAGACCAGTTATTAGCAGTTACTTCCAACTCAGGATCAGCAATACCGACTAAGTTACCTGTCATAGTAATAACAGAACCTTTATCCGCTGCCTTATTATTCATCTGATAATATGCAAACGGTTGGTTCAGTTTGCTAACATCAAAGGTAGAACCAGTATTCAAATCGCCAATAACATCCCAACTACCATTGAAGTAGCCCCAGATACGAGTCTGTACAGGAGATCCTTGGTATTCTGCGGTAATGCTCTCTACTGCGCCAATCGTTGGAATACCAAAACGTTGGTTTCTATAATCAGTAGCAGAGACATTGTACGATTTCGAAACGAACTGAACAGTTGCTTTCGGGTGTTGGTTGTTAGCTACGCTCGGGTGGAGGAGGAAGCTGGAGTGGTTACCCTCTTCGGTCTCCAGAACGAGGTTCTCAACATTGTCAGCGAAGATACCATTAGAACCGGTTACAACGAGGGTTGCACCAGCCTCAACGATCAGACGGCCGTTAGCATTCATAACGATCTGACCAACTTTGAGAGTCTTGCCAGCCTCAACAGTTACGGTAGAAGTATAAGCACCGGTACCGGTCAGCGAGAGGTATTTAACTACGGTCTCGCCAGTAGGAAGAGTCTTTGCGATATTTGCAGTAGTAGCATCCAGTTTAAC
The DNA here is from genome assembly GCA_900319105.1 of uncultured Bacteroidales bacterium. Lineage (GTDB taxonomy): Bacteria > Bacteroidota > Bacteroidia > Bacteroidales > Paludibacteraceae > Colicola. The sequence continues at coordinate 94,344 of ONND01000007.1, read as the reverse complement.
GATGTCGTTAGACATATTGTTAACGAATACAAAGTCTTGCTTCTCTTGAGGAGTAGCCGGTTGCTCAACTACGTCACCAGCTTCTTTTTGACCAATTACAACGGTTGCTTGACCACCTTCTTGAGCTACAACCTCCTGAATGATTTTATCTTCATCACCGGTAGCAGCAATCAGAGTCTCAATATTACCTGTGAAGGTACCACCCTCCAACTCTACATCAACATTACCTTTCGTATTGTCAATGGTAACACAACCGGCTGCGCCACCTTCGAACTCACCACCGGAGATCGTTACAGCGTTCGGATTGGATTGAGCTGCTTCATTGTTCAGGTTTTGAACTGCGTATCCTTCCTTACCGGCAATGATTTCACCACCATTGATTTGTACGCTAATACCTTCGCTTGTGTAAGCTGCATTGTTGCCTTCAATAGCGATAGCATTACCACCTGCGTCAATACCGGAACTTTTTCCCGTTGTCGAAATACCAGCACCAGCTGTATTATCGGATTTGATAGTCGCACCTTCTTCAACGGTAACAGAACCACCCTTTACATATACACCGGTGGAACCATGAACATTGCCCTCAATAACGAATACACCATTACCGGATGAATATACAGCCGTTGCCTCTGGTGCATTTGCATCTGCTTTAACTTCAGCACCATTAGCTATATGAACTTTCGGTACATTGATACCATCAGCCTTAATAGTACCGTTGATTTTAATACCATATTTGTCACCATGAACAAGTGCACCTTCTAAGATATTAACATTTGCACCAAAAGCTGCTGCCTCGGAAGAAAGTTTAACATACTCATACGGGCCACGGCCTTTACTATCCTTCAAACTATATACAGTGGTTCCTGCTTTGTAAAAAGTTGAAGAATAATCAATGGTACCATTATCTACTAAAGCATTACCAGCTGAAACAGTAGCACTTTTCCGTGCCTGTCCTTCTGTATCCTTGTAGACATAATAAGTAACCTTATAATCATTAGGATCTACTGAATTAAAACCATATTCATCACTAAGTTCTTGACCTGCATATTCTTTCTTAATATAAGTACAGGAGCTTGCCTTGAATTCCAAAATGGAAATCGCGTTAGCTTTTAAGGTAGCAGTTCCAGAATATGTAGAAGATACTGTAACGCCTGCGCCAACGTTAAGAATAGACCAGTTTGCCACATCTTCGTAGGCACCAAACACCTTGATAGCTTCACAGTTTGCAGTCGTTGCAATCTGTCCATTGGTGATGTTCAGCGTTCCTTTGTAGAGTTCAATAAGAGCCTTCTGTCCCAAATCTGCGTGGTTGGAAATTGTGAAACCACCTAAATTGAGGTTAACGGTTTTACCTGTCTCTGCTTTCTTAGCATACATTTGAAGAGGGCTTGTAACAACCACGTCGGAGGTCAACGTGATGTTTCCTCCGTTGTTGAAGACATCCTGGATGTCAGCCTGCGTGGTTGCCCAGACGTTTGTGCCAATCAGCAACGCTGTTGCCATCAGCACGAGTGAATAAAGATTTTTCATAATTTTGTTAATTAAAAATTAAAAAATAAATTAATTTTGTTTAATTTGTTAAACTTTGAAGCCTTGAGGCTTCGTTAATAAAAAATTGTTTTTTTTGTTTTCTTGTTTTTTAAATAATTTTTTGAGGGTTAATAATTATTGTTAATTGTTTATTTTTTCTTTTATTTTTAGTTAATCAAAAATGTCAAAAATCTATGCAGCGTGTTGTCTAACCGATAGAAACAAAACATATAAAACACTTTTGATTGCTTTTGAGCTTCGCTCCTTATGTGCTTTGCTGCTTAAAACTCCTTGTGAGTGAACTCCCTCGCGCGAGCTATCCTTAGTAAGCGCCACAAAACTTTGTTTTATGGGTAGTTACGCGGATGCTCTCGCTCTCCCCTCAAATTAAAATTTGCGAGGACCCCAAGGAAAGTCCGCAACTCTGCGAGTTTAAGCACTCAAAAGACATAAACATAAATAAATTTTTTCCTTTTCTTTACTATCGTTATAATTGTTATTTGTCGTTATAAATTAGATCTAAACCTTGCTTTTTATAAAATGCAAAGAGTCGATCGCTTGATATAATAGGCATATGTTCAGTAAGAGCATGAGCTATAATCATATGGTCAGAAGGATCAGTATGTCCTTGCGCCTCGTTAATTTCCAACCGAGCAAAGGTGCGCATATGTTCTTCCTTAATCATCAGCACTTCAATGAAGTATTCGTTTTTTATTGAGTTTATAATATCCTCAGACGTATGCCAACGCTTTGACCATAGTCCCTTGCGGCGATATGCGACGATTAATTCCTTAACTGATTCCATACTCATGCACAAGACATTGTCGGGATCTTGGATAATCGCTTGTACATCTTTGTGCAACAATTCAGGGTCTGTTGCCAAATATACAAAGATATTTGTATCTATGAGATAGCGCATCAAAGGAACAATGTTGCATCATTAACAACCACATTTCCTCTCAGCCTCATAGCGGCCTCCCATGTTCTGCTAAGCACTTTCTTTAGTGCATTTTCTTTTCCCTGTTTTGCTTCTTTTTCTGTCATATTGTTGTTTGTTTTGTTGTTAGTTTATTTGTTGTCATAAATCGGCGAATCATTTAAAATTCGTGCGCTTTGTTACTGATTCTACTTGCGCATGTAACGCTTCATTTCATCATCTAAAATTCCCCAATAGCACCATTTCCCATCCCCTCCTAAGTCCCAAGGACATGTCAGTTCGATTTGACGATATGGTAGAGAATCTTCTCTTTTAGAGGCTACTGCTACGTGCTCATATCTACGAAAACGTCGATGACTAAGTTGTTTCCCCTTCTTTCTGGATTTACATAAGGTCCATGTGCCGGAAGGAATCCTTTTTCTACTTTTACTCATATGTCTCTAATGTTGCGAGCCACACCGCAATGTAGCTCTGTTAAACATTACGAGACAATGAAATTTAGAGTTACTATCTTTGTCGTTTTCTTCATTTCTTTGTTCATTTTATTGATAGACACCTATAAAATTGTTAGTATTCAGTTGTCAGTATTCAGTTATTTGTCGTTATTGTTCTATCAGGACACCATCGGTGGTGTAGGTCTTACCCGCGCGTATTATATATAAGGTGCCGTTGCGAATGACCTTGGTGGAGGTGGCTGCGCCATCCTGTACATCCCAGAGGCCTTGCGACTTATCATGCGGCGTATAGGTAGCGCGATAGGTGGCATTCTTCGTTACCGCTACGATAGCCGGTGTCCAGCCTGCGAAGGTATAGGTGTGTTGCTCATCCTCCGCCTTTACCGGTGTCTCACCTTGATAGACCGGTTTCTTACCATACTCTACCTCCTGGCGCTCCAACTCCGTGCCATCCTCATCGACGAAGATAATGGTGTATTGGTTCAGTACTTCCTCATACCGCGCCGTATAGGTAGCCGCGCCGGATACCTCGGTCAATTCCGGAGACCAGCCCGCGAAGGTGTAGGAATACTGCTGTGTACGCGGTTTGGTCGGCGTTGCGCCTGTATATTCCGGAATAGTACCATACGCCACGTTCTTCTTCTGCAGCACCATACCATTGTAGTTCTTAAAAGTAATGAGGTACTCCTGAGGAACTACATCAAAGACCGCCTTGTAACTTGCGTCACCCGTAACAGGTGCGAGAGCCGGTTCCCAACCCTTGAAAGTATAGTAGTGATGCTCCTCCGCGATCTTGGAAGGTGTTTTGGTCGGATCCGGCATCTGACCGTACTCCACTACCATCGTCTCTATTACCGTTTTGCCGTCATCGAAATAGAAAGTAATGGTATATTTATTGCGGACACTATCGTATTGCGCCGTATAGGTAGCATCGCCTGCCACCGGAACGATGGCCTTATCCCACCCGGTGAAGGTATAGGTAAACTCCGCCGTGTTCTCTTTCGTTGCCTCCGCCGGAGTAGGCGTTGCGCCGTATTTCAAGGTATCACGGCCGATCTCCGAGCCGTCGTTATTGAGCCAAGTAATGACATATGTCTTCTCCGTTACCGTGAACGTAGCCGTATAAGTAGCTTCACCTGTTACCGCTACGAGTTCCGCATCCCAGCCGGCGAACACATATGAGTGCTGCTCATCGGCAGGCTTGGTCGGAGTTTGACCATTATAGATCGGCTCCGTACCATACGCCACCCGCTCGCTCTGGAGCGTATCCTCGCCATTGATAAAGGTAACGAGGTAGGTATTGACGATGCTGTCGAACATAGCCGAATACGTAGCCTCACCTGTTACCGCTACAATCTCAGCATCCCAACCCTTAAAGGCATAGGTATATTCAGCGCGGTTGCAGGACGAGATGGCATCTCGCCTGTATAAACAGGTGCCACTCCGTACTCTACCTCGGTGCTTTGGAGTATGCTCTCGCCGTTCTTGAAGGTAATGAAGTAGGTATTGACGATGCTGTCGAACATAGCCGAATAGGTAGCCTCACCTGTTACCGCTACAATCTCTGCATCCCAGCCCTTGAACGAATAGGTATATTGTGCATTGCTCTGCTTAGCCGGTTTCTCGCCGTCATACGTCGGCACTTTACCATACGCCAGCACTTCGCTCTGGAGTACTTCTTCGCCGTTCTTGAAAGTGATGAGGTAGGCATTGACAATGCTATCGAACATAGCTACATACGTAGCATCACCGGTAGCCGCTACAATGTCCTTGTCCCAGCCTTTAAACGAATAGGTATATTGTGCCGTATTCTCCTTGGTCGGTTTCTCGCCGCCATAGACAGGCATAGCGCCGTTCTTTACCTCTTGGGACTCCAGCAAAACACCGTTCTCATTCTCGAAACGGATGATAAAAGCCAATTTCGGATCGCAAGCATAGCAGTAGTAGTTATCCGCAAAGGAGATAAGCGCACCGGTATTGCTATTCCATGATCCGATTATTTCGCGACGGAGTTTTGCTTGTGCATCTTCATCATAATAAGACTCGTTACGAGAAATATACATCCATTGATCGTTCAGCCATCTATACTCATTGTCTTTTGTCTGCGTATTCCCATTATACTCTTTTGAGTATTTTCTGAAATAAGACCACGCGTCATTCGCATAGTTTTCTGTTACTTGTTCTATTTCCCGACCCGATGCATCATACGTATATACATAACGAAATGCAGGACGCCATGTATCAGTTCCCCAGAAAGACGAAACAGAAACTGCTACTCTGCCGTTTTCATCATAGGTTTGTTCTGTCTTGGTAGAGCCAATCCAATTATTTGTAGTGGTACTCCAGCTGATGTATCTAGCTGTCATATTTTGACGTCCCTGTTCATCAAATCCATATTCGTTGCGATAGTTGCCTTTCCATGCAGTTCCCGTCCAATCAAAGCGCTGCTCAGATTTCAAGCGATCTACATTGTCATATTCGTACTCTGTCTTATACGAAGGAACCCAATCATTATTCGCCCATGAGGTAAAATGAGCCTCATACAATTTCTTATTTGTTGCAGAATAGGATACCGTATCCTTTTTAACACCCATCCACACCGAGTCTGCACTACATTTCCACGAGGCATTCAGCGTCTGACGAACTCCATCTACTGTATGGTCCAATATATCCGTGCGAGTCATGGAGATCATCACCCATTTTTCTCCATTCCACTGAGCTTTATGGGTCATGATATTCGTACCTGCTGCGTTATAGGTATTCACCGTGCGGTTGGAATAAATCCACTCGGTGCCGTTGTTCGTATAGGTCTTAATAGTATCGTTCTGATCTTTGGCATTGTAATGCCAGTCGCTACGAGAGGTTCCCACCCAATCATTTGTCTCTGTTGACCATGTATAGATAGCCTCTTGGGTGGTTTTTGCGCCTGAATATTCAGTCGTCTTGCGAGAAGAATTCACCCAAGCAGCCACACCCGTAGACCAAGATTGCGTAATTTGCTCGGTTTCCTTTTTGGCATCATTATAGGTCTTCAGCACACGGTTACCATTTCCCTTCCATGCATCATTGACCCATAAATAATTTGCCATTTCAACCACATTGCCTGCTGCATCCACGTTATTGATAGCCTTAGTACTTCTCGTCCAATCCGCTGACGCTACCACCCATGTATATCTAACTGTCTCTGTTTTCTTGGTTCCGACAAAGACATACTCCTCTTTCTTAGAACCAGTCTTCACGCCGTTGGCGTACGTATAGTTCTCAACGGCATTATTATTGCCGGCTGCATCATAGCCGGAATTCTCCTGAAGGGTAATAGACCAATCGCTATTTGCCCAGCTATATTTCTCATGGAGGGTCTGTTTGCTCGACGGACCGTTGAACTCCCATATTTCTTTGGTGGAATTAACCCATGCATTGTTCGACCAAGTATAAACAATCGAACTGGTTTTCTTCTTGCTGCTATCGAATACGTACGCCTCTTTCTTCGTTCCATTCCATACGTTATTCTGGAGAGCGTAATTCTCAATCAAATCATTATTATTGGCTGCGTCATACCCTTTTATCTCGCGCAGGGTTACTGTCCAATCGCTATTAGCCAAGGTGTATTTCTCATGGAGAGTCTGCAAATTCGATGCGTTAAACGCCAAAACCTCTTTCGTGCCGGCTGTCCATGCAGAGCCGTTATGGGCAGTATATTGAATATCCAGCGTCGTCTTTCCGGCGGCGTTGTACTCACGGATACGTTGTTTCGAATAAGCTAGTTCACCGGTAGCGGCATTGCGCTGATAGGTAGTGAACTCTATCTCACGACCGAAAGCATCACGGACGTAGGTATATTTCGTATTCACCACCCAGGCATTGTTCACCCAGGCATAAACGAGCCACGCCGTATCCTTGCCTGCTGCGAAATAGTGCTCCTCGCGGGAGACACCCGCCCAGTCGTTGGTCGTCTTATCCCAAGCGTAGGTAGCCTTGTACGTAGAAGACGCAGTCGAAGCCGACTCTTCACGACCGGAACCGTAGCGGGTGCCGTCCGGGTTAACCGTCCAGATCATCGTCCTCGTCGTATCGCCGTACTCATAGACCGAGACGCTCTCCAGCACGGAGTCCACATTGAACGTACGTACCGAATCAATAGGGCATGCAGCCGCCGGAGCACGGAAAGGCGCGCGCGTAAGGTCGTGCGTCATAGGGGCTACGTACCACTCGGGATCATTAGTAACTATTGTATCCACCGCAAGAGAATCATTCACCAAAAGGGTATCCTGAAGAGCTATTTCTTGGGAACATACAGGGAGAGAAACGACCATCATCAGCAAGGCCGTCAAAGTAGTAAAAATCGTCAATATATATTTACGTGTGTGCATATGTGCGGTTTATAAAAGCATAAAATCCGCGGCAAAATTACGAAAAATTATTCAATCACACAAACAAAACCGCAAAAAAATGCAAAAAAAGTAGTTTTTGTAACATTTATTGTGCATTTTAAGGGGATAAATTTTTAGTTAATCAAAAATGCGCTGACGCTTACAAAAAATGACGAAAATCCATGCGAGGTGTGAGCTTGTCGCAAGGATGCGACAAAAGTGCACAGAGGTTGTCGTGGCGGCTTTTTGAGTCATTACACCCTCGTTGCCCTCGGGATGCCTTCGAGATTACTCCGAGATGCCCCTTACATCATGTTCAGAAAGTGCTCATTTTCTGATATTTACGAATTGGTATTTTTGATAGATTTTGCCTCAATAGTACTGTTGTGATAAATTTAGAAAATAAACATAGATAAAGTGTACGGTGTACAGTGTGGGGTGTGGTTCTGCTAATGCAACAACCACTCCCAACAAGGAATGACCTCTATCTCACCGTGGGCGTCAGTGACGGTGTCTTTGGAGTCGAAAGTGATGATAGTACGTCGTTTGCATGGTAGTGCATTAACAATCTTTGTTAACGCAGCCACTTCGCAATGGCGAGTAGTTTCTTCGGATAAGTTATACGCCACTTGTATGGCCCATTCCGCTTCCGGAATATAGAAATCCACTTCTTCTCCGGCATTATAGAAATAGACCGTATCGTTCTCAGGGTCATGACCAAAACGACGGAAGAGTTCTATCGCTACCATGTTCTCCAATAAGGACGATTCACCATCCAGCAAAAAGAGGTTCAAGAAGCCGTTATCAATGAAATAGTACTTGCAGATACTTTCCTTTTCAGTTAGGGCACCTGCGATATTGCGCAGACGCAACACAAACCATGCATCTTCGGTATGGGTAATATAACTCTGAACGGTCGGCACGGAAATCTTACCTCCTATAGTCGAAAGGATATTACTCAACCGGTTGTAGGAGACAGGCTGCTTCACCGATTCTGCCATCTTCTTAATCAACAGTCGCAAAGCACCAATATTGCTGATTTTATTGCGCGAGACGATATCGTTCAGATATATCTTCTGATAGGTACTGCTGAGGTAGTCGCGCTTGATCTTCATTCCTACCGATTCCGGCATACCGCCCCAGAAGAAATACTCCCGGTATTGCCGAAAGAACAACGCCCTTCCGGCAGTGGACAATAGTGCTTTTTCGCTATACGGTACCTGCATCGCGTTTAGATACTCTTTGAAACTATACGGATAGATATCTTTCGGTATGAATCGCCCACCAAGCGTACTCATTACTTCCTTGCTCAGCATCTTGGCATTGCTACCGGTGAGGCATATATGCGCCTTGCTATCCGCCATACGGCGCGCGAACTTCTCCCATCCGTCTATGTTTTGCATCTCATCCAGGAAGATACGCGGTTTACGGCCGTAAATCTCTTGATGACACTCCAAAAGAAGGTTAAAATCCGCAACCGTGAAGTTTTCTATTCGCTCATCCTCAAAATTAAGATAAAGGATGTCCTCAATGGACAATCCGTTCTGCAACAACTGCTTGATGATGGCATACATCATATATGACTTGCCGGCACGACGTACACCGGTAAACACATAATTCACCGACTCATCCAAGTCGTAATCACGAGGAAGTACCTCTATTTTTGCCACCAATTGTGCATTGTCCAAAAGGACTTGTTTCAGTACCTGCTTATCCATATTTATTAAATGTTGTTTTATAAATTAGCAAATATTTATTATATAGTATTTTATAAAATCCGGTGCAAAGGTACTACAAAAGTTTGACATACGCAAGGATTTTGGCGTAAAAATCGAATTTATTTGAATTTTTATGACAAAAGACTTGTGCATGAGCACAAAGGTGCGACTGTACTTTCGAGGTGGGACGGCATTGTTGCCGTGTCGGTGCCCTCGAAGGTACTCAAACTTTTGAATTACGCAAGAAAATTCCACGAATTTTCCGTTGAAAGTTGAAAGTTTAACGTTTAAAGTTTAGAGTTGAAAGTAAGAAAAAAGCGCTCCGTTTCGCTATCGGAGATGCCGCAACGGCGGGCTACCGAGCGGGCATTGGCCATCGCTGCACGTACCTCGCCAATAATCCTCTCAGCTTGGGCAGAACTCAGCATGTAGTCTCCTGCGGCTGCTAATAACACCTCTAAAGAAGACTCATTACTATCGCGCGAGACAAGCAAACTTTGCGTACTAAAATCGGACGGATTAAGGTCGTAAGCCGGAGACCATACCCACCCTTTCTCCGTTAGCAAGAAGCCGTGGTTACGAAAATGATCATCGTGGTTATGAATACATATAGAGAACGCCACACGCCTGTATAGCTGCTCCAAAGCCTCCTGCGGATCTACAAATCCTGCATTCCCGACAATCACATCGACGATATCCAGATAACCATTCCCGGTCGTAGCATCTGCTCCGTCTTGCAGTCCGCAGAGCGTCATCGCGGACGCGAAATGAATCCGTTGCTCGCCCTCTCTGTCAAATCGCTTAGATAACAGGGTGTGATACTTCTGCCCCGGTAGCGTCAACAACCGCATCTGAGGCACTTCGATGCCTGCAATACTCGCCATCTGATGCGCCCAAAACTCCCATAATGCTACATCATAATCATCGTTGACAGAGGGTATCTTAGCTATCCATAAAGAACCATCTGTATCTCGCACGTTCGCTTTCGGACGAGCTCCTCCCAGAGAAGAACCTTGCTTGTATAAGTTCAGCAACCATTCCTCACGCACCGTACCGCCTTGTTCATCCTGCCGTTCATACTCCTGCGCCATATCCACGAACTCACGAAGATGCGCCAGAGGAGGCACCGGGGTATTCGCAAAGCGCGTTCCTAATAATTGCTCGCCTTCGCGTAAGCGTAAAGCGCCCATGCGGGTTGTGTCATCGATCTGCGTGAGGTAATCGACATCCGTCAGATGCCGCACGGGTCGTCCTTCTTGCGATGCCAATAGTCGCTCGCGCTTATCGATTAGCCTCCGGCCCCATCTATCCGGCATGGCATCCTGCAGAAAACCAAACAAACGTCCCGTCCCATATTGCGATCCGCCTGCGTTCTGCAAATCACCGCTAAGCCAAACCTGCCGGTAATCATGCAGCCATTGTGCATCGTACTCCCATTGGTACGCTGCATTGCCGCGTATCGTATCGTAGCCAAGCGTACCTACCGGCCTTGCCGGAGAGAACCCCTTGGCGTCCATATTGATTTGTATGTGCTTCATTTCTTAGATGCTCTTTGGCGATGTTTCAAATCCAGATCCTGCAACGTGCGTCCCATCTCGTCATCTTTGGCAAGGAACAAGATACTCTCATCCAGCCCAAGCGCGAACAGGATACGCAAGTATATACCGATAGCCACCGTCGGGGTGCCTTTCTCCACGCGCATGACGGTCAACTCGCTGCAACTCGCCCGCTCCGCTATCTGCGCGATACTCAGATCCCGGCGCAGACGCGCCAGGCGGATTTGCTCACCTACTATCTGTAAGTTGCGCTCCGCTCTGCGCGGTAAATTATTTCCAAGTGTACTCTTTGACATATTCGTAATCTATCTTAAAATAAAGTAGTATGATAAATCTGCTATATTTTATGATATTTTAAAATCCGGTGCAAAGGTACTGCTTTTTTTTGAATTATGCAAGAAAATCAAAGATTTTTTTGTTAGTTTTTATAAGAACATAAACATAGATAAAGGTGTACGGTGTACGGTGTAGAGTGTATGGTGTAATCAAAAAAAAGAGAAAAATGACGAAAATCCATGCGGGGTGTGGGTAGAAAATAATATAATATGTAAAAGGAAGGCACCTCGCGGGGAGGTGCCTATTCCTTATTATATACGCGTGTGGGCGTGATTAGAGGGACGCTTCGTATGCAGCTGCATCCATGAGGGAGCCAAGCTCGGAAGCGTCCTTGACGCTGATCTTGATGATCCATCCCTTGCCATACGGGTCGTTATTGACCAGTTCCGGCGCTGCGTCGAGTTCCTCATTGAGTTCGAGGACCTCGCCGGTAACCGGCATATTGAGGTCGCTAACGGTCTTTACGGCCTCTACCGAGCCGAAGACCTCACCCTGGCCTACCGTTTCACCTACTGTAGGTACATCGATGAAGACGATCTCGCCTAATTCCGACTGAGCATAGTCCGTGATGCCGACATAAGCCTCATCACCCTCTACGCGAATCCATTCATGCTCGCTGGTATAGCGAATATCTTTAGGAAAATTCATGATTATTTACTATTTAACGATTTACGATGTACGATTTATTTACGATTTACCATTTTATTACATGCCGCTGGGGATCTGGTCGCCAAGCGTGGACATTGCACAACGGAAACCGATCTTCGAGGAAGCCTTGTCCTGGTCGAGATAGCGACGGTTGGAGGGGTTGAGCCAATAGATACGATCCGCCCACGAACCACCTTTATACACGCGGCTCTTCTTGGTAACACGCGGAGCGAGTACATCGGTCGGATCATTCTTGATCTCGGTCAGGTTCTCCACGCCCACTGTATCGAGCGGATAATCGGTATCGAGGAGGCTGGCGAAATCACCATCGAGCACGTCACGCTTATCGTCGTCCTTACCCCAGGTGATCTTAATAACACCGGTAGAGTCAATACCGAACTTACCGTTCTCATCAAGAACCGGGCGGCTGAAGATATTACCACGATAGGAGTTATACTCCGTAGCATCCTGGAACGTAGTCTCACGATAAACATCCATCACCCATTCGTTAACATTACCCGCCATGTTATAGAGTCCGAAATCATTGGGCTCGAACGCATCCACCGGGTTGGTGATGACATAACGGTCGTTGAGGGCACCGCTGACACCCATCATATCGCCACGGCCGCGAACGAAGTTAGCCTGCATCTGTCCGAGGTTTTTCTTCGACATATCGCGCGGATGGTATCCCGACCAAGGATAAATCTTACCCTCTACAGTCAGGCCGTCTTCACCCGCCACAGGGGCATAAGCGGCAAACTCCCACTCGGTCTCCGTCGGCAGACGATAACCGGTAACGAAAATACCATCGGCAGTATTGACCTTACGCTCGGTACCATAGCTATCCAATTTCGGATGACGTCCGTACTCGGGCTGATAGGAATCGTCCATCAGGTATTTCTCCGTATTGAAGACAAACTTATCACGAATCCACTCGTAGCTGGGGCGATACATCGTCACCGTTTGCTCGGGATCCTCGGGGCTAACCTCCTCATAGGAGAACATCTCGTATCCTGTTTGCTGCTCCCATTCATCTTTATAAGCCTCGTCGTCCGTCGGCTGGAGATCAGCAAACGGGGGCACAACGATAGCGCCGGCATTGATCAGCGCCATCTCGTTGACACGGTCGGTACGCCATTGGCAGTACGCCATAGCCTGCTCCCATGTAACGCCCACCACCGGATAGAAGGAGAAAGCGGGGTGCTCGAAATAGTTGTCCTCATAAGGATCATTGTACGCCAGGTCCTCACGCCAAACCGTGTGATCCGGACGGGCTTTGTCCACCAACTCCGGAGCCACCGCACCGAAGACGAATTCCAACCAATGGAGGTACTCATTCCAGTTCAGGTTCGTCACCTCATACTTGTCCATGTAGAACGAACTAACGGTAAGGCTACGCGTCTCGTTGTTACGCGGAGAAGTAATAAACTCATCCTTCTCACCAACTGTGAAGGTACCACCCTGTACAGGCACCATACCAACCGGATTGACGTTACCTACTCCTTCGTTCGCCTCAAAATTCGTAGTACGCTGGTCGAAATAATTCCAACCTGTCGTATTACTTACGCGGGTGTTCAACTCACGTTTCTGACACGAGATAGCGACCATCGCTACCGAAGCAATCAATAAAAACTTAATACCGTTTTTCATATATTTTTGATATGTTTATGTGTATGCGCACACGTTTCAGCCTGCAAAGATACACATTTTTTCTGAAACATTCTAATGTTTTCGCTAAAAAATTAAAAAAAAATGCATTTTTCTCCCAAAAACGTCAATTTTTCGAGAAATTTTTACTAATTTTGCAGCGCATAAAGCAAAAAACGGTCCATGGATATCCAGATTATGGCCATCGGCAATGTGACGCCGGACAGTTTTTACGCCGCCTCTCGTTTGAGCGGTCCGGACTCTATCGTCTCTTGGGCTCAAGAAGCGATAGAGGGGGGTGCCTCTATACTTGATATAGGTGCCTGTTCGACCCGTCCGGGCAGTGATCCCGTTGATAGCGCAGACGAATGGGAGCGATTAGCTCCGGCGTTAGAGGCTATCCGCGGAGCGATGCCGGATGTGCCGATTTCCGTCGATACGTTCCGGGCCGAGATAGCGAGGAAAGCGATTGAGCAGTTCGGTCCGCTGACGATCAACGACATCTCCGGCGGAAGCGAGGCGATGTATGAGGTTGTACGGACCTACGGCGTACCATATATATGGACCTTGCGAGGCGATTTGGAGTTACCCTCGCAACATCCGGAGATGAACGATATGGATCTGATCCTCGATCCGGGGTTCGGCTTCATCGGAAGCGTAGAGAAAGACTATGCGTGTCTTCGTCAGATGGACCGGTTGCGTGACTACGGGCGTCCTATATTAGTAGGGGTCAGTCGCAAATCGATGATATATAAGCCCTTGGGATTGACTCCTGAAACGAGCCTGACGCCCACGATGGCGTTGCAGTTATACGCATTAGAGCACGGAGCCACTATTCTCCGCACACATGACACGCGCGCCACGCGCGATATAATAACATTGTATAATCAATTATGCATATCTTAGCTTTTTCTTTTGGATTCAAGGATGTGATTGACATCCTGCTGGTAGCCTTCATCCTATACGAGACGTACCGTCTACTGCGTCGTACGGGAGCAGCGAACTTGTTCTGGGGTATATTGGCGTTTCTGATCGTATGGTTTCTCGTGAGTTTCGTTTTCCAACTGGATCTGACGGGTGCGCTCTTCGACCGCATCATCTCAGTAGGTGCGATCGCGCTGATTGTCATTTTCCAGGAAGAGATCCGTATGTTCTTCTACCGTATCGGTTCGCGTTTCTCATCCTGGAAGCTTTTCGTACGTAACAACCCCGAAGAGGAGACCGCCTCGCGTCAGCAGATCTTAGAGATCACACAAGCATGCCGTCATATGGCCTCCACGAAGACGGGTGCACTGATCGTGATAGCCGGCGAGGATAGTCTGAAAGACATCGTGGACACCGGAGAGCTGTTAGACGCCCGGGTATCCGCCCGGTTGATAGAGAACATCTTCTTCAAGAACACGCCGCTGCACGACGGTGCGCTGGTCATCCGCGACGGACGTATGGTAGCCGCTGCCTGCATCTTACCGGTGAGCAAGAACCAGAATATCCCGCAGCATTACGGCCTGCGTCACCGTGCCGCACTGGGTATAGCAGAAAAAACCGATACCACAACTTGCATTGTCGTATCGGAAGAGACCGGTCATATATCCGTCACCCGGGAGGGTAATATCCGTGAAGTGACCGCTGACGAGTTATTCCTCGTACTTCATGCCACGCCGGCTACCGGTGTAAGTGCGAACTGAGCTGCGGTAGTTATCGCGGCAGATGACGCACTGACCCGGTTCGGGCAGCTGGAAGAGGATGGTAAACTTAATTCCCACCACCAGATTCTTCACCACTGAGGCAAAGCCGTTGGTGGACATGATATCATTCATCTCGAGGTTATCGACCATCGTGCGGGTACGATAGATATAGTTCTTCGACTCAGGATTGATATCATAGCTCTCGGGCAGTTTAAGCGCCGACTTCGTCCCCTTCGAATGGATATCCAAGAGACCGTAATCCATGAAGGCAGCGAGACGATACTCGATTCTCGATTTCGGCACATCGTAGCCTACGTCGTACAGGACGTTCCCCAGACGGCCGCCGATCTCGACACTGAGATCCAGATCCAGATTGAACGAGGTCTTCGTAGCCGTACTGACTTTCTCGTCCTCGAAGAACTGGTACTCCGGCATATTGCGGAATTCCCCGAACTCAACATAATCGCCATAGGTAGTCAGATTCGCATTCGAATGGGACTTGGTATAGATATTGGCATATACTTTCATACCCGCGAGGGCGTAGAAGCGCTTGTACTGGATACCGAACATGATCGGCACATTGACCGCGATGTTGGTATATTTATCCTTGCGATCACGGATATCATAGACATAATCGAAGAGCTGGTTCATAAGGTCATGCTGGTTCTCGAGCTTCTCAACCTTACTGCTACTCTGCATGTACGCAGTCATTCCACCGGCAGCACCGACTCCGAGATCCATCAAGAAACGCGTCGGGCGATATTTCTTACCCGCCTGAAGCTCATACAGGAAACCCACCCCACCGGCAGCGCCCACACTCCCGGCATAGTCACTCTTAGACGGCAGCAAGGACCACTCGCCTATCTGCGCATAGCCTCCGACATAATGATTCACCTTCGCATGCGCTGTCCCGCAGAGCAGAATAGCGAGCAAAAGAAATCCATATGATTGTAGTTTTTTCACTGAAATATTAGTATTTTTCACGTTTTATTTGCACATTCGGATTTTTTGTTGTAACTTTGCACCCGATTTTGCACCGCAAAAGTACTGCTTTTTTTTGACATACGCAAGAAAATAATGTATTTTTTTAATATTTAGTATAAATTTTACACAAAATATGGCATTTAATCGCACTTTAATCACTGCAGCACTCCCTTATGCGAACGGTCCGGTTCATATCGGGCACTTAGCCGGAGTGTATGTACCCGCGGACATTTACGCCCGCTATCTGCGTCTGAAAGGACAAGAAGTAATGTTTGTTTGCGGAAGCGACGAGCATGGTGTGCCCGTTACTATCCGTGCCCGAAAAGAGGGTATCACGACCCAGCAAGTAGTCGATCGCTATCATGAGTTGATCAAGCGTTCGTTTGCGGAGTTCGGTGTAAGTTTCGATATCTACTCTCGTACGACCTCGGCGATCCATCATCAGTTTGCCGCGGATTATTTCCGCAAGATGTACGATGCCGGTCAGTTTGTAGAGGAGACGAGTGAGCAGTTCTACGATCCGGAGACGGGTCATTTCCTGACGGACCGTAATATCCGCGGCGAGTGTCCGCGATGCCACAGCATGGGTGCCTATGGCGACCAATGCGAGAAATGCGGGGCCACGCTCTCGCCGGACGAACTGATCAATCCGTACAATGCCGAGACGGGTAATGCTTTAGCCAAGAAAGCGACCAAGCACTGGTATCTGCCGCTTGACAAGTATCAGACATGGCTGGAGGACTGGATTCTGAACGGACACAAGGAATGGCGGCCGAACGTATATGGTCAATGCAAGAGTTGGTTAGACGGCGGTCTGAAGCCGCGCGCCGTGACGCGTGATCTCGATTGGGGTATTCCCGTACCGGTAGAGGGTGCCGAAGGAAAGGTACTGTACGTATGGTTTGACGCCCCCATCGGCTATATCTCCAACACGAAAGAGTTATGCAACGCCCAGCCGGAGAAATACGGCAACTGGGAGAAATGGTGGAAGCAGGAAGATACAAGAATGATCCATTTCATCGGAAAAGACAACATCGTTTTCCACTGCATCGTCTTCCCTGCCATGCTCAAGGCCCAGGGGTACAACCTGCCGGATAACGTACCCGCGAACGAATTCCTGAACCTCGAGGGCGACAAGATCTCCACCTCCCGCAACTGGGCGGTATGGTTGAACGAATATCTCGATGATTTCCCCGGCAAGCAGGACGTGCTGCGTTATGTACTGACCGCCAATGCGCCAGAGACGAAGGACAACGACTTCACCTGGGCGGATTTCCAGGCGCGTAACAACAATGAGTTGGTCGCTATCTACGGCAATTTCGTCAACCGCGCGCTGGTACTGACCAACAAGTATTTCGCAGGCAAGGTACCGGCATGCGGTACGCTGACTGAGTACGACCGGGCAACGATAGAGGAATTCAAGAACGTGAAGGCGACCCTGGAGCAGTTACTGGAATCCTTCCGATTCCGCGACGCGCAGAAAGAGGCGATGAACCTCGCCCGCATCGGTAACAAATACCTCGCCGACACGGAGCCGTGGAAACTCGCCAAGACGGATATGGAGCGTACCGCAACGGTATTGCACCTCGCCCTGCAGATTGCCGCTAATTTAGCGATCGCTTTCGAGCCATTTTTGCCGTTTTCATCGGAAAAATTATCGAAGATGCTGCAGTTGGACGAGAAGATCGGATGGGAAGATCTCGGCCGTATCGATCTGCTGGCGGAAGGTCAGGCATTGGGTGAGGTAAGTCTGCTCTTTGAAAAGATCGAAGACAGCGCTATTCAAGCCCAATTGGATCGTTTGGCGCGTATCAAGAAAGAGAACGAAGAGGCCGCTCAGGCAGAAGCCCTCAAGAACTGGCGTCCGGAACCCGTCAAAGAGCCGAATTCTTTCGATGAATTCGAGAAAAATGACATCCGTGTAGCGACGGTATTGGAGTGCACACCGGTGAAGAAATCCGAGCGTCTGTTGCAATTCAAATTAGACGACGGGATGGGCGGTCGCACGATTCTGAGCGGTATTGCGCAGAGTTACCCGGACCCCTCCGTATTAGTAGGCAAACAAGTCCTTTTCATCGCTAATTTCCCGCCCCGCAAGATGATGGGTATCGAGAGTCAGGGCATGATTTTATCGGCAGTTGACGCCGATGGCAAACTCGTAGTAACCACCGTCTCCGCTCCCGTTAAGAACGGCTGCGTAGTCGGCTAATCTAAAAATACCCGTATTATGTTAAAAGATCTGTTAAAATCGTCGATCGTGTTTGCTGCCGGAGTGGCAGCAGGCGCAGCCGTCGTATTGCTTCTGGCTCCGGAATCGGGCAAGGAAGCACGTGAGCACCTCAAAGACTTGGCGAAAGATGTCAAGGAACGCGCGCAGGAGTTCTGCGAGCAAGTGAAGGACAAAGTAGAAAGCGTCACACAGGAAAAGGAGGCATAGTATGGACCACGATGTGATCGGTCAAATCAAGAGGGAGGTGAGTTTGTACGGCCAGTCGTTAGGAGAAGTAGGCAGGCTACGGCTCATTCGTCTCATCAGCCGAGTGTTAGGCCTTTTTCTGCTGATGTTCATTGTTTTGCTGCTGGTTTTCGCGCTGTTGTCATTCGGCGCGGTAGCCATCATCGATGCACTGACCAACCACATGCCTTTATGGGCTGCAGCGCTTATTCTGGGCGTGTTGTACCTCCTGCTTATCGCCGTTGTGATCGCATGCCGCAAGCCGCTTTTCGTTCATCCGTTCATCAAACTGATGGATTCGGAGATCAGCACAGAAGAGGAGCTGGCACTAAAGATGATTGAGGCCAAGCATAATGTAGAGCTGCAGTCGATAGAACTGAACAATCAGGTAGCGGGTGCGACGCAGAGTCTGAACCTGATCCTCAGCATAGTCGGACGTATCTGGCGTTTTATCTTCAGCAAGAAGCGTAAAGGCTGATGGACATCCTGTCCAGTTTGTTCTACCCTCGGACCTGTCCTTTCTGCGGCCGTTATATCAGCCGTCAGGACATAGCTACAGAGCATATCGATTGGATATGCACGGATTGTTTGCGCCGTCTGCCCCGCACCGAGCAGGACGAGACGGCGGATAACGGAACAGAGATGGCGCTGCTGAGCGATGCGTCATCTCTTTCTGTAGGCCGCAAAGCAATGCATCTGGTGCGCGCATGGGCCTATCTGTATTTCGAGAAAGAGCATCCTATCCAGCATGTTATCCATCGCATGAAATATGCAGACGAACCGGAAATAGGATACCACTTGGCGCAGCAGGCTGTTCTGGCCTGCAAAGATGAGAATTTCTTCGATGAAATCGACGTTATTATCCCTATGCCGCTTCATCCGAAACGGCTCCGTGAACGCGGCTACAACCAATCGGAATACATCGCACGGGGAATAAGCGATATTACCGGTATTCCGGTGGACACCACTCATGTGACCCGTACACGGAACACCCCCAAACAAGCGCTGCAGGACGGCGACGAGCGCAAGAGGAATGTAGCCGATGCGTTCGCCGTCAACCATCCCGAGCAGATGTATCACAAGCATATCTTATTAGTGGACGATCTGATCACCACGGGGGAAACCATGAAGGCCTGTTTGCACTCCATGCGGTCTTTTCGAGGTGCAAAATTCAGCGTCTTTGCACTCTGCAAAGCCCGATAACGCAACAAAATACAAATTTTTCTTGCATATATGCAAAAAAAGCAGTACTTTTGCAGGCTGAATTGATTTATCATGACAAGAAAGTACGATTTTCTGATTATCGGCGGCGGTGTTGCCGGTATGAGTTTTGCGCTCAAAGTAGCGCGATCGGGTCAGTATAAGATAGCCTTATGCTGCAAGACGACCTTGGAGGAGGCTAACACGGCCAAAGCGCAAGGCGGCATTGCCTCTGTGACCAATCTGCTCGTGGATGATTTCGACAAGCATATCCACGACACGATGGTAGCCGGCGACTGGTTAAGCGATCCTGCGGCCGTAGAGCAGGTGGTTCGTAATGCGCCCAAAGGTATTGAGGAGTTGGTTCAATGGGGGGTACAATTCGACAAGAAAGAGGACGGTCAGTTCGATCTGCACCGCGAGGGCGGACACTCGGAATTCCGTATTCTGCACCACGCGGACGATACGGGAGCCGAGATACAACGCGGACTGATGGAAGCGGTACGGAACAATCCCCATATCGAAGTATTGGAGAATCATTTTGCGGTAGAGATCATCACGCAGCACCACTTAGGCGTACGTGTGACCCGCCGCACTCCGGATATCGAGTGCTACGGCGCGTATATCCTGAATCCCGAGACGCAGAAGATAGACACCTATCTGAGCCGCATCACGCTGATGGCGACCGGTGGTACGGGTGCTGTCTATGCCACGACGACGAACCCCGAGATAGCCACCGGCGACGGTATCGCCATGGTCTATCGCGCCAAAGGACAGGTGAAAGACATGGAGTTCGTCCAGTTCCATCCGACGAGTCTGTATAACCCGAAAGAGACGCATCCCGCCTATCTGATCACAGAAGCCATGCGCGGGTACGGCGGTATCTTACGATTGCCGAACGGAGAAGAGTTCATGCAGAAATACGACCCGCGTCTGAGCCTTGCTCCGCGCGATATCGTAGCGCGTGCCATCGATAACGAGATGAAGATTCACGCTATCGACCATGTATGTCTGGACGTGACGCATAAAGATCCGGAGGAGACCAAGCATCATTTCCCGAATATCTACGCCAAGTGCCTCAGTATCGGAATTGATATCACGAAAGATTATATCCCGGTAGCTCCGTGTGCGCATTACATGTGCGGCGGTATCAAGGTGGATCTGGACGGTCAGTCCTCTATCCGCCGTCTGTACGCTGTAGGCGAGTGCTCGTGTACCGGATTACACGGAGGAAACCGTTTGGCATCCAACTCGCTCATCGAGGCGGTAGTGTATGCCGATGCAGCTGCCAAACACAGCCTCAGCGTAATAGAAGACTACGATTTCAACGACAAAATCCCGGCATGGAACGACGAGGGAACACTGACGAACGAAGAGCGGGTGCTGATTGCGCAGGACGTGAAAGAAGTAGGACAAATCATGTCCACCTATGTAGGCATCGTCCGTTCGGACATGCGTCTGCGGCGCGCCTGGGAGCGACTGGATCTGCTCTACGAAGAGACGGAGGACCTGTTCCGGCGGGTGAAAGCCACCAAGGACATATGCGAGTTGCGCAACATGATCAATGTAGGCTACCTCATCACCCGTCAGGCGCTCGAGCGCAAAGAATCGCGCGGACTGCACTACTCAATTGACTATCCGCGCACGGATAACAACCACCCGCAGGAGGTATGGTAGGAATATCGCTACATAGTGTGGTACCGGTGCGGACAGAGGCACGGGAAGGAGCGGAGCAGGAGACACAGATGCTCTTCGGCGAACTATGCACTATTATCGAGGAACAACCCCGTTGGTACCGTGTACAGTTGGCGAACGACGGAGCGGAAGGATGGGTGGACGCAAAGATGATCGCGCCAATCGAAGGCAAGGACTATACTGCCTATAAGAAAGCCTATGCTTCCGCTGCAACAGTCGCCTACCCGATGACCTACGCCGTAAGCGAGAACAACGGACAGACAATTCCCCTGACGGCAGGGACCAAGTTAACGAAGTACGAAGTACAATGTACCCAGTACGAAGGAAGAGAAGTAAGGACCGGTCATTTCGAGCTCCTGGGCGTAGGATTCCGTATCGACCCGAACATGGTGATCATGAGTCCGCTGCCCTTGGACGAGGCACATCTGCTACAGACCGCACGATTCTTCCTCAATATCCCCTATCTATGGGGCGGGAAGAACGCGATGGGCATGGATTGCTCGGGCTTCACGCAGGTGCTGATGAGTCTCTTTGGCAAGTCTCTTCCCCGCAATGCCTCCGAGCAAGCGAAGCAGGGACGTATCGTCAACGGTATTGAGAAGATCAAAGCAGGAGACCTTGTTTTCTTTTCCCACGAAGGGGAGGAACGCATCACACACGTAGGAATAGCCATCGACAAGGAACGCGTGATCCATTGCTCGGGACGCGTCAAGGTAGAGCCATTAGACGCGCAGGGTATCTATTCCGCCGAGCAGGGAGGCTACAGCCATCGTTTGATTGGAATCAAACGTTTGTAGTTTGTAAATTAGGAATTTATAAATAGATATTATATGAAAAAAATTATTTTTGCATTGACAGCAGTTACGCTTATGACAACAGCATGTACGAACAAACAGCAGACGACCGGTATTGATCCTGCCAATCTGGATACGACCGCAGTAGCTCAAGATGATTTCTACCAGTTCGCTTGCGGCGGATGGATGGCGAATAACCCCTTAACCCCGGAATACAGCCGTTTTGGCAGTTTCGATAAATTGGGTCTGAACAATTTAGAGCAAGTGAACGGACTGATTCAGGAGATCGCAGAAAGTACAAAGGGACAAAGTACCAAGTACAAAGGTACAGTAGCGCAGAAGATCGGCGACCTGTATAACCTGGCGATGGACACCGCGCGCCGTGACCAGGAAGGTATTGCACCTGTCCAGAAAACTCTCGATGAAATCGCAGGAATCAGCACTCGCGAGGAGTTATCCAAAGTACTCGGCGCCGCGATGGACTACCAGTTATGGGCGATGTATGTGGATGCCGATGCCATGAATAGTTCGATGAATATCCTCAATGAGTATCAGGCAGGTTTCTCGTTAGGCGAGAAGGAGTATTATCTGGACAACGACGAGCAGACCACGAAGATCCGTAACGCCTATGTAGCTTATGTAGAGAAGATGTTCGGTCTGTTCGGTTTTGCCGACGGCGCCGAGCGCGCACAAACGGTACTGCGTTTGGAGACCCGTCTGGCCAAGGCAGCCTACAGCAATGTGGAATTACGCGACCCGCAGGCCAACTACAACAAGATGAGCATAGCCGAACTGCAGGAACTGGTACCGCAGGTGGATTGGAAAGTTTATTTCGAAGCTTTAGGCGTAACGATTGACAGTCTGTCGGTAGGTCAGAAACCGCATCTCCAGGAGGCAGGCAAGATGCTGGCAGAGGAACCGCTGGAGGACCTGAAGACACTCTTTACCTGGCAAGTGATCGAAGGTGCAGCATCGTATCTGACCACCGAGATATACATGACTTCGTTTGATTTCTACGGCAAGGTACTCTCGGGTCGCGAAGAACCGAGTCCGTTATGGAAACGCGCCGTAGGTATCGTGAACGGTACGCTCGGCGAAGCAGTGGGTCAGATGTACGTGAAGAAATATTTCCCCGAGGAGAATAAGGAACGCATGCTCGCGCTGGTACATAACCTGCAGAAAGCCTTGGGCATCCGTATCGAGAACCTGACGTGGATGAGCGACGAGACCAAAGCCAAAGCACTGGAGAAACTGAACGCGATGACGATCAAGATCGGTTATCCGGACGAGTGGCGCGACTACAGCAAACTGGATATCAATGCAGAAGATACGTACTACGCTAACCTCCAACGCGCCGCCAAGTTCGAGCAAGAGTACAGCCTCAGTTACTTAGGCAAGCCGGTAGATAAGAAGAAATGGTACATGACGCCGCAGACGGTAAATGCCTACTACAACCCGTCGAGCAACGAGATATGCTTCCCGGCAGGTATTCTGCAATACCCGTTCTTCGACATGAGTGCAGACGATGCGTTCAACTACGGCGCTATCGGTGTCGTTATCGGTCATGAGATGACTCACGGCTTCGACGACCAGGGTTGCCAGTTCGACAAAGACGGCAACATGGTGAACTGGTGGACGGCAGAGGACAAGGCTGCCTTCGACGCCCGCACCAAGGTAATGGAAGAAGCCTTCAACAAGATTGAGGTAGCTCCGGGCGTACATGCCAACGGTGCGTTCACGCTCGGCGAGAATATCGCAGACCACGGCGGATTACAAGTATCCTTCTTAGCCTTCACGCTCAACGAAGAAGCCAAGCCGGCCAACAAGCGTCTGCAGACCCGCGACGGCTTCACTCCGGCGCAGCGTTTCTTCTTAGCCTACGCCAATGTATGGGCAGGCAACATCCGTCCGGAGGAGATCCTGAACCGCACGAAGAGCGACCCCCACTCTTTAGGCCGCTGGCGTGTGAACGGCGCCCTTCCGCAGATCAACGCCTGGTACGAAGCATGGAACGTAACGGAGAGCTCGCCGCTGTATGTCGCTCCTGAAAACCGCGTAAGTATATGGTAAAACGTATCTCCATATTATTTTTGGCGTGCGCGCTATGTGCAGGCGCGTACGCGGACGACCAGAAGAAGAGACCCGATCTGCAGATAGCGGACAACAGTTTCTTCGACCCGACGAAAAAGCGGGTAGAGGAAGAGGCCTACCATTTCGGTGTGGAATACCGTCTGGAGGCGGGATATGTACAACATTCGCAACGTACGCGCAAGCTATCCTACCCGCAACTCTATCTGGACGGTTTCCGCTTTGGTGCCACGTTTACCTTCCTTCTGCCTATGCATTTCAGCCTGCAGACCGGTCTGCTCTACACGTTCACCTATGGTAAGAACGAGCAGCACTGGCGCTCGATGAGCATAGAAGCGACACAAACGGAGATAATCAAGAATACAGTATTTGAGCATAACCTGACCGTCCCGGTAAGAGTCTATTATACGATTCCGCTATGGAAACAACTGAACTTGTTCTTCTTTACGGGATTACAGATCAATGTAGGTATCTCGGAGGATGTACATATGGAAACTGCATTGAGTCACAAAGAAGAAGAGGACGATCCTATGCGTACCAAAGAATGGCTCGAAAGCATGGGTATTCCGGTAGAGGGCTACAACCGTATGGATCGAGACCGCACACGCGTCAATGCCCAGTGGGGCTTGGGCGGCGGTATCGAATGGGACCGATACCGACTACAGGCCGGATATGACTTCGGACTGAACAACTTAGCGAAAAAGAACGGAGCCTCCTACCGCTATATGGCGGAATGGGGATGGTTCGTATCGTTCAGTTATCGCTTCTAATTAATAGTATTAATCATTCGGGGTGTTCTCGCTTCAGCGATTACTGAGATTACACCCGTAGAACTTGGGCAGGTAATGCTGCCAAAGAAAATGAACAAACATTCTTTTAACATCAACCATGCATGGTTGATTTGTATGGGTGCTTTTGCGCTCATGTCTATTGCGCAACTGAGTGCGCAGGAGAACGCGGACACTTTGTCCGCCAGTGATTTCAATCTGCAAGAGGTAGTGATCAGCGCTCCCGTGAAACAGGCGACTGTGAGCAGGGAGGAAATTCGTTACCGAGAACTGAACCGCGAGAACACGGGTCAGAACCTGCCTATGCTGCTGACGAAGACTCCCTCGCTGGTGACCACCAGCGATGACGGTCTGGGCGTGGGTTACACCTATTTCCGCGTGCGTGGTAGCGATCACACGCGTATCAACATGACTATCAATGAGGTGCCGCTGAACGATGCGGAGAGCCAGACGGTCTTCTGGGTGAACATGACGGACATCAGTTCGTCCATCACCAAACTGGACGTGCAACGCGGTATCGGTACCAGCGCCAACGGCGGCAGCAGTTTCGGCGCCAGCATCAACATCAGCACGCTGGACAACACCATCCCTACAGACTACAAGGCACAGCCGGTTCACGCCGAGTTGAGTTTCAACGGCGGTATGTACAACACGTTCCGCGAGATGGCAAAGATAGATGCTTATTGGGGTGACAAGAACAGTGCTAAAGGCGCATGGCACGTTGGCGGCCGTTTCAGCAAGGTGAACTCCGACGGATATATCGACCGCGCTTTCTCCGACCTCTTCAGTTACCAGGCGCAGATAGGATGGCAGAACAGCAAGACGGCAGTCAACCTGCTCTCCTTTGGCGGCAAAGAGAAGACTTATCTCGCCTGGAACGGTCTGACACGCGAAGAAATAGAGAAAGACCGACGCCAGAACACCGCCGGCGCCTTCATCGATGCCAACGGCAACACCCAGTACTACCGCAACGAGACGGACAACTACCAGCAGCACCATTTGCACCTGAACGTGACGCACCGCTTCAACCTCCACTGGAGCCTCAGCGCCACAGGACACTACACTTTCGGCACCGGTTATTGGGAGACCTTCGATACATGGAACCTTATGGGTATCGCCCAAAAGGGTCTGCGCAATCATTTCTACGGAGGTATCTTCAGCACCAAATACATCCACGAGAAAGTAGATGTACAAGCAGGTATCGCGCTTAATAACTACAACGGTGTCTCGTACGGCAACATAGACCAGAACTACGGCACTAATTTCACAGAGTACTACCGCGGCTATGGCGACAAACTGGATGGCAACATCTACGCCAAAGCCAACTGGCGGGTACTGCACCGCGGGAAAGAAAAACTGAGTCTGTACGGCGATCTGCAGTACCGGTTGGTTCACCACCATATGTACGGCGATAATGACAACAGCACCGTCCCCGGCAGCCGTGTAGGCATCGAGGAGCAACGCACATGGCATTTCTTCAACCCGAAAGCCGGTCTGACATACGACAACAGCGGCCACCGCCTGTCGGCAACCTTCGCGTTAGCCAACCGTGAGCCGGCGCGGTCGAACTTCATCAACTGGCAGGCAGGCGAGCCGCAGCCCAAACCGGAGAAACTATTCGACTACGAGTTGGGCTATAACTATACTTCCGCGGGTGTGACCAAAAGCGGTTATGCCATCCCGTGGCATATCGGTCTGAACCTCTATTTCATGGATTACAAAGACCAGTTGATACTCACCGGTGAGATTAACAGCATCGCTATCTTCCTGACGAAGAATGTAGATAAATCATACCGCACCGGTGCGGAGCTTCAGTTCGGTGTGGACTGGACCAAATGGTTCAGCTGGAGCGGCACGCTGACGTGGAGCCGTAACAAATGGCAGGACGGCAATAGATGGCGAACCATCTCCTTCTCGCCCGACTGGATTGCCGGAAATATCTTCTCCTTCCACGCAGCAGGATTCAATGCAGAGATACAGACAACTGTCATCAGCAAGCAGTTCCTCGCCAATAACGAGGATCCGAACGCCATGCTGAAAGCATATACGGTGACCAACCTGAATATGCAATACCTATTACCGCTGCAGAAATACAAGAGATGCCCGGACATTACCCTTAAATGCCAAGTAAATAATCTTTTCAACGCGAAGTATGAAAGCAACGGTTATGTGTATCACGATACCTGGACAGATAGCGACATAGCTTATTTTATGCCGCAAGCGGGTATTAACGTACACGCAGGTTTCGTCGTGCAATGGTAGAAGCCATATACGCGATTAAGAAAGCGCCTACGGGTATCCACCCAAGGGCGTTTTTTGATGCAAAGAAATCCGCCCATTCATTCGGCAGCCATCCCATGAAGACCGCCAAAGCAGCCCATACGGCTACCAGCGCCAGCCCTATGAGCGTAGCTGTGATGGAACGAAAAGAGAAGATATTCCGATAGATCAGGTATATCCATATCGGCGGAATAAGAAACAATACGGACGGCAGCCAATAAGAGGCTATGCCGAGCAAGAGCGCCACTTGGAATGAGGGCTCCGTAGAGTCGCCCAAACGCGGAATGCGGTGGATAAGACGCACCGAGAGAAGCGAGAGAACGGCCGGAGCGAAGAACCCCACCCCTTCCCTCCCCTCAAGGGAGGGAGAGAGGAGATAAGTTACCACACACACAACCGCTGCCAACAGCCAGAAGGCTATCGGCAACAGGTGGTATAGTATGACTTGTGTTTGTCGTTTCACTCGATGAATCCTTTGCGGCGCAAGAGGTTAGCCGGGTCAGCTGCTTTGCCGCGGAACTCAAGATAGAGTTCCTGCGCATCGCGCGTACCGCCCTGCTCCAAGAGGTGACGGAAGCGTGCCGCGGTCTCCGGCTCGAAGAGGTTACCCGTCTCCTTGAAGGCAGCAAACGCATCTGCGTCGAGCACGGCTGCCCAGGTATAACTATAATAACCGGCTTCGTAACCCGTAGTGAAGATGTGGTTGTAGAAAGTAGGACGATAGCGAACGATGATCTCGGGTATCATACCCATCTTCTCGAGGCTCTGCTTCTCGAACGCATTGACGTCCAGTCCTTCGGCTGTGGTCAACTCATGGAAATCCATATCGAGAATAGATGCGCTCAACAACTCCGTTGTCACAAAACCCTGGTTGAACTTACCCGCCGCATTGATCTTCGCGATCAGGCTATCGGGGATCAGCTCACCCGTCTGGTAATGGAAGGCATAGGTCTTGAGCACTTCGGGCTCGTAAGCGTAGTTCTCCATAAACTGCGAAGGCAGTTCCACAAAGTCACGCGGGGTGTTGGTGCCGCTCAGCGATTTATAATGCGCTTTGGAGAGCAAGCCGTGCAAAGCGTGACCGAACTCATGGAAGAGGGTCTCTACATCATCCATGGAAAGGAGAGAAGGATTACCGGCTGTCGGCTTGTTGAAGTTACCGACATTGATAATCACCGGACGATGATCCACTCCTTCTGCATCGATATACTGCGGCAGGATATTATTCATCCAAGCGCCCGGACGCTTACCGGCACGCGGGAAATAGTCGGTATAGAGAATACCTACAAACGAACCGTCTGCATCGGTCACTTTGAAGACCTCTACCTCGGGGTTATAAACCGGCATGTCGTTCAGTTTCTCGAACTGCAGGCCGTACAGTTTGGTAGCTACGCCGAACGCACCTTTGCGCACATTGTTGAGCTCAAAATAAGGTTTGATCTGCTCCTCATCCAACGCATATTTGGCTTTACGCAGTTTCTCGGCGTAATACCACCAATCCCAAGGTTGTAGCAACACCTGATCATCGGTATGCGGGTCTTGCGCCATTTTCTCTGCATCCATCACTTCCTGCAAAGCCGCCGCCTCACGTTTGGCAGCCTCCAGAGAGGGAGTCCAAACAGAAGCGAGGAAAGCGTCCACGGTCTGATGATCCTTCGCCATGCAGTCCGCCAGGATATAATCTGCAGGGTTGTCATAGCCGAAGAGTTTGGCTTTCTCTATACGGAGCTCCATCTCGCGGATGATGACGGCTTTGTTATCAAACTCGTTGTCATGATTTGCGCGGGTGGTATAGTCCATAAGGAGCTGTTTGCGCAGTTCGCGGTTCTCGCAGTACTGGAGTACCGGCGTGAAGGAGGTGCGCTTGGGCGTAAAGAGCCACTCTCCGGGATGTCCTGCCGCGGCTGCCTCTTCTGCTGCAGCTGCTTTAGCAGACTCCGGCAGACCTTTGAGCTCCGCCTCGTCGGTGACGAAGCGCTGGCAGTTATTGGTCTCCGCTACCACATTATTGCCGAACTTAAGAGAAAGCAGACCCAGTTCCTGATTGATCTCTTTGAGTCGCTCTTTCTTATCCTCCGGCAGATTGGCGCCGTTATTGGCGAACGACTTGTAGGTCTCCGTCACCAGACGCATCTGCTCGGGGTTGAGGCCAAGCTGGTCGCGCTGGTCATAGACGAACTTAACGCGCTGGAAGAGTTTGTCGTTGAGGATGATACCGTCGCTCAACTCCGAGAGCATCGGGCTCACCTGCTCGGCTATCTGGTTCATCTCGTCATTGCCGTCCGCCTCCAGCACGTTGAAGAACACACCGCTCACGCGGTCCAGCAACAAGCCGGCGCGGTCCAGAGCTACAATCGTATTCTCGAACGTCGGTTCGGCTTCATTATTCACGATGGCATCCACCTCTGCCTTCTGCTGCGCGATAGCCGCCTCAAAAGCAGGAAGGTAGTGCTCCAATTTCACTTTGTCAAATGCCGGCACACCGTACGGCGTATTCGGCTGCTCCAACAGGGGGTTGGAAGAATTACAAGCAAGTAGCGTCATTGCAACTACACCTAAAAGAATTTTTTTCATTGTTCTGATTTATCTTTATCGGATTTAATACGTACGTTTTTCTCCATCGAAGCCTTGATCATACGACGCAGTTCGAGGGACTGGGTATCGGCTTTCTGGTACCAATGCGGACGGAAATCCTGAGCGAACTTACATTTCGCGAGTTTGATCTGCAGGTCGTCCATCGTTCCGCCTACATGCACGCCGAGGTAGATCGGTTTGAGCACATTGATATCGTAGTCGAAGGTCATGTCCGTGCGGTGGCGTCCGCCGAGTGCGACCATGTAGTTATCCATCGAAACGCAGAGCGGATAGACGTCGATCTCATTCTTATAGACGGTGATCTCGGCATTGAGCGAATCGATCTTGTTCTCCGTCTTCTTCTTGAACATCAGCAGTTTGCTGATCTTGGAGAAAGTAGCACCATCCATCACGACGAGGTCTTTTCCGGTCAGCGACGACGCGCCGCGGAGGGTACTCATCTTCGGCTGGTACTGGCTATTGAGATAGGTCTCAGCCGCCAGGTGGAAATCCGCTTCGCCCTTGAAGGAACTAAGCATCGGCACCATCTCGTTCAGATTCGGGATCATTTTCAGCAGCTCGTCTATCTTCACATCGACCATATGATAGTCGAGTCCGAGATAGAGGTGGTTACGTCTCGGGGTGCGATAGATAGCGGTCAACTGCAGTTTGGCGGCATGGCAGATGAAACCGACCTCATCGAGGATCAGTTTACCGTCTTTCACATAGAGTCCGCCCTTCAGGTCTTTGGCTACCTGCTCAAAGATCTCCACCTCGCGGATATGCGTATTGAGCGCGAGATCGACATCGGTAGGCACAAGGAACGGCTCTTTTTCGGGAACCACATCCGTCTTCCCCTCAGGGGAAGTGGTAGCGACAGTCTTTTCTACCAGTTTTGTTTCCTCTGCGGCAGGCTTCTCTTCCGAACCGCTATCCGCGCTGAACCATGTTAAGAGCTGGTTTGCGTCGCAATGATCGGAGACGATATCCAGTTCGCCTATCAGGATGGAATCATGCCGGAACCACCGACCGATATTGCGCACGTTTCCTTTCAGGTTCAAATCCGAATGACCTAACTCTACACGGGAGTTCTCGATCGTCATCTCGCGGTTCGAATAACTGAACTCGATAGACGGTATTTTCACTATCTCGGGTAACCGCTCGGGGATGGACAACTCGCCTTTCTTG
This sequence comes from uncultured Bacteroidales bacterium, assembly GCA_900319105.1. Taxonomy (GTDB): domain Bacteria; phylum Bacteroidota; class Bacteroidia; order Bacteroidales; family Paludibacteraceae; genus Colicola. The sequence continues at coordinate 63,416 of ONND01000007.1, read as the reverse complement.
AGGTTCACTTTCAAGCGCGGGTTGAGTTGCAGCAGTATGTTCTCTCCGTCGGCGGTATAGCGCGAAGCGGCTTCTAAAGCTAACACTCCGGTTTTAGCAGCTAACTCCTGACCGATGTTCACGGCGCAGCCTTGTGTATTCAGTTTGGAGCGTACGACCGGTATCTTCTTGTCGCTACGGCTACCGCTGAGCGAAGCTTCCAACTGCGTCGGCTGGAGATCGGCCTTGATATCCTTGAAATAGCCGTTCAGCGCCTGGCAGTCGAGTGATGCCTGCACCTCCGGCATGACGGTGGTATCCTTGGTGTTGTAGGCCACAAATGCTTTCAGTTTGGGAGCGGCTAAGGTCACTGCCATCGAATCCATCTGTACGCCTATCGGTTGCTCCGTCTGCAATGCCAAGCCGGCATGAAGAACCGGATCATTGGAGAGCACATTACCTGCCTCCAGCTGGATCTTCGATGCTTTCAGTGAAGCGATCAGCGGCATTGCCATTGTGGCATCCACCTGCTGTGTCTCCAAGTCAATACGCGCCCATTTGAGTTTGGGCTGCGAGGGTTGGGGGTTCGGCAGTTGGATACGTGCTTGGGTCTTTGGCAGATCGACTACCATCGAATCCATCGCATAATGGATATCCTTCAGCGTGAGGTCCGCCTCTACCTTGCTCTTCTCCAGACGCAACGGATTGAGGTCATCGAGTCGTACACGCGCTTTGGCCTTTCCTTTCGCCGTACCGGTGAGGGTCATCTTCTCCGGCATGAAATAGGCGAAGTCCGGCAGGTTGGCATCCAGAGCCAGAGAAAGGTTGGCTATCAAGTTGCCCAACAGGTCCTCCACTTTTCCTTCTGCGGCGATACTCGACTCTTTCGTTTTGGCTTTGAGCGTCTTGATTGTCGCGGTTGATTTCTCGCCTTTGTTCATATGAAGGTCTGCAGTTGCGTCCAGAGTTACATCACGAAGCGTGTATGGGATAGGTTTATATGCTCCTTCGCCATTCTTGAGTACAACATGCGCTTGCACAGCCGGAAGGATCGAATCAGCATAACAGCCTTGCGCCGCAGCCTCCAAACGGATCTGGCCGTCCACGGCGAGATCGCTCAGCGCAGCTTTGAACTTATCAGGCACCAACGCCAGCACCTCGGATATCTGCCATTCGCCGGTCTTCAGGCTGAGGTCCATCGTATATTGATTAGAAGCGAAACAGGGTGTGCTCACTTCGCCGTCCAGCGCCAAACCAAACTGATTAACAGCCAGTTCCACGCCTTCCATGTAGAGATGATTGCCCTCGTCTGACAAGCCGTATAACACCGGCAAGTGGAGCTTCAATTTCATATCCTTGGCATATTCCACTCCCTTGACAGAAGCATTGACCTGCTCCGAGACAAGGTCCAGCTTAGCGCCCTGCAGGGTATCTCTCTCCCAGCCTGCCAATACAAGATTGGTATTATACAACGATGCAGTGATTGTATCCTTGTTGTCCACAAAGGTCAATGTGCGGGCGTCTATTACCAAGTCCTCGTCCCAACCGATGGATTTCAGTTGCCATCCCGGGATCGTATCCTCCTGTTTAGGCGTAGTATCCTGAGGCAGTGCGAACACATCAAAATTGGTGGTACCGTCCGCCGCAATGAACACATTCGCTGTAGCCTTGTTGAGGCGAAAACGCTTAACAAAAATGTCGCCGTTAATAGCATCCAGCAGTTTGACGGAAGCTACCAGTTCGGGCACGGACAAGAGGGTGTCGTTCTGTGCGCCTTCCTTGGGATTGACCAACAAAACATCCTTGACCGACAGTCCGAAATACGGGAAAGTGGAGAAGAAAGTCAAATCGACTTCGCCGATCTCGTGCTCGCAGGTTACGTACTGCGCAGCTGCCTGGCGGGCAATAGGCGTCAGACGCTCGGGTGTGAAGACGATGTAGATTGCCACGCAAGCGACGATCACTACCGTCAGCACCAGACCCAACAGTGTCCAGCCTATGATTTTGAATGCGCGTTTCATAGCGTTTATAGTTTAGTGAAGTTTTTCTTTTCTTTCTTGAAGTCCTTCGGATAGAAGGTCATCTTCGATTTGGTCAGTGTTACCATGATGTACTGTTTAGGGATATCTGCCCAGCCATAGTCCATCATATGCACCTCCAGGAGGTTTTTCTCGTTCAGGTTGTACTTGAACCAGCCATTACCATGGTACACCAGATCTTCATATTCGATATCATCAACGCCCCATTCGCATCCCCAGAAATAGTTGGGTTCGTCAGCCGCCTCTGTGGTAAAGCGCACATGGTGCGTCGTTCCATCTTCCACCCACTCTCCTTGGAGGTCAGAGAGGTAGAATTCTTTTTGTCCTTTTTCACAACTAACGAGGCATATGCCTACGATGGCAATGAATGCCACATACAATAACTTTTTCATTGTGTTATGCTTTTTGAATGTTAATATTCACGTTATAGCCGTCCATCTCAAGCGCTTCGCTGTTTGAAAGTTTGAGCGCTTCGCTGTTTGAAAGTTCGAGTTTGGTCGCCAGGACCTGAGAAGCGATATATTCGCCGCAATGGAGGACAGCGTTGTGGATCTCGGGACGATCTTCGAGTTCAATCTCAATGCGGTCGGTTATCTCGAGGCCGGAAGACTTACGGAGATTCTGGATGCGGTTGATGAGTTCACGCGCGATACCTTCTTCGATCAGTTCGTCCGTCAGTTCGATGTCGAGAGCGATGGTCAGAATACCATTGTTTGCTACCAACCAGCCCGGCATGTCTTCGGTCAGGATTTCTACATCCTCCTGCACTAACGTGTAGGAGAAAGTTGAAAGTTGAAAGTTAAAAGAACCTTCTTTTTCCATTTGGGCGATGTCGTCTTGGGACATAGCGTTGATGGCAGCTGCCAAGGCTTTCATGTTCGCACCCACTTTCTTACCGAGCACTTTGAAATTTGGTTTGATCTTCTTGACGAGACGGATCTCCGATTGCTCTGCCGGCACGATCACCAGTTCCTTGACGTTGACCTCCGATTTGATGAGGTCTGCGACGTGCATCAATGCACGCTGCGTCTCTTGGTCGGGCGTCGGGATGACGGCTTTCTGCAACGGCTGACGAACGTTCTTCTCGGCGCGTTTGCGGAGAGAGAGGATCGTAGAGGTTGCCTGCTGCGCGAGGTACATCTGACGCTCGAGGGTCTTGTCAATGAGCGACTCGTCGGCCTTGGGCCACGTGCTGAGGTGTACCGTTTCGCCCGTAAGGTCACGATAGAGACGGTCGGCATAGAAAGGAGCGTTCGGAGCCATGAGTTGCGCTACGGTCTTGAGACAGGTATAGAGAGTTGTGTAAGCCGCTTGTTTGTCCGTGTTCATCTCGCCTCCCCAGAAACGTTTGCGGTTGAGACGAACGTACCAGTTAGAGAGGTCGTCTTGTACAAAATCCGAGATAGCACGTCCTGCTTTGGTCGGTTCATACGCTTCATACGCCTCGGTAACCTCTTTGATAAGCGAGTTGAGTTTGGAAAGGATCCATTTGTCGATCTCGGAGAACGCCGCATGGCTGTTCGCGCAGTCGGGCGCACCCGACCACCCGTCCACGTTGGCATAGAGGGCAAAGAAGCCATAGGTGTTATAGAGGGTGCCGAAGAACTTACGGCGCACCTCATCCACACCTTCGGGATCGAACTTGAGGTTCTCCCACGGAGCCGAGTTGGTCATCATGTACCACCGAACAGCATCTGCTCCGTAGGTATCGAGTGCACCGAACGGATCCACGGCATTACCCAGACGTTTGGACATCTTATTGCCTACCTTATCGAGGACGAGACCGTTGGAGATGACATTCTTGTAGGCCACGGTTCCTTCTATCATGGTGTGGATCGCGTGGAGCGTAAAGAACCATCCACGGGTCTGGTCAACACCCTCCGAGATGAAGTCAGCGGTACGCGGGAGGTCGGCGTGCTCAAACGGATAGTGGTTCTGTGCGTAAGGCATTGCGCCCGAATCGAACCATACATCGATAAGGTCCTGTTCGCGCTTCATCGGCTTTCCGGACGGGGAGACAAGGATGATCGAGTCCACATACGGACGGTGGAGATCAATAACCGAAGGATCATAGTTAGCCTTGCTATAGTCGCCTACGATATGTTTGGGCCAAGGGTTCGCCTGCATGAAGCCTGCCTTCACGGATTTGTCTATCTCTGCGAACAACTCTGCGATCGAACCGATACAGATCTCCTCGGCGCCATCTTCGGTGCGCCAGATAGGCAGCGGCGTTCCCCAATAACGCGAACGGGAGAGGTTCCAGTCATTGAGGTTATTCAACCACTGACCGAAACGTCCTGTTCCGGTCGATTCGGGTTGCCAGTTGATCGTCTTGTTGAGGGCGATCATCTCATCGCGTGCCTTGGTCGATTGGATAAACCAACTGTCGAGCGGATAATAGATGACGGGTTTGTCGGTACGCCAGCAATGGGGGTACGAGTGAACGTGTTTCTCCGTACGGAGGAGACGTCCGTCACTTTTCATCTCGAGACACAAGTGCAGGTCGAGCGACTCCGCTTTCGATGCAGCAGCCTCGTCGTACTTGCCGTCAACGGTGAACTGCGGGTCATAGGCATTCTTCACCCATCGACCGGCATACTTGCCGTACAACTCGGTATTGACGTTGGCTTTTACCCACTCCTCATCGAGGTCTTCTATCTTCCAGTACTTACCGGTAAAATCCACCATCGGACGGGGACCGTAGTTCTTGGTCTGCATGTAAAGCCCCGGCACGCCGGCTGCGTCACCTACTTTCTTATCGTCAGCACCGAAGGTCGGCGCGATATGCACGATACCGGTACCATCTTCGGTGGTAACGTAGTCTCCGGGAATGACGCGGAATGCTCCTTCGCCCGGATTGACCCAGGGGAAGAGGGGTTCGTACTCGAGGCCGACGAGGTCAGCACCTTTGCCGCGCCAAACAATCTTGGGCTCCAGGGGCTTGCCTTCCTCGTCCACGCCGCAGAGATCTTTCTGATAAGCACTCAGACGCGCTTCCGCGAGGATAATATGGTCGCCGGCGGGCGTTTCTACCGCTACATAGTCGATCTTCGGTCCGACACAGAGAGCTGTGTTGGAAGGCAGTGTCCATGGGGTGGTCGTCCAGGCGATGATATAACGACCATCTTTTAGGTGGAACTTAGCCGTACACGTCAGATCTTTGACGTCACGGTAGCAACCGGGTTGGTTGAGCTCGTGCGACGAGAGACCTGTTCCGGCAGCCGGTGAATAGGGCTGAATCGTATAGCCCTTGTAAAGGAAACCTTTCTTGTACAGCTCCTTGAGCAGGTACCACAGGGTCTCGATATACTTGTTATCGTACGTGATATACGGATCCTCGAGATCGACCCAGTAGCCCATCTGCTTGGTGAGGTTCGTCCATTCGCGGGTATATTTCATCACCTCGCGACGGCAAGCGGCGTTGTATTCATCGACGGAGATCTTCTTGCCGATATCCTCTTTGGTGATACCGAGCATTTTCTCTACGCCTAACTCCACCGGCAGGCCGTGGGTGTCCCACCCCGCCTTTCGGCGCACTTGATAACCCTGCATCGTCTTGAAGCGGCAGAAGGTATCCTTGATGGTACGCGCCATGACGTGGTGAATACCCGGCATACCGTTTGCCGAAGGAGGACCCTCGAAGAACAAGAACTGCGGATGTCCCTCGCGGGTACTCACGCTCTTTTCAAACAGTTTTTCTTCCTCCCATTGCGCCAGCACCTCCTTGCTGAGCGCAGCCAAATCCAATCGTTTGTATTCGTTAAATTTCTTCATATTTTAGTTGTAATCGTTTGCAAGCCGTAAAATGGCAAAGTTGATCGTTTTTTCCTCGTGCGCATACGCACTCGATAAAAACGGCTGCAAATTTACAGCTTTTTTTTGAATTATGCAAGAAAATTATCAATAATCGTTCCGTAGGATAAGAAAAATCGCAAAATTAATCGTTCGAACGAATGTGAGATAAGAAAAAGCCCCTCCTTTTAGGGAGGGGTTGGGGGTAGGCTTTTAGCTACGCGGGTGCGCAGCGTCATAGGTCGCGCACTCGAGGCTCCAGAGATAGGCGTTCATGGTGCGCTTGCCACCTGCGGTGTCCTTCTGGGCGAGGAACGCTGCCTGATCGGCATCCACCTTGGAGAGGTCCTCCGAACGAGTCTTGACGGCTGCCTTGACTAGCAGCATTTTCTGACAGCTGTGCTGTCCGTTCTTACTGGGTTTACTCAGTGCGCCGGATACATAATCAATTCCGGCACTCCATCCTACTTTTGCCATAGATTGTTCGGCGTTTTTCCCTACGCCGTGAGGGGGTTTAGGTTAGTTAATAATTTTTTTTACGAACATAAACATATAAAACACCTTGTCGTTTGTGCCCTGCGGGCTGCTGTGCCTTAGTGCGCTTGAGCGTCTTTGCAAGCAAGCTTCCATGCCGCTCCATCGCCCTAATCCACACTCCTTGCGGAGTACAAACGCCCGCGGCAATAAACATAGATAAAATCGTTGCGGGTCAATAATCGCTACGGATTAGTAATCCTCGAGTATATCATCAGATCAATAATCCTCGGCTCTGCATAGTTTATCTATGTTTATGTTCTTTCAAAGATCACAGTTTCTTGCTCGCGTCGTAGGTCTCGACGGTCTTGGTCTGGATGACCACGTTGGTGTCGCCTTTCTGCCAAGCCTCGCTTCGCGTCGTGATCGTCCGCGTCACGTTGCAACTCGTCAATCCGAGTCCCGCTGCCAAGGCTGTGAGAGCCGCAATCAGCACGGAGATCACCACTTTTAAAATCTCTTTCTTTGTCATGATTAGCCTCCTATTTTGTCGCCGTTCTCGTCGTAGTTGCCGTTCAGCTTGTGCATCGCGTAGCCGAAGAGCGAACCGATCTTGGTTTGGGATTTGTACTCCGCCTGCAGTTTGGCCTTCTCCGTCGGGTCGGCGAGGATAGCGCGTACAGCGGCGACGACCTTCGCGAAACGTGCTTTCGCGGCGATCTGTGCGGCACTCGGTTCCTTGTCCGACGGGTTGCAGAGCTTGCCGGTGAAGGTCTTGCCGGTCTGCTTGTTTGTGCGGAAATACACATCGCTGTGCATGCACACTTTCTTGCGCATACTTTCGATGAGCGCCATAGGTTTAATAAATGCCATAGTTAATAAAAAATTAAATTATAAAAGCCCTTCTAGGCGGAGGCCGCTCTTCCCGTTCCGTCGGGAAGACGCTCCGGCGGAGGCCGCTCTTCCCGTTCCGTCGGGAAGACGCTCCGGGTTTAATTAAAGCCATAGTTGTTAAGGTTTAGGTTAATGTCCGGATAAGATCCGGACGTAATTAACAAAGTATTTTTACACGCGTGGGATTAGAGTCCTTCCTTTTTGAGTTTCCGAGACTGAGAAGGAAGCGATAAACGCCCCGGAAACTCATTATCTTATCTCTCAATTCCGACGACAAAATTACTAAAAATCTGCGATGTACGCAACTTATCGGCCGCGCAAAAGTGATTCTACTCCCCTCGCGTTAAGTCGTCATCGAGGTATCGGGCTCCGTATTTCCGGAATTTCTTCCATCCGTACAGGAGGGTGTTCAGCCCAGCCATGCCGACCTTTGCGCCGATCGCGCGCTCCAACCGCTCCGCCAACTCCTCTTTACTGATTCGCTTCATCATACGCTTGCGTAGCTATTTTCCACAGTTGCTTTCTGCTTTTCTTGGCCCCCTCCGCCAGCATCTGTGTCACGAGCTTGGCGATGGCGGCGAAACGCTGTTTGGCGGCGTTCTGCGCCGGGGTTGGGGCTTTGGTTGAACGGACTGGACAACGTTGGACGAAGGTCTTGCCGTTGACGGTT
>ONND01000007.1:0-55530 GCA_900319105.1 uncultured Bacteroidales bacterium | reverse complement strand
CGAGGTTAGAGAGCGCCTCTTAACTCGTTGAAGAGGGTTTTAAGGGTTAATACTATGTTGTCGCAAGGATGCGACAAAAATGCACGATGTTTGTAATGGACCTCGGACGTTACGTAGTGGTAACGATGTGGTAACGTAAATGACCGCTGAATAGAGGCTAAATGGATGCTGTTTTATTCAGGGCGGTTGACAGGTTCCCTCTCTCGTTCTTTAGTACGTACGTTACCCCCCTTAAGGGGGCTAACAGTACTAAACGAACAGGAACCTCGTCAAAAAGTGCTATTTAGGTGACTAATTGATAGTATGTTTCTGTACCTTCTTTGATGGTTTGAATGAGTCCTGCGGTATGCGCCTCTTCTATGACACGGAAGGCAAAATTAAAACTTTGGATATTAGCCACTTTCATCACCACTTGTCGTAGTTGTGGTAGTGCCATTTTTCGTCCTTCAGACAAAATGTAATGAAACAAATGCGTTTTGTCGATTTTGCCGTCTGGTGTGAGGTATTCGGGGTTGAAGGAGAGTTTCTCCGACCTTATGGTCGGAGCAGCCGACGAAGAGGGATCCTGAGGTACCTCGCAGGGGATAGGCAGTCCATCAGGCGAGAGGCAGAAATCAATGCGACCGGGCATATCGTACTTACGCGTGGCGGTCTGCTTGACGGTGAAGATACGGGTGTCGGAGTTCTTGGAACACTCGTAGGTCTCAAAACTCTTGTTTTGCAGTTCGGTACCCAAGGCGCCGCGTAGGGTCTTGTCCTCCACCGCTTTGTTTTGGTGGAGGACACAGACGATACAGGTCTTATAGTCGGACGCAACGTGCAGGAGTTGACCGATGAGGTTCTGCGCTTCCTCGTAGTTATTGATGTCGCCTACCACATCGCGTATGCCGTCGAAGATGACGAGGTCGGGTTTGCAGATGGCGATAGCCGAGAGGACGCATAAAAGGCGGTTCTGCCAGTTAACGGAACGGAGGTTAAAGACGTGATAGAGGTTCTCACTCGGCGTCTCGCCAATCATCGCACCGATACGGTCACGGAGGATCTCGCAGGTGCTGTCGGCACTTTGTTCGGTGTCAATCCAGAGGACGCATAAAGGTCTGTTTATCAGACATTTGAGACCCAGAAAAGACTGACCGCTTGCTGCTGCCATCAGGATGGAGTTGAGGTAGGTCTTGCCGGATTTGGCTTTACCGGTGACCGCCACCAACTCGCCTTTGGCAAAACACGGCGTACCATTCCAGGTGTAGAGGAACTCATGCGGCGGGATTTGAGAGGAGGCCGTAATCCGCAACTGCGCCAGCTGATCAATAATCGATAATTCTTCCATTTTCATAGTCATTTATTTGGGTGCAAAGGTACGACTTTTTGGGGGGTTGGCGAATTCCATCGGATACAAAATGCGTCCCACGAAAAATTCGGGGCATAAAGTTCCTTCATGGCGAGGAGTTGGAAGGTGCGTTGCCGCACGGCATCGTCGAAGCGATGGACGCGTCTGAGTTGTTTGGATAGTGGGCGATAGTCCACCTGCCACCCGAGTTTGAGGGAGAGGATACGCGCCAGTTCGGGCTGTGACGTCCAGGGTTGGTTGGGCCAGTACTGACGGGTGATGGCCAGCACTGAAGATGAATTACGGGCGTAAAACTCGATAGCGAGATTACGATAGGTGTTTCTGCGCTTACGCGCAGCGGGTGCCTGGGGTGCAGGGCTTTGATTTGATTTTGTCATAAACCTTTGAGATTTATGCTTGGCTTTGTCAGTGAAGGCGCCTTCAACGCAGCTGCAAGCCTGCAAAACCTCGCGGGTTAATAAATAAAAAATTTTTTAGGACGCTTTCTACATATATAATGAATGCGTGTTTACGGGTTACTTTTCTATATATCGTGAATTAACTTGCTCAGGTTAGCTCGGAATTTTCGTACAAAGGTACAACATTTATTTGAAATACCAAAAGACACAAAAAATCACAAATTATACAGTTTAAAATAAACTGTGTAATTTTGAACTCATTTTAGACTTTTTTGAAAACGCAAGGAAGAGAAAAGTTTGATAAAAGAGAAGGAAGTAAGGAAGTAATGAGTAATAAAAACCCCTCTCGAAATAAATGCGCAAAAAAAAAGCACCCATAGGGTGCTTTACAGATTTTTCTATGATTTTATAAGAATATCGCTTTATTCCATCGGTTTGATTAACAATGAGAGGAAGGAAATTGGTCTTTTATTTTATGGTTATAAAACTACGTAACGGCTCAATGTGTGCCACTTGGGTATATTTCTTTTTGTGCAAATCTATCTCTTGGTCGAAGTGAATAGGTTTGTTCGGGTCAAAGAGGAAAACCGCATAATACGGTGCGTTCTCGGCAGAAAATCCCATATTCTGTAAATCTTTCGCGGTATATATCCGAAAGCCTTTGTTAGTCTGCTTGAATAGTTGCGGATTCTCTCCGTTGGTATGCAGGCAAATATACCCCAAACGCTCAAAGCCTTCTTTCACAAGCAACGAACCTTTACTATCTCCGGCACGCGTGTACGTTATGCCTAATTGCATCGCCAGTTCGCGGTCTTTCTCGCGCATATGGTTGACGAGAACGGTTGCTTCTTGCCCATTTTCACGCATCTTATCGTAGAGCTTTTTACGGGTCGGCGCATCCTCTAAAGCTTGGCGGCGGCGCATTGACAAATCCACAAAGGAACTATCTTGTTCTATACCAATATACTTGCGTCCGAGTAGATTAGCGGCAATACCGGTCGTGCCCGAACCGCTAAACGGGTCAAGGATGGTGTCGCCTTCGTTGGTAGAAGCAAGGATGATTCGATACAATAGACGCAAGGTCTTTTGTGTCGGGTGTTTGCCTTGCAGTTTCTCCCATGAACCCACCGCCGGAATACGCCACACATCGGTCATCTGCGTACCGCCGTTGAGTTGCTTCATGGTCTCGTAGTTGAACTTGTGCGTTTTCTTTTCCGACTTACGCGCCCAGATGATGAGTTCCGTAGAGAAATTAAAATATTTGCATGATAAATTAGGTGGCGGATCTGTTTTCTGCCAAGTAATCGTATTGAGCACTTTGTAGCCTAATTCTTGCAGGCAGCGCATAACTACGTGGATGTTGTGGTGCGTGCCACTAATCCAGATCGTTCCGTTTTCTTTCAGTTTGGAGCGACATAGACCAAGCCATTTGCGATTAAACTCGTAGATGTATTCAGGTGTGCCGCCTTTGTCCCAGTCGCCTTTGTCCACGCACACTTGCTTGCCGCTTTGCACGCTTATTCCGCCATTACTCAGGAAGTACGGCGGATCAGCAAAGATAGCGTCGATAGAGTTGTCCTCTATCTCGTTCAATCGTTCCATGCAATCGCCTTGCAGGATGCGAAAATCGGGGTATGTAGGATAAGTGGGCATTATATCAAAATAAACTATCGGCGACTAAACCTTCTTCTTTTATCTTTGTTAAAAAATCAGGGAGGCTTGTTAAATTATAAATAGAAGGAATTACATCATATGCAGCTTTGATTTCTGGCTTTGCTTCAAACCAGCCTTGTCCATCTGTAATCCACACAAATTCATATTTAGGATTACTATTGATTTTGGGAGCAATACCTGTATAAGCACGAGCAACCTCATTCGGCTTAGAACCTCCTCCATTATAGAAATTTACTTCTAATAAGTATGTTTTGTGTGCTGTACGTATGGAAAAATCAAATTTCTTAACATCTTTTCCTAATTTCTCTTTCAAATCTGGGAAAGTTATAGATTTTACTTGACTTTTGAAAGGGATACCATTTGATCTTAAAATTGAACTGATCTCATTTTCCATTATTTGACCACTTCTATTTTTGCGTGCGTTGGTATCCATTCCCGTCTCTATTCCAAACACATAATCAACAAGGTTCGTAAGATCTTTATTTTGAAATAGATTCAGCAAACCTGTCGTTTTTAGAAAAGTGTATACCCCATCTGGGGTTTTAAGCATATTTGATAATTTTTGTGGTTCGTCCAAAGGCGACTTTTCTACCACCCATACGCCGTCCTTACTATCTCTTACCGCAATCAAAATATCTAGCACCTCAAAAGGCTTTGTGCCATATTCCCTAAATATACAATTTATAGTGCTTTTAATATCTGAAGAGGTCAATAAACTATTTAGTAAATTGAGATTTACCTTTATTCGATCTACGTTTGATTTTATTTTCTTAAAGTCGCAGAAAAAATAATCTAATGTTTGGTTAGTTTTTCTTAACTGAGACATAAATATCTCAAATTGTTCTTCGGTATGTGCTGCCATAGTTTAGAATAATTGGTTTTGTTTAACATCTTTGTAATTGTGCACCAAAATCTCTGTCAGTTTGCCGCGTTTGCTGGGGTTCGCATTTATACTACGCGATGCAAAAACACGCTCAATGATGTATGGAGAATAGAGATCATCAAAGAAACCATCCTGACAATCCGAATTGCTCAGCATGAAATGATAGCCGGATGCGTCAACTGTGTCGCAAAAATCTTTGAGACGAACTTGCGCGAGGTCATTAAAAGGCTCTTTCGCATAATCGTTAAAACTGCTGGTATTGTTCAAAGGACGGTAAGGCGGATCGAAATAAAAGAGTGTCTTTCCTTGTGCAAAAGGAAAAACTTGCTGGTAGTCCCCGGTATATATCTCTACCTTTTGCAATAACGCACTATCTGCATAAATCGTCTTGGCATCACATATCTGCGGATGATCATAACGACCGAAAGGCACGTTGAAAAGTCCTGCTTTATTGACACGATAAAGGCCGTTAAAGCAAGTACGGTTCAGAAAAAAGAATAGTGTGGTGTTACGGAGCGGGTCTAAGGATTTCGTGTTGAACTCGTCACGCCGCTGCATATAGAAAGCCTTGCGCTCATCTTCAGACGTGAGTGCATAATACTCGTCTTGGATCTGTCGCAGAGACTCCACCAATTCCGACGGATGATTGCGCACCACCTTGTAGCACGTCGTCAGATCCGAATTGATGTCGTTAATAACGGCTGTTTGGATATTGGCGTGTGTACGTAACATATAGAAGAGCATCGCTCCTCCGCCCACAAAAGGCTCAATGTACGTCACCTCTTTCCATTCCTCAAAATCAGCCGGAAGCAAAGCTTCTAATTGCTCAATGAGCTGTGTCTTGCCGCCAACCCACTTTATAAATGGTTTAGCGACCGATTCGGTGATTTTCATTAGATAGCATTTTACTGCCTGCTACCTTTCCTATTCTGCTTCTACGACCTATATAAACGCAAAATGCGGGCAAACTTGCTCGCACTGTGGTCGTAGGAATAGCACCAATAGAAAGACAAGTCGCCCGCAAAAACTGCGGGTTTGCTTTTGTTCTTTCTAATTTGCTTATTCTTGAAAGTTCCTACGTTTCAGTGCGAATAGACAAATAGCAAACGCTAATTAATAAATATGTTTACTCCGCCGCTGCGGATGTTTTTATGTCAATTATGTTTCTCGATTTTCACTTACATGTTATGGTCGGTTCTCCAATGAAATCACCTGCGTCCAAAACAATCTCCCCTTTGCGATAAAGCGCCTCAACAATCTCTTCTGCTTCCTCTACGTCTTTTACCTCAACAGCCACCTCTTTACGCAAAATCTCCTCTATGACTATAGTGTATTTCATATGTTCAACTCTTCTTTTTCACCACTTTTTTACGCTGCTGAGCTCAGCGGTCTATTTGAAATCACAAATTGTGATATCAAAGATCTTACATCTTATTCAATAGTTCAGTCGTTGTTTGCTCCATTCTGCTAAAAGCAAACCATTTCTTGCCTAAATCTTTGAGCGATGCGCCAATATGATAGACCGTCTCGTCAATGCATAAGAACCTATCATGCGAGCGGTCAAACTGCTCTACCTCAATAGGCTCGTATTGTGCGTTGTGCTTGTCGAAATCAAGGGACAACTGCGGTGTAAAAAACTTGGTATATACTTTTGCAGAAACTCCTTTCGCACGTTTATCCAACATCTTCAATACGCTATCATCTACATAGTTATCAATGAGGATAATACGTTTCTTTGCTTCGCGGATTCGATCATTTACAAACGTGTAAGCATCAAAAATCTGACCATCATAAAAGATACCTTCAACGGGTGGTAGTGATGTACGCACAAAGAAATCTATCTGTTCTTGGTGTTGCGCTAATTGTTTCTGCTGCGACACCAATTGGTTTTCAATATTCAGCAAACGTTGATTAACGGCATAGCCGCGTAACAAGTAGTCCTTTAATACTTGATTTGCCCATCTACGGAACAATGTCGCATTCTTGCTATTAACGCGATAACCTACTGATAATATGGCGTCTAAGTTATAGAACTGCGTGCTATAAACCTTGCCATCTGCGGCAGTATGTTCCAAAATGGAACTAACTGAATTTGGGTCTAGTTCTCCCTCTTGGAAGATATTACGAAGATGTTTGGTGACAGCAGGTCTTTGGACACCAAACAAGGCTGCTATTTGCGGCTGAGTGAGCCATACGGTCTCGTCTTTCAACTGCACTTCCAATTGGAATTGCTCGTTGGGTTGATATAAAACTATTTCGTCTTTCATATTCTTAGGTATCATGTGGGCACAAATTTCACATGTGAAATGTTTACCCTCCTCGGCGGAGACCACTCCTCCCGTTCCGTCGGGAGGACGTTTCGGGTGCAAAGTTACTACAAAAATTGCACATACGCAAACGTTCGGACATTTTTTTTGAAAAATAAAATGAAATTTTATCTGTTTAGCACAGACAAATAATAGCTATGCTTGCATAAGATGGTATTTGTATGGGCAAAACAGGAAACCGTTTTAGCGGTTCTCAAAAAATGTCCGCGGTGCTTAGTATATGTCCTTATGGGGGCCCCGAAAATCTTTAATTTTTGGGGGTAATATTATCGGCCTATACGCAAGACCACGTTGAGGTCGTCCGTTCGGCTTTTCCTATCAGGGGCGATGTACTGGTTAATATCTGTCAACATACTCTTCAATCCCGGCTCAAAATTCGCGCTGTACATGGTATTGAAGAGAATGACAAGACCTGCGGTCTGCGTATCATCCAAGCCAACTACTGCCGCCCTGTCACGCAGCAACTTCTCCAAATTGCTCTTCAGTTGAAGTTCCAGTGCCGATGCTTGGGGATTCTTCCACTCGTTGCCCTCGTTATAAATCATAAAAATCCCGGCCAACTGATCGCCGAGGTATGTCGTCAGCAGTTCCGTCAATTCTTCAGGCGTTTGAGGAAAGAATCCCTTTGGTAAGCCTAATGCTTCCAGCTGAGAACGATTTTTATCTATGCTGCTCCATCCATCTTTGATATGCCAGCCCAGTCCTCCTTTGAAATTATCGTGGAGGCTTTTGTAACACGTCGATTGCACGTTACTGAGCGAAGGTATGGTCGTCACGTACCCGGTCTTGATCTGCCACTCCGTGAAGTCATTGCTCACCTTGATCGTGCGCCAGGGGTTGGGGTAAGAGATAGAGGATCCTGTAGATACATCAATCAGGCTGTCGAGTTGGTTATTATCTGCTATGGTACGATATTGGGCAATGTCTTGGAGATGCGAATGGCCTGTAAAAGCCAAGTGGATGCCATGCGCCATCAGCTGCTTGCTTACATTCTCGTAGTCAGCAATGATGTAATCACCTTGGAGGGCACCTTGTGCATCGTAGTGCTGTACGATGTTATGGTGTTGTACGAGCACCACCTGCTTTCCCAACTCGCGGGCTTTGTCCGCTTCCGCCAGCATCCAGGTCAGCGTAGCCGGACGAATACGGCCTGCAGTCTGGTTATAGTTAATCGTGTCGCCTTTATCGATGTAGCGATTTTCTTCATACTTATCGGTGTCGATGCACAGCAAGACGAGTCCTTTCAGCGGTTCACAGACGAAGGAGAGGGAGGCGGGGTCTTTGGCGTACGCCTGGTTGTAGCCGAAGTCCGCATAGAGCGCCGCAAACTGCTCGGGCGATGTGCGTGCTGCCGGGCGCATGTTGTCGCCGTCAAAGTAATAGCCCTCCGGATTGTCAATGTCGTGATTTCCCGGCACTACTATTACCGGAATGCCGGCACTGCGCAGTTTTGCGAGAACACTCACCACCAACTGAGGGCTCACCAGTTCACCGTCTTTCGTCAGGTCTCCCGGGATGATGACAAGGTCAGGGTTACGCTGGAGCGTCTCTCCTACCAGATATTCCAACACCTCGCCGCTGTATTCCAACAGTTTGGGGTCCTGACTCAGATACTTCTCATAGGCCGAGCCTCTTTTCTCCAGCAGTTGGGGAGCCATCACGTGGATGTCGCTCATCAACATAATGTACTTGAAGTCTGGGTCTTTTTCTTTAGGATTGTCCACTTCCGGGTCTTTAACACAACTTGTCAGGCTCATGCAGAGTGCCAGCAAGGTCATCAACAAAAGATTGGTAATTTTTTTCATATCGCTTTTTTTGTAAAGGAGGGCAAAGGTACAACTTTTATTTCAACTATGCAAGTTTTTCTTTCCTTTTTGTTCTAATTTCTGCATTTCGGCACCAAAATCCCTCGCATTAGGGATTAGAAGGGCTATGGTAAGAATAGAACCATAATGTGTGGTCCATCGACCATCGACTAACGACCATCGACAAAAAAATCTTCGCTTTTTCTTATCCTACGGAACGATTATTGATAATTTTCTTGCACAATTCAAAAAAAAATACTACCTTTGCAGTCGTTATGAGAAAGCGTCTTTTTTGGATAGCCCTATGCGGGCTGGTGATGGCGGGATGTAACAAGCCGTCGAAAGTAGAACAGTACCGCGCGGAGAAGCATGAGCGGGACTCGGTCTCGCTCACCGAGCAGCAGCGTTCGTTAGTTTATTACGAAGCCCAACTGGATTCCCTTTTGCCCGTTTCCGACAGCCTGATCATGCTCTTCAAATACGAGAAAAACGACAAGTACCAGGACCACGGCAATTATGTACAGAGTTTGCCGAGCGGTCTGCGTATCCTGGTGCGTGACGACGGCAAAGAGTTGCTACTCTACCGCAACGGGAAAAGACAAGCCTACCCCGACAATGTTCTAAAGGGAAGGGAACAAGAGGCTGTGGAGCGGGCGCAACACCTGCAGATCGTCATTCGCGACATCAAAGAGCTCGAGAAACGTATCACGCGTACGTCCTTAGAGATCCAGAAATACGAAAAACGATTGCAACAGGCGGCAGAATGAATATCGTCAAGAAATTTCATAAGGCTTGCGCAGACTATGGTCTGATAGCCGACGGCGACCATATATTGGTGGGACTGAGCGGCGGCAAGGACTCGTTGGCGTTGGTTGAGTTACTGGGTCAACGGGCACAGATATACAAGCCGCGGTTTCGCGTGACAGCAATCCATGTGCGGGTCAAAGAGCGGGCCTACGAAAGCGATATGAGTTACCTGCAGTCCTTCTGTGACGCCGCTCAAGTGCCGTTCATCGTGCGGGACATAAGCCTCCCCCCGTCCCCTCCCTTGAGGGAAGGGAGAACCCCTCGCGAGATTAACAACCCCTGTTTCTTGTGCTCGTGGTACAGACGCAAGACCCTGTTTAACGTAGCGCAGGAGCTCGGGTGCAACAAGATTGCCTTCGGTCATCATCGCGACGACCTGTTAGAGACGCTGCTGATGAACCTCATCTATCAAGGGGCCGTCGCGACCATGCCGCCGATGCTGCAGATGGACAAGATGCCGATTCAGATCATCCGTCCGTTATGCCTGATTGACGAAGCAGACTTGATCGCGCACGCCCAGGAAAAAGGCTATCAGAAACAGCCGCATTTATGTCCCTTCGAGCATGTGAGTTCGCGTGAGAAAGTGAAAGGACTGCTGGCGCAGATCAAAGCGCTCCATCCCGAAGCCGCCGACACCATGTTTGCGGCAATGACTAATGTAAAATTTGACTATTTGCCGAAATTATGAATGCATTATATACCATCTTATTACTATTAGCGTCGAATATCTTCATGACGCTTGCGTGGTACGGACATCTGAAGCTGCAACAGACCGGCTTCATCAACAATGCCACGCCTCTGATTTTTGTGATCCTCCTCTCGTGGGGTATCGCGTTCTTTGAATACTGCCTCCAAGTGCCGGCAAACCGTATTGGTTTTGAGGGTAATGGCGGTTCATTCTCGCTGATGCAACTCAAAGTGATTCAGGAGGTTATCACACTGATTGTGTTTCTCGTTTTTAGCGCTCTGGCGTTTCATATGCAGTTGCGATGGAATCATTTAGTGGCATGCCTGTTACTTGTCGGAGCGGTCTATTTCGTTTTCGGATTCAAATAACGGTTAGGGGTTAGTGGTTAAAAAACATTTTGTATGAAAAAGATTTTCTTTATTGCAAGTATCCTTGGTCTTTTGACCGGATGTTATCATCGGACAGACAGTCCTCGCGGCAGCTGGGCCAAAGGTGCGGACCTGAGTTGGCTGAGCGAGATGGAGCATGACGGAGTGGCGTTTTATAAGCCCTCTGAAGTCAGCGGTCAGGGGTCTGACTGTATTGAGGTACTGCGCGGAATGGGAATGAACGCCGTACGACTGCGCGTATGGGTGAACCACTCGACCGGATGGAGCAACAAAGAGGACATGCTCTCTCTCGCCAAGCGTGCCGCGGAAGCGGGACAGCGAATAATGATTGATATTCACTATTCGGATTTCTTCGCAGACCCGAGTCACCAGACGATCCCAGCGGCATGGCAGAACTATGACTATAAGACAATGTGCGAGGCGGTGCGTGAACACACGCTCGATGTGCTCTATGCACTCAAGGAAGAGGGGATCAAGCCTGAATGGGTACAGATAGGCAACGAGACGCCGAACGGGATGCTATGGCCGATGGGAAAAGTGAGCAAGCCTACCCCGACCCTCCCTAAAGGGAAGGAGATAGATGAGGCATGGGGACGCTATGCCGGTTTCACTCGTGTCGGATACGAAGCCGCCAAAGAGGCGTTCAGCGATATCATCGTCATCGTACATGTCGATAACGCGTATGAGCGTCGCGACTGGTTCTGGCAATCAATGCATGACAACGGCGGCAAATGGGACATGATCGGACTGAGCCACTACCCGATGATGAGCGCTTGGAACGGCGGTAAGAGTTGGCAGGAAATGAACGAGTTAGCGGAAGAAAATATCAAGCGGCTCATTCATGACTGGCATTGCCCGGTGATGATTGCCGAGGTCGGAATGTTCGCCAATGATACGCTTTCGCCGGTAGTGATGGCAGATTTTATCCAGCGCGCGACAGCTATCGACTCCTGTGCCGGTATTTTCTATTGGGAGCCGGAGGTATATGGCGGCTGGCGGCCGGCAGAGTATATCCCGCTCGGATGGGGCTCTTATGACATGGGTGCGTTCACGCCGGAAGGCACTCCGTCGGAAGTGATGCAGATCTTACTGAACAGTCAAAATCCCAATAAACGATGAATCCGTATATCCAATCGCTACGTTTGCGGACCTTACCGCTATCGATGTCGGGCATTATCTTAGGGGCAGGTTTGGCAGGTTGGCTAAACTGGCCTGTGTTTGCTTTGGCTATCTGTACAACCTTGTGTTTGCAGATCTTAAGCAACTTGAGTAATGAATTAGGCGATGCGCAGAAAGGAACGGACTCGGATCAGCATGGCCGTGCCGCCTACGGAATGCAGGCCGGCACGATCACCGCGCCGCAGATGAAAGCGATGATAGGCGTTTTTATTTTCCTTTCTATTTTGTTTGGCACTTCGCTTATTTACTGCGCATTCGGTTCGCTTATCGGGGTAAAGAGTCTGCTTTTCATTCTCTTGGGTCTATTAGCCATCATCGGCGCGATGACCTATACACTCGGCCGGCATAGTTACGGCTATATGGGTTTGGGCGATTTGGGAGTGTTCGTCTTCTTCGGATTGGTGAGTACGTTGGGTTCATTCTACCTGCAGACGCAGTTCATGAGTTGGGAAACGATCTATTGCGGTATTGCGATCGGGCTGCCCTGTGTGGGTGTCCTCAATCTGAACAACATACGCGATATGAATAATGATCGCGCGCACGGGAAGCACACGTTTGCGTCGCTGCTGGGCATTACCGGCAGTAAGATCTACCACACCTGCCTGTTGATTGCATGCCTTGCGTTGTTCGCTCTTTGGGGGCATCTATGGGTACTGGTTGTGGTACCAATATGGGTATGGCATATAGGGTTTGTTTGGACGCATGAAGGAAGTGCGTTAGATCTGCAAATGCCGGTCCTAATGCTCTCCACTTTTGCCGTTGGATGCCTTGGTTGGGTCTAAAAACAGGCAAAAATACATTTTTTTTGCATTTTTTTGTTAAAAAATTTGCGTATATCAAAAAAAAGCAGTACTTTTGCACCCGCTTTCAAAAAATGGAGGCGAAATGATCTTTCAAATACGAAAGAAGTAAGCGGAAATAGCTCAGTTGGTAGAGCACAACCTTGCCAAGGTTGGGGTCGCGAGTTCGAGTCTCGTTTTCCGCTCCTTTTTTTTTGCCCAGATGGCGGAATTGGTAGACGCGTGCGTTTCAGGTGCGCATGCCGCGAGGTGTGCAGGTTCGAGTCCTGTTCTGGGCACGACGCGCAGGTGGTGAAATTGGTATACACGCTACTTTGAGGGGGTAGTGGTCGCAAGATCGTGTGAGTTCGAGTCTCATCCTGCGCACAAGAGAGCAACATTCTTTAGGAGTGTTGCTTTTTTTTGTTGCAAAAATTCGCGAATATTTGCGTATGTCAAAAAAAAGCAGTACCTTTGCGCCTGCAAAGGTTTAGGAACGTTATGAGATTAGTTTTTGCATCCAATAATGCGCATAAGTTATCAGAGGTACAGGCAATAATGCCGGCCGGCGTGGAGGTATTGAGTCTGAAAGAGATCGGTTTTAATTCCGAGATAGAAGAGACCGGTTCGACGCTATCCGAGAATAGTTATATCAAAGCGCAAACCGTTTGGGAGTTTATCTGCAATAAGGAGTCAGATCTCAGAGATCAGATCGACGGAGTCTTCGCCGATGATACGGGTCTGGAGATAGATGCTTTAGGCGGTGCTCCGGGCGTTTATACGGCAAGATGGTACAAAAAGAACACAGACCACTGCGTTGACGGAATACAGACCGCTCCGCTGACAGAAAAAGATATTTTCGCAGCAAACCGGGCGAAAGCGCTACGGGAGCTGGAGGGCAAGGACAATAGGGGCTGTCAATTCAAGACCGTCATCACACTGATTAGGAAGCCTATCCCATCCCTCACTGAAGGGAAGGAGTTTATTCAGGTTGAGGGGATTGTGAGAGGTCGAATCGCAGAAGAGGAATACGGTCAGGGAGGTTTCGGTTATGATCCGATCTTCGTTCCGGAAGGTTACGACAAGACCTTCGGCGAACTGCCTGCCGAACTAAAGAACCATATCAGCCACCGCGCACGCGCAATGCAGGCTTTAGTAAACCTACTAAATAAAGAAGCATGATACGACGTACTTACCTCATAATCCTTGCGCTGCTCACCTCCATCGGTTTGCCAGCTCAAAAATGGACATTCCACATGGCCTATAACCATGTGACCCGAATCGCCATGTCCGAGGATCGCGTCTATGCGACCTCAGACGGCAGCCTCTATAGTGTAGATAAACAGACAGAAAAGATTCAGACCTATGCCAACCTGAGCGGCACGGACATTACCTGTATCTATTACGATCAGAAAGGGGCGCAGTTAATCATCGGTTATGGTAACGGCAAGATTGATATGATGGACGAGCAAGGCGTCCACTATATCCCGGGACTATATGAAAAAGACATGACGCAGCGCAAGACCATTAACAACATAACGATTGATGGTCGCATCGCGTTTCTCTCCACTCCTTACGGCGTGCAGACGATGAACCTGAACGAACGCAAGCTGGTGGATAGTTACTGGCTACGTCCGGGCGGACAGGAGACAGAAATAATTGATATAGTGGTAGATAACGATAGTATATATGCCTTTACCGCCGACAGTCTCTTCTGTGCCTCGAAAAAAACAAATATCGTAGACTATACTTTTTGGACGCGTGAGCCTCGTAATGGTCGCATTGAACCGGATCAGAACAAGGGTCTTCATTACAAAGACCTCGGCAGCGATTGGTATGCCGGCGGCGAAGAAGGTATCGTCCGCGTAATGGCAACAGAGCGTACGACCTATAAACCGCAAGGTCCGCTCAATAACAATCCCTATCGCTTACGATATGCTGCCGGCAAATTGGCTATGGTCAATGGGGGTTACGATGCCGGCTTTTACAATCGTCCCGGGGTAATGGTGACGTATGAAGAAGGTAAATGGCAGAACTACGACAACACTTATATGACATCGCGAATAGACAAAAGCGAAGATTATTGCGATGTGGCTATAGATCCTACCGATCCTTCGCATTTCTTCGTAGCCTCTTTCGGATACGGATTGATAGAATTTCGTAAAGATACTTTTTACCATCAATATCTGCCAAGCAATACCGAAAACGGATTGGAATCACTCACTTCCAATGAAAAGAAATATACTTGGGTAGATGGTTTAGTATTTGACGCTGACGGTAACCTATGGATGCTCAATATAAGTCATAACGGTGTAAAAGTTCTGCTTCGCGATAGCACATGGGGACGGATTAGCAATGTAGCTACGCAAGACCGCAACCGAACGAAAGAACTGCTGATTTGGAACCAGAATCCGCATATTAAGGTGCTCTCCGATATGCGCGTTACCCCCGGTATTGGCATCTTTAATGACAACGGAACGATTGCTGATGAATCAGACGACCAAGCCGTTTTCGTATCGTCCTTCACAACGGAGAACGGAACCATTATCCAGCCTGAGTATATCACGGCATTATGCCAAACAAGCAGCGGAAAGATTCTTGTTGGTACCAACAAAGGCTTCTTCGTCTTCGACAACCCTGAGCGCCTGCTATATGGCAACGATACCTGCCATACTATCAGCGACTTAGCAGACGAACGGATTTTATGTTTCGCCGAGGATGCGTCCCGTCGTATATGGGTAGGTACCGAGTTGAGCGGTCTCTATTGTTTTTCGGAGGACTTGCAGACAATAGAGATGCAGTATGATGCTTCGAATGCACCTTTACTAAGCAACACCATCCTATCACTATGCGCTGTACCTCAGTCCTCCATCCTATTCATAGGTACGAGTGCAGGCTTATTGGAACTGGACTACGACGACCCTGGACCCGAAGAAAAAATACAATGGGAGAAAGAAGAGAGTTTCTCCATCGGCACAATGAAAAACTGGAAGACACATTTCTCCTATAATAATATCTCGCTCATCGAAGATGCCGGTGAAAAGACGTTCTGCGTTGCCAATGGTTCACTCATGGGCGTGAATAAAAAGACGGATGAGATAAAACCAATCTCCAAATTAGATGGTTTAAGTGGGGCAAACATTACACTCGTAGGATACAGCAGGGAGACACGAAAAACGGTGCTGGTCTATCAGAATGGACAAATAGACATCTTAACGGCACAAGGAGATATACAGAGTATGTCGGATCTCTTCCTCAGCACAGAGACCCGTCCGTCTGAGTTCTATAGCACCTACAGTTACGGCACAGATGTTTATATCAGCTCCTCGATAGGGATCATCCGCCTCAATACGCGCAAGAATGAGATATCGGAGACCTATATACTGATGAAAGACGACAAAGAATTACAGATTCACCACGTATGCATCATTGGTGACAGTATCTATGCAGCAACAGAAAGTGCCATCTACTCTGCTCCGCTCAATAGTAACCTGATTGACTATGCCACCTGGAAACCTATTTATACACCTTTTAATCATTCGATTTCCAGTATCGGTACTAAGAACGACGATCTATATGCTTACGCCGATAGTTCCCTTTATTACCGGCATAATAACCAATGGGCACAACTAATGCCGACTTATCAATGGGTCAACGTTTTCATACATTCGCAATCCTCCGTGATCGCACAGACAACAGACGGTTTGATTTTTGAATTTGACGGAGCAAGTGATTCTCAGTTGCCGATCTCCGGCACACTTAATGATATCGTTCGCAGCGGACAGGATATATGGTTCGCTGTACCGGAATATGGTCTGCAAAAATGGAATGGCGCCGATGGAACCCAGCAGTTTGCACTCAACACACCATGTTCGAATTTTAGTTACCGAATACGCATTAAAGATGACAAACTATTTATGCTCCCAGGTGGTTATTTTGCCGTTAACTATTTTCGACCAGGACATGTCATGGTTCGCGAAAACGGATTTTGGCGTAATTACACCCATCAGCATCTGGAATCAGTGACCTCCACCCACTACACAGCAGATATATGCGATGCGGCAGTGGATGCCAACAACCCCTCGCATTTCTTCGCATCATCCTTCGGATTCGGGTTACTGGAATTCCGCAATAATGAGTTTTACAAACAGTACTTGCCTAAGAACACGATTAATGGTTTGGAAGCGGTTATCGAACCGGAAGAAGGATTCACGTGGGTAGATGGCCTGGTTTATGATACAGATGGTAACTTATGGATGCTCAATAAATCTTACAACGGCGTGAAAGTGCTGCTCAAAAACGGCTCATGGGTACGTATCAGCAATGTGGCGACACGCGATCGTAACCGAGCGAAAGAACTGCTCATCTGGAATCAGAATCCGAATATTAAGATTCTCGCCGACGCACGCGAAACACCCGGTATCGGCGTATTCAACGACAACGGTACGATTGCCTATACCGGCGATGACAAGGCGGTATTCTACTCTTCCTTCGTGGACCAAAACGGCAAAACCATCCGACCGCAATATATCTACTCGCTGTGCCAGATGGCCAACGGAGAGATTTGGGTCGGAACCGAAAGCGGACTCTTTATCATAGAGGATGTACAACAATTATTGAACCATAAGAACCAATGCAAACGCATCATCATTCCCCGTAACGACGGAACGGGTCTGGGAGACTACCTCTTAGGCAACGAGATGATCAATTGTATCACCGAAGATGCGGCTGGCCGCAAATGGATTGGCACAGAAACCTCCGGTCTGTATCTCGTTTCGGCTGACGGACTGGAGACGATAGAGCACTTCACGAAATATAATTCGCCGTTAGTATCCGATGGTATCTATTGTCTGGCTATTGAGCCAAAGACCGGCGAACTATACGTCGGCACCAGTATCGGTTTGCTCTCCTACCAGAGCGATGCCAATGAAGCGCAAGAGGATATGAAAAATATATACGCCTATCCGAATCCTGTACGTCCGAACTATCAGGGCTATATCTCTATTACCGGTCTGATGGACAACACGGAAGTACGTATTGTAGATGCCGGAGGAAACTTGGTTTGTAAGACCCGTAGCAACGGAGGTCTGGCGATTTGGGACGGTAAAGACGGATACGGCAAACGCGTTCGTCCGGGTGTATATACGGCTCTATGCAACGCCAAAGGCGGGCATAATGTCTGCAAAATATTAGTGATGCATGAAACGAGATAATTGCTTTGATTTCCTGCGTTTCTTATTCGCTTTCAATGTGGTCTTGGGCCATTTGACGGTCATTGCATTATTCCCGGAATTACAGCAATTTTGCGGTTGGTTCAACACCGGTCTTTCGGTGACCGGTTTCTTTGTGATATCCGGTTTCCTCATCGCGCAGAGTTATGAGCGCAGTAGTTTGAAGTCATACTTCATCAAGCGCGCCAAACGTCTATTACCGGCATACTTGTTTGTTATTCTCAGTTGCGCGGTAGGTTTGGTCGCCATCAGTTCGTTCTCAGCCGCAGCGTACTATAAATCTGCCGATTGGTGGGAATATATTGGGGCCAACATCAGTTTCCTGAATTTTTTACATCCATGGCTGCCAGGTGTGTTTAATCATCCGTTGATCAATGATAACAGCGTCAATCCTGCCTTGTGGACACTAAAAATAGAGGTCGGCTTTTATCTTATCCTTCCGCTATTGATGGTATGGTTGCGCAAAAGCAAACGCCCGTGGCTGGTATTAGGTCTGATTTACCTCATTGCTATGATCTATCGAAATGGTATGTCGATGCTTGGCGAGGTTCGGCATAATGAGATATACATTTTTTTAGCCCGCCAGTTACCGGGTTTTATGACCTTCTTTGCCGCCGGCATGGCAGGGTATATCTACAAAGAGACGTTCTTACAATACAAACGCCAGCTCATTTTGCCTGCCGTCGTCGTTTTTGTTGCGGAATACTATTTGGGTTGGGAGATATTCAGCCCATTAGCATGGGGGATCATCGTCCTTTGGGCAGCTTACTCGCTACGCGCGCTGAATAATTTTGCCCGATACGGAGATATATCCTATGGAATCTACATCTATCATGGTCCGATCCTAAAAATATTGCTGTCAGTCGGTTGTTTTACAACTTTCGGCGTATGGCCATCGACGATGATATATGTTGTCTGCGTGATTCTGACCGGCCTCATTTCATGGCACGTGCTGGAGAATCGTTTTCTAAAGAGGAAGTAGCGCTATACGTTAACCCTTAATGAGTTTCATGAATTCTTCGCGGGTTTTGGCTTGATTGAAGACACCGGTGAAGTCCGAAGTAACGGTCATGGCATGTTGTTTCTGAACACCGCGCATCTGCATACACAGGTGTTCTGCCTCAATAACCACCATCACGCCTAAGGGATTGAGGGTATTCTGGATACAATCCTTGATCTGTGTTGTGAGCCGCTCTTGCACCTGAAGACGGCGGGCGAACACATCCACCACACGGGCAATCTTACTCAGCCCCGTGATACGTCCGTTCGGAATATACGCCACGTGAACCTTACCAAAGAAAGGCAGCATATGATGCTCGCATAGTGAATAGAAATCGATGTCCTTCACTACCACCATCTGACGGTAGTCCTCTTCAAAAAGAGCCGAACGAAGAATCGCCTCCGGATCCTCTTTGTAGCCTTTCGTGAGAAACTGCAAGGCATTTCCTACACGATGCGGTGTTTTTTTCAAACCTTCGCGCTGCGGATCTTCACCTATCTGTAAGAGTGTTGCTTCTACTGCTTTCTCAATAGCAGCGGTTACTTCCGGATTACTATGAAATTCTTGTAGATTCATTGTAATACTTTGATTTTATCACGGACAATATACGTATCTCCCACCATATTCGGATATTGCTGCACAAATATACGTTTGTACTCCTTTGCTTCGTCGTAGGAGCGGAAGTCACCTATACGTACTTTCCAGAACGGCGAGATATATTGTACATAAATCGTATGGCTCACGCGGTCCTGCAACTTAGCCTCCAGATCCAAGGCTTCTGCCTTGGCGTACTGCTGTTGATTGGAGGAATAGATCTGCACGCGGTAGCCGTCTATCTCAACCCACTCTCTATGGCCATTCATCACGCCGTCCAATAATAATGCCACTGCGGAGTCCTGAATTACTTCAACACCCGGCATAGACTCTAATATATTCGGTCTCGGAGCTACCCTAATAGAATCGTCAGCCCACATCCGTAACAATGCGAGCATGACGAAAAGACATATCACACTAATCTTCTTCATACAAGTTGTAATCTACAAATAACGTGCCATTAATAACGGAACGAACTACCACCGACAAACTCACGCAAGAACGATGTAGGCGGAATCTCACGTTCGGGCACCGGTACGAAATACTGCAGGAATTTCAACAACCGGTGTGCCTCGCTGTACTCGTCACAGAACTTAGGGACCTCTAACAGGATCGGCTCCGCATGGCGTTTGAGCACAGCGAACTCAAAGATAAGCGCAGAGTTGAACATTACATCTGCTTCCTCCTGGAACGGATAGACCCATTTGGTCTCGCCTCGGATAACAGACGGACAACGTGCGATCGTCTCACGCGCAGAGAAACCGCGGTACTTATAATCACGCACTATGCGACGCAGCAAACGGATATCGGTCGTCGGTATCCAGTTATGGTTATCAATATTGATCGTAGTCAAGGCTGATACGTATATCTTATACGTCAACGAGCGCGGTACATCCGGCAGGATGCACGGATTAAGCGCATGTAAACCCTCTATCACCAGAACTGAGTCCTTCTGGAGTTTAAGTTTGTTCCCTCTGAAGACGCGTTCGCCTTTCGTGAAATCATACGTCGGCAGGTTAACCTCCTTGCCCTCTAACAGATCCTTGATTTGCTCTCTGAAGAAAGGCAGATCAACCGCATTAACGGTTTCAAAATCGTACTGACCATTCTCATCTTTCGGGGTGTCCACACGATTGACAAAATAGTCGTCCATAGAGAGCACCTCGGGACGGATACCATCTACCAGCAACTGAATCTGCAGACGCTTGGAGAACGTGGTCTTACCGGAAGACGAAGCACCGGAAATGAAGACGATCTTAGGCCGTTTCTCTGCGATGGAGTCCGCTATCTGGGCTATCTTCTTCTCATGTAGCGCCTCTGCAAGCTTAATCAAGCCGAAAGATTTATTCTGCTTACAAGCGATATTGAAATCATTTACATTGTTGATACGCAGCAGTTTATTCCATCGGTTATACTCCTGGAAGATGGAGAACATTTTGTCCTGTGGAATAGCATCCTCAAGGATCGTCGGGTTGGTACGATTGGGGATTCGCAGCAACAAGCCATCCTGGAAAGATTGGAGATCAAATACATTGATATAGCCGGAGGATGGCAAGAGCACGTTGGTATAATAGTCAATAAAATCCCCCATGCGGAAATAGCGGCAATAAGGATTTCCCAAAGTCTCAAAGATCGAACTTTCGTTATTATACCGCTCGGCGAACATGCGGATGACCTCTTTTGTCTGCTTCTCTTCCTCATAGATAGGCCTGTCCTCCGCAATGATCTGATGCATACGTGTCTTGATTGCTTGTACCATTTGAGGCGTCACTACCGGCGGCTCTTTCTCCTCATTCATATCGGCCTCTTTAGGCTGATGCCATTGAAGCGTGCAGTAATACCCTTTGCTTATCGGATGCTCAATACGCAGGTCTATATCAGGATATAACTCATTAATAGCACAGGCCAATACCATATTTAGTGTGCGCACATACGCGCGCATTCCTGAAGGCGAACTGGCATCAAGAAACTCAATATCCTTGGGCTTATAGAGCAGGAAATCAAGATTCTCCACTTTGTAGTTCACGTGCGCAGCGATGATGGGGTACGGCAACTGAACACCTAACAGGTCCTTCAGTTGAATCAAAGAAATACCGCGCGGTACATCGTGATAAGCGTGCGTGTTCTTACAATAAATAGTGATTGTCTGTTCCATAATGGGTTATTTTTTCAGTTGACTGTCGCGTCAATTTTTAATGCCTGCTCAAGCAACGCTCTCATATCCGATAACTTCACTTGGTTAGCCGCATCAGAGATTGCTCGGTCAGGATCCGGATGAGTCTCGATGAACAAACCGTCCACTCCTACTGCCAACGCTGCACGCATCAGATAAGGCACCATCATTCGATTGCCTCCGGTGATACCTGCCTGCGAAGAAGGCTGCTGAACCGAATGTGTTGCATCGAAGACCACGGGGCATCCGAAACGACGCATCTCCACCAGCGAGGTCATATCCACTACAAGTCTTCCGTATCCAAACGAAGAGCCTCTTTCGGTGAGCCACACCTTACCTTCGCGCGCAGCAGCAGGCTGTACCTGTTCTATCTTCTCGATGGCGCCCTTCATATCCCATGGCGCCATGAATTGACCTTTCTTCACATTGACTATGCGTTCTGTTTTCGCTGCCGCTTGCAGGAGGTCCGTCTGACGACTGAGGAACGCCGGAATCTGCAGCACGTCCGCCACTTCGGCCACCGGCGCACATTGCCATGACTCATGCACATCGGTCACAATAGGCAGGTCAAAAGCGGATTTTACCTCCTCCAGGATCTTCAATCCCTCATCCATACCTATGCCTCGAGCCGACGCAGAGGTTCGGTTCGCTTTGTCGAAAGACGACTTAAAATAGAGGGTGATACCCAAATCATAGCAGAGACTTCGTAAAGTTTCTGCCGTCTGCATGACAATCTCTCTATTTTCGATGGCACAAGGCCCGGCAATCAGAAACATAAAGACATTTACGATTTGGTCATTTACAATGTACTATTTAGTCCACCGTTCTATAAGCGCGAGCCCACTGCACTTTCAGTTTTCCTTCGCCACCTTTCTCGTTGCCCGGCAGGAACGATTGTGCAAGGAAGAAACGCTGCTCGGCGCTAAGGCTATTGCGCGTACGCAATACCTCCATATTGTTCACGTACCATACCAACTCATTCTTCGTCCAGCGGAAGGTATATACATAATACATTGAGCGCAGCATACCAGTTAGAGGTACCAATTGCGTACGATTTCCATCAATGAGTCCCATTTGATGGATATCTCCATTATAGAAATACATTGCTATCAATGGAGTATTGGGTTTGCCAGTGGACAGACCGAAGAAATGATGTCCGGTACCCTGGCTGCGCACTTTGGCCATGAACATACCTTTCTCCTGGGCAAAAGCCTCCTTGGTATTCATCACGTCCGAGGTATAGTCAAACACATGTTCTACGAATCCTTTTTTCGAATCCCATGCCACAGCGGTCTTGGACTCAGCGCGGGTCTCCAGATCCATACGACCATCGGCGTAGAAGGTATTTTTACCTCCGTTGTAAGCCTGTAGCTCATCAGTACGCGAATGACCATCTTTCATAGCAGGATTAGCGTAGCCGTATCCCGGCTTCCAGTTCTTATTCGAACTCATGTCATCTTCGAACGCCGGACGGAAAAGTTCTGCCCAGTCGATCTTCTCTTCGCGGGATTCATAATAGAACTTAATATCCTCAGAGTTAGCCAACTCTTGGTAACGTTTCTCGGTCTTATAATCATCCGAGTGCTGCCAACGTTTACTATCCGCCCAGAAAGCATTACGTTTCTGGAAATCCTCTGTATTCACCTCCTTTTCCAGCTCGGTTAACTGCTTGAGTTCCGGAGAATTGAGCACTTTCATATAGTTCTTATAGAACGCCGAGCGGTAGATCATGTTATACATGCGCAACTCACTCGATTTGAGACGCTCCTTGAAGCTGTTTATCTTCTGGAATTCATCGGTTTTCTGGAATTGCAGGAAAGCCTGGAATGTCTCACTCTCCAGCGCGTACTTGTAGCCCTTCATACGCAAGGACGAACTCAGACGCTCAAACGCATTCATTTTACGACCCTCGTCCGTATCGCTATACTTACGCGTCGATAACTCTTGTTTACGTTCCTGAAAGTCGCGACTCTCCACGATTTTCTTTAATTCGAGATACTCCGCCAATTCAGGCGATTTCTCAATCATACGCCAACGTTTGACACGTTCTTGCATGTCATAGATGTTTTTCTCGAACGCGTCTGCCGAGACCATTTTGCCGGTTAATCTGGCCGTAAATAGGTTCATAAAAAATCGAATTTATGATTTGTTATTTATGTTATTTATTTCGCTATATAGTCCTTCCAGTGTATTCACGAACACCGGTTCATAACTCTGCTGCGCAGGAATAAAGCCCAATAACTGCATGTGACTGATCTGTTGCCTGAGTGCATCATAAAAACCTTTGTAATTCAGCACGAAGGTTGGTTTATGATGCTCACCCACGATAGCAGAAGAAGTTGCATCCATCATCTCGTCCAATGTACCATAACTCCCTGGCAGACATACGATGATTTCCGCTTCGTCACGCATGCGTTGTTTGCGCTCTGACATATTCGCCACTTCTATCAGTTCATCGCAGTGCTCTGCTAATCTTCCGGCTGCTTTGATACGGGATGGAATGACCCCTATCACACGTGCTCCGTGTGCCTTAGCCGCCTTGCTTGTCCGCGACATCAGTCCGCCCGTAGCGCCGCCGTACACCAGCGTATGCCCTTGCTCGCCCAACCATGCCCCAAACGCATCGCCTAAAGCCAGGTACTCCGCCGGAATACTATCTTTTGCACTACAATAAACCGCTATTTTCATTACGCATCAATATTAGCGTACGTTGCGTTTTCCTCAATGAACTCACGACGAGGCGCTACGTCGTCACCCATCAGCATAGCAATGATGCGATCCGCCTCAGCTGCATTCTCTATGGTTACCTGCTTCAGTACACGACGGGCAGGATCCATAGTCGTTTCCCAAAGCTGCTCATCGCTCATTTCACCCAGACCTTTATATCGCTGCGTCTTGATCTGCTTTTCATCGCCATTACCGTAGTTCTGAATGAATGCTTGGCGTTGCTGATCATTCCAGCAATACTCGCTGTAGTTACCCTTCGAGCACTTATAGAGCGGCGCACAAGCGATGTAGAGGTGACCTTGCTCAATCACTTCTTTCATATGACGGAAGAAGAGGGTCATAATCAGCGTAGCTATGTGCGCACCATCGACATCGGCATCGGCCATGATGATGACCTTGTGGTAACGGATCTTCGAGAGATTGAGCGCTTTCGGGTCCTCCTCAGTACCAAAAGTAATACCGAGCGCCGTGAAGATATTACGCACTTCCTCCGATTCGAACACCTTGTGCTCCATCGCTTTCTCTACATTCAGAATCTTACCGCGCAACGGCAGAATAGCCTGGTGTACACGGTCACGACCTGTCTTCGCTGTACCGCCAGCCGAATCTCCCTCGACGAGGAAGAGTTCGCATTCCGCTGCGTCTTTCGATACACAATCCGCCAATTTACCGGGGAGGCCTCCACCGGAAAGCGGGCTTTTACGGAGAACAGACTGACGGGCATTACGCGCTGCGATACGGGCCTGAGCGGCCAAGATCACTTTTTCTACAATCTTCTTCGCATCATCCGGATGCTCCTCAAGGTAGTTCTGCAAAGCCTCAGCAACTGCACTGGATACCATACCAGCCACCTCAGAGTTTCCGAGTTTGGTCTTCGTCTGACCCTCGAACTGCGGCTCAGCGACTTTCACAGAAATAACAGCCGTCAGACCCTCACGGAAATCGTTCGGATCGATGGTAGAGTTACCTTCTTTATCTTTGAGTTTCGCCTTCTCCAGCATTTTGCTCTCCTCCGCGTATTTCTTCATCACACGCGTTAATGCAGCACGGAAACCGGCAACGTGAGTACCACCCTCGATGGTATTGATATTATTGACGTACGAGTGTACGTTCTCGTTGAAGTCGGTGTTATAAATCATCGCTACCTCTACCGGCGTACCGTACTTATCGGTGTTAAGATGAATCACCTCGCTAATAAGCGGTGTACGGGTTCCGTCGATATAACGGACGAATTCGGAAAGGCCTTTCTCCGAATAGAAAGTCTCTTTCTTGCACTCCGTTACTTTGCTACCATCCTCCAGCACGCGCTCTACGTTCACACGCTTATCCTTGAGTACGATCTTAATACCCGCATTGAGGAATGCCAACTCACGCATACGGTTAGCGAGGATCTCCCAATGATAAACGGTCTCCGTAAAGATGGTGTCATCCGGCCAGAACTGCACGAACGTACCGGTCTTACGTTGCTCCCAGTTACCGATAGCCTCCGCCTCCGTGATCACATGAACAGGGGCCAGCGGTTTGCCTTTGGCATAATCCTGGCAGTGAATCTGTCCGTTGCGATAGACCTCCACATGCATCTTCGTCGAGAGGGCATTCACACAACTCACACCCACACCGTGCAGACCACCGGACACTTTATAACTATCCTTGTTAAACTTACCACCGGCATGGAGCACCGTCATAACGACCTCAAGAGCCGATTTATGCTCCTTCGGGTGCATATCTACCGGAATACCACGACCATTATCCTGCACGGTAATGGAGTTATCCTCATTGATATGAACCGCGATCTCATCGCAGAAACCGGCAAGCGCCTCATCGATGGAGTTATCTACTACCTCATAGACAAGGTGATGCAGACCCTTGAGCGATATATCGCCGATATACATCGCAGGTCTCTTACGCACCGCCTCTAATCCCTCGAGCACTTGAATACTCGATCCATCATACTTTTCTTGTTGTTCTTTGCCTTCCGGCACAATTACTTCTTTGCCTTCCGGCACGATTATTTCTTCCATTGTATTTTGTTTGTTTCTATTCCTTATTATTACTATTCAATACACTAACGCAAGCGCGCGCGCATATAAAACGCTGCAAAGGTACTACAATTTTTTGAAATATACAAATATTTTGGCAAAAAAATGAAAAAAGCTCGCTTTTTTAAGCTTTTTTGACGGAATAGTTGTTGTTTGCTCAACAGAGCGAAAGAAAATTCGGCGGGAGCCCGCTTGCGGGAGGGCCGAAGTTACTTCAAAAATTGTCGTTTCCCGTCATTTTTTAATTATTTTTTTCCGTCAATTTTTAGTCATTTTGCCTCATTTCCTTGCCGGCTTTAGCGCAAAATTTTGCCTCAAAGTGCAGGAGCATTCGCTACATGCGTAACATGCACTCAATTTTAGCATATTCTACTATGATATTAGTATGTGAATAGTAGGTTATTAGTAGGTAGTTAGTAGGTGATTAGTAGGTTGTAATCGGTATCATTCACGGACCATAATATTCGGTCTTTATTCCGTCCAAACTATGCCCGCATAGACAACTTCATCCGTGCCGTCCTCCGAAAAGAAAATCCCCAATTCTGATTCTCTGTTTACTCAATCTCAACAGCCTCGCCAAGAAAATGAGGCTGTTTGTCGGTATAAATATCAAGAACGGCGTTGGTTCGGGCAAGCCATTCGCGGACGGTCATGCGTATTTGCCAATGACGAACTTGCACATCAGGCGCATTGAAAGCCACGACATCAAGCCCTTTCATGATAGCGATATACAACGCACGCTCGTTATGAAAGGGCTGCGAGATGATGGTAAAAGACGAAAGCCCGAAGACTTCTTTGGCACGAACCATCGAATCGTATGTACGGAAACCTGCGTAGTCGAGATAAATGACACTATCGGGCACACCAGCGACGATGAGATCCTCTTTGATACAGGTCGGTTCATCGTACGTCGTGCGCGAATTGTCTCCGCTGACAAGGATGCGATCTATCTTCCCGGCTTGGTAGAGTGCCACGCAGGCCTCGACACGACGGATATAAAACACATTAGGGTCTCCGCTTCTGCCTTTGGGGCTTGTTCCAAGAAGCACGCCGACACGATTATAAGGAATAACTGAAACGTCATCATACATCTTATCTTCGGCGGTTTTAATGACCGCCCGGTTGCAGAAAATGACACCTATCGCCAAAATGGCAATTAGGGAGAGGAATATGTAGATTAGGCGTTTCATAAAGCTATTGAAGTTTGAAATGAACGGGCACGAAGTATCTCATTGGAGCGGACTCTCCCGGGTCGTGTTTCCAGACCCATTGGGGCATTTCGGAAATTACACGTACCGCTTCCTCGTCAAACTCAGGATACCCCTTTGAACGAACGACCTCAATATCCGTAATGGTCCCATCTGCCTGCACTAAAAATTGTACAATGACGCGATCTTCAATACTATCTTTGACAGCCTGTTCCGGATAATGCACATTGTTTGCCAGATATTCGAATAGCGCCTTCTGTCCACCGAGGAACTCAGGCACATTATATCTATCGATGAATATTTCTTGATCAGGATCAGCAGGAATAGTGTCTTGCGCCTGCGCAATGAAGGGCAAGAGACAGGCAAGAAGGATAGGAATGAGGCGTTTCATAAATCAATATTTGATTTTGAAGTAGTCCAATAAGGCTTTGTAGTGGTCTTGGGCGGTGAGGCAGGTATCACGGAGATAACCGTTGGTAATGCCCCAGTTTTGCAGACCGCGATAGTAGAAGAGACGCAAGTCCTCGGTAATGATAAACGGCACTTGGGCGCTTTGCAGGCATTGCCAGAAGAGCAACAAACGGCCCACACGACCATTTCCGTCCTGGAAGGGATGGATCCGCTCAAATCGCACGTGGAAGTCCAAGATGTCATCGAACGTCACTTGTTTAGTGGCGTTATAGTTGGCAAGCAAAGCTTTCATGGCTCGATGAACCTCTTTGGGTGCAATCGTCTCTTGTTCGCCCACCTCGTTGGCAAGACGTTTGTAATCACCCACAGCGAACCAATCTTTGCGGCTATCGGAGGTGTTAGCCTTGAGGATAGCGTGGAGGGCCTTGATATGCGCCTCGCTAATCTTATCCGTCGCATGGTCGATGACATAATCGATACAACGGAAATGGTTGACGGTCTCCATGATATCATCCACGGACGTGTTCTCGGTCGTGATGCCGAGCGTATTGGTCTCGAAGATATAGCGCGTCTGCTCTTTGGTCAGTTTGCTTCCTTCGATATGGTTGGAGTTGTAGGTCAGATCAATCTGCGTACGATGGTAGATACCGCCCTTGAGACGAGAGTCTTTTTCTTCACGCAAACGGGTGAGCAGCGGAGAGAGTTTCTGCTTTCCTTTTTGGGGTAACACGGCATCGGCAGGGATGTTCCATGTTTTGCCCGTCAGAAAGGCACCATCGATCTTTCCTGCCGCACAATAATTACGCGCGGTACGTTCGCTAATGCCGTATTTCTCGGCAAACTGTATGACAGATATATACTCCATTATCGGCAAGTTTTATATCAAATTCACTGCAAAGATACTAATTTTTGCCGATACCGGCAAGTTTTTGAGCAAAATAATGCAAATTTTCTGCATTTATGCCGATTAAGGCTTATATTTATTTCCACCAGTTGATATCGGCTTGGTAGATAGAGTCATAGTAGGCATGCTCCGGATCGGCTATCCAGCCATGACGATCCCAATCAATATAGGTCTTCCAGCCATTATTGTAGAACTCTTCATATGGGATAAATACCCCACACCCTCCATCCAAGCGATTGGATTCGGGAATACGGAAATCACCCCAATTGCAGGAAAGCGTATCATGGGCGTCCAAATAGATCCATTTACCGATATATTGGTTGTTGCAATACCCATCACCGGCAAAACGGATAGCATCATAATAAACGGTATCGTTATGAATCAGATAGTCAAAACAGGCCTTTCCCACTAAGTCGGCTATGTGCTTGTCGTTATGGTTCGCTTGCAGGGTATAATGGGCATAGAGCGTACCTGAACCGGTAAACATTATGAAATCATCTACACTAAATAACGTGTCATTAAGCGGAACGACAGAATCAACGATCAAACTGCCGGAGATTGTACAGATTTCGTCTTTACAGCGCGTTCTTCCATCTATGTGGTAGATCGAATCGGAAACCTTGTACACAGTATCATAATGAATGTAAAAACGTTGAAAATCCGCACCTCGGAAGCCTAATGGTTCGGGCAAGATAAACCACCTGTCTTCCTTCGGTTCATTTCCGTACTCTATCCAACTTTGTTTGGCGGATTCACTCCACCACGAATAAACCTCATCAGTAGGAATAGAATCCGGACAAATAAGCTTATAGGAAAGGTCATTGGCAAGAAATCCACGTGAAGTGGAGTCTTTATGGCAAGCCGTCAAGCAGAGACAAGCGAGGAGGATAGGAATGAGGCGTTTCATAGGATTTTTATTTACAATTAAAATCGACTTCAATATCTGTTTCTACACGGACTATTGTATTCCCTATTTTTCCCGGGAGCCATTGAGGCATTGAGCGCACAATTTCAATCGCTTGTTTTTCGTGTTGGCTATCTATATTTAAACTATAAGCTTTATTTATTTTAACATCAGAAAGACTTCCGTCACGTTCAACTACTGCTGATACAACCGCATAACATAATTCATTATTATGTTCACATTGAATATGATTTACAATATATTTCTCTTTTGCTTTTTCTCCGCCTGGAAAACTTGGATATGTATCTGCTTCGAGATAAACAATGGTTGTATCAATTGGATTAGGTTGGCGAACAACAACCACCGTATCTTTCTCTGGACTAATAGAGAGTTGTGTGGACAATTTTGTTACATGTTGCTTATAAGTTTTATCTCCGATAATAAGCGTATAGTCGCCATGAGGGAGATTATTGATTGTGTATTTGATTTTATAGAAACACATACATAAACAAGTGACTTTAGCCACATCAGTATTGTACACGAATATTGTATCGCCGGACGTGATCATTTCCGGTTCAAGCTCACAGCAACAATTTTCATATACATTCCAATGGAAGATATTAAGTTCATCGTTTTTAGCCGTAACTAATACTGAGTCTTGTCTGTCGTCATAATTATTCTCTCCACAATCCATGTTTAATCGAATAGTAGGTTCTTTAGAATGGATGGTGAATATATACAAACAGGCGAAAAGGATAAATAAAACTCGTTTCATAGGGCTATATTATTCGCTGCAAAATTACAATTTTTCCGGAATATATGCAAATAAAAATGCAAAATTCTTGCATATTTCGCAAAAAAGCAGTAATTTTGCAGGTGAAATGGTTTGTCAAGATGTATATAAAGCACTGAATCCGTGGCTTCAACGCTATGAGCAGGTGTGCGTCATTGCCGATAAGGCAGTGAGGTTGAACATTCCCGCTTTAGAAAAACTGCCTGTATTGCGATTGATGATAGACGAGTCGGCTAAATCACTTGAAACAGTGCAGCAGATATGGGATTTTCTGTTTGCACAAGAGATGACACGCCGTGGATTAGTCATCGCTGTCGGAGGCGGCGTGCTGACCGACATGGCAGGCTTTGCGGCGGCGACCTACAAACGTGGCATCGACTATATCAATATACCTACCACTCTTTTGGGCATGGTAGATGCGTCGTCCGGCGGCAAGACGGGCTTTAACTATCGCGGGCTAAAGAACAGTATTGGTGCTTTCTATCCTCCTGTAGAAACCATCATCTGCACGAAATGGCTCAAGACCTTACCTGCTAAGGAGTTCCTCAGCGGCTTTGCTGAAATGCTCAAAACAGGACTGGTGGAAGCCCCCTCCAACTCCCCCATAGAGGGGGAGAGAGAAGGATTCCAAGAGCCTTCCTTATGGGATGCGTTGTTGGCGTATGACATAGACACAATGCCAATAGAAGATATCACGCCACTCGTATCGCAATGCGTGTCTATTAAGGAAGCGATTGTAGCCTCTGACCCAAAAGAGAAGGGTCTTCGCAAAGCCCTCAACCTCGGTCATACTTTCGGCCATGCGCTGGAAGAACTCTCACACGCAAATGCCCATCCGGGTGTCGAGCCGCTCTACCATGGCTATGCCGTGTTGTACGGAATGATTGCAGAACTCTATCTAAGCGTCACCAAACTCGGATGTCCGAAAGAACCGCTTCAGCAGTTGACACAGATTATGCTCCATGCATACGGAAAACCGCAATGCAAATGCTCCGACCTTGACCGGCTTATTGCTCTCATGCAACAGGATAAAAAGAACGAGCGCGCAGATGAAATTAACTGCACACTCATTCGTTCTATTGGCGAACCGGTCATCAACCAACTCATTACGCCTTCCGAAGCCCGCGAGGCATTCGAGTACCTCTTCGCCCTCTAAGCACTAAACGCTAACCCCTAATCCTTACTTATACGCCGCCACAATCTGTTTTACCAGTGGATGGCGCACGATATCTTTCTCATTGAACTTGATAATACTGATTTCTTTGATGTATTTGAATCGCTCCATAGCGTCTCGCAGGCCTGATTTCTGGGTCGGCGGGAGGTCGATCTGCGTCATGTCACCGGTAACTACCATCTTACTGCCAAAACCGAGACGGGTAAGGAACATTTTGAGTTGCAATGCCGTGGTATTCTGCGCCTCGTCCAATATCACTACTGCGTCCGATAGCGTTCGCCCGCGCATAAATGCCAGAGGAGCAATCTGAATCACACCTTTCTCCATATATTCCGTCAGTTTGGCAGCAGGGATCATATCTTGCAACGCATCGTACAAAGGCTGCAGGTAGGGATCGATTTTCTCTTTCATGTCACCGGGCAGAAAACCCAATTTCTCGCCTGCTTCGACAGCTGGTCTGGATAGTATGATACGACGTACCTCTTTATTTTTCAATGCGCGCACAGCCAACGCGATAGCGGTGTAGGTCTTTCCGCTTCCGGCCGGTCCTACAGCAAACAGCAAATCGTTCTTCTCATACGCTTGAACAAGTGCTTTCTGGTTCGTAGAACGGGCATAGATGGACTTGCCGTTCACTCCATGCAGGATGAGATTATCCGTCGCTTGCTCCTGTGGTTTGTCGCCGCGGAGCAACATCAATATATCCTGCTCGGTCAGGCGGTTATTGCGTATACAGAATTGCTCGCAAGCCAGTAATGATTGCTCGAAATGGGCGACGGCAACCTCAGATCCCGTCACTTTCACCTGGTATCCGCGCGCTACCACACGCACATCGGGATGTTGGTTTTTGAGGCAAAGTATGTTTTGGTTATTCACGCCGTAAAAGGTCGGCGTATCTAAGGAGTCCTGAAGGGTTATTATCTTTTCCATTCACAAAAATCGTCTGTATTCCGTTGTATAACAACAGGTACGGTACGTTTAGTTTTCGGTTATATGTAATTGCTTGATCTAATGTTTTTTGCGTCAGGGGAACTGTCTCTGCTTTACACTCAATCAGTACGAGCGGCTTCATTTGGCGGTCATACACGATAGCATCGCATCGTTTCTTGGCTTCTCCAACCGTGATAGCCGCCTCCACAGCTATCAACGAGGCAGGATAGTCCATTTGTTCCACCAAATAATGAAGCAGTTGCTGGCGAACCCACTCTTCCGGGGTCAGGCGCACCCATCGGTGACGCCATTCGCAGTAGATCTGCTCCTTATTATTATATACGCGCGTACGCAAGATTCCTTCTGCTTTGAGCGAAGCGGTCCTTCGATTTTTTGACTATTTCAGATAGTTATCCTTGAGCGAGCACGTACGATTGAGTACCAGTTTGTCTGCCGTAGTATCAGGATCGACGACAAAGTAACCCTGTTTGAGCAACTGGTAATGGTTCTCCTGCTCAATGCCATCTACTACTATCGGTGCGTGTAACTCACTGCGCAGCGAACCTTCGATCTTGATATTCTTTACGATCAGGCTTTCCGGATTAAGCAGATCACGGAAATCTCCCTCCTCAGCGCTCGGGTTCTCCACGGCGAACAAGCGGTCGTACAGACGCACCTCTGCGTCGAGAGCAGAATTACACTCTACCCAGTTGATGGTCGCTTTGGTCTTACGGTTGCCGCCCTCGGTGCCCGACTTGGAATTCGGGTCGTAGGTAGCATAGACGGTAGTGATGTTTCCATTCGCATCTTTCTCGCAGCCGGTGGCTTGGATGATGTACGAGGCTTTGAGACGTACCTCGCGGCCGCCGGGGCTCAAGCGGTAGAACTTATTATCCGCTTCTTCGAGGAAGTCACCGCGCTCAATCCACATCTCTTTACCGAAGCGCATCTCACGCGTGCCGAGTTCCTCGTGTCCGTCGATATTCTCCGCGATAATAGTCTCGCCTTCGCCTTCGTAATTGGTAATGACGAGTTTGACGGGATCAAAAATAGCGCATACACGGGGTGCTGTCTCTTTGAGGTCCTCGCGGATGACGTGTTCCAAGAGTCCTTGGTCAATCATTCCCTCCACCTTGGTATAACCGATCTTATCCATGAAGGTACGGATGGCTTGCGGGGTATAACCGCGACGACGCAGGCCGCATACAGTCGGCATACGCGGATCATCCCATCCGGCTACAAGACCTTCCTTGACGAGCTGTAACATCTTACGTTTCGACATCACCGTATAAGTGATGTTAAGGCGGTTGAACTCACGCTGTTTCGGACGATAGTCCGGTCCGTAAGGCGACATACCACAGAAATTCTCTCCGGTGATCTGGTCGAGGAAATAGTCGTATAGCGGACGGTGTACCTCGAACTCGAGCGTACAGATAGAGTGCGTCACACCCTCGAAATAATCGCTCTGCCCATGCGCAAAATCATACATTGGATAAACGTTCCATTTGCGTCCGGTACGGTGGTGCGGATGGGAGGTAATGATGCGGTACATAATCGGATCGCGGAAGTGCATATTCGGATTCGCCATGTCTATCTTGGCACGGAGCACCATCTTGCCTTCCTCTATCTCGCCGCGTTGCATTGCTTCGAAGAGACGCAGGTTCTCCTCGATCGGACGGTCGCGGTAAGGCGATGCCACACCGGGCTCGGTCGGCGTACCTTTCTGCTCGGCAATCTGCTCGGCTGTTTGTTCATCGACATAAGCCTTGCCGGCCTTGATAAAACGGATAGCCAGATCGTAGAGCTGCTCGAAATAATCGGAGGCATAGAAGATCTGTCCCCACTTGAATCCCAACCAAGCTATATCACGCTCGATGGTCTCTACGTATTCGGTGTCCTCTTTGGCAGGGTTCGTATCGTCGAAACGCAGGTTACATACACCATTGTATTTCTCCGCGATACCGAAGTCCATACAAATAGCCTTCACATGACCAATATGCAGGTAGCCGTTAGGCTCCGGCGGGAAACGGGTCTGAATACGTCCGTCATTCACTCCGTCTGCCAGATCTTTCTCTACGATCTGCTCAATAAAATTGAGACTTTTCTCTTCTTTGCCTGCCGGCACGATTATTTCTTGTTCCATATTATGCTCTTACGACACCGCGTGTCGATCCTTTAACAAAATTCAAAATCACGTCCCGCTCTTCGCTCTGCGGAATGGTAGCCTCGATATGCGCAACAGCCTGAGTGGTGTTCATTCCTCCCTGGTAGAGGAGACGATACACCTCCTGGATGGTATGAATCTGTTCGGGTGTATAACCACGGCGGTTCAAACCTACCGAGTTCACGCCGCAGTAAGCAATCGGCTCACGCGCGGCGATGATATAGGGCGGCACATCCTTGTTGATACGCGAACCGCCTTGTACCATTACATGGCTGCCGATATGGCTGAACTGGTGTACCAGCGTACCGCCGCCGATGATGGCAAAATCATCCACTTCCACCTCGCCGGCCAGCTGCGTCGTGTTGGACATAATAATGTTATTATGCAGGATACAGTCATGCGCTACGTGGCAGTACGCCATGATCAGGTTATTGTTACCGATCACGGTCTGTCCCTTACTGAACGTACCGCGGTGTACGGTCACGAACTCACGAAGCACACAGTTGTCTCCGATAATGGTCCACGTCACTTC
The DNA here is from genome assembly GCA_900319105.1 of uncultured Bacteroidales bacterium. Classification (GTDB taxonomy): domain Bacteria; phylum Bacteroidota; class Bacteroidia; order Bacteroidales; family Paludibacteraceae; genus Colicola. Next base: position 20,469 of record ONND01000007.1, on the reverse strand, counting down.
GTTGTGGAACTTCAAATCCTGCGGGATGGCTCCTATTACTGCAGAAGGGAACACGTGGCAGTTCTTACCCAGCTTGGTGTACTGGCATATCGTTGCACTGGCGTCGATAATACAGCCGTCACCGATCTCTACATCTCGGTCAATAAATACAAACGGACCGATCTCTACATTCTCGCCTATCTTGGCTTCCGGATGAATGCTTGCTAAAGGACTTATCATATATCTCTCTTATTTATTCTTCGTTGATGATTTGGTTGCGCAGACGGCGGACGCATTGCGTATTGAAGGTGTGTCCGGGTTTGTACGCTACGATACGCCCTTGCAGACGCATTCCTAATAGCGACAGGTCGCCTATCACGTCTAATAGTTTATGGCGTGCCGGCTCGTTCTGATAGTTCAGCGGCGAGAGGTAACCTAATTTGGTGGCATCGAGGTGCGGCTGTCCCATCTTGTCGCAGAAATAATCCATACCTTCCTGCGACATCTCCGTCTCGTATATGACGAGTGCGTTCTTCAGGTCACCGCCCTTGATCAAGCCCACGCGCAGCAACGGCTCTATCTCTCTGACAAAGCAGAACGTACGCGCCGCAGCGATCTCTTTGGGGTATTTGGTCAAGTCGGTCAGCGTAGCGTGCTGCTCACGCAGTAACATCGAGCGGAAAGCAATGGTCACATCCACCTCATAATGGTCGCACGGCTCGATACGCAGGATATTTCCGTGCTCCGAGACATACTCTATCGGCTCTGTTACCACAAAGACATTTTGCTCCGCCTCTTGCTCTACGACGCCTACACGCTCTATCTCCTTGACGAACATACGGGCACTGCCATCGAGAATCGGCATCTCCGGCGCATCCACATCAATGATACAGTTATCCACACCCATTGCATACAATGCGCTTAGGGCATGCTCTACCGTGGAGATCTTCCATTTACCGCGTTCCAGCACCGTGCCGCGCTCGGTGCCGGAAACATAGTCAGCCAAAGCCTGGTGGCAAGGTTTCTTAGGCAGATCCACGCGGCGGAGACATATACCGGTATTTACCGGTGCCGGATGAAAAGTAGCCGTGATCTGAAGGCCTGTATGCAGACCTACCGAACTCAACGTAAACTCAGATTGAATCGTTTTTTGTTTCATGATATCGATTATTTGTTATTCTCTAATGCTTGCAGACGTTTGAGGATGTCCGGCAGTTGTTTGAATCCCACCGTCGAGCGACGCCAGTTAGCGGCATCAATCGCCGGATAACCCTGGTACATACCGGGCTTGCGAACGCTGCTTGCCACACCTGTCTGGGCACCGAAGATGCAGTTATCGGTTACCTCAATATGTCCTGCTACGCCTACTTGGCCGGTTAAGATACAATGTTTGCCTACCTTGCTGCTACCGGCGATACCTACTTGTGCGCAAAGGAAGGTCGATTCGCCTACCTCCACATTATGCGCAATCTGAACGAGGTTATCCACCTTGACATTCTTGCGCACAATGGTTGAACCCATCATCGCGCGGTCTATCGTCGTATTAGCACCGATCTCCACGTCGTCCTCAATAATCACATTGCCGATCTGCGGGATCTTCTGGTTCACACCCTGTGCGTCGGGTTCAAAGCCAAATCCGTCTGCGCCGATCACTACCCCGCTATGGAGGATACATTGCTTGCCTACCTTGCAGTTCGCGTACACTTTCACGCCCGCGTACAGAATAGCGCCGTCACCGATGGTCACATTATCGCCGATATACACTTGAGGGTATATCTGCACACCGGCTCCCAAATGCACATTCTTGCCGATATACGCAAAGGCACCGATATACGCCTCTTCGGGCACTTGGACACCTTCAGTAATGAAGCACGGCTGCTCGATGCCTTTCTTGGCAGGGAACATAGCTGCCGACACCATCTTCAGCAGTTGCCCCATTGCGCCGCGGGCATTCTCCACTAAGATCACCGCACCGCCGGCTTTGCCTTCGCCGTCAGGGAAGGTGATCTTACCTTCTACTACGCTGCGTGTAATCAGGATCACACCTGCTTTCGTCTTCTCCAGGAAAGGCAGGTATTTCTCATCGGTGATGAACGTCAAGTGGCATGCTTGCGCTTGCTCAATCGGCGCTACGTCGCTCACTTTGGCATTCGAATTGCCATACAGAGTTCCACCCAAAACAGCAGCTATTTGTTGTGCACTAAATTCCATTTTCTCTCAATTTAAATAAATATCGTTTGATTGGTTTGCGCGTCAGCGCCTCGAGGTCGAGTATCTCGCTCGCGTCAGCGATGTCGCGAATCTGTCCGTCGTTATACAGGATACCTATGCTGTCGGCTTTTTCCGAGTAGGTATTGCTGGTGGAAATATGCTCGCTCCAGCAGTACTGCGCTTCGTCCTCACTCACCCCAAGGACCTTTGCGTAATGCGCATTCAGCTCTTTCTTTTGAACTTCGGTCAACGGGCTCTCTATCAGTTCGCCGCGGAAAAGACGGCGGTTAATAAAACTCTCGCTCAAGGTACTCAGCACCTTGTCCTCACTGCTGATCCATACCTTGATAGCGCATAACACATCGTTGTCATCCAGCAGCGCGTATTGCTCCAGCGCCTCGCTATGCGTACCAAAATCCTTGAAAGACACGTTCTGATACAAGAAATAGCGTAATGCCGGCGAACAGAAAAGCTCCTTTGTACATTGTACATTGTCCCTTTGTACATTCCTTGCCAATTCTTTGGCACGACTCAGGATCTTAATCAATTGTTGCTCGGCCGCCACACTGGTTTTATGCAGATAGACCTGCCAGTACATCAGTCGCCGCGCTACGAGGAATTTCTCCACGCTGTAGATACCCTTTATCTGTACAACGAGGCGGTCATCCTTTACGTCCAACATCTTCAGCAGTCGCTCACTCGCCACACGGCCTTCCTGCACACCCGTGAAGAAAGAGTCACGACATAGGTAGTCCATGCGGTCCACGTCCAACTGACTCGATATCAACTGATGCAGGAAATGCTTCGGATATTCGTTCTTGAAAATAGCGATCGCTGTATCCAAAGGTCCCTTTGTACATTGTACTTTGTCCCTTTGTACCTTCGAGAGGTCTTCATTGATCCGCTCCATCATCAGCAGCGATATATCCTCGTGCGTCACGCCATCCACGATGGTATGCTCCAGCACGTGCGAGAAAGGCCCGTGACCAATGTCATGCAGCAGAATAGCGATCATGGCGCTTGTCTCCTCCGCCTCCGTAATCTCCACTCCTTTCAAGCGCAAGGCGCTAATCGCCTCGTGCATGAGGTGCATAGCGCCTAACGAATGGCTGAACCGGCTGTGCATAGCACCCGGATAGACGAGATACGACAAGCCCAACTGACGGATGCGGTTCAAACGCTGCACGTACGGGTGCTGCAGCACGTCAAATATCAGTTCGTTCGGTATCGACAAAAAACCGAAAACGGGATCGTTTATTATCTTCCTTTTATTAGCCATACGCCCATGCGCGCAATACGTCATTTTAAAATCGGCTACAAAGGTACAACAAAAATTGCACATATGCAAGTTTTAGAGGAAGAATTTTTCTTTAGCAAATATATTTTGCGTGTTTAGGAGGGATATTTTACGTTTATGCTTGCATAAAAACGGGAAATAGCACTCATAAACGCAGGGAGTTATCCCATAAGAAAAATTCTTCCTTATACCTTGCATATGCCCGGCAGGACGCGACTGTACTTTCGGGGGAATGCCAAAGGCAGGCGGCGTCCGAAGTTACAACACAAAAAAAGCCCCTCCTTGTAGGGAGGGGAAGGGGGGTAGGCCTGTCCGTCAGAGTTTCTTGCCGGCTGCGCGGTTATCGTACCAACACTTTCTTGCCTTTCGTGACATAGATACCGCCTACGGAAGGTTTGGAACCAACCGGGCGACCGAGCAGGTCGTAGTACATCGTCTCCTGCTCTTCGGCTACGTTCGTGATAGCCGTCGGCTTGCCTGTCACGGTCAGCGGATAGGTCTTACGATAATGTGAGTACTGGTTGAAATATACTTCTACGATAGCATAGATTTTCTTGTTGAGCACGCTGTCCGGAATAGCGTTCAGCGCAAGGTGGAAAGCACCCTTATGATCCAGCGCCTTGAAGGCCAGCGAATCATCCATGATACGGTTGGTATCTTGCTTGAGTACCACCAATTTCTTGAACACCTCTTCGTCCCATTGATTTTTAGCCTTCACCGAATCGACGATTACGACTGTCACATTCACGAAGGGCTTTTTCGTTACGCTGTCCTTCACCGAGATATACGGGAATCCGTAGCTGACGGAATAATCGATATCGACGGTCTCATCGCGGGTGAACTCGGCTTTGTTGATAGACGAAGAAGCACGTACGGTATCATTGACGAACATCGTCATGGTATCCTTCAGCGAAGCCCCCGGACGTACCTGCCAATTGGTCTCATGGATAACATAGTACTTACCGGCGGGGAGCGGGTCATGGTCGAGCTGCAGCGTATCTATGACTGCCTTCTTATAGAGCGGCTTGGTCTTGAAGGTCAACGGGATCTGCTTGGTTCCCAGCACCTTGAAGGTTGTATCCGTCAAGGTCAGCTTGGCATACAGACCGTCGATATACGAACTCGGCTCGTAAGGATAGCCGGAGTTGTAACGAACCTGGAAACAGACCGGCTGACCGACGTTGCTGTTCGCGCGACGGTCAAACATACGCCAGGTAGGATAGTCCGGGAATACTAACTGCACCGTCGAATCGAGACCGGTGGGAGAAAACTGCATACGCACTTTGTATTCTCCGCCGCGCTCCAGGATAAAACCATGCACCCAATCATAAGACATCGGTTGCGACGACATACGCGCAGACATTATACTGACCATCAGACGCTTGTTCAGGTTTTCACGCTTGGTGAATTCCGTCACCGGCTTGTCCTGCAGGTCGTTTACCTGAATCTCGCAGAAGAAAGGATCCGCCGTAGTATCCGGCTTCTCAAACGGTTTGGGCATAAGACTCCCGTAGATCATCGCGCTCAGTGTATAACTCTGCTGACCGGCACGGTACGAACCGGAATGATCCACGAACTCGCCCTTCTCATTATTCGCTTTAATCGTTGACAAACTGTCCTGTACCAACTTAATGTAAGGATACTTTGCCTCTGCCCATACCGGAGAAGCAAACAGGCAAATCATAGCCCATGCCACTAAATAGAAATTCTTTTTCATGCTAATAATAAATGTTTTGTTAAAAAAATAGAGAATGTGCGAGGTAATCAGCCTCGCACATCCAAATCAGCACATGCGATTATTTGAAGGTGAAGCTATCAATAATCTCTTGATTTTTATCTCCTGCTACGTTATATTTCAGGAGCACCTTGAAGCCCTTCATTACTTGGTTGTCTTGACCGGCCTTAGCCTGTGCTTTCTCACCTGCCGTCTGGAACGCTGCTTTCATCTTCTTCTGAGCAGATTTCTTCTTACCGTCAATCTTAAATGTAGTTTCCGAAGAAGTAACAGGCGTGGAAACGCTACTCAGCTCCTGAATGAAGATGCCTTTGTAGTTCAGTTCATAAGCCATTTTAGTACCCGACTCGCCGCTTGCCTCATCGTAATCGAGGTCAAAAATCTGAGAGTCGGTCTTCTCACATGCTGTGAAAGCAAACAAAGCCACGCAGGCCATCATTGCAAATAAAATCTTTTTCATTTCAATAAATTGATTTTTTAATTAAACATTGGGGATATTTGTGATTGTTTTTAGTTATGGCAATCCGATTTGCTCTTGGCTGCCGACTCGCGGTGAATCTTATTCGCTCCGTTTTGGTGCATGATTTCCAACTGCGCATCCGCCTCGTCACCCGAACCGTAGAAATAGCGCTCCTCCACCTGTCCGTTTGCCCACGTACCACGCAGCAACCAGCACTGGGTTCTATTCGGATTGCAGGATACCATTCCGGCAGCTACCGCCATCATGCTAATAACTGCTACACTCATAAAAATTTTCTTCATACTAATAAATAATATTTAAAATTAAACACTTTTTCGTTTTTATAAAAAAAAACTTCGCAAAAGTACAACAATTTTTTCACATACGCAACACGCACGCGCATTTTTTTTACGTATTGTAAAGAAAAAAGGCAAAAAATTTACGTATTGTTGATTTTTTTGTTGCCTTTTGAGCTTCATTAGACAAAAAAAACGCCCCGAAGGACGTTTTGTTTTTAGTAGTTGAGTGCGAAAACAACTCTTCCGGCACTCGGTTTGCCGGTTACCATGCAGACTCCCGGCTCGCTATGATGTCCCGGCAGGTCGGACAAGGGGATGCAACGGATCGTCGCTTTCGTCTCATCCTTGATACGCTGCTCCGTCTCGGCGGTACCATCCCAGTGAGCGAGAAGGAAACCGCCTTTCTTCAGCTCCTCTTTGAACTCGTCATAGCTGTTCACCTCGCGGGTGTTGGCGATACGGAAATCGAGGGCTTTCTGCAGCAGGTTCTTCTGGATCTCCTCCAGCAGGGATTGTATTTTTTCCACGATTCCATCGAGAGAAATCGTCTCTTTGGTCTGCGTGTCACGGCGTGCTATCTCGATAGTGCCGTTCTCGAGATCACGGCCTCCCATCGCCAAGCGAATAGGTACTCCCTTGAGCTCGTAATCGGCGAACTTATAACCCGGCGTATATTTCTCATCGGTATCCACCTTGACGCGGATGCCGAGTGCCTTGAGTTGGTCTGCCAGCGGATTGAGTTTGACGAGCAGTTTGGCGAGGTCTTCCTCTTTCTTGAAGATCGGCACGATAACCACCTGTATCGGCGCGAGGTGCGGCGGCAGGACGAGTCCGTTATCGTCGGAGTGGGTCATGATGAGCGCACCCATCAAACGCGTCGAAACGCCCCAAGACGTAGCCCATACGTACTCGTATTTATTCTCCTTCGAGAGGAACTGTACATCAAAACTCTTCGCGAAGTTCTGTCCCAAGAAATGCGAGGTACCCGCCTGCAGCGCCTTGCCGTCCTGCATCATAGCTTCGATACAATACGTATTGAGTGCGCCGGCGAAACGCTCGTTCGGGCTCTTGACTCCCTTAACGACCGGAATAGCCATCACGTTCTCCGCGAAATCCGCATATACATCGAGCATCTGGCGTGCGTAGTCCTCCGCTTCCTCCTTGGTGGCATGTGCCGTGTGACCTTCCTGCCACAGGAACTCCGCCGTACGGAGGAAGAGACGCGTACGCATCTCCCAACGCATGACGTTACACCATTGGTTGCAGAGGATAGGCAGGTCGCGATAGGACGAGATCCAGTTCTTATACGTGCTCCAGATGATCGTCTCCGAGGTAGGACGGATGATCAGCTCTTCTTCCAGTTTAGCCTGCGGATCGACCACCACACCTTTGCCGTTCGGATCGTTCATCAGACGGTGGTGGGTCACTACGGCGCACTCCTTGGCGAATCCCTCCACGTGCTCCGCCTCACGACTGAGGAACGATTTGGGGATCAGCAGAGGGAAATAGGCGTTTTTAACTCCCTGTTCCTTGAATCGGCGGTCAAGTTCCGCCTGGATCTTTTCCCAGATTGCATAGCCGTAAGGTTTGATCACCATACATCCGCGGACTGCACTCTGCTCCGCCAGATCAGCCTTGACGACCAGCTCATTGTACCATTTAGAATAGTCCTCACTACGAGGAGTCAGTTTTTGAAAATTAGCCATCTATATATTTACTATTTATGCATTTACCATTGGGTCTTTTTCCAAATCGGCTGCAAAGGTACTGCTTTTTTTTGAATTGTGCAAGGAAAAGCGAAGATTTTTGGGGGATTAGGGGGTTAGGGGATTAAAAAAACTCCCATGAGGGGGTAATCTCATGGGAGGGCGAACGAATGCGAAAAATGTAACTAATCAACCTACTCTTGTAAACAAATTACTCTTAATCTTTGTTCGCCATACATACCAAACACCTATTACCAAGATCCATACAACAGGAACGTCTCCTAAAGGTGTGTCCATATATGGATCGGATGGATTTCCGCCCCCGGGTTCGTCGCGCCCATTACGTCTCAACGAACGAGGGGTAGTATTTGAGGACATCGATGCAGGAGAATATACTTCTGCAACAGGGACTGTGTGCGCACTAATAAAACGTGTATTGGTGGGCATTGTGTTTATCGTTCCTGGCTGGAAACAAACTGTTGGTCTCTCAAACGGAGAGAACTCAGCTTTCATTGACAGGCACACCAAAAGCAACACGAAGAACAGACTATACCTTTTTCTCATACCTACACCTCTTCTTTATCTTCCTAATACATCATATACCCGCCCTTCACGTAATATGTATAAGTGTCCATTAATCATAACTTTACGCACCTCATCCCCATTTAGGAAGTTGTTTGAAGCAGAGTTGATATCGGTAGTTATTCCTTCTTGTTTAGTTATGCGCAACCATAAGCGGTTGTTGTATATTCCTGCTTTCGAATAGAATGTATATCCTTCTGAAAGCAGGTTGGTTTGTGTTTGCGCTTCGTTATCATAAAGCCAGATTCCATTCACTTCTTCATTGCACTTTTCGATAGCGGTAGAAATGGTTATTTCTCCATCTGTATTTTGGATAAACCCTATCGGTATAGAATCTGCATCCATATAGTTCATTGCATTAAAGGCGTGTTGCACGTTTTGTTGCAGCGTATATAGTTGTAATTTTCCCTGATTCTTCATTTTGAGCAAATCCGCACCGATTTCGTAGGAACTATTGTATCGATCATTCACTATAATTGTACTTCTGTCCGAACCTATCGTGTTTTTAGCAATAATAGTCAGAGTTGTAGCCTCATCCTCTTCTTCATGCAGCAGTCCCATTCGCTTTGCCGGAACATTGTTTTTAGAAACTATTGATCCTTGGAAAGAAAGTCCGCTCACTCCTTCATTCAATTGAACGAACGCAGCACTAAATGGCTGCAACAATGCACCTACAAGAGTCGTTTGGGTATATTCATCGGTTTGAGGGTCATACAATGTGACATAAGGCACTGATTCTGTCCCTCCTTCAATTGTATACCAAGGCGACACCCATTCACCATCTTCGTAATAATATTCTAATTTACCACCAGTAACATCTGCAGCCGAAGTGGCACTAAAAGGCATCAGAAAAGGATTGCCTATAAGATTCCACCCGACGTGCTGCACCATATCAGCACAATCGGCACCTTGAACCGCTACAATCTTGCCGGCTTCTTGTTCCGTACGCCATCCGTCCGTGACATTCATCGGGAAACGCAATGTACGATATTTATGCCCTGTTTGGTTTTGTTTCGATCTTGGCAATCCCAACAAGTATCCGCGTCCTGCTTTAAGTGTTGATTTCGTCTGATACGTTTCATCTTCTATATCAGCTATATGTGTCCAATAGGTGGAAGATGTTCCTTTCTCTTGCGCTCGACGAACGCCATCATAGAATTGAATATAATAATCCTTGTCATATATAGCATTCGTTGGGCTGTTGGCATCAAGCAAAGCATAGTTCACATTATTCAATGACACATCGTAAGGTAATGAAAACCAATAATATCGGCTATTGTCTATACGCTGGTCATAGTTAAAAACCGGACAATTGAATGCACCTTGAATCCTGGCTATCGGAGCCTCTTCATCGCCAAAGGCACACATAGTAAATGATGCCGCAGTCAAACTTTGCTCAGAATCAATCTCAAGCCTTCCCCCTGAATAGATCGTCACATTCCGCACACTATTGGGTTTGTCCACAACCGCTGTGCCGCCGTCCAGAATAAATATATCACAACTCTCGCAATTCTCAACTACATCCGTGACTGCTGATGTTCGGCTGTATGAAGTCACTATCATCGGTGTTTTGATAATGGCTTTCGTACTCCCCCATGATATAAGAAGTGGCGTACATGGATTGCTCAGTACATCATATTCTATAGTGTACGTCCCATCGGCATTCGCTATAGCAGGTATTCCATTGAACGAGGGTGTGCCTGTAAGCGTATAACTCTCTACCACAATAGCGTTTGCGCGCCATTCTACCACTTCTATTCGTCCATCGCAAGCGGGATAAGAGGACCATAATCTGGATGCATTATCATAGTAAACCGCATACAACTGATCGGTCGCTTCTTTGGGTACAAAAGTAGCAGAAGAACACAGTAAATCATCTGGCGCTACAGTGGAAGCATTAAGCCCGCCTTTCTCTGTCCACCCGACAAACGTCCATTCGCAATTATTCGTCGGTTCGTATCCTTCCAATGACACACCTTGACCGGCCTCGTTCTCCGTCAAAGAGCGCGTATCACCTTCTGTAGAGAATGCCCCTCCACACGCATTAAGAACTACTTTGAACGGCGTACAATGAGGCCATGAGTTATACCCCGATGCGGAGGTCTTCTGCTTAAAAATAAAGAACTGATGTTTTGAGTCTTTGCTCTGATACGAGAAACTTGAGTTAGCCCATCGTAAGTAATATGTTGTGGTACTCCACCATGAGCTGGTGCTATAAGTCAGAGTAAAAGGCGACGAACTATCTGTTAACTGTCCGGCATAACTTGTATTCCCATTATTCGCCAAACGATGGTTACTATCATCTGTTCCATTATAAAAATATGTACCGTTATATGTCCATAGTAATGTAGCAGGGACTGCATTCCCAGATATAGTATCATTTGTGATAGTTACAGATGTTCCGCTCCATGACGAATTGGAATTCTTGTACGTTACCGCTTTCGTGTTCGAGGTGTTCACAAGAATATAGGTATCTCCGGAGGTCACATCCTCCGCCGATGTCACTTTCTCGTAATAAGTGCCACCACTTCCGTATTGATAAACGGCATAAAGCACCAGGCTATCCTGCATAGGAATAAACGTGTCTGATGCCCTATAAAGCATACCCGGTGCATTCGTTGTAGCATTCAAGCCGTGCCCTATACGCCAACCGGCAAAGGACCATCCGGCGCAATCCACCGTTGGAACAGGGACGGAAGAATCACTAAGGTTCAATCCCCTATCTGAACTGACATTCGGTATTATGAGTTGTTCATTAGTGGACATGCCGGTAAAAGTCCCTTCACCCGAATTGAACAGCACCGCATATGTTTCGCATTTAGGTGTTTTGGAATAAGTCGTCACTTGACGGAAGATAGCGAAATTGGAGTTGACTCCAAGTTGCGAGAAGAATTTCGTTCCATCCGTCGTCAGAAAACGCTGCTCGCCAAAATTACTATGTATCTGGAACGTAGAAGATCCGGTTATGGTGAACTCGTCTGACCAGCGATCCCAAGGATAACTATAGGAATATGCGAAGTCTGAACGGGTTAGATCTAAATGCTTGCCATTTGCATCTTTGAGTCGCCAAGCACTCTCTTCTCCCTCCAGAGACCAAACAAGACCTGTATTTGATATTGAGGTGATGGCATCATATCCAATGTTTTTTCCGATATTGTAACCTACTGACGCTTCGTCAGACGATAGCACATAATAGTCCACCCCATTATCGTACGCTATTAGAATCTTTTCACCAGCCTTTAACGTCTTTAACTCAGCCAGATTCGCTACTCTTTCCCAGATGTAGGACTTGCGTCGAAAAACAGCGTGTAATGTTTCGTCTCGTTCCGGATAATACACCTCTCCCTCCAAATAGAGCCGTTTGGACAATCCTGAAGAATCCGTAGAAAGTATCGACCCACTCTCTGTCCATCCGGCAAACTCCCATAACTCGTCACATCCGCTACTACCGGTATTCGGTGTAGCAGCAGGTAAAGTGACTCCGGCATGATAATCCGTCTCGACTAATTTAGATATAGTTACTCTTCCGTTCGTCCCTGCATCCAGCGATACCGTGTGATTCGGGGCTTCGCAATCCGGCTCGGATGCATATACTGTCGCTTGACAAAACATATAAAAATCCGGATAACTGGCCGTAACTTCTCCCCACTGGTTAGTTGTCACGACAGCCAACCTATGGCTAAGGTCATGCGCGTCTATAAAATTAAACAAATTCCAATCAATGCGCTCTATCAAACTATGTGTATTCTCATCATAGCTATCTTGCATACCTATAGGAATTGTAATCTTGAGATATTTGTTCATTGCCACATTATACAAAGCCCAATAATGATTCTTCACTTCCCGTTGTTCAAATATATAGGGCAATTTCGTCTTTATATCTGTACTCAATCGAGAGGCTGTTGCTGCATCAATATCAATATATCCGTCAGACCATGTACTGTAATAGTCTTCAATGCTTTGCGGAGACAGATTATTGCCATTGGGATAGATACATGAATAGTCGTGTGTATTTACCATCAAATATTTACCACCCGTCATCAATTGATCATTTACATATATCTCATGATAACGGTTGGTCTTATAGCGATATACCGCATAAAACGTCTCAGCGGAACTTAATATATATAATGTTCCCGCGCGATAGATAGGCTGGGTTAGATTGCTATTCGATTCATATGCAATCGAACGCACTGCCCATCCGGCAAACTCCCATAAAGAGCAATTGTTAAGAACGGCGGTAGGCAATTCTATTCCTGCGCCGTCAGAAGACTCTGTTATGGTACAATCGGTTGAACCATTAACCATTCCGCTACCCGCATGGAAATATGCGGTATATGCCCACAAACTGGTACGAAAAAACACGCCTAATAAGACTAAAAAACAATACCTTTTCATAAACAAACTCATCAAAAACGAGTGCAAAGGTATTGCTTTTTAAGAAAACGTGCAATACGTAAGACAAATGGTCTATCGTCTTACGACAAATAGTAAAAATAACCCCTCTTTACCCTTGGGCACGATATGCCGAGGGGGTTACTCCGTATTTTTTACGAAAAGTGCGGGTATAGACAGACAGACTCAAAAAGCCCGAAGCTTTCGAGACGTCGCTAATTGATAATTCGGGGTGCTTGAGCAAATTGGTAGAGTAATCTAAGCGCAAATCACGAATATAGTCCGCTACCGAATTATAGGAACTACCTTGAGCAAACGCTTGTCCGACACGCTCTTTGCTCAGATGAAAACGATCCATTAAACACTGGCGCCCAAAATCAGCACGGAGAAATAATAGTTCGGATTGAATAATCCGACTCATGTACGCAAACAATTCTTCAGGAGTAAGCGAATCTACGCTTACAATACCTTCTTCTATTGCAGCCTCTTTCTCCGATTGCGTTTTGTTGTATTGTGTCTTATTATTCGGAACCTGAATTATAGGATTGCCCGTTGCACGATTCTTCAGTTCTGCCGAGCGGCGTCTGCGTAAATACACTATACAAACGGTTACCACTACTGCTGCAACTACAAACAACAATAACGCCCATACTCCGTTAGTATGGCTGATCTCCTCCTCAATAATTCGTTGCTCTTGGTTTGGCGCAAAGCTGACATTCAGTAATATTGGACAAAAAACCAACGAGCAACATTTTTGCATAAACAGACTTCTTACTATTTTCATACCTTCATTTCAAAATCTGTTGCAAAATTAGTATTTTATTTTGGAATATGCAATACATATGACAAATTATATAGTGTTACATGACAAATAGTCAAATATATATTGTCCCCAAAAAACACGAATAATCACACTATTTACATCAGCTATACAACACTTTCATCCGCATAAAAAAGCGGGACATCTTGTTTCTATCCCGCACATCTTAGGCTTCGGAAAATGCCTACTTTAACCGGATAGCAACACGAAGCCCGCCGCGTATATACAATAAACCCAAGAGGGAGATATATGCATACGCCGACAGACATTCATTGCTGCAATGCCCTGGTTAAAGTTTCTTTGAATTTTCCGAATTCAGATGTGCCAAGAACAAAGCGTCAATAAACGCTGTTAATATGTCTTTTTCACCGCTTTTTTACGCTGTCGGTGCCAGCAGTATTTATGCTTTGGGCAATTGAGGTAGCCCAGAGATATCAAGAGCAGACAAGGTTTGTAACTGCTTTATCGCCATATCACGCAATGATTGCAAACGACTTGATTGTGGTTGATGTTGTTCTATTAAAAGTGCATTATACGATTCCAAATTTGCTAATACCAATAATTGTTGGATTGACGCATAATCTCTTATATTTCCTTTTTTACCTTGGTTCTGTGCTCTCCATTGAGCAGCTGTCATTCCAAACAAAGCAACATTGAGCACATCTGCCTCATCGGCATAGACATAAGATTGTTGTTCCTTGGTTAATTCAGAAGGCAATAAATTCTGCTGAATAGCATCAGTATGCACCCTATAATTGAGTTTAGAGATTTCCCGATTGAGGTTCCATGACAGCGAAAGACGCGAATTCTCGTCATATTTCAGACGGCGGTAATCCTTCATCAAATAGAGTTTAAACTCCGATGAAATCCACGAAGCGAATTCCATTGCTATGTCGCTATGGGCGTAAGTGCCACTTCCATATCTTCCAGCTTTAGTGATAATACCTATAGCTCCGGTTAAGTCAATCCACTTGGATGGCGTCATCACAAAGCGATTTAATCCGGCTTCATTTTTAAAAATGTTTCCCATAAACCTAGAAACTCAATGGTATTGCGGTTTCGCATCCAGTTTTGTATGGCAAAACGCGGATCATCACTATTTCGGTAGCGAGCAATATCTGTCAATGAGATATACTCGTTCTGATAATCCTCTGTGTAGATTCCTACATTAATGCCTTGCACATGTAATGTGTCTGATTTAACTTTCGCCATAATTAATTTTTATTTTCCAATATTTCTCACCGCTTTTTTACGCTGTCAGTGCCAGCCAGTATTTTACGTCCCTGACGGGCGGTGAGTTTTATTGAATAAGCCCCTATATCTTATCTATAAAGTGCTTCGTTTGCTCAATGCGCGGAGCCGTGTCGGTTATCGCCTCGCGCACGGGATCCGTATAACAATAAGTGACTGCCCTTAGGAAGTACTTTCTTTCCAAGGGTTTTGATTTGCTCCACTATGTTGTTATTCGATGTCATTGCTCTTTTGCGCTGCAAAATTACTACAAAAATTGCACATATGCAAGCGTTTGGGTATTTTTTGGTAGTTTTTTTAAGAACATAAACATAGATAAATACTTTTGAAGGCTTTTGCGCTTCGCGCTATGCGTACTTAGTTGGTCAGACCCACTTGTGAGTAAACTCTCAGATGGCTCTAACCACCTAACTCCGCACTCTAATGAGTAAAAGCCTTCCAAAGCGATAAACAGAAATAAAACATTGTTGATTGATGATTGATGGTCGTTAGTCGTTAGACGAAAGAAGCCCCTCCGGGTGGAGAGGCTTCGGGGTTCCGATAATCGGGGAAACCGTAACACGGGAAGGGGTATTTAATCTCTACGACCGGACATGCGGTCGATGAAGGTGGATTTTACCATTTTGAATGCTTGCTCGGGATTGAATTGCAGTGCATCGGCACGTAATAAAATATCCGTATCATCCAAGAACTCCGGATCTTGCATCTTGAGCTCCATATTCTGCATGAATTGCTTATAAGTCGGAGCCTTTTCTACCACAAATTCCATATAACGATTGTAGCATTCCATCACTTTGTCCACATCCGCCGGGCGATTAGTTAATGCCACTTGTAGGTCGAACAAGTCGCGTCCTTTCTTACGTTGGTACAAAGCGCGCAGTTTGGTATCCAACAACTCTTCGTACGCATATGTGGTAAGTTCACATTGCCCGCTGAACCATTTATTTTCTATCGAGAAGGGCACATGTTGCAGTCCCAGTACCGTTAAGGCGATTTTGTTAATCGCGTCATGAATTAAACATGGATGTTATATATTGTTCCAAAAAGACATCATAGACCCAATATATTGAATCACGCTCCATGACAATGTCTTTTTCTACCAACCCTCTTAAAGCGGATTGTACACTGCTGGCAGAGACGAGTTTATGTTTCTGAATGAACGCCGAGGAGGTGATGTTTTTTGCTCCGTGCTCTTTCGAGAGGGCATACAGCAGGCTTTTTTGTCGTGTAGGAATAGATGCCAGAAGTTCCCGATATGAAAGTTCCTGTACCCGCACTACATTGCGCAAGGCTTCATCGATATATTCGGCAGTACAGAGAGTGCCCGTTCTCGTCATAGCGTACAATTCATTGAGGATCATTTGCATATACCATGTTATACCTCGGCATAAATCATAGACCTGATCAACGGCTTGGTCGGATATTTGCTTATTGCCTTTTACGAACATCCGTTTCGCAAACTCCATATACGTTGCTTTTGGAATTGCTTCCAGCCCCATATTGATGGTACTTTGGTAGAAGGGTTTAGCGGGAGAGAGAAACATCTGCGCCATCAGATGTTTTCTACTGCCGGAGAAGATGAATCTCGTTTTCGAGCATTGTTGGATATGTGTTCGCAATAAGGCTTCGATGTTTTTCTCGGGATAGTTGGTAATCTGCTGAAATTCATCGAAAGCAATTACACACGGTCGGTCTGCCAATTCCAAGAAGGAAAAGATCTGCTCCAATGTCATTTCCGGAGTAACGATATCGCCTAAGCCGATGTCAAAAGACGGGGTTCCCGTGATAACATCCATTTTAAAGCCGACTCGCAAGGAGGAAATAACCTGAAAGAACTTATCCAACCAGGAAGACTGCTGTTTAATGCTGCGATAGACTTCGTTGCTAAAGGCATGCACTAATTCCGCTAAACTGCCGGTGGCATATAAATCCACTGCGATCGTATGATAGGTATTCCGTATTTCCGGTTGATTAAACACATGGCTAATCAGCCCGGATTTACCAATACGTCGATCCGCTATCAGAGTTACGTTGCGTCCGTTGTGGATTTGTTTGATCAAAAAAGATGTCTCTTGCTCACGATCACAGAAATACTCACCGGAAAAGTATGTACCTATTACAAACGGGTTAATGTCCAAATTATTATTCATATAATTATTATGATTATAATAAAATCGGTGCAAAGGTACTACAAATTTTTAATATATGCAAGAAAAATGTGTGTTTTTATGCGTTTTTGTGTATTTTTTAGCGATGGTCGATAGACGAAAGACGAAAGAAGCCCCTCCGGGTATTGGGAGAGGCTTCGGGATTGGATTTGACTTCTTAGCCTACGGCACGATTATTTCCTGTCCCGTGAGGGTGTAAGTCTTGTTGCCACGAAGGAGGTAGATCTGGCCGTTATGGAGGACCTTACGAGTCTCTCCCCAGGCGTTCCCTAAAAGGAAGGGTGTGTTTATTCATTTTGCTGTATTTCCCCGTAAAGCGGAAACGCTCCCTGTATGGAGCTACTGATTGCTCGGCAAAAGTCTCTCCGTACGGCATATAGTGAAAATATTGCAAGGTGTTCCACCCATATCCGTTATCCATGTCGCTGAACCCAAGAACCATATGTATATAAAACGATTCATAAGCAATTATTCTATATCATCCGCACTCCTTTCTGTATTTGTTCTTCGGTTTAATTTTGTATAAGTACACCTTATGAGATATAGGCTCTCCATATTCAATATAAATAGGGGTCAATGTGTCGGAATCGTAGAAACTACATTGATCCCACGGAAGCTTCTCTAATCGAACGATTGGACGTCCTTCTACAAAGATATAGTCATTATTTGCAAAATCAAGCGAATCCACTATCAAATTTCCTTCAAAAGGCAGATGACCATAAAACTCCCTGTCATTCAAATAGCGTTGAAGA
The DNA here is from genome assembly GCA_900319105.1 of uncultured Bacteroidales bacterium. Classification (GTDB taxonomy): domain Bacteria; phylum Bacteroidota; class Bacteroidia; order Bacteroidales; family Paludibacteraceae; genus Colicola. The sequence continues at coordinate 2,814 of ONND01000007.1, read as the reverse complement.
TCATCTGTAGATGAAATTACAAAGCTCGCGATTCCATTAGGTTCTTCTTCATCCGGGATAGCAAGATGGGCATTATGTTCCTCTTCGAACCATACATAACCATAAAAGAACCAAAAACATTCCAACGCTATCCACAGAGACAACAGCGAAATAAATATAATATATATCTTTTTAAATACTTTTTTCATAATTCAATGTCTATTAAAATAAGTCCATGATTGAAAGAAAAATTGCGGCTCTGGCTGGAGATAGCGGTCTAGCCCAGAGATATCAAGAATGTTTCCCATAAACCTAGAAACTCAATGGTATTGCGGTTTCGCATCCAGTTTTGTATGGCAAAACGCGGATCATCACTATTTCGGTAGCGAGCAATAGGGTAAAGAGTTTTTTCTCTGCCGCGAGGGCGCGATTAATGATATTTTTCATAATGTTATTGATTTTTAGTTAATATTGCTGTTTGTTGTTTTTCGATATATCGGGGCATCGAGTTGTCGAGTTATCGAAGTTCCAGAAAATCAATTTCCCGGAGTGCTCGGAAGCACCGTCTCGGAGAGGGATGATGTTATAGTAGTTTTCTCAATTCCTCTGCAGATGGTAGAATGTTTTTATATGCTTCCGGAAGTTCGCTACTACTATGATATGTAGCAACCCCCATCGGCTTAGTCATGTCGCGGAAAGAGAATTCTACTTTCTTTTCGTTCATCGAACGGCAAAGAATGATACCAATACTCGGATTTTCGTCCGGCATCTTGACATATTCATCCAAAGCAGACAGGTAATAATTCATTTTTCCCGCATATTCCGGTTTGAATTTGCCGCTTTTGAGTTCAACAGCTACTAAGGAACGCAAACGGCGATTGAAGAACAGCAAATCAATAAAACTCTCTTCTCCGTCCACAATCAATCGGTATTGGTTGCCCATAAAACTGAAGTCGCCGCCAAGTGCCATGATGAAGTCCTTGATATTCTTTACAATCTGCTGCTCCACATCTTTTTCATCCACAAAATCCGGATCAGGAAGCGTTAGAAAATCCAAGACCACATCTTCGCGGAATACTTGCAAAGCTTTATCACGCAAACGGCTGTCTGAAATGGCAATCTGGAAATTATTCGGAGCCGCTTCCTTATGGAATATGTCCGCTTTAAGATTTGCAATCAGTTTGTCCTTCGTCCAAAACTGCGTAGCACATTGCCGGATATAAAAGAGACGTTCTTCTATAGTGGAAGTTTTTGTTAGAATCTCATAATGATGTATAAAAGGAACCGACAAGAATTGTTGTAATTGCTCTGGTGTAAATTCGTCCACCGTCAGTGGCCGAATTATAATATGCTGATTATCAAATGGTATAATGGCTGCATTCAAATCGTCCGCTATCGGTGGACGATTCTCTATCAGTTCGCTCCAATCCTCATAGAATTTGCGCATTCTCTTCAAACTGGACTCCGAAAAGCCTTTCAATCCGGGTATTTCTTGTTGGAGTTGATCAGAAATAACCCGCAGAGCACTACTTCCGTATGAAGCATTACGACTATTGAGTGAGATATATCTACCCACCGCATAATACAAAGCCAATACCTCTTTATTGACCAACTTGGCGGCTCGATAGCGACTAATTTGTATAGCCTCTTTTATTGCCTTAACCGCTTCTATGTATTCTGCTCTATTGAGTTGCTCCATGTTGTTGATATTCTTTGCAAATTCGATGATAAAATTATAAAATTTTTGCTATATAACAAAATATTTGTCAACAAAACTGCCAAATATCTTCATTCTGTCCATTAGGGATGTCAAATGTTACTTAATACGCAGACCTTCGGCATTAAACAAGTTATCACCGGACTTAATAATCAATTGTCCATCACGGAGGAGTTTGGACACAGAAGATTTGTCTGTAGATACATTATCTATCGCCATGGGTTCCCATTGGCAATTGTTATTATGGATTCCCAAATAATCCGTGTCAAAAGAATAGAGGATGTTTCCTTCACTATCTGCGGCACAAAGTGCCCAAGTGGAATATGTTCCAATAAGAGCATTATAGTTATTCTCAAAGAATATATAACGAGAGCCTATTCCCTCTATCCATTCTACCTCATGTTGCGATTGTCCACCTTTTACCCAAACATGTTTTCTATTATCAATCGTTTGGGTCTTTTGGACTATCCATCGGTATTGATTAATCTCTGTATCCTCACCCATCGGATCCATTCCTGCGTAAGAATGATCGTAAGCCCAGACTGTATCGCCAACCAGAACATCAAAATCATAGAGCAGATATTCACCGTGATCTATACCCGCCGCATCATTAATCATCCTGCCATCCAAACGGATGTAAACCTGCTGAAGATCTGCCGATTGACGTATCCCACCACAATATTCTCCTCCATCGCGATATAAGGCATGGTAAATAGTGTCTCTATAAGTAGTATCGCCTTGTAAATAATATGTGACGGAGGAGAAGGATGTTGGAACATATTGGCTAGAATGCATTTTAACACCATACCATTTTGTTGCATCCGTCGCAGCAGTAAGATAAGACCACGCGGCACTAAAAGCAACGAGCATAATAATGAGTAACTTTTTCATGATGTTATTGATTTTTAGTTATATCTCAATTTTGGGCACAAAGGTACTACAAAAATTGCACATATGCAAGCGTTCGGGTATTTTTTGCCAAATAAAATGGATTTTGCATAAAAAAAGCCTCTCCATGTGTGTAATGAACCCCAAAAGTTGAACACAAAACTTTTGGGGTTTTTATTATGAAACATTCAACTGAAGAACGGTTATTAGCCGTACAAAAATGTTTAAAA
>ONND01000011.1 GCA_900319105.1 uncultured Bacteroidales bacterium | reverse complement strand
CCTTTATCATGAGGAGATCCGGTTAAATAACAATAAATAGCAAAAAATTGCAACTGTTGCCAAGCTAAAGGCACTTCCTTTACATTGTGCTTGCAACCCGAGTACGGATTGTGTAAGACTGCTGACTCATAACAAGCCGGCAGTTTTCTTTTATACCTACCTACGGTCTACCTCTTTCAGTCACGTTTGTTCGCCCTTCGCCGGAAACGACAATCCATGATTAACAGGTCAGAGCCCCTGCAACAAATGTAATGGTTGTGTTTCCTCCTCTTCCCACAGATTAAAATCTGTGGGAGCCCTAATAATGCAGCTGCGCCCTACACTCTACCTGCCGGTGGCTGCAACCACCTCCAATCGCGTTCTTAGCCACAAGGGCACGATTATTACGGCGAATGGATCGCAAAATACGATACCGCTCCGCCGAGAAGGGAAGCAACCAACATAGACATAAATATATGGCTATAGGTCAATTGGAAACCTGCATTTTGGTCCGAAATGCAAAAAAAATGAAAAAAGTTGCAAAAGAGGTGATCGATTTTGCAACTTTCTTGACTATATATAGAGGGGTATGGATATTGAAGGATAATAGTGGCGCAAGAGTGGCTTGAGAATGGCTGATTGACAGCTCTTATGTTAAGTAGCGTTCTAATCCTTATTCTTAACAATCATACACCTTAAAACCACGTTTCATATAACAAAAATCAGCTGAGGTTACGCGGACCTTGCGCGGAGGTTAGATAATGACCAAATCTTAATAATCGGAAACTTTTGCCCTTACCTGCCGCACACGACTTGCTTACGACTCGGATACGGGACGATAGACCGACAGGATACCGACGAGATATCGTAATTGAATCTTAAAAAGGGTAATATGACATTCACCATATAGGGAAAGAAAAAGTGCGCTTAGACGAATATATCTATGTGCAAATAATGCGCTAAGTCGATATTTATAACAATTAAAAAACGCGCTCGGTCGAAAAAATCTCACAAAATATTTGCATATATCGAAAAAAAGATGTAACTTTGCAGCGGATTTCAAATACTGATATATGGAAAGAGTATTTAAACGCAAGATTTATGAGAAATTGCTCCGATGGAAAGAACAACGCAAAGGTGCAACCGCCTTGCTCATAGAGGGTGCACGTCGTGTGGGAAAATCAACAATTGTGAAACAATTTGCGCAGAGCGAATATAAATCGTATATTCTAATCGATTTTAATAATACGACGCAGGCAATAAGAGATTTGTTTGATGACCTGACAGACATGAATATGTTCTTCATGTTGTTGCAACAGCAAACACATGTCAAACTATACGAACGCGATTCGCTTATTATCTTTGACGAAGTGCAAAAATTTCCCATCGCGCGGCAGGCTATCAAATACTTGGTTGCAGATGGTCGATATGATTTTATCGAAACAGGTTCGCTTATCAGTATCAAAAAGAACACCAAAGACATCACCATTCCCAGCGAAGAGACACGAATTTCCATGTACCCAATGGATTATGACGAGTTCCGATGGGCTTTAGCAGATGAGGTGACTCCGGATCTGTTGCCACAATTCTATCAAAAAGGAATACCTTTAGGACCGACTCATCGCAAAGCTATGCGCGATTTTAGATTGTATATGCTTGTTGGGGGTATGCCACAGGCTGTGAATGCTTATCTTGATACGAATAACCTTAGCGATGTGGATCAAGTCAAACGAGACATTATCAAACTCTATCTGGACGATTTTCGCAAGATAGATCCGACAGGGAGAGTGGAGAAACTTTTTTTGAATATCCCTGCGCAACTGAGTAATAACGTGTCTCGCTATATGCCGTATCAAGCCATCGGCGAGGTTAAAGGAGACAAAATGTTGGAATTCCTTAACGATTTGGAGGATAGCAAGACCGTTCTTATGTGCTATCGTTGTAATGACCCAAACGTTGGCATGTCACTTACGCAAGATCAAGAGCGCTATAAAATGTTTTTGGCTGACACAGGACTATTTGTGACACTTGCTTTTTGGGATAAGGACGTAACGGAGAATATCATTTATTCTAAATTACTTAACGATAAATTGCAAACCAATTTGGGTTATATTTACGAGAACATCGTGGCGCAAACGATTGTTGCAACCGGACAGAAACTATTCTATTACACTTTCCCAAGCGAAGATGGAAAACGCTTGTATGAAGTAGATTTTCTATTGTCTAAAGAAAGCAAATTATGGCCATTGGAAGTTAAGTCTTCCGGTTATAAAACGCATCAATCATTAGACGAATTCTGTAGTAAGTATCCATCCAGAGTAAGTAAACGTTTCCTAATTACTACAAAAGATTATGAGCAACAGCAGCAAACAACGATTCTCCCAGTCTATATGACATCGTTGCTCAAATAATCGGATACAACACAGAGGCGGCAATATAAATCCCTTCCATTTCTGATTACTTCTCTCATCCCCGAATCTCTGACGCGGATCTTGCGCGGAGAACCATTGATAAAAAATGCTTTCATAGTATTTTCTTATTCAATTAATCGGCCGTAGTCATTCCATTCGCCGAACATTTTGCCTTTCTTAGTCTCTGTGATGAGATGGGCAAGCGCCTTTTGGTAAGTCTGCGGATCGCGCGTCTTGTAGAACGTTACATTGTATGCGCGGATACGCTGGTAGAGCGGCGGGAAGGAACGGAAGGAGGACCACACCCGAGCTTTTTTGAGTACGGTCTCCAATTCTTCGTCTATCCGAAAACTGCGCGGTCCCATAGGCGGCAAAACGCGTCGTCCGGCATCGGTCATCATTCCTAATCGTTCCAACCGGCGCACTCGTTCTTTATTCAGTTCGGTCCACGGGCTTTTTTTCTTGCGAGGGGAGAAACGCTGCATCTGAACACCGTCGATACAGATTCCGGTACTATCGATCCAACCGAAACAGAGGGCCTCTTCGACGGCATCCAGGTACCATAGCACCTCGCTGTCGTCGGGTCGGCCGCGCTTGACACTGAGCCAGCACTCCGATGCCGTAGCATGGTTCGCTTCCAGCCATAAGCGGAACTCATCCCGGGTATGTATATCAAGTATAGTTGGTGTCATTACGACAAATGAGTCAATTGTTCCTTTTTCCCTCTGTTAGAGAGTACAATATATTTATGCCACATGCCGCCTCAAGCATGAACCGTAATGAGCGAAAGAATGTCATATCGCATCAATCATTTTAATTATTTTAGCAGGATTGCCGGCGGCAATGGAGTAGGGAGGAATGTCATGCGTAACGACCGAACCGGCTCCGATCGTGCAGTTGTCGCCGATAGTGACACCCGGCAGGATAGTTACGTTGCCGCCGATCCACACATCATTGCCGATAGTCACGGGTTTTGCCCATTGTTGGCGGGTCTTGCGTTCACGCGGGTCTGTACTATGGCACGCGCAGTAGATATGCACGTTCGGACCCAAGAAACAATCGTCTCCGATAGTCACATACGCCTCGTCCAAGACCGTAAAAGCGAAGTTTGCGAAGAACCGCTTGCCGACACGTATATGCTTGCCGTAATCGCAATAGAAAGGCTGGTTGATGAACGTGTCTTCATCCGCTTGACCCAAGATCTCACGGATCATCTTGTTACGTCCCGCAAAGTCCGTCGGCAGCAGGTTGTTATACTGCTGGCAAAGCACTTTCACACGGTTGAGATCTTCCAATAACTCCGCATCGCAGGCGTCATACACTTCGCCTGCCAACATTTTTTCTCGTTCTGTCCTCATCCTTCAACCACCATTGTGTTGTCATCGTTGATCTGTTGGATGGTTGCCAAGGCATGGTACGGGATGCCATGGTCTCGGAGGAACTGACCGCCTTTAGCGAATCCTTTCTCCACGAGAAAGCCCATTCCTGCTATCTGCGCGCCCGATTGACGACATAGATCAATAATGCTGCCGGAAGCGTGACCGTCCGCCAGAAAATCATCGATGAATAGGATGCGGTCTTCGTCCGTCAGAAACTTGCGGTCGATACAGACCGTCGTCTCGTCGTTGCGCGTGAAAGACCATACCCACGAGTTCCAAGAGGTATCGACTGTCTTGGGCTTTTTCTTCTTGACAAAGACCACCGGCAGGTGCATTATATACCCCAGCATAATCGCGGGCGCGATACCGGACGCTTCGATCGTGACGATCTTATTAATACCTTGGTTGGCAAACAGACGCGCGAACTCCTGCGCACAATGCATCATCAGTTCCGGGTCCAATTGGTGGTTGAGGAAGCTGCTGACAAGTACCACATTCCCCTCTTTCTTTGCTTTGCCGTCTTTTAAAATACGTTGCTTTAGTTCCTCCATAATGGTTGTTTTTTAGTTTAATCGGCTGCAAAGGTATAAAAAAAATCCCACATACGCAAATGTATGCAGGATTTTTTTTGCTTTTATTGGGCGAATGTATCAGATCTTCTGGCCCAATTCGTACGCCTCTTGGAGTTTTGAGTTTCCGGCAATCTCCTTCGGATCATTCACACCGCCGCAGAAAAGATGGGCTTTAAGCGAGCATTTTTCATAGCAGTCAATCCATCCCTGCAAACCGCTCTCAGCGCGTTTGGGTGTGAACTCCTCGTCCTCGGCTGCCGTGGTCAGCAGGTAGATGTCGCGGAACTTGTAATCCTTCGGATACATGGCGTTCATTCGGTCGATGAGCGTCTTCATCTGCCCCGACATCTCATAGTAATAAATAGGTGTCGCCCAGCACACAACATCCGCGTTGAGCACGCTCTCCATAATAGCCGGCACATCGTCCTTGAATACGCAAGCACCTGTCTCCTGACACTTGAGGCAACCGATACAGAACTTAATCTCTTTGCCGCGCAGCGAGATCAATTCCACTTCATGTCCGGCACTCTTAGCACCTTCCGCAAACTGCTCCGCCAACGCGTGGCTGTTCGATCCAGGACGGAGGGAGGTTGACAATACAACTACTTTCATATCTGCAATTTACTTTAGGTTCTTGTTGAAGAACTCCGCCAACTTGTCCCAGGGAATGAGGTTCTTGGGTTCGCCTTTGCCTGCCGGCTCGGTATAGCCGCCGTCATAGAGATCGCAATGGGAAGCGTCCGGGATGATAAGGAGCTCTTTGTTTTTGGGACAAGGATTCGGATCTACCACGGTCTTGTAGCCCTCTGCCTTGCCGTCCACCATGTAATGGTACGCCGCTTCGCCGAAATAACGGCTGTGGGCGTCCTCGCCGTGCATGATCAAAACCGCCGAACGGATCTCATTGATGTAATACATGAAACGGCTGTTGGCATATGCCTGCGTGCCGATGACACGCCAGCCGTCATTCGAGTTACCGCTGCGCACATGGTAGCCACGCGGGGTCTTGTAGTAATCGAAGTAGTCGTGCACAAAACGAGGAGCCTGCGGAGGAACGGTGTCCAACACGCCACCTGCCATGGCATTAGGATCCGCGAGACGCTGTTGGGAGAGGTTCTCACGATTGCGATGACGCCACTGCTCGTCGTCAAAAGCATCGTTGTAGTCGTTGCCCGACACACGCGTCATGTCGTACATCGTCGAAGCCACGGTCGCTTTGATACGCGTATCTGCTGCCGCCGCATTGAGTGCAATACCTCCCCATCCGCAGATACCAATAATACCGATGCGGTTTGCATCCACCTCGGGCAGTTTGGAAAGGAAATCCACCGCTGCCATGAAGTCCTCGGTATTGATATCCGGCGACGCCGTACGACGCGGCTCACCCGAACTCTCGCCTGTGAAGGACGGATCGAAAGCCAGCGTTATAAATCCGCGCTCCGCCATCTTCATCGCATATAGACCCGAACTCTGCTCTTTGGTTGCGCCGAAAGGACCGGACACGGCGATAGCCGCATATTTGTGATTTGACATTTGAGATTTGTCATTTGCCTTCGGCGTGTAGAGATCGCCAACTAACGTGAAACCGTATTGGTTTTGGAAGGATACCTTTTGGTGGTTTACTTTCTCACTAAGCGGGAAGACTTTGTCCCAGGTGTCATTTGCGCATTTACTCATTTTTTCATTTGTATTTGTGCAAGCAGCAAAAGTAATTACCGCGAGCATAAGGGTTAAAAACTTTCTCATATTTTCTTTCTTATCTGAAAACCGCTGCAAAATTACTACATTTTTTGCAGATACGCAAACACAAATCGCTCGAATATATACCACTTTTGCATATTGGGGAGATTGTCTCTATGGTTTGAGGATCTTTTTGACCATGCGGATGATCTCGGATTTACGATGGGCTATATACTCCCGCACTTGGTCGTCCGTTTGCGAAAGCAGGTCTTGGAACATCGGAAGCGAGACGAACGTAAAGACCGTCATCGAAGCGATAGTGATCATCAGATCAAAGGGGTCGATTTTGGTAATATGCCCGGCTTGCTGCTCCTGCTTGAGACGTGCGTCAAACTGCATGTAAAGCATCGCATAAGTGGGATTTTTGACGAATTTCTCACGCATGTACTTGCGGCGTTCGGGGTTGTTGACCAACTCTTCCAAAACAAAGAACGGCAAACGCGGGTTACTCGACAGCGCATCAAAATACATGGAAATCGCTTGCTCGATAAAGCGGTCAAACGATTCTTCGTTCGCCAAAGAGCGTCCGATGACATTCAACGCCGCCAAGACCTGCTCCAAGAAAATCTGCCGGAAGAGGTTCTCTTTCGTGCGGTAATAATAATGAACGAGTGCCTGCGTGCAGCCGACCTCTTTGGCAATCTGCGTGGTCGATGTAGCGGCATAGCCCTGTTCGAAAAACAGTTGTTGTGCCACTTCGCGAATCCGCAGTTCCATATTGTCATTTGTCGTCATATTTAATAAGTCTGTTAAACTCGGTGCAAAGATACTAAAATATTTTCATTTCTGCAAATTATTGCAGCAAAAAGTGCAAGCGGTTGGTGATATTGGCATCGGATGTGCCGGCATCGAAGTCGAGGAAAAGCAACGACAGATGCGGGTAGAGATCTTTGTAACGGCGTTCGATACCTTTGCTGATGATGTGGTTCGCAATACAGCCGAAAGGTTGCAGCGAGACCACTTTGTGGATGCCGTGATCCGCCAAGTCGCATATCTCGCCGGGCAAGAACCATCCCTCGCCGAAGTCTGCGGCGGAGTTAATCACACGACGGCTCTTGTGCCAGATGTCCATGATATCCGTGAACGGCCGGTAGAACGGGTAGTCGCCGCAGAGACGGTCATAGACATGTGCATAGTGGAGCAAAAGGCGGTTGACGAGCTTTGCCTGCCAGGGGCTCAGACCGTCCTTGCGGATATGCTGCTCGCGGTTGATGAACGCGTTAGGGATAGAGGTGGAGAAGAAGCCCGTAATCGCCGGCGGTACGACTTCCACGCCGTGCTCCATGAGCCAGCGGACGACGCCGTGGTTCGAGAACGAGTTGTACTTGACATATATCTCGCCGACCACGCCGACCACCGGCACTTGTTTGGTGGTGTCCGAAATGTCCGTGAACGCGCCCGTGGCATCCCGCATGAGCAGACGGATAGCCCGGTAGTCGCGCTTCGCCAAGAGCGGTTGCGCGGCGTTGAGGTAATGGTCGTAGAGCTTGCGCGCCACGCCGGGGATACGTTCGCGCGGAGCGGCAGGATAATAGAGTTTGGCAAGCGCGTCGGCGAAATAGAGTGCTTCGAGCGTCGGACGGATGAGGTGTAACCAATTGATCTCAAAGCCCGGCTGGCTGTTTTTGAGACTAGGACCGATGGCCACGGCTATCACCGGCACTTGACTCATGCCAGCCGCCACGAGGGCGTTTTTGATGAGCGCGTAGTAGTTCGACGCACGGCATTGCCCGCCTGTCTGCGTGATCGCCACGGCGGTCTTCGAGAGGTCGTACTTGCCGGATTTCAAAGCCCGCATGATCGAACCCACCACGATAGTAGCCGGATAGCAGATGTCGTTGTTCGCCACGTGCAGCCCTTCTTCGGCGTCCTCCTGTGTCGCCATCGGCAGCGACTCGATGCGGTAACCCGCCAAACTAAAAATAGTGGGCAGGAACTCGTTGTAACCCTCTGCGAAATACGGGGTTAAGATGACGCGGTCGCGGTCGGAGTGCTCGAAGGGCTTGGTGGTGAATGGCGCTTTGTTTCCGAGATCTCGAGATTTCGATATTTCGGGATTTCGAGGGGCGGCATTGACGCTCTCGACGAGGGAACGGACGCGGAGGCGGAGCGAACCGATGTTGTTCACATCGTCGATCTTGAGGACGGTGAGGTTCTTGCCATAACGGGACAGGATTGCCCGCACTTCGTCCAAGATGAACGCATCGGGGCCGCAACCGAATGACGTCAGTTCGACCATGTGCAGGTTGTTGTACGGGCTTTTACCGACCCAATGGGCAGCCTTGAAAATGCGGTTCGGGTACGCCCATTGCGCCATCGCGTTCAGTTCGTCATAGACGGCTTGCCCCTCGTGCGCAGCCACATTCTCCGTGATCACATCAATACCCATCGCCGCAATCGCATCGGCAATCTTATGCTGAATAAGCGGGTCGATATGGTAAGGCCGCGCTGCCAAGAGAATAACCATCCGACCTGCTGCACGCGCCTCGTTGAAGACTTGCATATTGCGTTTTTCCAATGCGTCGAGATAGTTCTGCTGCGCTGTAATCGCCTGAGTGATAGCTGCTTGTGCGGTGGATTCACTGATATTGAGTGTGGAGAGATATTCTACTAAAGAAGCCCGCAACAGTTCCTCGTCCTTGAACGAGATGGTCGACGCGTCCAAAGGAATGCCGTAGTTCTTCTCGGGGTTGATGGCACTCTTGATCACATCCGAATAACCGCTGACGACCGGGCAGTTGAAACTGTTCTTCGATTGCTCGTCCTCCTTGCGTTCGAACACCACCCACGGATAGAAAATGCGGTCCACTTGTTTCTCGATAAGATCCATCACATGCCCGTGCATCAGTTTGGCAGGGTAGCAGATATTGTCCGCCACGATGGTCCGCACGCCTTTGTCAAAAAGCCTGTTCGTACTCATGCCGCTCAGCCGCACACGCATTCCGCAACAGCCGAAAAGTGTCTGCCAGAACGGGTAGTTCTCGTAGATGCCGAGGCCGCGGGGAAGACCGATGGTTATTTGTGATTTGTCATTTCTCTGCCGCAAGGGCGCGATTAACTTCGTTTTTGTGATTTGTGATTTTTCGAAGAGTAATTTATATTTTTCCTCGAACATATTGATGCCTTTGTAGGCAGTGGTGCCTTCGTTGGAATAGACGCGCTCGCAGTTATTGCCGGAGACGTATTGGCGCCCGTTCGCAAACGAATAGACGCGCACTTGGCAGTGGTTCTGACAGCCCGGACATATCTCTTCTTTTTCCTCGAAGTGGTCAGATTGCAGTAACTCGTTCAGTTTCATAGTTGGCCTCCTTTCGCATAAAGTGCACATCCATACGCGCCCATTAGTTCGGGGATCGGGCCAAAGCCGACCTCTTTGCCGGTGAGAATTTCGAGTGCGCGAACGACCGAATGGTTGCGGAATGTGCCGCCTTGAACCATGATATGTTCGCCTAACTGGTCGAAAGATTGCAGTTTGAGCACCTTGTACAGGCAGTTTTTGATAACCGAATAACTGAATCCTGCGGCAATGTCGTCCACTTGTGCTCCTTCGCGCATGGCTTGTTTGACCTTGCTGTTCATGAATACCGTGCAGCGTGTACCGAGGTCGTACGGGTGTTGCGCCAGCGTCGCCATGTGCGCAAAATCGCTTACTTCGTAGCCCAACTGCCGCGCAAAAGTCATGATAAAACTGCCGCAACCTGACGAACAGGCTTCGTTGATCTCTATCCTTTGGATAGAACCATTCTCCACGAAGATGGCTTTCATGTCCTGGCCGCCGATGTCGAGCACAAAAGAGACGTTCGGTTGCAGGTGTTTCGCCGCCATGAAATGTGCCATGGTCTCCACGATGCCATGATCCAAACGAAAAGCGGTCTTGAGCAACTGCTCGCCGTAACCTGTCGAACAACTGCCGGCTATCTCGATGTCCTGCCCGAGCGCGTCTCGCATTCGTTGTAAGGCTGAATGAAAAGCCTGCAACGAATTGCCGTTATTGTAGCTGTAGTCTGTGAAAACCAACTGCCCTTGCTCGTTAATCAGGACCAATTTGGTAGTCGTGCTACCGGAATCAACACCGAGATAGAAAGGACCGGCTATGCCTGTTAGACCGGCTTCGCCTGTTAGATTTCCATACTTCTTCTCTTTCTCCGATAGCCATTTCTGGTATTCCGCTTCGTCGGCAAAGAGCGGTGGCAGAGTTCCGGAAAGCGGAGCAACACCACAATGGTCATTAGAAAATAGGGAACGCACCTGCGTGTATGTGAGTGGTTCTCCTTCTGCCAGCAAGGCTGTTCCGATGGCTGGAATAAACTGCGTATATTCGGGCACGATGCAATCTTCCTCCGTCATCTCAAGTGCCTGCAACAAGTGTTTGCGGAGTTCGGGAATATAAGCAAACGGACCGCCGCAGAGGAAGATCTTCGGATGCACTTCTGTTCCGCGCGCAAGTGCACTCACCACTTGCATCGAAACGGCATGAAGCATCGAGGCGGCAATGTCCTCTTTGCTTACTGAACGGGAAATAAGGTTCTGGATATCGGTCTTACTGAACACGCCACAACGGGACGCAATCGGATAGATATGTTCGGCTTTGGCTGCCAGCTCATTCAACTCGCTTGTCTCCACGCCCAGCAATGTCGCTGTCTGGTCAATAAACGCACCTGTTCCTCCTGCGCAGTTTCCGTTCATACGCATCTCCGGCACACAACCTTCTTCAAAGAAGATCATCTTACTATCCTCGCCGCCGATGTCCACTAAACAATGTACATCCGGATAGAGCTGTTTCACCACTTCTGCGGCAGCAATCACCTCTTGGTGAAAACCGATACCAAGCCGCTGCGCACAACCCATTCCCACAGAGCCGGTGATGCCAACGTTGATAGCAGAATGCTGATCGCTGACAGCTTTCAAGATTCCTTCGATCATCTCCTGTCCGACCTTCATCGGTTCTGCGTTATGGCGGCGGTAGTCGGTCGCAAGAATCCGAACTTCCTTTGTACTTTGTACATCGTCACCTTGTACTTCGACCAACGCCATCTTAATAGTCGTACTGCCTATGTCGATTCCTAATTTATACATTGTGTACCTTATTTGATAGAGTTATTAAATTATGCTGCAAAGGTACACAAAACACCTGACGCACACAAGCGCCAGGTGCTTTTTCTTTAGTGCAGTCCGCTATTTCTTAATTTGCAGCCTGCTTTCCCTTATAGATTTGCCTTTTTTATAAGGATTAAAACGTAATCAATTTGTTATATTGCGCATCGCTAACGGGTTCGAGCCATTCGTTCGTGGCGCCCGGTTGCTCTTGGGTGTGAATCGCCAAGTGCTGCATCCACGAGTCCGCCGCGGCTCAATGCCAGTGTTTGACGCCTTCAGGAATAGCAATCACGGTTCCCGGAGTAAGCGCAACTGCGGGTTTGTTCCACTCCTGATACCAACCTTTGCCGCTCACGCAGATCAGCACTTGTACCGCTCCGTGGTGAACATGCCAGTTATTGCGGCAACGCGGCTCAAACGTCACATTCGCTACACCGCCAAAATACGGTTGCAGAAAACTCTGGCCCACGAAATACTGGGCGTAAGCGGAGTTGGGCGAGCCAACAGACCACTTCGTTGCTGGACCGCTTTCGCTGTTAGACCGTTCCACTGTTAGACCGCTGTCGCTGTTGGATAACTCATCATAAGCTTTTGCCAAGCGTCCGGCTTTCGCCAGAAGACCATTTGCCGCGAGAGCCACCACAATGCCTTGCAACTGCTCTTCGGTCACACCCATATTGCGTGCGCCGGCGATGTGGGCTTTGAGTTGCGGTTCCACGCCTTCCAAACCGCTCAAGGCAGAAACAGTCACCAACTCACGGTCAGCATAAGTCAGGTTATCACGGGCAAAAATATCTCCGAATAAATGCGCCTTCAGGTAATAATCCGTCGCTTCCGCAAACTCATACTCAAAAGCCCTGCCCACCAACTGCGTCTGCACGCGTGTACCTTCTTTAAGTGCGTCATAATCCTCGTTCAAAGGACTTGCATCCTCGCCCATAAGAACCTTGACTCCTTTCGCCTGGCGATCACCAATAACACGCTGCAACACGCCCAGCGCATTCAGACTCCGCGGAAAACCCGTATAGGCATACAACTGCGAGAGTGCTTCCTTGATCTGGCTAACCGTCAATTCAGCCTCCAACCCGTTATGAATAGCCGACTCCAACGCCACCAGGTCTCCCTTAGCCTCATCGCAAGCGATAGCACTCATCCACGCCGCCTGCTCCGTTGTAAACGAAAGTTGATTCATATCTCTTGTTTCTGTCTTCTGTTTTGGGCTGCATGCAACCAGCAATACAGCCAAAGCAAGGGTCATAATTTTTCTCATAACTTCGCTACCAACTCAACGATTTTCTGCTTCGTAGCATCGGTCTTCTGCTCGTCGATTTTTGCGGTTACAACGCCCATATTCTCGGCATGCCAGTAGTTGCAGATGTCGCGGAACTCAGCCGTTGCGCCATCATAGACACTCGGCGAATAAGACGAACAAAGCAACGCCATCTTCTTCACTTTAGCCGGCGCGTTAACGCAGTACATTCGCTGAATAGGCGCCTGGATCTGCGCGCAGAGCGTGAAATAATAAATAGGTGCCGCCAAAACCAGCACTTCCGCCTCTGCCATCAAAGGATAGAGTTCCTGCATGTCGTCTTTCTGGATGCACGCGCCGTTGCCCTTGCCGTGGCAGTACTCGCACGCCAGACAACCTGCGATATGTTTGTGCGCCACGTTCACGAGCGTCACGCTATGTCCTGCAGCCTCGGCTGCGTTCTTGTATTCGTCCGCCATCCAAGCGGTGTTACCCTTCGCTCTCGGCGAAGCCTGAAGAATCAATACGTTCATAATGTATTCTGTTTTCTGTTAATATTTCTTGAAGATCATCGGCATGGCCTCCGGCGCAAGCGGCTCGGTGGCTACGAGTTGCAGCGACTTGACCATATGTAGCGTGCCTTGTTTGTATTCGAGGAAATGTGGAGTCTGCAAATGTGCCTGATAAGCCTCTTCGTCGCGGTAAATCTCCAAAATGCGGATCGTGTTCGGCGAGTCCTTGACCTGCATCGGGAAGATACAAATTACGCCCTCTTCACTTTCCACAGACTTCGTGCCCACATTATGTGCCGCCGCGAGATATTCCTCCAAATATCCCTCATTCACCTCGATCTCAGCGATACGAACCAGCAAAGCATTTGTCATTTGTAATTGGTCATTTGTCATTTTCCTATCGGATTTATTGCATGCTGCAAAAGTGACTGCTGCGAGCAAAAAGAAGAATAAAAATTTATTGGTCATTTATGATCTTATTATTTGAATTCCGCTGCAAAATTACTACTTTTTTTTCAAATACACAAAAATAACGGGAAGAAAAGAACTATTTCACTATTTCCCCTTGTACATTGTACATTGTTCCATTGTATCTTATATAGAGTTGTCCGTTACGGAGCACCTTTACTCCCTCTCTTTGGGAGAGGGTTGTGGTGAGGTTTGTGGTTTGTCCTTTTTCAAAACGGACGGAGACGTTACCGGAACCGAGAGCGGCGGCAAGGCCGGAAGGGTTGTCTATTGCGCCGAGGCGGGTATAGGAATAAGAGGTGTTGAAGGTCTCGTAGAAAAGGACTACGCAGTTGTTGCCGTAGAGCATCAGATCGCCGGCGTGGATTGTGCCGGGCCTGTATGCGGCGGTGGGAAGAGAGGAACTGAGGTAATGGTATTTCTCATTGCCGTTCAGCTCGTTCATCGTGACGGTCAGGGGTAATAAGGCAGCAAAAGCTTCGCCTGTTTCGGAATCAGCGAGCGTAGCAGTAAAGGTCTTCGAACCGACGATGATGTTAATAGGTGTTTGTGCCATAAGGGTCATTGTGCTCAGCGCAAAAACAAGTGTTACGAAATGTCTCATAATGTTCTTTTGAAATTTGCTGCAAAATTACTGCTTTTGTCGTATATAGAATAACATATATTTGCCGAATTACTACCATTTTTGCAGAAAATGCAAAAAAAGATGATTTTTTGACTGCCATTTTTGCATATTTCGATAAAAAATTGTACCTTTGCAGCCAAATTGCAGCCCTTATGAAAAAAGTCCTGAATATACGAGAGCCGAATGTGTATGCACGGCATTTGGAAGCGGAGGTCTTGCATCCGCTGATTAGTGTGGTTCATTTCGATGAACTGGAGAAGGGAGTCAGGACGAGCATGAACAGTTATGGCGTGTACGGGCTGTTCATCCAACGGGAGTTTCCGCAGAACTTGTCTTACGGCGTGCGGCCTGTGCAGGTGAGCGAATGGTCGGTGATTGCCGTTGCGCCGGGACAAATAGGCGGCAGAGAGGATGACGGCAATCCGCTTTTCCTGAATGGTTGGGCGGTGTTGTGGTCACCGGAGTTGATGAGTAAGACCGATTTAGAGGCGCACATCGCGGAGTATAATTTCTTCTCGTATTTCTTCACCGACTCGCTGCCTTTGGATCCGAAGGAATGGGACGCGATAGAGATGCTCATAAGCGCTCTGCGCGAAGAACTGAAAGCGCATAAGGATAGTTCGGCATTGCGGAATATAGTGGTAGGGTATTTGCGCTTGATTTTGGATTATTGCCAGCGGGCTTATTGGCGGCAGAATGCACGGATTACGGCTGCGGCAAGCCGAAAAAGGCTTGCCGACGGTAGCGTATTGCGCCTCGGAGATGGCGTATTCAGCAGGGTATTTCGGGGATTTAGTCAAACAAGCGACAGGTGCTTCCGCCAAGGAATATATCCAATCGTATATCATCCGGGTTGCGAAAAACATCCTCATGAGCGGCCGAAGTATCAGCGAAACGGCATATATGCTCGGTTTCGATTACCCGCATCATTTCACGCGTATGTTCAAGAACAAAACCGGCATCACTCCGGGCGAGTACATGCGCGGGAATGATTAACAAAGGATGGTTAAGACATCTGTCAGTTTCGGAACGATGTAAGTGGCTGCTTCGGTTGTTTCTCCCGAATGAATCCAAATCTGGTCAATTCCGGCAGCTTTGGCTCCTGCAATGTCGGAAGAATAACTGTCTCCGATCATAACGACATCTTCCGCTTGCATCCCGTTGCGCTCTAAAGCGATGCGGAAGATTTCGGGTTGGGGCTTATTGATTCCTATCTCGTCGCTGATGAGGGTATGCGCAAAGCAGTTGGCCAGACCGGAGTGCTCTAATTTGTAGTACTGCACTTCCCGAAAGCCATTTGACACGATCGTCAAAGGATATTTATCCGCTAATCTCCGAACAACCCGTTCCGCATCCGGCAGCAATGAGAAGTACTTATTCGTCAGCCGGAGGAAATCCTTTCCTATTTGATGCGCCAGAAGATCTTTGGGACAGTTGTTTAAATCAGGTTCCTCATCCGGTTTTAGAGGTTGGTAAAAACGCTCGAAGTGCAGGTAATCTTTGGTTATCTCACCACGCCCATATCTACCCCATAATTCCAAGTTATAGGGTTTGTAAGCAGACATAAAATCCTCAAAAGCAGGATATAGTTGGCTTAGATGGTACGTCTCAAAGATATCTTGTAAAGCCTTATGTTCGGCATTTGTCCAGTCGCCGATCGTATCGTCCCAATCCAGAAAAACAGCCTTGTATTGTTTCATCGGCTTATTTGTATGTCACGGTCTCGGAAAGCGGTTTGCGGCTGAAATGATTTTCGCTGGGTTGCACACCCTCGGCAGCATAGCCGCACGGCATGAGGAAAGATGGTTTGTGGTTGGCGGGCAAGTCGAAGGCTGCGGCTACTTCTGCGGGGTCAAACCACTTTACCCAGCAGGTTCCCAAACCTAATTCGGTAGCTTCAAGCATCATGTGTGTACCCACAATCGAGCAGTCCATGTTTCCCGAACTTTCGCCATCTTTGGTCCATGCCAAGTCGGTGTCATAACAAACGAGGAACACTACCGGTGCCTGATATGCGCAGCGGGTCAGGGCATTGATCTTTATGATAGCCTCCGGACTTTGCAGCACATAGATATGTTGCGGCTGTATGTTCTTAGCCGTCGGAGCGAGACGTCCTGCTTCCAGGATCGAATCGATCTTTGCCTGCTCAACCGGCTTTTGGTCGTACTCACGCACAGCGAACCTCGCACGTGCCAAATCCATAAAGCCATTTACCATTTGGTCATTTACCATTTGGCCATTTTTTTGAGCGCAGGAAGCGAACATTGCCGCTACACATGCAAAAAGGAAGAATTTTTTCATAACTTTGATTTATTTGTAAATTTGGGTGCAAAGGTACAACTTTTTAGGGACATATGCAAATCATTTATATAAAAAATATTCTCCTAAAGCAGATTTTTACCGTCAAATCCTTGTGTATTCCAAATTTTTGTTGTACCTTTGCACCCGATTTTGAAAATCATATAGGATAAATGGCCAAAAGGTCAAACGAATTATGGCATTAAAAGATAGTATTCAATCATTATTGACGCAGGTACAGGACTTGAAAGCGTCGAGCGCTGACGAGTTGGAAGCGTTGCGTATCAAGTATCTCAGTAAGAAAGGTGAGATCACGGGGCTGTTTAACGAGTTCCGCAATGTCGCTCCGGAGGAGAAACGTGAGTTGGGACAGATGCTGAACCAGCTTCGTCAGACGGCGGAAGGACGCATCAATGAGCTCAAAGAGCAGTTTGAGGCGAAGCGCGCGGAGGCAGATAAGTTGGATCTTACCCGTACGCCGGATCCGATAGCACTTGGTACACGTCATCCGCTTTCGTTGGTTCGCGAAGAGATAGAGGATATCTTTTCCCGTATCGGTTTTACGATTGCGCAAGGACCTGAGGTAGAGGATGATAAGCACGTATATGGCATGCTGAATTTTGCACCGGAACACCCGGCACGCGACATGCAGGATACCTTCTTTATTGAGAAGGAGATTGGAGTACAGAAACCGACCGACGTGCTCCTTCGCTCGCATACATCGTCTGTGCAAACCCGCGTTATGACGAGCCAGAAGCCGCCTATCCGCGTGCTTTGCCCGGGTAGAGTATATCGCAACGAAGCGATCTCGGCGCGAGCACACTGTTTCTTCCATCAGGTAGAAGGATTGTATATTGATAAGAATGTCAGCTTTGCTGATCTGCGCGAAGCCTTGCTTTATTTCTCGAAAGAGATGTTCGGCCCGGAGACGAAGATCCGTCTGCGTCCCTCTTATTTCCCGTTCACAGAGCCGAGTGCCGAGATGGATATCAGTTGTAACATCTGCGGCGGCAAGGGCTGCTCGTTCTGCAAAGGCACCGGATGGGTGGAGATCCTCGGTTGCGGCATGGTTGATCCAAATGTGTTGGAGTCCTGCGGCATCGACAGCAAGGTCTATAGCGGCTATGCGTTCGGTATGGGCGTTGAGCGTATCACGAACCTCAAGTACCGCGTCAAGGATCTGCGTCTCTTCTCCGAGAACGATGTCCGTTTCTTGCGTCAATTCGAGGCTTGCTGATAAATAATTATGTGAAAAAGTTCTTATTTTGCAAAGAAAAACGATTATTTTTCACAAAAATCTTGCATAATTCAAAAAAAAGCAGTACCTTTGCACCCGATTTTTAATCGAGTGTGGTAAACACGAGAAAAATCGCCCTTATGCGATTTTGCGTCTATGAGCGAGCAGAACCACTATACAATCGACTTGAAGCGCCTTTCGATAGGAACGCATTCATTTGATATACAGCTCAATAACGATTTCTTTGCTTCTCTTGAGAAGACGGAGGTCCTGAGCGGAACGGTGGAGTGCAAAGCGACGCTAAATCTCCGGGAGGAGGACTATCAGCTCAATATAGCGGTTCATGGAACTGTCTTTGTTGTGTGCGATAGATGCCTCGACCCAATGCCCCTTGACATCGATGAAGAGCAAGAGATCTTCTCGGAAGACGAGGAAGCTAACGGACAGGACGGACCTGCAACGACCAATAGCCAACTCGACCTCTCTTGGCTCGCTTATGAAATAGTAAGTATCAATATTCCGCTCGTTCACTGTCACCAACCGGGTGAGTGCAATAAGCAAATGGAACTTCTCCTCCATGATCACCTCTGTGATGAGCCGGAACCCGAAAATTGATAAAGATATAAACAAATGGTAAATGATTAAATTGTAAATAATTATGGCACATCCTAAAAGAAGACAATCGCACACCAGACAAGCGAAACGTCGTACTCATGACGTAGTGAAAGCCCCGACACTGGCTACATGCCCGAACTGTGGCGCACTTCACATCTACCACACTGTTTGCCCGTCTTGCGGCTACTATCGTGGTAAACTGGCAATCGAGAAGGCAGAAGCTTAATGCTTTTGCCTTTTCACATTATTTATTATTCGCGTGCGTGAGCACGCATGTTGGCCCGCGAGGGTCACATATGGAAAAAAGTTTTAAGTTTTAAGTTTAATGTTTAGAGAAAACATGTTTGACAACAATTCCAACAATGGTGAGCGCAGACCTCGTCCGCGCTTCCGCAGAGAGGGCGAACCGATTTCTGCTCGTCCCCGATTCCACCGCGAAGGTGACAAACCCGCTGCTTTCGGTTTTAATCCAGAGCGCGTAGAGCGAACCGATCGTCCTCATCGCTCTTTTAACGGCGAACGTCCGTCCAACGGCGAGCGCCCCAACCGTCCGAACCGTCCGTTCGGAGGTAAACCCAAACGTAATAACGGACTCTATTCGGCTCATAAACAGCAAGTTTATCGTGAGCAGCATGAAGATCTGACGAAGCCTGTTCGTCTGAATAAGTACCTTGCTAACGCAGGTATCTGTTCCCGTCGAGAGGCGGATGATTTTATTCAGGCCGGTGTCATTACTGTCAATGGAGTAGTAGCTGATTCGCTGGGCGTTAAAGTGCTGCCGACGGATGATATTCGTTTCCATGACCAGCCCGTTCGTCGCGAACGTAAGGTCTATATCCTGCTCAATAAACCGAAGAACACGGTGACGACCACCGACGACCCGCAAGAGCGTCATACCGTCATCGATATCGTGCGTAATGCCTGTCAGGAGCGCATCTATCCGGTAGGTCGTCTCGACCGTAATACCACCGGTGTACTGCTGCTTACCAACGATGGTGACCTGGCAGCTAAGTTGACGCACCCGAAGTTCCATAAGAAGAAGATCTACGCAGTTACTCTCGACCGTGAGTTGGAGGAAGTGGACGAAGCTATCGTTCGTGCCGGTGTCGTACTGGACGACGAGCGTATCATCCCCGACGCGCTGGAGTTCCCCAAAGAGGACCGCAAGCATATTGGTCTGGAGATTCACTCGGGACAGAACCGCGTTGTTCGTCGTATATTCGAGAAAGTAGGGTATAAGGTAGTTAACCTCGACCGTGTTTCTTTTGCCGGCTTGACCAAGAAAAACGTAGGTCGCGGTAAATGGCGTTTCCTCACACCCAAAGAGGTGAATATGCTCCACATGGGCGCCTTCGAATAATCCCTAACCACCTAATCCTCTAATCCCCTAATCCCCTGAAACGTAGTTTTCATTACATATTATTCGCCATCACGGTGGCACTCGCGGTTGCCTGCGGCATCATGATGTTGCATGTCAACGTGAATGCGGATATGACGAAGTATCTGCCGGATGATTCGCAGATGAAATACGGCTTGGAGATCATCACGGATGAGTTCGGTTCTTCCGCGCAGATGTCCGGAGCCGATGTGCATGTGATGTTCGAGAACCTGCGACCGAACGAAGTTCCGGGTATCCGAACACTTTTGGAGGGTTATCCGGACGTGAAAGGAGTGTCCTTCCGCTACTCGGCGGATAGTACCCACACGCTCTTTGATCTTGATGTGCCAAAGTCGGTTAATCAGAAAGCGCTCGGCAAACAGATCAATAACCGTTTTGGCGGTAACTGTGTTGTAGAGACCAGCCAGGATGGCGCTACGCCGCCGATCTCAGTAATGATTTTTGCTGCGGTACTAATCATGTTGGTGCTCTTTGTAATGGCTCAATCATGGTTCGAACCTGTAGTCATTCTCATTACTGCCGGCTTGGCAATCGTCCTGAATATGGGAACGAATGCGTTGCTGCCTTCGGTATCCATTACGACCAACTTCATCGGTTCGATTCTGCAAGCGGTCTTGTCGCTCGACTACTGTATCGTGTTGCTCAACCGTTACCGCCAGGAGCAAGACGAACATACCGATCGGAATACAGCCGTGCTGGCTGCGAACAGAGCAATCGCAAAGGCGGCTCCTTCTATCCTGTCGTCAGCACTCACGACGGTCGTCGGACTGCTTATGCTCTGTTTCATGCGCCTCAAGATAGGAGCCGACATGGGAATAGTGCTGGCAAAGGGCGTTGTTTGTTCGCTTATCTGTACCTTCACCGCTATGCCGGCGTTGATGATGCTTTTCCGCCGGACGATTAACAAAACGGCGAAAGCGGCATATATACCGCCTACCGATCGCATGGCGCGTTTCATATCACGGCATAAATTACCGATGGCGGTGGGCGGCGTGCTGCTGTTCTTTGCCTCTTGGTATCTGTCCAGCAAGACGACTATTTTCTTCTCTGCCGAGGCAGAGTCGCAGATAGAGAAGGTATTCCCCTCGCCGAACCCCTTTGTGCTCGTGTATGACACGAACGATGAAGACTCTGTGTATAATCTGGTGGACAGCCTGATGGCACAGCCGGGTATTCAGTCCGTCATCTCTTATCCGACGCTGATGTCCCAACGGCTGACTCCGGGTGAGATGGCTCGTCATGTGCGTTCGTTACTGACAGACTTCAAGGATTTCATGCCGGAAGGAACGAAAGTACCATCGGAGGCTCTGGATGCAATCAATCCGGAGATGGTACGTTTGCTTTATTACATGCGCTCCAAGCCAGACAAAGAGCAGCGTATAGCCTTCCCGGACATAGCCCGTTTCCTCCATACGCATGTGGCCTCTAATCCGCTCTTTTCTTCGTATCTCGATGATGAGATGAAGGAGCAGATAGAGTCGTTACAATCGATGTTGGATGTACCGGCTCCCGAACCGGCGAAGGAACCCGAACCGGTTGTTGAGGAGCCCGTCAAGACAGAAGAACCCGAACCGCTGGTCGATACCGTGGTGCCTGTTCGTGAGACCATCGCGCCGCTTCTCTATAGTCCGACACCACTGGCGATGACAGAAGATACAGTCGTAGTGACGCAGATAGATGCGAAAAAGATCGCGGTGATCCCGTTTATTGAGCGGCTGACTGCTACACATACATCTGCGATCTCGGTTGAGATGCACAAACTGACCGACACCGCAGCTATTCGTCTGCCGATGTCGGTGAACGAGATGTCGCTCTTCATCGGTTCGACCGCTATTCAGACGCGTCTGGTTTATGGATACGCGCCCGGGAAAGTGAAGAAAATGACACCGCTGCAGTACGTCCATCTGCTGGTGGATGACTTGTTCAAACGCAAAGGTCTGGCAGGCATGATCTCCGATGAGCAGCGTACGATGCTGGGGCAGCGTGCATACCTCATGGACTTGGCGAATGCGAACGCGTCGCTCACACCGGAAGAGTTGAATATACTGCTGCAGGCCTTCGGGCTCAATGACTTCACGGAGGATGAACTGTTGGCGATAGCTAACCCGCCGAAAAAGCAAGCGGAACCGCAGGTGGCAGTCAATCCGTCGGATCTCGATAAAGAGGCACTTCTCCAAACTATCGCAGAGATGCAGCGTTCGCTCCATAGCATGGACACTACGCGTGCCGCTACGGCGGTCTCTAATGCGAAATCCCAGCAGGAGACTCCCAAGCACAAAGGCCCGTCCAAGGCGGATATGCAGGCGGAACTCTTTACGGAACTGGTGTTTGGCGAGCAGACTTATACTTCGGATCAGATGGCGGTTAAGTTAGCGCGGCTGATGAAGTTGTCGGATGTTAAGTCTGCTCCTGTTACGCCGGCTCAGATGTCCTTGCTCTATGATTATTATGGTTCGGTTCATGGCAACTGCGACACGTTGCGTCTGGGCTTCGAACCGCTGCTGGTGTACCTCTGCGACACACTCGTCTATGATCCGCGTTTGAAAGATATACTGCCGGATTCAATCCAGTCCCAGGCAACGACTATCAAGGCGCAACTCAAAGACGGTCTTGGGCAACTGCGCAAGGAGGATCACTCCTTACTCGTCGTGCTGTCTTCTCTGCCGGTCGAATCGAAACAGACATACGCATTTGTAGATACCCTTACCGCCCTTGCGGACGCACGTATGCCGCATGAACATTATTATGTAGGCGAATCGGTGATGTACGCGGAGATGCGAGGCGGCTTTGACCATGAGATGAATGTCGTTTCGCTTCTGACTATCTTGGCAATCTTCCTCATCGTAGCCATCACTTTCCGCTCGATTATCGTTCCGACAATCCTTGTTGTGGCGGTGATGACGGCGGTTTATGTCAATGTGGTGGTGGCTGGGTTGGTTACGGGCCAGATGTTATACCTCGCGTACCTGATTGTGCAGGCAATCCTCATGGGAGCGACTATCGACTATGGAATCCTCTTTGCGAACTACTACCGCGAGAACCGGAAGACCATGCTCCAGGTGGATGCCGTCTGTGCCGCTTACCGCGGTTCGATACGAACGATTCTTACCTCGGGTCTGATCATGGTGCTTGGTCCCGGAGCGATGGCGCTATTCATTGATGATCTGATGATTAGCAATATTGTCGGCTGCCTGGCCGTTGGTGCCTTCGTGGCGATTGTACTGACGTTGACGGTGGTGCCGGCTGTCCTCGTGGCGCTCGACAAATGGGTGGTGTATGGTAAGAAAAACCGCTTTACCGGAGAAGAGGAAAAGGCAGACAAAGAGGAGAAAATAGAGAAAGAAGGCTGAACGCATGAAAGAGGAACAATGGGATTTGACCATCACGCCAAAGGATAAACTGCTGGCGATCGACTGGGCGGAACTGTGGCGGTATCGCGATATGTTCCTGCTCTTCGTGGCGCGTAATTTCCGAACGGCGTACAAACAGACGATCCTTGGCCCGCTGTGGTTCATAATTACGCCTGTGCTTTCTGTTATCGTTTATGCTACGGTCTTCGGAGGCATCGCGCAGATTCCTACGGACGGCGTTCCGGCCATCCTTTTCTACCTCTTGGGTATCTCTATCTGGGGCTATTTCGCAAGTTGTTTGAGCGCTACCTCCAATTCGTTTGTGTCGAATGCGGATATCTTCGGCAAGGTCTATTTCCCGCGTATCATAATGCCGCTTGTAGCAGTGACGACGAACATGCTTTCGCTGGCTATCCAGCTCGCCATTTTTGCTGCTTTCTATATCTATTATGTGGCTACAGGTACGCAACTGGTTATTCATTGGCAACTGGCGCTCTTCCCGTTCTTGATCCTCTTGCTGGCGTTGATGGCAGTCGGTTTCGGCATGATCTTCTCTTCGATGACGACTAAGTACCGCGACCTGCAGATCATGCTTAATAAGGTTATTTCGCTTTGGGTGTATGTCACGCCGGTGATCTATCCGCTGAGCATGGTGACGAACCCCAAACTCCATCTGGCGATGTCGCTTAATCCCGTCACGCCGGTAATGGAGGCGATCAAGTATTCGTTGCTGGGGCAAGGGCAGTTCTCATGGCTCTGGCTCGCTTATAGCGCCGCTTGTACGTTAGTGTTACTGGTTTTCGGACTGATGCTTTTCAATAAAGTACAGAAATCCTTCATGGACACTGTGTGACACAATGACCAAATGGTAAATGATTAAATGGTGAATGACTCTACATATTGGACGACGGAGATTTCTCCTACCACCTTTGCAAAAGGGCTTGGACTCAAGGAACTCTGGCAGAAGAAATACCTGATCTGGCTGTTTATCAAGCGCGATATAACGGTCCAGTTCAAGCAAACCATCTTTGGTATGGGATGGTATTTCATCTCGCCGCTCTTCTCGATGTTCATGTATATCATCGTCTTCGGTCGCATCGCAGGCATTCCTACGGATGATATCCCCCAGCCGGTGTTCTACCTGAGCGGTATCTGCCTCTGGGAGTATTTCTCGGAGTGCTTGACTGCCGTGGCCGGTACGTTTCAATCGAACGCAGGATTGTTCGGGAAAGTCTATTTCCCGCGTCTTGTATCGCCGGTTTCTGTTGTCATATCGAAGATGTTCCGCTTCTCTTTGCAGTTAGGTACGTTCGTCATGGTCTATCTGCTCTTTGTGTTCAAGGGCGTACATCTGCAGCCGACCTGGTATTTGTGCCTTTTCCCGGTATTGATTCTTATGATCCAGTGCCTGGCGCTTGGGTTGGGGTTGATTGTCTCGTCGCTTACTACCAAGTATCGTGATCTGACGAATTTCTTCGGTGTCTTCGTCTCCCTTTGGATGTATGCCACGCCAATTGTTTATCCGCTCTCGTACGTCACGAATCCCACGCTGCATAAGATCATGCTTTTCAATCCGATGACGGCGATCATTGAGACCTTCAAATACGGGGCTTATGGAGCCGGACAGTTCTCGTGGACGGATTTGGGCTATAGTGCTGTTATCATTTTTATTCTGCTTTTTATTGGAATCTCGATGTTCAATCGCAAGCAGAAATTCTTCATTGATACAATATAGAGAGGCCTGCGCAATTTAATTATTTGCAAAAAAAATGCAAAATTATTTGCGTATGTCAAAAAAAAGCAGTACCTTTGCACCCGCTTTTCGAAATAGAAATAAGTAGGGCTCCCGAAAATTTCTAATTTGATTGCATTTCGTCGTTACCGACGAGGAGAGTTGTCTGAGTGGTCGAAAGAGCCGCACTCGAAATGCGGTATACGCATTACGTCGTATCGGGGGTTCGAATCCCTCACTCTCCGCAAAGCGTCGAGTTCGGGAAACCGAGGTGACGCAAAACAAGAAAATGAGAGTCATATGGCTCTCATTTTTATTTGTACGTCAGCGGGGCATAGGAGTTTACTCATATTGCCCTATAGACGGGCAAATAAATAGCGGACGTTAGTCTGTTTCTTGTGTGCGTTAAATCGGTTGTAAGAACTGTAGCTTTGCACAGGATGCCGCCGGCAGGCTTTAGGGTTTTCGAGGTGGGATTGCCGTCAGGCAATGTCGGTGCCCTCGAATCCCTCAGCCTTTGTTTTTTTTTGCACTACAATCTTATTCCATGGTACATACCAGATAACAAACCAACCGGCAATAACGACGATATAAAGAACTATCACCATAGGAGTAAAAGTTATGCCACTCTGGTTAGAGAAGTTAAATAACGTGTGGAAACAAGCACAAGCAACAAGACTTTTCGTATCACGGGCTATGCAACCGATTCCCCACGTACCCAACAAAAGGACAGCTAAGAATATCAGGCTACCCATATTGAATCCTATTGAGATATGCCAGAAAAACCACATGAGTCCAATGATGAGCACGCGCCAGATTGTATTCAATTCTTTCAACTCCCCTTGCAGATAGCCTCGCCAACCAACCTCTTCGAGAAATGAATAAAAGACAAAACCAAGCAAGGTAAAACTCAGTTCACGATTGAGAAAAAAGCACAGACAAAACGGCAATAATACAGTCAATATGGATTTCCAAACAGATGTGCCCGTTATTGAGCAATAGAATTTTCGCTTAAAGACGAGTACTGCGACGATTGCTCCCAAACAAGGACCAATGCCACGTGCCCAATTCCATAGCCATGTTACGTACGTATGGGTATCGAGGTCTTGGTATTTCAATGCCAGCGCACGTACAATTACTGCAATTACATAGAACAAAGCGATTGCCATCCATCTATTTTTTGACTCTTTTGTTCCCATAGGTATATTTCATGTCAAACCATCAGATCACAAGCGTGTAAACGCTTTATTTCAATATGTTCGCGCACGCTTGCACGACCTCCGGTTTTACGTCACGGAGAGGGACGATAAAAAATGTCTTTGCAACTTTTGGCTGCAAAGTTACAACAAATATTTGACATAAACAAGGATTTCTGTAAGAAAATGCAAATTTTAGGTCTAAACATGCCTATTTAGCAGTCATTTAGCGGTCATTTACGTTACCACATCGTTACCACTACGTAACGTCCGACTACTATTTGTTCGCCTTTTTTACCACATTCATATTTTGGCACGGTATTTGTAGTATATAAGGCGTGTGTAAGAAATGTATTATATTTATAGGCTTGCTCATGTGCTTGACGCCGGTGTATGCCAAGCGGCATAAGCCGGTAGTGCCGGACTCGCTCAAACGCTTGGAGTTTCAGATCAATGGAATCTACCTGACCTTGCAGCGTGTGGAGGGCGGCTCGTTTGTGATGGGTGCGACGATTGAGCAAACGGATCGGGATATTTATACCGATAAACCGGCTCATCTTGTTTTCCTTTCTCCGTATTACATCGGTACGACGGAAGTGACGGTTCAACTCTGGCGTGCAGTGATGCCGGAACGCGAAGTCATCAGTCCGGATGGTTATCCGACCGTCCCTGTTTCTTATGTCACATGGTATGACTGTCAGGAGTTTGTCCGCCGCTTGGATAGTATCACCGGCATGCCCTTCCGTTTGCCCACGGAGGCGGAGTGGGAATACGCTGCGCGTGGCGGTGGTATAGGAAAGGCGTATCGCTATGCCGGAGGAAACGAGGCGGATAGTGTGGGGTGGACCTATTCCACCTCCGGTAACTGGCGGCACCCTGTTGGACGTAAGCGTCCGAATGCCCTGGGATTATATGACATGACGGGAAATGTGTCCGAGTGGTGCCAGGATCTCTATGGCCCTTATCAGTTATCGACCAGCCCGAATCCCTGTGGCGCCGATACCGGAGTACACCGTATTGCGCGAGGCGGCAGTTACGATGAGTGTAACGCAAACAGTCATATCTCCGTGCGCCGCTGGTATAAACCCGAGACTTCGGCTGGATATATCGGTCTGCGGGTGGCTCTGACCTTGCCGAACGACCCGATGATGCAGGTGGTCGAGGAAGAACCGCCGTTGACCCGCACCGTCCGTGTGGAGGGCAAGAAAGTGCGCTTCAGTTATGTGCCGGCGGAGAAACCCTATTATATCTCGGAGGAGATTGAGTGTAACTTATGGCGCAAGGTGATGCAGAAGGACGCGCCGGATCGACTCAAGAGTATTGCGCTCGGGATGAGTAATTTGGACCGAGTACGATTTGCCGAATACAGCAGCCGTGCTGCCAAAATCCCTATGCAGGTAGCTACGGCAGAGCAAATCGTAGCTGCGGAGCAACAGAAAATCATTGACCCCTTCCTGCCGGATATGGGAAACAAAGGAAAGAAAAAGTCCGCTCAACAGGTACAACGTAAGCGAAAAGCGGCACGCAAGTTGACGGCTTTCACGGAAATGTTCGGCTTTAAGTTACCGGAAAAAGATGATCCGATATTGCAGCAATTTAAGAAAGCGGACGATGAATCCCGCCCATTACGGTTAGTAATCAACCAATAAGGACTAAAAAAATGACGTAACCCTTGCGTATGTCATTTTTTTTTTGTAATTTTGCACGCAAAATTGATTTTATCGTTATGGCAAGTACCAGACAAGAGCTCATCGAAGAGTTGAAAGGCCTGTTGGAGCAAGACGCAACGGCCGTGAAGGATCAGGTGGATCGTATTAAGACGCGTTTCTATGCTTCGTTGAATGAGGAGCAGGAGGGCGAAGTGGCGACGGAGGCAGATCCGTTGGAGGACGAGTTTAAGCAACTGCTCGCTCAATATAAGGCGAAGCGCGCGGAAGTGGCTGCGCAAGCTGCGCAGGAGCAGGAGGCTAACCTCGCTCGCAAACAGGCTATTTTGGAGGAAATGAAGTCCATGGCCGAGGGCGAGACAGATGGCGTAATGGCTAATCTGCAGCGTATGCGTGAACTGCAAGCCGAGTGGAAAAGTATCGGAGCCGTCCCGGAGACCAAGACCCAGGAACTGCGTAAGGCGTATCAGCGTTACCAAGAGCAGTTCTACGATCTCGTGAAGATCAACATCGAGTTGCGTGACCTGGATTTCAAGAAGAACTTGGAGCTCAAGACCTTGCTGTGCGAAGCAGCCGAGCGTCTGCAAAACAACGAGAATATCGTGGAGGCCAGCCGTGCTTTGCAGCAGTTGCACGACGAGTGGGCAGAGATAGGACCGGTGGCTCGCGAGCTGCGTGAGGATCTCTGGAACCGCTTCAAAGAGGCATCCACTATTATCAACAAGAAACATCAGGCCTATTTTGATAACCTGCACGCAAAAGAGCAGGAGAACTTGGCAGCCAAGCGTGCGATCATTGACCAGCTGAAGGCTATCAATGAGCCGCTCGTGAACGGTGAACCGATGACCATCAAGGCCTGGGATGAGGCAACAGAGAAAGTGCAGGCCTTCCAGAAAGAATGGCGTACCATCGGCTTTGCACCCAAGAAATTCAATCAGCCAATCTACGATGAGTATCGCGCTGAGTGCGACCGCTTCTTCCATACCAAGACCGAGTTCTATCATGAGTTGCGTGAGCGTCGCAAAGAGCGTGAGCAGAAACATAAGGAATATCTGGAGCGCGTAAAGGCGCGCGAGGAGCGGGCGAAAGCACAGGCGGAACGTGCAGCCAAGGCGATTGCAAATCAAGGAGCAGACGGCTTGCGTCGCATGCGTGATAAGTTGCAGCAGGAGATCAAGACTGCAGAGAATAATATTCTGTTCTTTACTGCGAAATCCAAGACGGCGAACCAACTGGTGGATAGCATGCAGCGCAAGATTAACGAACTGAAAAAGCAACTGGAAGAGATCCAAAACAAGATCAATAACGAGGATTAATGGCGGTACTCATTGATTATAAGAATGTGGAGGTGCGTCAGGCAGATCAGATAGTGCTGCATGACGTCAACCTGCATGTCGAGAACGGCGAGATGATCTACCTCTTGGGTAAAGTAGGTAGTGGCAAGTCCTCGCTGATGAAGACGCTATATGGCGCTTTGCCCGTAGCAAGCGGAGAAGCGCATGTACTCGAATACGACATGACGCGTATCCGTCGCCGCAAACTGCCGTACCTGCGTCGCCGCTTAGGAATTATTTTTCAGGACTATAAACTGCTCACCGACCGCTCGGTAGAGGAGAACCTGCTCTTTGTATTGCGTGCAACGGGGTGGAGTGATAAAAAACTGATGAAGGCGCATGTGCTCGAAGTGCTGCAACAGGTCGGCATGGAGAACAAAGCCTACAAGAAACCCTATGAACTATCCGGAGGTGAGCAGCAACGTGTGGTTATTGCGCGTGCTTTGCTGAACTCGCCGGAGATGATCCTCGCCGATGAACCGACAGGCAACTTAGACGCCGAAACGGGCAAGGAGATCATGGACCTGCTCTATGCCATCAGTCAGGCCGGTATTACGGTGCTTATGTCCACGCATAATCTGAATTGGCCGGAGAACTACCCCGGCAAACGATGGATCTTCGAGAACGGGGAGGTACGTATATGACGATTAACGAAGCACAAGACGAGATCATCGATGAGTTCGAGGCTCTCGATGAATGGCTGGATAGATATCAACTGCTGGTTGACTACGGCAAAGAGTTAGAGAAGCACCCGATGCCGGAGGCGGATAAGAACGACCGGAACAAGATTGACGGATGTCAATCAACCGTTTGGTTTACCGCTTCGTTACAGGATGGTAAGATTCATTACCAGGGAGATTCCGATGCGATACTCGTCAAGGGTATTGTGGCGTTGCTTCTGAGAGTACTGAATGACCATACGCCGAAGGAGATCTTGGATGCCGACCTCTATTTCATTGACCGGATAGGATTACGCGAGCATCTGAGTCCCACACGCAGTAACGGAATAGCGGCGATGCTCAAACAGATGCGATTATTTGCGCTCGCTTATCAGGCGAAATAAAGCGTCCGCGATCCGCTCGTCGGATTGCTCGTCGCAGATATCTACATCGAGAATATAATGCGCACGGCTGTAGAAGGGTTCGCGCGCTTCAAGCTGGGGAGCTATAAAAGAGAGTAGCTCCTTTTCTGTGCGTCCTTGTAAGACCGGACGTTCGCTCAGGTCTGTCAGACTCAAGCGTTTAGCCAAATGCTCGGGTTTCCAGCGGATATAGATACTCGTGCCTAATTCCAGCAGACAATCAATATTGTCCTCCCAGCACGGATACCCGCCGCCGGTAGCGTAAATCACTTTCTCGTAGGGCGATTGGTCCGCCAAATCTTCCACTACATATTTTTCTTTCTTGCGGAAGGCCTCTATGCCGAACGTACGGATATACTCCGCCGTTGTATAGCCGTGAATATGCTCGAAGGCCTCATCCAAATCCACAAAATGCCAGCCGAGTTTCTCTGCCAGCATACGACCTGCGGTGGTTTTACCCGCTCCCATATAACCTACAAGGTAGATTGGTAGTTCCATGTGTCGTTGTCCTTCCAAATAATTCGGCCGTTCTCAATCGTAGCCAAGGGGAAGATGGACGAGAAGGGTGGGGTGATCGTTCGTATCAGTTTCCACTCCTTATTATATACACGCGCGCACGAAGAGCATTGTGGGGCGCATGCGGTGAAAACCACGAGTATCGAATCCGATTCGTAGATCTCCATCGTGGTGCTGTCTGTCAGCGCGATACGTGTGTAGGGACCATTTTCGGCCACTACTTTAGGATTGCCCTTCAGTTGAAATAGACTTGCAATGAAGGTAAAAGCAATATTGAGAAGAAATACTTTCAATCTTCAATTTTCATTTTTCAATTCAGCAACGCTACTGCGTACGCAGCGATTCCTTCTTCGCGGCCTACGAAGCCCAAATGCTCTGTCGTCGTGGCTTTGATATTCACTTGGTTTGGCGCAACGCCCATCACTTCCGCCAAACATTTCTGCATCTTCTCGATATGCGGATTGAGTTTCGGAGCCTGTGCGCAGATGGTCAGATCGCAGTTTCCTAATTCGTAGCCCGCTTCGCGGAGCATGCTCATTACGCGGCGAAGGAGAATCTTGGAATCAATACCCTCATATTCGTTGCCTTTGGTGTCCGGGAAATGATAACCGATATCGCGCATCGCTGCCGCGCCTAATAGGGCATCGCATAGCGCATGAATAGCTACATCGGCATCAGAGTGACCCAGTAAACCGCGGTCATGAGGTACCTCAATCCCCCCGAGCCACAACGGGCGACCCGGGGTGAATTGATGTACGTCATATCCAAATCCAATTCGCATGGTTTTAAACGCGTCTGGATGCTATCCGGTTATTTCTTCTTGCGGTTGTTCACGAGGTCCTTGATTCCATAGAGGTCGAAGCCCAGCGTGAAACGCATCGTCTGGTCAAGCGGGTTGGTGGCTGCCAGACCTACGCAGTACGATACATCGAGTGTTACGATCGAGAGGTGGAAACCGGCACCGAAGGTAATGTAGTTACGGTTACCTTTGTAGTAGTTCTCGTAGCTGTAACCGGCACGGGCAAAGAACTGCTTGTTGTAGCTATACTCGATGCCTGCACCCCAACGTACCTCGTTGAACTCCTCTTTCGCACCGCCCGGAGCATCTGCAAAAGACTGGAACCAACCTTTGGCAGGGTTGATCTGAGAGTACTGCTCTTGGGTGTACTGGTGAGTCGTCTCGTCCGGAGCAAACTTGGACTTACGGCTCGGTACCAACAGCTTATTGGTCTCCAAATTGAAGGTCAGGAAGTTATGCTGGTCGCACGGCAACTCATAGCCTACACCGAGGTTCATGCTCGCAGGGATGAAGTTGCTGCTTCCGTCGTCAGCGTACGTCATCTTACCACCGAGGTTCTTGAGACTGAAACCGAGGCTGAAGTGACTCGTACCCATCGGCAACTCGATCGGCTGCTTGTAGTACAAGGCAATGTCAGCAGCCATCGTCCAGGCCGGGTGCATCTCTGTGGCACCGGTAGCAGTACTGTTCACTCCGTTGTTGAGGTCCGAGTAGAGGAAACGAACGGCAACAGACATCGATACGTACTCATGTAACTTACGGAAATAACTGAGGTCGAGAGCCCACTCGTTAGGACGTACGTTCTGCAGGGTTTGACCCTGAGCGTCCGTCAGCGCTACATCACCCATCGAGAAATACGTAAAGCTGGCACCGATACCACCGGCGAGGTCACCGAAATTATAGAAACCGGCGAGGTAAGCCAGGTCGATATCGCCTACGAGTTTACGCAACCACGGCGTGTAGTTAGCCGTAATACCACCCTTCGTGTACATGTATGCGTACTTGGCTGGGTTCCAGTACTGCGAGTTAAAATCTGCCTCCGTAGCTACACCTACATCACCCATACCGGCTGCACGGGCGTCCGGAGCAATCGAGAGTGACGGCATAGCCGTAATCAACGGGTTCATCGTGTCATCGACAGCCTTTATGCTCGTAGAGAGACACAATAAGGCTGCGAGAGAAATAAGAATTTTTTTCATTGTGATGTTATTTGTTTTTAATTTTTAATTCAGTTTCAAATGTTCAAGCGATTTGCTTCATAGGCATAAACAGACTAATTGATGTTATACAATTGATTTTATTTGACGACAATAATCTTACCGGACGACTTGGCATATTTGCTACCCTCGGATTTGATCCGAACGCTGTAGAAATAGACGCCGGGTTGGAGACCCATCTGGGACAACTGGAGTGAAACCTGGTCAGGATTGCCCTGTTCCTGCTTCCATATAACTTGACCGTTGGTGTTGTACAGATATATCTGGGTCTGGATCAACTCATCCGGTTGATCATAATGAACAATCATATTCAGCACACCTGCTGCACGAACAGGGTTCGGGTAGGTCGTGACGGAGTAGATAGACGGATCGATGCCCGCTTCTACAACAAAATTAAGACTCTTGGTGGTGCTGTTATTGAGCAAGTCCCATGCACGGAAAGTCAGGGTGTGCGGACCGTCCGCCAGCTCGTTCATCAGGTAACTTACCTGACCTTGCTGGTAACTGTCGTTGGCAGAGGTGAAGTATTCGTTGACCGAATAAGTCTTCTTGGCATCATTGTCCACCACAAGCATCAGGTCATGCCCGATACCGGCACCGGCGGTGTTGATTCCGTTCTCGTCGTACAGATCGGCAAAGAAACGCGGAGTGGAGTAGGTCTTGTCGCCGTCTCGGAAAGACGGGGTGTTGAGATAAATCGTCATCTCGGGACCTACGGTGTCCGCCAAAATGGAGGAAGTACCCGAACCGCCGATGATGAAGTCTTCGAAATGACCGATAGCTTCTTCGGTCCCTTCTTCCTGAGACGTGCGGGCATAATAGACGATTCGACCGTTGCCGTAGTTATAGCGGATGTCTTTGGGTACCATGAAGGTGTATTGGAATAAACCGTCTTTGACGGTGGTCTTGCCGGAGAACAGGGTGTTCGGATAATCCTTGTAGCTCACCACTTCCGCCTCACCGCCTGCTTGATCGTTATCCCGCGTCGGGATCTCTTGGATCTTGTCGTACACGGTGACATCTACCGAGCCGTTGAAATCCGAGACGAGAATAGAGTCTTCATCTACGATCTGACCCTTTACCTGGTGTACATCCAAAGCATGCAGGGTATCGATGACGGAGGTCGTTGCTACTTGGTAATTCGTCGGATAATTGAGTCGCATAGCCGGATCGCCAAAGAGCACATAGGACATCTTATTGTCGTTCGCGCCAAGTCGGTTCTTACCTCTCATAATCGCCTCGCCCAAGGTGGCCTCATAGTGGCAAGTGTTCTCATGGGCAAAGAGTTCGGAGCATACAGCGCGGTTGAGTTGGGTGTTTCCCGGAGCATAAACGGTACGTGTAGCGGCCAAGAGACCTACGGCACCGCCGTTCGGGTTGAGCACACATGCTTCACCGGAACAACGCTTACCGCCGTCGTACTGAGCAAAATTACAAGTGACGAAGAGCCAGAACCCTAAGTTCTCATTACGCATGGCGTCTATCTCCTTGAGCGTGAGAATAGACTCGCTGGTAATAGCGTTATATCCGCCGTGGCCGGAGTAGTCGAAGAGGAACACTCCGTTCTTCAGCAGTTGGGCTACTTTATTCTTTGCTACAGGATAACTCTCGCCGCTGGCGGTTACTTCTTGGGGATAGGCATCCAGGAAAATCTTTGTCACAACAAAATCCGGATTGGCTAAACGAACCAGTTCAGCGCTCGTTTCTGCCGTTTGGGTATGGGCTCCGTTTTCGCCGTCGTCAGCCAAATAAACGAGTTGGCTCTTCCATTTGCCGGCATTGGGATTCTGGATATAACGAATCAGTTTGTCCACTACCGCACGTGCCTCATCGGTACTGCTTACGGGTAAACGACCTACACCGATATCCATTCGTCCTGTGATATCCGATTCGCCTTCGTTGTCGTCCAGGAATCCGAAGTAGTCATCCGTCGCGTAGGCTTTCACCTCGTTGAGCGAGTTCTTCGCCTGATAGGTAAGCAGCGTTGCAGCGCCGGAGGTGGATAGCAGTTTGCGATTGTCAAACGTACCATGACCCATTAAAAGCAGCCATCGGGGTTTCTGTATCGCATTGCCGTCCGCGCGGTCGTAAAGCATCTTCATCAGCCATCGGTAAGCCGTCGCATCCGGAGTACCGGACGAGAACTCGTTATAGACCTGTTGATCTGTTACAACGGCCCAGGTGATGCCTTCTTTCTGCTCATGTACTTTGGCCAAATCCTGTGCGATGGATTCGTAGCCGCTTGGACAAATGATCACGTAGTCGATGTTCGACAGGCGATGGAGGTTCTGGTTGGCTATCTGGCCTATAACGGTTGCGCTTACCCAGGACGAACCTGCCGGATTGACGGCTACGTATTCATGGATGCCGTCTTGCTGAGTTCCCGTCCATTGCATTTCTGTGCCGCTGAGGGTCGTCGGCATCCGTTTGATGGCACTCAGATCCGTGATGTCCCATACCTGCATAGCGCTGTTGGCGCCGCTGAGGTGGAAACGGACAGGAGTCGTCGTATAGTAGTTCTCCTTCGTGCGGATCGGCATAAAACTGCCGGTCATTTTCAACGCACTGGGGGTCGTTAACTCGATATAGTTGAGCCAACCTAAGGAACTGGCATCCGAGTTCTGATAAGTCAATTGGATCTGTTGGCGCGATGAAGCCGACGTCGCAGAGGTATTCAAACTGGCGGCTGTTCCAAAGATATAGTTGGCCTCCGGGCCGCTGATAGTCGGTACACTGACCGATGCCGAACTTCCGTTGAAAGAACTGCGGAAAGTCGCTGCTGCCACATTGGACGCACTGGCTACATCAATATAGGCGGTACTTTTTTCCGTGGTCAGCGCATTAGGCGTTGAGAAAGTGACTGTGCGGCGCTGACTTGGACTGAACTGCTCGCCGTACCATTCACGGCCGCCTCCTACGATACCTGTGCGGTCGATGAGGTTGATCGAGTCTTTCTCATGTACCTGATAGAACGGGTAGGTAGTGATCTCTGTCGGAGTGCCGCTGATCGCATCGCCGGTGGGCGGAGCCAAGGGTGTCCCTATATTATCCGTCAGGAAATAGTAGCCGTAATTAGAATAAGTATTGCGGGTGTGCGTGAAGCGCGAACCGTTGTACGCCCAACTGATAGGACCTTGTACCCAGAACAGCACATAGTCCGATCCGACATAAACCGGTACTTGTGGCAGGTCGTCTATCTTGGCTTTCGTGAAATCCTGTTTGAGCATCGCACCGCCATAACCGAAGACGCGTACTTGCGACGGATTGAGACCTGCCTCACTTAGCTGCTCGAAACTCATGCGGCATACACCGGATTCGCTGACGCGGATCTTCACCCATTTGCCGCTGCTCAGAATCGATTGATCTGCATACGTGTGGATGCCGGCCATCATCGGCAGGCTGAGTGCTAATAGTACTATGAAAATGATTTTTCTCATTTGATCTTACAGTATAATTTTTCTTCCCCGTCTATCTCTACCCGTATGATTTCTTCTTTGTGTACCGGCCGTGGTGCGTGGCTGCGCTGGATATATATCAAATCGCCTTGCCGGATCGTCATTACCTTGCTCGCCTCTACCATCGCTTCTTCAGGAGAGAGGACAAGACTTCCCGGATTCCCTCCCATCAGGGGGAGGGTTAGGGTGGGGCTGCTCCATTCTCCTATCGCCAGCGAATAATCAAAGGCCAATGCTTTGGTCCACGGCTGTTGGGTCGCTTGTGCCTCGCGAAGCGTGTCCATCGCGATGAAGTCCGCTCCGGGAGCGATGGCGTCGTAATAGCGGTCCGCAAATTTCAAGGCTACCTCTTTGCCCAGGCGGCTGACGCGTAAGATGATGCAATCTGTCACACCTAACTCCTGCGTCCATTCCGGAATGAACATCGGCTTGCGGCCGTTCAGCAGACAACTGTCGCCTTTTAATACCATCGACCATCGACGATCGACCATCGACAAAGGATTATATACGAAGCCTATGATTTTCATTCACCCAACAAAAAGCGCGCAAAGTTACAACTTTTTTTTGATATATGCAACTATTTAAGTAAAAAGTAAACTTTTTCTTAAAAATAGGTCTTACAGCGAAGCGGTCTATTTCGCCCGGATAAACAACTGCACCGGTGTACCGTTAAAATCCCACCACTCGCGTAACTTGTTCTCCAGGAAGCGGCGGTACGGCTCTTTGACGTACTGCGGCAGGTTCGCGAAGAACACAAAAGTCGGGATCTGCGTGTTCGGCAACTGGGTACAATACTTGATCTTAATATACTTGCCTTTCCATGCGGGCGGCGGGTAGTTCTCGATCAGAGGCAGGAATTTCTCGTTCAACTGCGCGGTCGGAATCTTCTTGTTTTTGTTCTCGTACACGTGCAGCGCAGTCTCTACCACCTTGAAGATTCGCTGTTTGGTTACGGCACTCGTGAAGATGATCGGAAAATCCGTAAACGGCGCAATTCGTTCGCGTATGGCACTCTCGTACGCCTTAATATCCTGGTTCGTCTTGCTCTCTACCAGATCCCACTTGTTGATGCACACTACCAGACCCTTCTTGTTCTTCTGGATCAGCGAGTAGATATTCAGGTCCTGTGCCTCAATACCGCGCGTCGCGTCGATCATGAGGATACACACGTCGCTGTTTTCTATCGCGCGGATAGAACGAACGACCGAGTAATACTCCTGGTCTTCCGTCACTTTCGCTTTCTTACGGATTCCCGCTGTATCGACCAGATAAAAATCCTTGCCGAACTTGTTATAGCGCGTATAAATGGAGTCGCGCGTAGTGCCCGGAATATCCGTTACAATCGTTCGCTCTTCACCGATGAACGCATTGAGAATACTGGACTTGCCGGCGTTCGGACGACCTACGATCGCAAAGCGCGGAAGATCTTCTAACTCCTCGTCGCTATCGTCTTCTTTCCTGAATCGGCTTACTACTTCGTCTAACAGGTCACCTGTGCCCAAACCGTTCTCTGCCGAGAGAATAAACGGTTCGCCCAGACCGAGTTTATAGAACTCCGCCGCGCCGTATTGGTTCTCGAAAGTATCTACTTTGTTGACGCAAAGGATGGTCGGTTTCTTTGCCTGACGAAGCAGGTGCGCCACTTCCATGTCGAATTGCGTCACACCTTCGTTCACATCCACCACGAGCATCACTACATCCGCCTCGCGGATAGCGAGGTCCACTTGACGGTTGATCTCGCTCTCAAACGTGTCATCGCTGTTAACAACCCATCCGCCGGTGTCGATCACCGAAAACTCACGACCGCACCATTCGGCTTTGCCGTACTGACGGTCACGCGTCGTGCCGGCGGTATTCATCACTATGGCTCGCCGCGTGCCGGTGAGCCTGTTGAAGAGGGTGGATTTGCCTACATTAGGCCTTCCCACGATCGCTACAATGTTAGCCACAGTTACATCCTCCTTCGCAATTGTTACAGTTCTTTTTACCCTTGGAGCATCCTCCTCCGCAACCTCCGCAGCCATGCCTCGGATTTCTTATCGCTTTCAGCTCGCCTTCCGTAACGTCACGGATATCAAGGATCTTACCCTTGAAATGCAGATCCTCGCCGGCGTACGGATGATTGAGGTCGATGGTCACGGTGTCGTTCGTCACTTCGCATACCTGAGCCTTGACGATCTGACCATCCACGGTGTTCATCGGCACGATCGCACCGACATACACGCGCTCGTCGTCAAACTCACCATCGCCGTTGAAGAACATCTTCTTCGGCAATTCCTGGACGCCTTCTTCGAAATACTCGCCGTAAGCCTCTGCCGCTTTGAGCACGAAATCGAACGGGTCGCCGACATTCTTGCCTGCCATCTGCGCTTCAAAAGCAGGAAGCATCATTTTTTCACCTTGGCACCATACGAGCGGAGCTTGCTCCGTCGCTTGTTCCATTAATTCTTCTTTTCCGTTTTCGTCTGCAATATACAGT
The DNA here is from genome assembly GCA_900319105.1 of uncultured Bacteroidales bacterium. Taxonomy (GTDB): domain Bacteria; phylum Bacteroidota; class Bacteroidia; order Bacteroidales; family Paludibacteraceae; genus Colicola. The sequence continues at coordinate 16,254 of ONND01000011.1, read as the reverse complement.
TCGTATGTCGCAGATACTACTTTTAAATTCTCTATCATAACTTTTAACTTTCAACTTTCAACTTCTTTCAATTACCACCATTGTATATTTGAGTTACTGGATGAACTACTGTTCTTATCATATTTGAGATCTTGCAGGATCGACGCGTTGACGCCTATGTGGAAGGAGTAACTCTTGAACGGACCGATCGGGTTGATGCTCGCGCTCATGTTCCAGCAGTGCAGGTCGCGGCTCACGTTGAAGTTACAGCTCGTCAACTTCATATGATCGAAATCGTACGTCATGCTCGCACTCACTTTCCAGCCCTTGCCGAGACCTAAATTACCGCTCACATAGAGGTTGTTACGCCAGATCATCTTGTAATACATCTTGTTGTAGTCAAACTCCGGACCGTTGGCATAGGACAGCGAATAACTGAACGAGATACTCCATGGGAAATCGGTCTTCACGTAGCCGTCATCCACTTCTTCGGTCTTGTTGGTTTGTTTGGCGTTCTTGTCGGTACCGTCTTCGTTATGCTCCATGGCGCTCATCTCTTCCGTCTTCTCCGGTTTGCTACGACGGCCTTCTAATTTGTCACGCCATTTCTTGATGGTCTGGTTGCTGAACGAATAGGAGAACTGCCAACTGAAACCGTTCCAGTGCGGGAAACGGCCGTGGTGCCAGTACTGTTTGTCCGTTCGGATCGGCTGTCCAAGCGCATTGAGCTGGTACATATACGGATCAAGCGTCGTCGATAGGGTCACGCTGTAGTTATTGAGCTTCGGGATCTTGATACGCAAACTGACTTGGAAGAGGTTCCATCGCATCGAGTCGGCGGCGAAGTTATAACCGCCGTCCACGCTGAATTTATCGATGATGCTCACCACCTTGAAGGGCTGCTTGCCTGTCGTGTCGTCCTTATTGACCATCTTCATCTCAAGGTTCTGCTCCAGACCGAAACTGAGGTTGGCGGACAGACCGCCACCCGGCGCGTTGCCGTAGATGCCGTTCGAGAAACGCGAGTACTGACGATGAACGTACATCGGATTGCCCATCTCATCTATTTTCTGGATCTTACGCCCAGTAATACTGTCCACGCCGTCGTACACCGGCTCGTCGTAACTGCCGTAATAACCCCAACCTTTCTTCGTGAAATCCGGCGCAAAACTGAAACTGATACGCGGAGTGATCACATGGCGGAATTTCTCCACCTTGCTGTTCGGGAACAGTTTCTTCAACGGCGTGTAGAATCCGTAGAACTTCGTCGTGATACCTACACCCACATTGAAATCGAAGACGTTATAGAAGCCGGTTGTAGTGTCCCGGTGTAACTCCTGCGCCTCGTGGTCCCAACTCTGGTCAATTCGCGAGAAATACATCCTGTCCTTTAGGTTGATGTTCGGAGTGATACTCAGGTACTTGAAGAGCATAAAGCTGGCGCTGATAGGCACGCTGTGCTGCATTCCGGTCTTCCAGTCGCGAAGGAAATTGGAATGTGCAAAATAGCGCTCCTTCATGTTCTGCGCCTCAATACGACCGTTCATGTTGTACGACAACTTGATCTTCTCGTACCATTGTTCCTTGCCCTTGATCTTGCCTTTTTTCTTCAGCACATGCTCGCGTAACTGCTTGAAAGGATAAATACTACTCATGCTGACCGATAACTCCGGCGCGGTAAGCGAGATCGTCGAGTCGCGCGTGCGTTGCGTGACGCTGGCAGAAGCCGTAAGGCTCCAGGGACTATCAGGGAAACGCTGTTGGTAACTGATCGTACTGCTCTTCGTGTTCTCGGAGTACAGGGTGGAGTTGTAGTAACTGTTGATATTACTACGGTTGTAACCGCTCGTCGAGAAGTTAACGCTCGCCGAGAAGGTGCAATAAGGATTGAACTTGGCGTCCTGCGAGTGAGTCCATTGGATTTGGAAGTTACGCTGTGTCGCGTAGTCCGGCATACCGCGCTCACTCGTTACATCATTACGGTAACTGATATACAGGTTACCCGAGAAATGGTACCGCCAGATATATTTCGTTTGCGCGCGAACGGCCCAAGTACCTTTTGTGTATATATCACCTACGATCTGCAGGTCCATGTAGTCGTTGATGGCAAAGTAATATCCGCCGTTACAGAGGTTCAGACCGCGCGAGTAGTCGTCGCCGAAAGTAGGCATCAGAATACCGCTCGTGTATGACTTCGAAATCGGGAAGAAACCAAACGGTATAGCCAGCGGTAACGGCACTTCACCTACTACCATGTACGCCGGACCGCAAGCGATATACTCACCCGGCTTCACTTTCGCTTTGGTCATCTTCAGGTAGAAGTGCGGATGTTCGTGGTCGTCGCAAGTCGTGTACTGACCGCCCGTCATCATCATGATATCATCGTCGCGTTTCTTCGTCTTGTCCGCAATCACATAACCTTCACCCTGCTGGGTCACAACGTGACGGATATATCCCTTACGAGATTTGATGTTATAGGTCACCTCGTTTGTCTCGTAACTGTCCTTGCCGTCTTTGAAAACAGGCTTACCGACCCACTCGTAATTGAGTGTGTCATACACGCCCTGCGCATAGATAAGACTGCTGTCGAGATTCATCCGGATGTACTCGGAGGTCAGTTCCAGCGTCTCGTATTTGAGTTCACCCTTTCCGTGCAGATAGGCGTTACCGTTCTTGGTCATGATCATCGAATCGGACGACTGATAATATACCGGCGCTTTCAGATCACTCTCTTTCGGCTGCACACTATCGTTCGGCATGATACTATCGTTCCTCATGATACTATCATTCATCAACACACTATCTCCCTCAATCCGCGGAATACCGGTACTATCACCCCGTCCTGTATCAACGCTGTCCCGTACAATCCGCCCTGCAACAATAGAGTCCGTCGCAACGCTATCCGCTACGCTTGTATCCGTTTGGACTTCCCGGATTTCAATGCTGTCATTTGGAAGCGCAGTTATACGGATATCTGCCCACCCTGCGATAGAGCAGAGTAGTGCCGGTACCCAAACCATATATCTTTGCTTCCAAATCATCTTCTTTTTTCGCTTTCGCTTTCTCTTTCTCTTAGCCTCTTTTAGTGCCTTCCTTTATATTGCGCACACGTCGAACAAGCGCGCATATGCGCACATTACACCAATTTAGCGTGCAAAGGTACTGCTTTTTTTTGACATATGCAAATAATTTGTGTAAATTCGTATTTTTTATGCCTTTTTGTTTGTGTTTCTTGTGCCTTTTTATCGCATATTTGCATCCCCTCCGTTTCGTCTATCGTATTTTGTTCGCGTTCTTTTTGCATTTTCTTCTCCTACACCCGCCTTGGCGTATGTGTTCCGGCAAAAACGTTCTTTTGCGGATGGGGAACGCAAAAGCACGAGTGGGGGGCACCACGTTTTTTGCGGAACAGCATACGACATAAAAAAACGCTATCCGCATGGCTCAGGCAGTCCGCCTTCTCCCTACACCATACACCATACACCATACACCATACACCTTTCCCACCTCCTCGTTCTGATGAACCCGATATAAAACCGAAGGATTACCCAATCATTACCGAAGGATTACCGAAGGATAAAACGCCAATTTGTACAATTAGAGGCTTTTACTATATATATACTATGTATATATATACTTTTTGTCGGTCTTCTATCGTTTGAATGCACTTTAGGGCCTGCAAGATGCCTTTCCTCTGTGCGCAAAAAATAATGAACCACTCTTCTCCGTTTTTATGAAAAATCTCTCTACCTCTTGCACATGTCAAATATTTTTCGTACCTTTGCGCTCGATTTGCGCAGTACGTATACAGGCTGACATATGTCGCTTATAGAAAATAGAATACACATCGCGGCCATCATTGCTCTGATCATCTCTATGATCATCTGGTCGGTGAGCGGAATAGCCATCAAGCAAGCCTTGATTGTTTTACCGCCCTTTACCATGATCGTAATGCGCTTTGTGCCTTCCGTTCTCTTGATGTTTCTTATCGGCATCATTAGTCCCAGCCATTCGCTCAGTAGCCTCCAGCGGATAGAACTCAAGGATCTGCCCCTCTTTCTCATTGCGGGTTTCTGCCAGCCTTTCCTTTATTACATGCTCGAGACGTACGCCTACGACGCGCTGAATAGTCCTACGATCGCAGAGACACTCCTTTCTACCTCGCCCTTACTTAGTCCCATCTTTGCTGCCATCATCTTGCACGAACGCATCTCACGCAATAATATATTAGGTATCCTTGTCTCTACCGTTGGTGTGTTTGTACTGACGCTCGTAGGTGCGAAGAACTATTCTATCGGAAACTACTGGGGAATTCTCATGGCTTTCTCTGCTGTCTCGGCGGCTGTGATTGACTCAGTCATGATGCGCAAAACACCGACGAAATACAGCTCTTTGTCCTTCGTTTTTTATACCCAACTCATCAGTCTAATGTTCTTCCTCCCGATCTGGTATTTCAAGGAAGGACCGGAAGTGCTTCATAGGGTCCTTTATACGATCGACGAGACCCAGACGCAGATCGCTCTTTGGAGTGTAGGCTATCTCACGGTTTTTGCGAGTGTCACGGCCTTCATCCTCTTCTGCTACGCTCTGCGTCAGATAGGCGTGACCCAGGCGAACGCGTTCAATAATATACGCCCTGCTTTTACTGCCTTATGGATGTTTCTCTTCTTCGGTGAACATCTCCCGCTCGCCAAATGGGTAGGCATCGGATTAATAATTGTCGGATTATTTGTGTGCCAAATGAAAGAAAAAGTTTCCGATTATTAAGATTTCTTGCATATACGAATTTAAATTCGTAACTTTGTACGATTTTTTGTTGCCGCATTTACCGGCAATACAAACTGGAAATATAACAAACAACGATATGAATATTTATACGATTGATTTTTTCTACGACCTGCTCTTTATCATGTTCTTGATAGGCTTGGTCGTTTTTGTGTCCCTTTATTTCGTGGATGCCGGTTATGGTAAGATGCGTTCGGAGAAGTGGGGACCGGCCTTGAATAACAAAGTAGGCTGGTTTCTGATGGAGTGTCCGGTCTTTTTCGTCGTGTGGTATGAGTATTTCAAGGCGATGGGAAGCTCCGATCCGGTGGTGGCTGAAGCGGTCAAAAATGCGCCGTATTGGCTCTTCTTCCTCTTCTTTGAGTTCCATTATTTCCAGCGCTCGTTCATTTTTCCTTTCCTCTTGAAGGGGAAGAGTAAGATGCCGGTGGCAATCATGATCCTCTCCGTCGTTTGGAATCTGATCAATGGTTATATCCAGGGATTTTGGCTCTTCCATTTGGCGCCGCAGGACCCGTATTATTCCCAACTCTATTCCGTTTCTTGGCTTACTGACCCGAGGTTTATCATCGGTACGATGATCTTCTTCACGGGATGGGTTATCAACATGCACTCGGACTATGTGATCCGCCATCTCCGCAAACCCGGCGACACAAACCATTACCTGCCTAAGAAAGGCATGTACAAGTACGTCACCAGTGCCAATTACTTGGGTGAGATCACGGAGTGGCTCGGTTTTGCCATCCTCACATGGTCGCTTGCCGGACTGCTCTTCTTCTGGTTCTCCTGCTGCAACCTTGTGCCGCGGGCGAACTCGATCTACAAGAAATACGAGGAAGAGTTCCCCGACGAGTTTGATCGTAAGAAACTGAAACGTATTATTCCTTTTATTTACTAGTACACCAGTCAACTAGTCGACTATCATTATGACCAATAACAAACTCTTTACCCCTTTCCAACTGGGGCCGATAACTTTGCGGAACCGTATTATCCGTTCTGCGGCCTTCGAGAATATGGCGCGCGGAAATGCGCCTACACAGCAGCTCCAAGATTACCATGTGTCAGTGGCACGTGGCGGCGTCGGTATGACGACGGTCGCTTACTGCGCTGTCGATCTATCCGGCGTCTCTTTTGACGGACAGCTCTACGTGCGCCCGGAGATCATCCCGGATATGAAGAAGATGACCGACGCCATCCATGCAGAGGGCGCTAAGGCTTCTATCCAACTCGGCCACTGCGGTAACATGACACATTTCTATACCTGCCATTGTATGCCGGTGAGTGCCGATACATGGTTCAACCTCTATAGCCCGACGATCCATAGACGCCTCAAAGTGGCGGAGATAAAGAACCTCGTTAAGAAATTCGGCGAGGCGGTGGACTGGGCGCGTGAGTGCGGTTTTGACTGCGTGGAGATCCATGCTGGACATGCCTATCTCCTCTCGCAGTTCCTCTCACCGCGCACGAACCACCGCCATGACGAGTACGGCGGTAGTTTTGAGAACCGTGCACGTTTCATGAACGAAGTGCTGGACGAGGTGATGGAGCACGCCAGAAAAGACATCGCGGTGGTCGTTAAGACCAACATGTGGGATGACTGCTGGCATGGCGTTAGCATCGAAGAGGGCATCAAGGTAGCCAAAGAGATTGCCAAGCATAATGTACATGGTATCGTCCTTTCCGGCGGTACCGTGAGCCGTTCGCCGATGACGATCCTGGGTGGCGCTATGCCCTACAAGACCCTCGCGCACTACATGAAGATGAGTTCGTTCTGGTGGCTCAAGGCAGCGCTTAACATCCCCGGCGTAGCTGCCGTCATGACGCCTACCGTCCCCTTCAAGGAACTCTACTTCATGGACAAAGCGAAGATCTTCCAAAAAGCATTAGCAGAAGATCTCCTCCCCTCTACAGAGAGGTCGGGTGGGGCTCCCGTACTGATTTACGTCGGCGGTGTGCAGAGCGGCGATAACTGTCAGCAGATTATGGACGAAGGCTTCGAACTCTTCCAGATCGCACACGTGCTCATCAAGGATCCCGATTTCGTCAAGCATGTACAGGAGAACCCGCACTACCATGCAGGCTGTAAACGCTCCAACTACTGCGTAGGACGCATGTACTCCAAGGATATGAAATGCCATGAGTGCGTAGAGCGCGACGGAGAGCCCATCTCGCCTCGTATTCAACGTGAAATAGCTAAATTAGAGAAAGATGCTGAGCTTAGTATCAGGAGCAAGTAGCGGTATTGGGTTGCAGTACGCCACCCAACTCGCACGAGATTATCATAGCGATCTCCTGCTCGTCAGCAACCAGCAAAAAGAGTTGGACGAGGTAGCGAAGAACTTAGCCGAGACCTACGGCGTGAAGACGGTTGCACATTTTGCGGACCTCAGTCTGCCGGATGCAGCGGAGAACTTACACGCATGGTGTAAGGAAAACGGCTACGTCATTGATGTACTCATCAATAATGCCGGCGTGTTCTTCTTCAACCCTTATTGTGATACATCCCTCAAACGCATCGACCTGATGTTGCAGCTACATGTCAACACGGTAGCTAAACTGACCCGTCTCTTTGCCGAAGATATGGTCAAGCGCGAACTGACGCCCGAGGAAGCCAACTCGCGTATATGCGGGCATAAACGCATGCGCGGGTATATATTGAATATGAGCAGCATGTCGGCATGGATGGCGATGCCGGGTATTCAGACCTATAACGCTACCAAGGCGTTCATCTATAATTTCTCCAAATCCATCTGGTACGAACTACGGCCGCATAATGTCGGTATTACCGTCATGGCGCCCGGCGCCGTGGACACCGAACTCTTCGGGCTCTCGCCCAAATGGCGTAAGATAGCGGTAGCGCTTACCGTCTCTATCCCGCCGGAGAAACTTGTCAAGAGGGCATTGAAGAAGATGTTCCGCAATAAGAAAGCGGACACACCGGGATTCCTCAACTGGCTCTCTACACCGCTTCTGACCCACACGCCCGACTGGATGCTTTTCCTGGCACAAAAGAAACTAGCCCAATTCATGCACTAATACGAATGAAACGCTTATTCTTATTACTCACAGCAGGCCTCTTGGCTCTAACTGTATCTGCAACGGACATCACCTACAAAGCGGATGATGTAACGGTCTTCCCGAATCCGGAGCGCGGTTTTACCGACCAATTAGGAGGAGATGTTGCCCTGTCGGATTCCAAGAATCACGTGGTGAAACCCGAGGAAGAGTGGTACTGGGACGAGGAGGACGAGAACTATCCGGATCGGAAGAACCAGTCCCTCGTCATGCTGATGTATTACCTCAAGAACTACAAGACCAAAGACCTGTCGGATAAGATTCTGACCGGCTTTGACGAGGATATGCAGATCCTGCGCAATCATGGTTTCAAATGTGTCCTGCGGTTTGCTTACGACTGGAGTAGTAAGACCGATGCCTCGCTCACCTGGGCAAAGCGTCATATAGAGCAACTCAAACCCCACCTGGAGTCCAATAAAGATGTTATTTTTGCCCTTGAAGCCGGTTTTGTAGGTCGTTGGGGCGAGTGGTATTATAGCAGTAATTACGGCAATGAGACTCAGGAACTGACTCCTGACCGTCGCACTATACTGCAGTCGTTGATCAGTGCTTGTCCGTCGGGTCGTTTCCTGTTGGTGCGCTATCCGCTGATTAAACTGTCGTATTTAGGCGATGAAATACCGCTTGATTCAGCACAAGCTTATTCCTCTTCTGCACGTGCCCGTATTGGTCATCATAATGATGCGTTCCTCAATGCATGGGGTAATGATGGTACGTATGGTCGTAATGGCGACGGACCGGATGATGATCCTATTTTGCGAAACTACATCGCCCAAGAGACGCTTTATGTGCCTAATGGTGGTGAGACAAATGTAGAACAAAATTCATTAGCAAGCATAGTGGCGAAGTACGACACTACCATGGCGGAGTTACGTCGCTACCATTGGACCTTCTGCGGTTCGCAATACGCAGAAGAAGTGACGGATAAATGGCGTACTAACGGAGCTTTTGCGGAGATGGAGCGTGTGTTGGGCTATCGTTTCCAACTCGTCACGGCTTCTCTTCCGGATTCGGCACAAGTAGGATCCTCCATGCCGGTACAGATATGCCTGCGCAATACAGGCTGTGCACCGCTCTATAACGAACGTCCGGCGTATATCGTACTGCGCAATGAGAAGGATACTTTCCGCCTTCAGTTAGCCTCTGACCCCCGTCGCTGGGCGCCTAACCATGCTCTGACGACGATAGATGAGACGCTCACATTGCCGGATGAAGTTCCTGCCGGAACATACAACCTATATCTGTACTTACCGGATGCTTCCGATAAACTGGCGGCTGACCCGCGCTATGCCGTGCGCTTTGCGAATGAAGGTACATGGGATTCTATAACGGGAATGAACATCCTCAATGCTTCGCTTACTGTTGTACCCGCCGCAGGGGAGGGAATAGACCTACAAAAAACCGCTCCGCAGGTACATAAAGTGTTGCGAAACGGTCATCTGTTGATCCGCAAGGGCGATGCCTTTTATACGACGCAGGGCGTCAAACTACTGTAACTCCTTGAGGGCGCGTTTCACTTCGTCGTCGAAACGGAGGCGGTACGCTGCCTGACCTTTCTGGTAGTAATAACGCAGTACGATCTCGGAGCCGAGAAAATCCTGTATTTCTTTCTTGTTGCGTTGGATAGCAGCGCGGTAGTCGGGCTTTAGAACAGGTTCTAAGGCTTCTAACTGCGCGATGGTGGCGGAGTCGATATCTTCGTTCTTCGCCATCTTGAGCATGTCTTGGAAGAACTTACCGGTCTCCGTCTCGTACGTGAAGCCGCGTTCGTCTAAGAAAGCACAGAAATCCTCTAAGATCTCATCCGTCACCTCGAAGCTCTTCGGATCGGCTATACTGTCGTGCAGACGGTGGTACCGCGTCGCATAATCAAAGAAATAATTATTGATGTATAGCGTATAGGTGATATCTACTTTTGCGCTGTCTTTGATCACGATATCGGGCAGAATACCTCCGGCGGTGTCGCGTTTCAGTTGATGTCCTTTCTGTCGCTCGCTATAGTCGATCGCTTGGATGCAGCGACCAGAAGGCAGGTAGTACTTGCTGGTGGTGACCTTAATATGTCCGCCGTACGCTACCGGGCGCACGTTCTGCACGAGTCCCTTGCCGTAGGTCCGTTGACCGATCAGCTTGGCGCGGCCTAAGTCCTGTAACGCACCGGAGACGATCTCGCTCGCCGATGCGGAGTTCTTATCCACTAATACGATGATCGGCAACTCTTTGTACCTCGGGTTGTTACGTGTACGGTACGTACGGTTGCTTTGTGCAGTCTTACCGCGGGTCTCGACGATCATCTGGTCGCGATCGATGAACAGGTTCACGATCTGCAAGGCTTCATCCACAATACCTCCGCCGTTACCGCGCAGGTCGATGATCAACTGACGCGCACCGTGCGTGTAATAGAGGTCATCTAGTGTGTTGGTGAACGACTGAGCCGAGCCTTCCGTAAACTCATTGAAGGCGATATAGGCAACAGGTTGGGAGAGGGTGTCGGCGCGGAAGACCGTGGCATAGCTCACAGGCTTCATATGGATATCTTCACGCACGATGGACACCTTGAAAGGCTTTTTCACTCCCTCACGCTCGATCTCCAACACCACGGTGGTACCGGGATCGCCGCGAAGAAGATTGCTCACTTCGCTGACGGTGAGACCTTTGGTCGTCTTGCCGTCAACGGACAGAATACGGTCGCCTGCCTCGATGCCTGCGCGCTGGGCGGGCTTGCCTTCGTAGGGATTAACGGCATAGGTCCAAAGGCTGTCTTTGCTGATCTTTCCGGATTCCCTTCCCTTTAGGGAGGGGGTAGGGGTAGGCTTCCTTTGCTGGATGATCGAACCGATGCCGCCGTACTTTCCGGTGGTCAGCATACGCAGGTCGCGGTCTTTCTTCTTCGGATAATAGATCGTATAAGGGTCGATCTTATGTAACATCGCATTGATGGCGGTCTCCGTCAGATCCTCGTAATTGAGGGTATCGACGTAGTTGACGTCCACCTGGCGCAGTACATCGTTGAAGATATCGATGCACTCGTTCGCCCGCGAGGTCGCCTGTCTCTGAGCAGAGACGGACAATGGACAAAGGATAAAGGATAAAAGACAAAGTACTAAAGCCGGTCTATCGTAATGTATTCGGAACAAATTCGCTGACATCTTTTCCATAAGCATATAAATCACGAACCAAGGTGGACGATATATGGGCATATTCCGGCCGTGTGTAGAGGATGATCGTCTCTACGCCGGCGAGTTGCTTATTGGCCTCTGCCATGTTACGCTCATACTCAAAATCGCCGATGCAACGCATGCCGCGCAAGATGAACTTCGCCTCTTGCTCCTTGGCGAAATCAACCGTCAGACAGTCATAGATCGCTACTTTAACCCTCGGCTCGTCGGCGAAGATCTTTCGGATAGCCTCTTCGCGTTCACGGATGGGGAAAGTTTCTTTCTTCGTACTGTTTCGACCGATGCCGATAATAATCTCGTCGAATAACTCCAAGCCACGCTTCACGATATCATAGTGGCCTACTGTAAACGGGTCAAACGAGCCCGGGAATATTGCTCTTTTCATAATACTTGTTTGCTTTGTTGTAATTAATTACGGGGTTGTTATACATCTCATATAGTCTCTCGCGCAGGAAGGCTTCATCTTTGTTCGGGATATCAATCTTGGCAAGACGGCTCTCGATGTACGCATCAAAATCCGTGCCACGATCGAAGATCTCATAGCCGAGGAAAATATGTTGGTCAATGATGAAGCATAAATGATTGATCTGGTCTTTGACAGGAAGGCCGCGGTAGTAGGGATATTTCTCTAACATCTTGTCGATATCATGATTGATGCTCGGCGTGAGACGATAGACAACCCTTCCTTTCTCGCCGCGAATACCGGTTCTCATGGATTCGACATCGTCTTTCGCCCGCTTGCGCCATTTGGGGTTATCCCGCTTGAGTTGCATCTCACGGGCTTTGAGGTAGTCGCAGGGGTCGTACTCGTACGTGATACTAACCGGACAAATGTTGAGCGCCTTGACGTAATCGAAGAACTCCTCCACGGGGCGGTTCTGCTGCTCAAAATCAATAGTCAGCATATGGAGCACACTCGCTTGGGTCAGGTCGTTGCTGTCCTTGGCGCGACCTTCACGCTGGGCCAACCAGATGGACTTGCCTTCTTCCCGCAACGAACGGATATACGCCGATAGTTGGCGTGAGTTCTCTAACTGCGCATGTACGCCTGCGCCGCGCTTGACCACGAAGCAGCGGTTGAAACGCACTAACCACTCAATCCATTTGTAGGCAAAGAGGTTGTTGCCGATACCGATGAACGGACGGATGAAATAGCGGCATCGGAGCTTCAAGGAAAGCCAGGCTGCATCGAGCACGATATCACGATGGTTGGTCATGAAGAAAGCGCCGTGTTGGATGTCTTTCTCAATCTGCTTGCGGTCGCCTAAGTACTCCAAGCGAATACCCTTTGACGTTCGTTTCGCCCAAATCCATAACAGCGGAAAGGCAAATAGAAAATCGCAGATGGTCAATAACCATCCTACGCGATAAGCTCTAATATCTCTATATTTATCTTTCATTTCTTTATTTCTCCTCCCCTTTCTCCTCCCCTTTATGGGGTGAAGGGCTTTGCCCGATTGAGCGTCCAGTGGACGGTCATAGAACCTTACGGGTGGGGCTTTACCAATTATCCAGTGCCGCCTTGGACGCTTCCCTATACGCCACCATCAGGCCTCCGGTGCCTAACAGTGTGCCGCCGAAATAGCGTACCACGACGACTAAGATGTTATCTAATCCTCGTGCATCAATAGACCGCAGGATAGGCGCGCCGGCGGTACCGTGCGGTTCGCCGTCATCTTTCGTGCGCCATAAGTTCGGCCCCAGACGATAGGCGTAGCATACATGCCGGGCGTCGTGGTATTTCTTCTTGTACCATGCGATGCGCGCTTTCGCTTCGTCCTCGTCTTGGATCGGCTCTGCAAAGCCTAAGAACTTACTGCCGCGGTCTTTATAGATGCCTTCTGCTGCCATTGAACTCTTTAACGTTTTACGCAAGTAAAACCATTTTAACTCTTTAACTATTTAACATTAAGCCCCAGCTTAACACGGATATCCTCGGGAATAGCGTTCTTATGAACGAGCACGTCGTTGGTCTTGTAGCGCATGAACGCCTCGCTGATATACCAGATTCCCTTGTAGTCCGATTTGATCTTACCCCAGGAGTTCTTCACCATGTAGTATTTCTTGCCGGTCTGGTCTTTGGCGATACCGAAGATCTGCATCCCGTGGTCGTCGGTGGTCTCCCAGTTGTCGTATGCCTGTTGACGCATCTCCTGCGTCACTTCTTTCTCCGGCAGGGGTTTCTTGGTCAGTTCCTCTTTCTGTTTGTCTTTGCTCATACCAACCCACTTGGCCATGTCGCTACCGGTGATGTCTGCGCCTTTCTCGTCCTGAGGCATCACGCCGATTCCTTTGCGGGTAAAGCCGATCTCGCTCACGTCTGCGCCCCAGGCAAGGGTGTAGCCCGCCTGGATGGCATTGTCAATGACGCGCATCAGCTCGTCGATCGGCAGGTTGTACATCTGGTCCATTCGCCAGTTGTCCGGCACCTCGAGGGCGAAAGTCTGGTAGAAAGGATGATGGGTATAGCTCGTCAGCGAGACATAGTCGTCCGCGTCCAGACCTAACGACTCCACAAAACTGAGCGGCGTATATTTCTTGCCTTCGTACTTGAATTCGGTCGGGCAGGCACCCAGATAGGTGTCATAGATAGCCTGCAGACCCTCACGCCATACCGGCGTCAGTTTTTTCATTCCCGTCAGGGCGTTCAGATAGCCGCTTGCTACCTTGTCCAACTCGGAATGAACGGGCAGGGTGTCGGCGGGCGACGAACCGTAACGGATGCCCGGCATCGCTTCTTGAGGCACCAGACCGTAGTGCTTCATGCAATAGATCACGTCGTACGCACTTCCGCCGGCGGCGAACTTAACGTCGTTGTACATACGTACGCAGTAAGTCGCGCGGTCCATCATCGTCTTGCTCACTACGTACATCTCGGAGAAATCCACGATCTTGCCTTTCGTACGCAGTATTTCGGACTCTAAGAAACCCAGTGTCGAGAACGCCCAGCAGGTACCGCTGCGGTGCTGGTCTTTGACGGGGGTGATACCTACGCTGTCGATCGTCGTGAAGCGGAAACCGTCCGCGGTGTCGGGCTTCATCGCATTCGTATCTTTCTGCGCCTCTAATTCTTTCTTCTGCTCGGCGATAACTGCCGAATCGGGTTGAAGCGTCGTGAGGGTGGTGTCTGCGGACACTACGGTTGCTTCACTCACCACAACAGTGGTGTCTTGCTGTGCCCATATTGACAATGGACAAAGGACAAAGGACAATAGATATAGAGTGATTTTGCTATTCATAGAAATATGATTTGATGATTATTTTTGATAAAACGTGATGGTGATGGGACGCCCCTCTATCACAAACTTAAATACCATTGTTTTATCAGAGAGGCTGTAGGTGCCGGAAAGCACATACCCGCTTTTGATGTTACCGCCCCAGTCGCCTGTGATGTTGGTGACCGTGATATATACCTGCGAGCCATCGGTGGTATAGGTGCCTTTAGCTGCCGCACCGGGTATATTAGAAGTGAGGTAGCACTCGTTATCAACGAAAGAAAGATCGACAGTAATACCGACGATTTCAAGTTTTCCTTGCCATTTGGTACCGTCTAATTCAGTCTTACTACTGTTTTTCTTGTTGCAACCTACCCAGAGGCAGGACATGAGGGCCAATGCGGCCATGAAGAATACTTTTGCTTTCATAATTGTATGTATTTTATGATTATTATTTTTATTCCGGAAACTCCATTAGGTATGCTTTGATGAAGGCATCGATGTCTCCGTCCATCACAGCATTGACGTTCGATGTCTGGTAGTTCGTGCGGTGATCTTTTACGCGGCGGTCGTCGAAGACGTAGGAGCGTATCTGGCTGCCCCATTCAATCTTCTTCTTCCCCGCCTCCACTTTGGCTTGTGCCTGGCGTCGTTTCTCGAGCTCTAACTCGTAGAGCTGACTCCTCAAATGCCGTAAGGCGTTCTCTCTGTTCTTCGGCTGGTCGCGCGTCTCGGTGTTCTCGATGACGATCTCGTCCGGCTGGTTAGTCAGCGGGTTGACGAACTTATAGTGCAGACGCACGCCGGACTCCACTTTGTTGACGTTCTGTCCACCGGCACCGGAGCTACGGAAGGTGTCCCAACTGATCCCTGCGGGATTGACCTCTACCTCGATGGTGTCGTCGATGAGCGGCACTACGAAGACGCTCGCGAAACTCGTCATGCGCTTACCCTGCGCGTTATAAGGACTGACGCGCACGAGGCGATGAACGCCGTTCTCGCTCTTGAGATAACCGTACGCCATGTCGCCCTCGATATTGAAGGTCACGGTCTTAATTCCCGCCTCATCGCCTTCCTGCAGGTTGGCGATCGTCACTTTGTAGTCGTGCTTCTCGCAGTACCGCTGGTACATACGCATCAGCTGCTCTGCCCAGTCCTGCGCTTCGGTTCCGCCGGCACCGGACACAATCTTCAGCACCGCCGGCATCTGGTCTTCCTCATGCGAAAGCATGTTCTTCATCTCCAGGTCCTCAACTTCCGATAAAGCATGAGAGTAGGCGGCGTCCACCTCTTCTTCACTCACTAACTCCTCGCGGTAGTACTCATAACTGAGGTTCAGTTCCTCTACAGCTGCACGTACGCCTTCATAGCCGTCTATCCATCGCTTGATGCCCTTTACCTTGCGCATCTGTGCCTCGGCGGCTTTCGCATCGTCCCAGAAACCCGGGGCTTGCGTATGCAGCTCTTCTTCTTCTAATTGGATGCGCTTCTCGTCGATCTGCAAATAAGCCTTCAGCTTATCCGCACGCTGCTGCACATCCTTCAGTTGTTCTATCGTTATCATAAGCCTATATTTTGCCAAATTAAAATCGGCTGCAAAGATAGTACTTTTTTTTGACATGTGCAAGAAAATCGGAGATTTTTTTCGGTAAGTGGTCGTTAGTCGTTAGTCGTTGGTGATTTTTAGGTAATCAAAAACGCGGCGGTACGGCTCTTGATGAGCCTTAGTCTAATCGTTTAAAGTCGTTCTTTCGTGCAAGCCCGACGCCCGCCTTCAACCGCTTATCCTACGTTCGGCAGTCTGCCGTACTACCGCCTTACAAAAATACGGGCTACGCCCTCACAAAAATAAAGAAAATAATATAATGTACAATGTACAAAGTACATGATTGGTCGATGGACAAAAAAAGCCCCTCCGGGTGTGAGGTGACCCCAAAAAGTTGGACGGATTATTAAATCTATTTGATTTGATCTTGAAAGTGAGTTCGGTATTGTACCGGGCTCATTTTCAATTTTAGTTT
>ONND01000024.1 GCA_900319105.1 uncultured Bacteroidales bacterium | reverse complement strand
ACATCACGATGTTAAATCGACTGCAAAGATACAACAAATATTTATAATAAACAAATAAAATTTTAAATATACAATGGCAAAAGTAGGATGGAGTGCCGGAATTGATTATGTATCCGGCGCACTCAGCAAACCCAGTAAGAACGGACAGCACAGCTGTCAGAAAATGCTGCTTGGTACGCACCGTACGGCAGCGACCACGAGTAATAACTGCAACCGCCTTTACCTGCGGCCGAAGATCGAGCGTTCGACGCCTCCGACCGTCAACGAGCTCTTCATGCGTCAGCGTTTCGCGGCAGTCAAGGCGGCCGTCAAAGCCCGTGAGGAAGACCTCTCCAAGGTGGATGCCGATCAGGCAGCATTCATCGCTCAGAAGGACACCGCAGGTGGCAAGCGCACCATGAACGCCTACCTCTGGAGCCTCGAGTGCGCCAAGTACGACGAGCAGCATCCGAGAGGCTGATGCCCCACCCGACCTCCCCGTGGAGGGGGAGGAGAAAGGAGGGGAAAGGTGAAAGACCGCGAGAAAATTACGGAATTTATTAACCAAAACAAAAAGAAAGATGAAAAGACTTTTATTTGTATTAGTAGCGATGGTCTGCGTGGCAGTGGGCATGACGAGCTGTAAGGCTTGGCGCACGATCAGCACGACTGCGACCTATACGCAAGCAAGCGACACGTCCAAAGTGACGACTACCATCACCACAAAAACGGTGGAAGAGTATCAGGGTACGCGCAAGCAATGACTTGCACGACTGCGGGCAAGCCCTTGTAAAGTGCCCCGTCATGCTCACGCTTTATCTCCCCACTGGACGCGCTGCGTTAGCGCCCATCGGGGACCCCAATCGCCATGCATAGGCGGATACATGGAAAAAGGAAGTGATCCAAATGGGTCGCTTCCTTTTTTCTGGGTAGTTGTAACCGTCGTTTTACTTGTTACTTTACTTGTCACTTTATCCGTCACTTTATCCGTCATTTTACCCGTTACTTTACCCGTCACTAATTTCAGTTGTATCCGTTATTCAAAGTTATGCTTTTATATGAACTTTTCTGCTGTTCCTTATGTGAACTTTTCTATGTGAACATTTTCGCTCCTATGTGAACCTAGACCTATCCTATTTCGATGAACTTTCCCGCATCAAAGCCAAGCAGATGCTCGTTTCGGGCGACGTAACCAAGTTGGTTGGAGAGGACTTGCGTATGACCAATGAGGTTGCAGATAGTGCGGTGGGAATGACCGAAGATCCAATAGTCGATATTGGAGTGCTTGATGTAGTCCGTCAAATCGGCTACAAACGCACCGTTGATGCGACTGCCGGCAAACTCATCTGACATCACCAATGGAGACGGCACATGGTGTGTGAGGACAATCTTGGTCTTGGCTTGGCTTGCAGCAACCGCTTTCTTGATAAAGTCCACACATTGCTGATGAGTACGATTGAAGTGAGCTGCAGTCAAGCGTTCTTCACCAAATAGAATGCGATGAAAATCGGATACGTATTGCTCTGTATAATAAGCATCGGGCAAGTCAATATGCGCCCATAGGGTTGAACAGATAATATCTATGTCGCATGGAAGATGCTCGACCGTATTGGAGCAGATATGCACATTTTGGAAGAGTTCCCATCGACGAGAAGGCACAACTGAAGCGAGGTCATAGTACGCATAGAACTCATGATTGCCAGGGACTGCGATGACGCGGTCGTAATGGTCGGAAGCCCATTTCCAAAACGGGTGTTTCATCAGGTGCTCCTGCTCCAGATAGATGGTATCACCCGCCAGCAACAGTACATCACCGGTTACCGGCAATGGATGCTGCTGTAAGTAACGGCTATTATCCGCCAACTCCAGGTGCAAGTCGCTGACAAATTGGATTTTCATGCTTATTCTTCTACAAATATTTCGTCGCGGAGGATATTCAAGAAGGCATCAATCTGTTCCGCGGTAACGTCCAGCGCATCTTTGAGCGATTGTTTATGTTGCTGCACTTCGGTAGTAAAGGATTCAAGGATAGACAGAAATTTCGGCTTGACCTTTAACGGTTCAGGATAGATACCTGCTGCTACCAGTTTGAGCACGTCTGAACGATGCCTTGCGGAATGTTTCTAAACCTTTTACCATATCTGTTCTATCATTTGTTTTACTTCTTTTTCCACACGTGGGTCATGGTCGTCTTGCAGCGACAAAGCGAGAGACAATTTATCCACATACTGGCTATTAGTCGGGATGGGTTCGTGTTTCCATATCTCCACACAATAATTCCCCTCGTAAGGATTGATGCCGACGAAGTCCTTATCCTGCCGTTTGCGCCATTGTGTAACAGGTATAGCGATAGTCTGCATCTCTTCCGGATTAAGAGCAGTATAATGTGCTAAAGCCGAAATACCTGCCCGCCTGTATTGCATGTCATTTGCTACTTCGTCACAATATACACGCTCGCGAACAGGACTAATCATATATGGTTTAGCTGCATTAAACAACGAATGTCTATCCTCTTCAAATACTACATGTTTATAGCGCGCCTCATCACTTTCGATGTGACACAAATTCAAACTCTCCAACACACGAAAAGCACGCGTAAGCGTCACATATTGGAATGGCGTGGTCTGAGTTAATTCGTCCGCAGTCTGGTTGTTTGGAATCTTTCCTTGCAGATATGCCAATAGAACCCATTGAGCAACAGGATTCAGTACGGTAGCGTGTCTCGGCTCTATATCGCGCGTCATTATCAACAAGTTGGGCAAGAAAACGTACTTGCCTGACACTACGAAATAAACATCCTGTTCAATCAGCCGATTTCTGTCCGTATACCTAACGTTATCCAATAAGAACACAATAGGCAACTTGTATATTTCCGTCATCCGCTGCGCTATCAATCTTAATTGACGAGGAGAGAAATGGATGCCGTCTTTCGGTTCCAATACGACAACAAGCATCCCCTTATACTCCAAAGAGTAAAAGTTAAATGAGATACGAGCCTCCACCCATACCATACGTTTTTTCACCTCTTCAAAAGCAGTAAGAGTATATTCTTTTCCGGCTATGCTTATCGTTTTCATATATTCCGGTCTATTTTCATATATTGTGAAAACGGCGCAAAATTACTATATTTTTTTGAAATGTGCAAATAATTCTCAAAGAAAATGAGGATAAAATGCTTTTTTATTATGAATTCATGAATAACATCCGGAAATTTTGCAAAAAACCGGATATTTTCCTATGTGGTTTTTCCTAAAATCTTTGCAAAATTATAGGAAATTGCAAAAGAAAAAGGAAGTGATCCGAATGGGTCGCTTCCTTTTGGGGTGAAGTATGGCTCTTTGTTTTGAGCCACAACGGTTGAGCCACAACAGTTATTCCATTACTTTCCAATCCGGGGTGTAGGGCTCGGTAATAGAACCGAGTTGGGCATCGTTGCTGAAGGGGACAGTGGATGCGGCAACGAAGATGCGTTTCAGTTCCGGGGAATAGAAACGCAATTGGACGTTCCCATCTGCTTGCGTAGCAGGTGAGATATAAAGCCAATAGAGACCGAGTCCGGCATTGTAATTGGCTATCCCGCAGCAGTCTTTCCCTATGAACGCCGCGAGGGTACCTACGGATTTGGCAAAGGATATTTTGACGATAGCCGTCATAGAGGCGGACATGTCGTTATCGCCTGAGAGCGCCCAATTGGGGTTCTCGGTTGTACCGGGATCAACGTAGGGATTGACCGGTTGCTCTTTCTCCTTGCAGCCGACAAGGGCTACAAGGATAAAGGAACAAAGAACAAGGATTTTACAATTTCTTACCTGTAACATCATATTTCTCATTGTTTCGGATTATTACTACATGATTATTTTCGATGATCTTATACACTCCGGTTTGATCGGCAGGACGAAGCATTACCGGTGCTTTCAGAGAACCTGCATGGCTATCCGTCACGTAATGGATAGCGCCTTTTTCGGGTTCGAGTGTTTGTCCGTCCATCTCGAATCGAAGCATGCCGAGTCGGTTGCTCTGGATGGTGAGGAAGTAATACGTTTGCTCTTCAATCGTGAGCGGGGTGGCTACGGCAGCGAGTTCGTCACCAACATAGACTCTGAGCTCCCTTGCTCCATCATCTGTTACCTCGCTAACCATCGCAATCATCGTCATATTCGTCGCAGCGTTCGGATTGATAAATGCGTTAGTGTCGGTATTCATTTTCGTGTGACGCGGAGTGCCTGAAGTCGGGCGGCGATAGAAGGGAATCTCTACCGTTCCAGGTGCCATACGGCGGAAGAGGTATCCTTCTCCCGGACGGAGGGCGGTAAGGTTACCTTCCCAGCGTTTGTTAGCCGAGAAAGTAGCAAAGCGGTCATGCGCTTTGATGAGGTCACCCGGAGTGGCATAATCGTAGTATCCGGTCAATGCTTCGGTGAGTGGTGTTACCTGGTCGAACAAGCAGGGTAGTGCGCTCCATGCTCCGTTACCGCTGACGGAAATCTTCATCGAGTCCTTCGGCAGTTTTTCACCCGAGATATACATGGTGTTTCCATTCTTGCTATAAACCATATAGGTGTAGATATAGCGCAGATAATCGAAGTCACCCGTGAAGCGTCCGAGCGAATCGGAGTAGATAACGAAGTGGCGTGTAGCAGGGTTCTTAATGATGTCACCATCCATCCAGGGTTCGTTAGCCGACATGATCTTCTCTATTTTAGCTACGTACTGTCTAAGGTCGAGGTTGAACGAAGTCCAGTTCCATCCGGAGTGTAGTGTGATGGTCTGTCTTTCGCTTCCTCCGGCGGTCAGTAGAACCGGTTGCTCGTTCCCGCAACCATAGACGTTACCATGCGCGAAGACGATATCACGATCCGGAGTGAGGTCATAAATCTTATTGGTGGAGGCTTGCCAGAGACGGAACTGTATCTGCTTGCGGTTCATCTCTTCTTTCCCGAAGACAGTGAGGTATATTTGGGACTTGTTCGTTACTCGGTCGAAGTCCACATTCGCAATACCGATGCACTCATTATTGTAAAGCGCAATGACTTTGTCCTCCGGATCGGAATCAAAGGCATCGTCAATCATTACCTGTCCGCAAAGCGACATGTTATACGGATACTTGCCGGTCTCGGGTTCTTCGTACGGGCACTCGGTAACGACCTCTACCTCGATCAGCAGCGGTTCGGACAATCCCTGATCATCGGTAAGATAGACGACATGGTTGTGCAGACCGGGTTTGAGAACTTCCTTGACGGTGAAAGTAACCGTCTTCTCATCCTCTGCTTCGAGTGTACCTTGTGCGGGCGAGACAGAGAGCCAAGTAGGCAGGTGGTCAATCGTATATTGACGCGTCATACCGGTTTGGTTCATTATAGTGGTCGTGTTACGCGCTACGGAAGACTGTTCATAGTCGGTCACGATCTGCAATGAGCGCCCGCCCCATACAATGCTGTTGAGGTTAGCATAGACGGTCTGCATGACAGGCGACGGCAGGCGGTTGCCGTTGAGGTCTTCGACGTCACGTACGGTGAGGTACATCGTGCGTTTGTTGATCTCGCGCGGCTGCGCCTTGATATTGATGAGCAGTTCGGATTCCTGATAGGTCCAGTTGAACGGCAGGTTGGTGAGCAGTCCTCGGTCTCGGACAGGCGCATAGTTGCTCTTGTCGGCTTGCGAAGCGAGATCGTCCACGAGCAGCGGTTGTACTTTGCTCACCACATTGCCGTTGGCATCGCGGAAGACGCGCTGGTTATCGGGGCTGAAGACTTGCTCCATCACGCCCGACGAATTGCGCTTGACGCACGAGAAAGTGAGGAGGTTGATCAGACCCATTTCATCG
Source organism: uncultured Bacteroidales bacterium (assembly GCA_900319105.1). Taxonomy (GTDB): domain Bacteria; phylum Bacteroidota; class Bacteroidia; order Bacteroidales; family Paludibacteraceae; genus Colicola. The sequence goes on along the minus strand of ONND01000024.1, from coordinate 21,562 downwards.
CCGTTAGGAGTTTGCTTGCCGAACTCGGCGATGAGTTCCGCGGGCAGGGCCTGCTCGAAGAGACACACATCGTCGATGTTTCCTTCCAGACCGTCCGCGAGCCATACGGACGTGCCGGAGAGCGCGCCGAGGCCTATCGTCGGGAAGTTGAACTTCAGTTGACCGTCGATATAGAGAGAACCGGCGTTATAGGTCTTGCTGACGACGAGCACGCAGTGGTGCCAATTGCCGTCGGTCAGGTCGGCAGAAGCGAAGGCATCCACGTCGTCGGCCGTAAAGCGGATAGACCCGTCGCTGAACGCGAGCTGCATGGTGACAGAGTCACCCATTGCGGTGCCGAAGAGCGAAATGTTATCCTGCTTGGCATTATCGCTACGGAACCAGCACATGAAGGTGTAGTCCTCGGCTTCGGTGCGCGAGAAGAGGGTCGGCTGCAAGCGTACTTTGTTGCCGTCAGTAGCGAGTGAGATACCCTGCGGGTTGGTCCACGAGAGTCCGTTTGCCTTGAGCGTCGCTCCGGAGGCGAGGTCGTCCAGTTCCGTACCTTTGCTCTCGGTCATCGGATAGTACGCCATCAAGCCGTGCTCAAAGCCGGTGAGTCGGCGCAGGTGGGTATTGGCTATCTCGGCGGGGCTGAGCGCCTTGGTCCATACGCGCACCTCCATCATGTTGCCGTGGAAGGGATTCTCGCCGTGCAGGCCGCAACCGAGCCGCAGCGGCGCCGCCTCGTCCTGCAGCACCCATCCGATGAAGTCATTATCGGTGATATCCTTCGTGCCGGCATAGAAACGGATGGAGTTATCGAACAGCCCGTAGGCCATGATTACCCGCGTGAAGTCGGTGGAGGACAGTTCGTCCATCGGCAGGGAGAGGTACTCTTTGTGCTCACCTTCGGACTCGGTAGAGAGTTTGAGACGGTTGTCCGCCGTGAGGCTGAAGGTGAAGGAATAATTGTCGTCGCCGTGCGAGAAGAGGATCATCTCGCGTCCTTTCTCGGCGGGCTTGATAAGCATGTCGAGCGTGAGGTCGGTGATGGCCAGTTCGCGCGAAGCGAGGCTGGCGGCATAGTGGTTCTCTTTGCCGTCGAAATAGAGCGAGGTGGTCTGGGTGATGCCGGTGGCATTGGTGACACCGAGCACCTGGAAGTTATTATCCTCGTCGAGCCAGTTACCGGCAATCGGTTCACTGAAGCGCAGCTTGATATCTCCGTCGAGCGTGAGGATGCCGTTGGCGGGCAGCGGCTTGCCGAAGAGCACCGGCGGGCGGGTATCTTTGACACCGCTGATGACGGGCGATTCCTTGGTGACGAAGCCCGATCCGTAGCGGCAGAAAGATACAGCGCGCAGGTCGTAGTTGAGTTCCTTCGGGTCGCGCTCGCCGTAGAAGCGGAACGGCGTGATACGTCCGTTCTCGATCATGGCTTTGTTACCCGTAGCCCGGTTATATAGGCTGTCGTCCGCAAAGAAGGAGCACTGGGTTACCCATGCGTCGTTGTTCTCGGTGGAGAGCTTGTACTGGAACTCGATATGGTCGAAGTTCTTATGGTGGATATCGAATCCGTCGATAGTGACAGGCAGGTAGTAGCCCATAGAGTCACGCGCCGAGAGGGTGTTCATCACCCATTTGTCCCTCGGGAACGCTATCTGCACGGGCGAAGACTCCGGCAGGTAATGCACGGAGAACTTGAGCGAGCTATAGACCTTCGGACATTCATCGAGAGAGAGTTGGAGCTCCATATCGGTATAGTCATCGGCCTGTCCGCGATAGACCTCCATGGTCTTGACGACAGGCGATCCGGGAACGATATAAAGCGGGTATCCGGCAGCGATAGGCACACCGTCGATGAACACTTTCGCGCCATCGGGGTTACCTCCTGCAAGCGAGAGATGCATATACTCACCGCCTTGGAAGGGGGGCTGCAGATCGGCGTTATTCATGAGCGTAAGACGGAAGACTGCGGGTTTATCGGATGCTACATTGGTCTGCTCATAGGTGTTGGTAGATATCTCCGGTTTGGCAGCATAGAGGGTACCGTTACCGAGGACAGCCGTACCGGCGTTGTACAAACGCGTACGCTCCTCGCCCTCGTGCGGACAATAGGAAGTACCGGCTTCGGTGAAGAAGACATAACTACCATAGACGATGGAGTCATTCTCCATTTCGGTTTGCTCACGCGCGACTTTCGACTGCTCATCGAAAACTTTATCTATGCTCGCACGATAGACCGACACCGCGATGTCTCCGTGCGGATCGGGAGAGAGGGTAAAGCCCACTTTGCGGCTACAGGAGACTTCCTTCGAGCGGAACTCATCGTTGGTAAAGGAGAGGATCGGTTCGAAGACCAGCTTCCACTGCGCATTAGCGGTTTTTCCGGTCAGGTCCTCGGGTTTTTTAGTCACTTTATCGTCTAATTTGAACTGATCGGAGAATTTGGAGAACTGATTCTTGATCACATCCTTGACGGACTCGCCAATAACGCCTCCGGAACTCTCCAAGAAATCCACTAAATTACGCAGGTTGCTATCCGTAAGACGCTCCACCAAGGTCGTACCGGACTGCGAAAGATTATACAAGAACAAGCCCTCCTGCGGCATATGGGTATAGGATCCGCCGTAGGAATACGAATCATTACGGGTGTAGGAATTACCTCCGCCGACGGAGAAAGTGCCGTATTTCTGACCCGACATACGCGCCATAACTTTCTCTTTCTCATTAAAGAAGAGGATATTAAGCCAATTCATGATGCGGGTATTCAGGGACGCTACCTCATCGAGGAAGGCTTTCGAAGAGTACTTCGGCACAAACATCTCGTAAGCAGTGGTGCGGATAGTATCGGCATCGATGATCTTTTCCTCTTTGCCTTTATACCAATAGACCGGTTCATTCCGCTCATTAGCAGCCGTCTGTGCCGCCTCCTTACTCGGGAAGTTCTCCAGCAAGTCCAGACGCCTTTTCGCCAAGGTAGGAATGACGGATTGGATGATGTATTTCTGCGAATAAACGAAGGTATTGTCCATAGTCGAACCCAAGACTGTCTTCTCTCCCGTGACGAGATAGAAAGCATGTCCATCGGCATCCGTACCCTGCGCAAGGAGTTTGATGGCACCGCCCTGATAAGCAGTCTGACGAGCTTGCCAAAGGCTATCGGAGATGACCGAAACGGACTTGGCAAGACCGGTGATGACACTACGGGTAGCACCCAAGAAGACATCCGCGTTAGCGCCTACGTTCGTATAAGAGGAACTGGTAGCAATACGGGTGGAGGTAGTATATTCATAGCTGTACTTATTGGTCCAATCCCACTCCCATGTGAAAGGCAGGGAGAGGGTGAGCGAACGGTTGGTCTCGAAGACCGAACCGGCATAGGTACCAGCTCCTGCAGGAGCGGATACCACACCTATACTCTGGGAGACTCCTTCACCCCATTTAGCACCGATCTCGGCACCAAACTCCCAATGGTAATGGGTACTATAACCGAACTTATAGGTACTACCGGCTTCGAGCCATGAGGAACTGCCCATACCTCCGGGATCACGGATGACATCCAGCAGTTTGATATCAGCAGCCGATGAGGTAAGCGAATTACTCTGCACCACATCACCGCTGACGAAAGCGCGGAAGAGATCGGTCTCCACGGTGTTTCCCTCCGTCTGCAAAGCAGCGCTGACTGTACGAAGAGCATCCAAACCGGAGTTGGAGAAGTCGATATTATCGCTCTTGAGCAGGATGGTATTGTTCCTGCCATTGTTGTCAAGGACGTAAGTCAGGCTCTCCGTTGTGGAATGGAGTCCGTTTCGGATAACCACCGAACCACTACGAAGAGGCACACGGTCGATGCGATTGGTCTGCCGGTCGTTGTTATAGCAATACTCCTCGAAAGCCGAGATCATAAACTGGTATTGCCGGTTATACAGGAAGACCGGATAACCCAAGGTATAATCGACCTCACCGTTGTTCGAGGTATAGAACGACAGGTCGTATGTCCTACCGTCTATATCCGTAAATACACCCGTTTGCTCTCCATATCCGGCTTTCTCCATACCATAGAGGAGCTGGGTCATCTTGATCTGAACGGGGTTATGGTAGATACGGTCATAGACGGCGTTGTACTGAACGGTAGTACCATTGAGCGAGTCGGTCATCAGCGTCAAGGGTGCGTTGGTGAGGTCGAAGGTCTCGCTTCCGGTTCCGTTTGCAAAAAGCGTAGCGTAGCCTTTGGCAGTAGCCTGCACCACTTTGTACTTGACGGGGAAGAGGTCTGCCGCATATTCACCCGTCGTAACATCCGGACGGAGGATGATGCGTTTCTGCTCGAAGAGGATGTCCGTACCGTTGACGGAGCGGTGCAGCGTATCATGCGTCAGGTCATCGGGGTCATGGACGATATGGGCGGTGTTATCGCCTTCGAGCATGAGTACGAGCTGGAGGTCATCACCGAGGTTGTTCTTTCCCAAACCCAAACCATGGGGCAGATCCCGCTGATCATTACCACCGGCTACACGACCGACGAGGCGCACCTTCGTATCATCGTAGAAACGTACCCCATCCAGCGCCTTGACGAGCGAGAAAGTCGTGTCCGTGCCTGTGACGAAGAGCCAGCCGTCGTTTTTGAACGTATGCCCTTTTTTCGCTACTTGCAAGCGGCAAGGCATGGATTTCGGTACAATCAGCTCGAAGGTACCATCCGCGCCGGTACGATAGACCTTATTGCCGCGCAGGATAGTGTCGCCGTTGAGCACAAAGCATGCCTCCGCCACTGGGATAGTAGAGAAATCATATAACACACGTCCCGAGAGACGGACAGTACTCGTATTGACGAAATTGACCTCTTCAGCGATAGCATGCGCGGCATCCAGCGAGATAGTAGCCACGCCGGAAGAGGTGTTGTTATAGCTGAAGACACCATACTGCGAGGTAGGCATGATGGTATAGACCGTACCCGAAGAGAGGTCATACGCCAGGCTGTCGAAGAGGAAAGCACCCGTAGCACCGGTAGTGACGGTCTTGAGGGTCTGACCATCTACGGAGAGACTCACCTGTACCCCGGCCATACCGGCGTTATCAGGCATCTGTATCGTACCGCCGATCTGTCCGAATGGTGAACGGTAGCCATCAGCGGTCTTGGAGTTAGTCGTGGCGTTTCCATTACAGGTATAAAGCGCCGAAACGGTATATTCATACTGTCTGCCGGGTACGGCTGTCTCGTCGAAGAAATGGTTGTCCTCACCGATGTAGATCACTTCGGGTGCGTCCGAACTGTTCTTCGGCACGCGGCGTAGCACAAACGAATCGACTGCCAACGAGCTGACCTCCCACCGGAGTTGTACGCCGGACTTGTATCTGCCCCGCGCATCGCCCTGCGAAGCGGAGAAAGAGGTAATCCATGCAGCCTGTTCTATATAGAATTTCTGACCCGAAATAGTCTTCGGCAACAAATAGACCGAATCCACCACACGGAGCGTCGCGTGGGACTGATCAACGAGCACCTGATACGTATAATGGGTACAAGGAGCATCGGCGATGTCGGTCATATGTGCCCGCCAACTACCGTCTGCCTGCCGCACAATACTATCCTGAGGAACAATCAGGTCGATGCTTTGTCCCGTCTCGACCATCGTACGACGCAGAATCAGCTGCGCCGTTTTATCCCATGTACAACGCCCGTAGTTGCCGTTCAAGGCGCTTAGTTTGACATATAACTGCTGTTTGAGTTGTTTTTCCCTGAGCGCAAGCACACTGTCCATCGCAGGAGAAGTCGTAGGAGTTCTGTAACCGGAACGCGTATCGATCTCTATCCCTTCGGGATTAGAAGAACCCTGTGCAGGGCGGTAAGAAAAGAGGAAGGTCTCATACCGGTCTTCCTTGTAAGGGTAGATATAGGTCGAGGAAAAACGGTGCGTCCCATAGGAATAGGAAGGCTGAATAGAAGCATTATCCTCGCTGATAAGCCGCTCAACCGTGCCGTAAAGCGGTACACGGAACTTCGTTTTGCCGAAACCTGCTTTCTTGCCCGGACGGGGACCATACAGCTCTTTTCCGTCACGGGTAACGGCATAGATATACACATCCAGACCATGCTTGCGACGGTTGCCTTTGTCATCCACGAACTCCTCCGGGAGATCGACAATATAATTGACAAAACCATCATCTATATGGTTACTCTTGCATCTGTACGTCAACTCGCAGTCATCAATAGACAAAGGACGAGGACCGATCTCCATATTATCCAGCTCAATCGTGAAATGGAGCTTCTTGTTTTTCCCAAAGTCCGGGTCAAGCCTATACTCCGGCTGTTTCTGCTTGAGAGGCGCCAGATAAGTGCTCTTGTTGAGTTCGTACGACTTGGCGAAATCATGTTCCCATTCCCAGATAGCGGACGACGTACGCCGGATGCGGTAATAGACCGGAGCAGAGGGTTTGACTACCGTCTTGGCGGTAAGCGTCACGTCCAGATGCGCCATAAACACATTATCGTCACTGATGAGCTCATAACCTTGGTACGTATAAGACAGTTTGGTATCTATCGTATCGGTACGCAGCTCCGTGCCGTTCCACGCGGTACGGTTGTCGTCCACATATCGATAGATACTGTCGGTGGTCGTCATCGGTTCAAGACGGACAGTCTGTGCATCCGAGAAATCGCTTTGGAAAGCACGCTGCAACTCAAAATAATCCCCCGGAATAAGATCCTTGGCTTCGGGGCTTTTCACCTTCCAAGTCAGGATATTAGCACCCGTGAAACTGCCATGCTCATCCTGCTCGGCTGTACCCTGGAAATCATAAATACGGTGGTAAGCGGGCACATTGACTGCTTTCGACCGGATCAACTCAACATCGCTCGTCTCCTCGTTTCGATAGACCTTAAAGGTCGCATCAAAAGCGTAGTACCCCGTGTCGGAAGTAGGCACATACATCGTACCGCTGTTCTCTTGGACGAGGATCGTGTCCTTAATCAGCGGATTGGTATAAGCTATCGGCTTCGCCTGCGAGTAATACGGCACAGCAGCCAGTCCCCGTCCGGCAAAACCCGCCTCGTTAACCATATAGAGATAAGGCGTATAGAGCTGCGGAGCTGCCGTGTTGTCGCCACCGGTGAAGGTGGTGGGGACTTGGTACGAATATCGGTTTGAATAGAGATCGTGAATTTCTTATTATTGAGCTCAACAGGCGGATACCAATCGAACTCCAGGATCGTCACGCGCTTGCAGTCGTCATCCGCCACCTGCTTGAGGTCGATCATAGTATAATCATCGGTACGGTCGATCTGCAAACGATTACCGTTGTACTCGTTGGTAACTACAATCACGCCGCCTTTGGACTCAGAACTATTGGCTTTCTTATACATCTTAACGGACGCATTACCACGGTCATTGTCCTGACGGTTGACGCCATACGCAGGACCGCCCACGTACATAAACGGCTCCACAGACTGTCCTTTGGATTCGTCCGTACGCCCATACGGGGATCTTAAAGTGAATCGAATTGCGGCCGTTGCTATAGACCTGGTAGTGACGCTGCACCTCCAGATAGTCATTGGCTCTTACATTTACCGCCATTGTCAATAGTGCGGCAATAACCATTAAACGGGTAAAAAATTTCATATTTTTTTTGATTGATTGTTATATATCTCTGATCCGGATTTACCAACCCTTCTTATTTGATTTATTGTGAGTATTTGATTTATTGTGAGTTCAACTACAAAAGTCTTGCAAAAGTACAATAATAATTTGATATATGCAAATTATTCCGAAGTTTTTTCATTTTTTCCCTTAAATTTCACTTCATCAGCTGGTTCGGGTTGCGTTGTGAATTCTTAAAGAGGTTCCGAGTGCCGCTATTCTTACACACAATTCTTTCCTATTTCGTACCACTCAAGATACCGCTTTCTTTGTCCTCGTTGTTGATACGTTTGCCAGAATCGCCACGCTGCGTGCCGAAATCGAGGTTGCAATGAAAGTTGAGAATGAGCATCTGACGGAAATCCCGCATCTCGGCGTGCTGTGTGTTCGGAGCAAGAGCGGAGAGGTCTTTGGTCTCGATGCTGTAGCCCTTGACGGAGAAGGGATTCATCAGCATCGCACGGAAGCCCCATTTGTCGGAGTTGTAACCAAGACCGATATGGTGGTAGAACTCGCCGTACTCCAGCGTTTCGCCCCAGAGGTTATTGCTGCGCGTGGTCACTTCGCCGAAGAACTGCCAACCCTTGTACATGCCCATGATACTTGCGCGAACGCCCGGATTGAAATGCTTGTGCGTGTAGGAATTACCAAGGCTCACATAGTAATTGGCAAACGGCGCAACGGTGAAGATCAGGCTGTTATTGAGCACGCGCACTTGCACACTCGGAGCCACTTGCAGACGATGAAAACCACGGTGGTTGGCGTATGTACGGACGGCGTATGATTGACCGTCAATCAGTTGTTCAATGGTCTCATCCATAATCGGTTTGTGATCGTATGAGTAGTTTGCCCAAAGGTTCAGATTGACGTACTTGGACTGCCAGGAAAGTTGCATCTCATTGGCAACAAACATAACCGGTTTGAGATTCGGATTGCCTTGTCGGATTTGGTATTTGTCAATCTGTTGCGCCACGTCCGACATAGCAGACAGCGAAGGTTGATAGCCGGAGACATAACCTTTGTATTTCCAGAACACGCCCTTGCCGAAGTCATAACTCAGCGTCAGTTGCGGACGGGCAATCCAGTTCGACTGTTTCTGTCCGGCTTGCTCGATATACGTGTGCATGGCTCCGATACCCACAGCATAGGAAAACTGCTTGACACGTTGCTGCACTTCCGCAAAAGCGTACGTCTCCGCCGTCATCATAGAAACCTTTGTACTTGGTCCTTGGTCACTTGGTACTTGATACAGGTTTTCCATCCATTGCTGATTGTGACGCACGCCGACCGTCAAGGCGATGTTCTCCCAATCCTTTTCATAGATAGCTTCGCCGATGAGCGAGTATTTGTCGCCTTTCACACGCGACAAAACATCCGTTGTGTCGGCGACCGTTTCGCCCAGTGGTGTTTGCTCAAAACGGCGGTCGTTGCTACTGTTAATATACGTTCCCACAAGGTCGAAATACAAGTGGTGGTCGTCCGGCAGGTTGTGCTCGTAGTAAATGTCCAACGAGGGTGAAATGGATTTTGAACTCTCGTGGTCGCGGATAGCGAAACTATCCGTGCCCTGATACAGATACGAATCGCGGTTGGTCTTCGAGTGCGGCATAAATAGCATGTTATCGCGCAAGGCAATCTGGACCCTATTTTTCTCGCCGTTTGTCCAATTATAGGTCAGTCCGAGATTGACAGGATTACCCTTGAAACGTGTCGGTTCACCCACTTCGCGGTTCTCTATCATGCCCGTTGAAAAATTGTATGTCTCCGCGTTCGTGCGCGTCCAATAGATGTCACGCGGCGAGTAGTGCGTCAAGAGGCTGAACGACGATTTGCCAAAGTTCACTTTGCCCGACAGATGGTACTCGCCCCAACCAGGCATGGTCACGCCGTTGGACGCGTTGAGCATCAGATTGCCGCCCGTGTCACGGTGACGGACGATGTAGTTGATGACAGCCGCCGCGCCGTTATAACGCACACCCGGCTGGTCGTGGTACTCGATACGGATGACATCTTTCGGGTTGATTGCCATGACCTCAGAATTGCTTGCTTCGATGCCGTTGATGCGCAACTGCACGTCTTGGTTCGCGAGGGTCTTGACGGTGTTGTCCGCAGGGTTCACCACGATACGCGGAATCTGCAAGTTCTGCAGCAGCGACATGCCGTCGTGCGAAGCCTTGCGCTGCTCGCGGTTAGGAAGAAGGATTTGCTTGTCCACTTTTTGAATGACACTTTGTGCTTCCACCGTCACTTCGGCTATTCTAAACATGGATGTGTCCATCCGTAAGGTGTCGTTGATGTTGGTTTGTACGCCTGTTTGCGCGTTCATTGACACGGCGCAAACCATCGCCGCTGCCAATACGAAATACTTTGTTTGCATATTATTTATATTTATTAGGAGATACATTACCGTTCGCCGCCGAAGACACCATGCGGGAAGATGTCTCGCAGTATAAGCAGATCATCGTCTTTGACCCATTCCGCCTTGCCGTCGTAACTGCAATCAATGATGCTGTCGCAATGCTCGGTCATCAGCAGATGAATGATACGTTGGTCCAGATTGCCATTCGCCTTGCGGAAAGTGTACTTGACCGCCACATACTTGCACGTTTGTCCTTGCCATTCACGCAAGCACTTGCGCTGGATACCATTGACAAAAACCAGTTTCTCGCCCTCTTGCAGTCCACCGCCTTTGATGTAGCAATGCGCTGCAATGTGGATGTTCCATTGTTCACTTCCGGGCATACACCCGCTCATCGAAAGTACTGCTGCGAGTACCAGTCCGATAATAAAAATTTTCTTTGTCATAATTGTGTTTTTTTGAGTTGTTAAACGTTTCAAATTTTGCTGCAAAGTTACTACAAAAACCCATTTATATCCAAATTCTACGATTTATATTTGAGTTGCGTAAATCGCTGATATATAACACTTTATTAAAACAAAAATTTATATATGGGCGTATGAGGTTTATATAAATCACCGACCACATCACTTTTTGTTCATTTTGGATTGTTTTATGTGTTCCTTGCCCTTGTTTATACCCTCCCGTTCTTTGCCTCTTTTCCACCGAGCGATGACCGAGTAACCATTTCTAAAAAATAACTTACTCTATTCGTTGCAGAGTAAAACAACAAACTAAATGTGCAAAAACAGCAAAAAACGTAGGAAAATTACAAAAATCACATAAAAATATTTGCATATATAAAAAATAAGTAGTAATTTTGTAGCGATTTTTCAAAATTACGACATTATGATTAGAGAATTTTGGGTAAAAAACTTTTTATCAATAAAAGATAAGCAAGAACTAAATTTTGTAGCTAAGTCTGCCGAATCGGAATTGGTAACGAAAATGCCAGATGGCACATTATTGTATAAATTAGGTGTGTTCTATGGATCGAATGCCTCTGGTAAATCTAATATGCTTACAGCTTTGAATGCAGTCTTTAGTATGTTAGTTAATCCTTTGTATGATGCGAGTGAGTCGATTATGGACTTTCATCCATTCAAACTCACAAAGGACGCACCAACAGAAATGTATGTATCATTCTATGCTAATGATGTGCGTTATGACTATTATCTCCGCTATAATGCAAACTATATTTTGTGTGAAGAGTTAAATTATTACCCAAAGGGGACAAAAGTATTATTCTATCAAAGGGACTTCGTAGAAAAAAATATTCAAGCGGATATAAAATTTGGTGCCAGCCTTCATCTTTTACCCAAAACACAAGAAAGTATCCGTGAGAATACACTTAATAATCATAGTGTGCTTTCTATTTGTCTAAAATACAGTTTCAAAGAGGATATTCTTCCTTTCAAAAATCTGCATGAATGGATTATGGAAATGTATCACGAAGTAGATGGTGACGAAAATGAAATACGTGGTATTGTAGATATACTAAAGGAGGCTACACTCAATCCAAAGAAACATCTTTTCTATACAAAGATGCTTCAAAAAGCAGACTTGAATATTGTTGATTTTCGAATTGTTAAAGAAAGTAGACTTATTTCGCAGGATTATAAGGAACGCATTGAAAAAGAAAATATTTCAGAATCTATTAAAAATCAACTTTTGAACCCTTTTACAGAATCTGTTGTATTTGAAAATCAATCAAGTTCAGGAAACTTTGAGATCTCATTAAATAACCAATCGAAAGGTACTATCAAGTATATTCAAATATTAGAAACCTTGTATGACTTAATTACAGGTCCTCATGTTTATTATCTAGATGAGTTAGGTGAAGACTTGCACTATGATCTTTTGTTCTATTATTTAAATGTATTCTTGTATAATTCCGACAAATCTCAGTTATTGATTACAAGTCAAGAAACTTCGTTATTAGCTCAAGATATAATAAACGAAAATAGAGGCGTTGTGTGGTTTGTAGAGAAAAACCGAGAGACTGCATCATCAGAATATAATAGAGGAGACTCTTTCGGTTTGCATAAGAACCTCTCTCTCTACAATTCATACCGAATCGGGCGTTTGGGCGCGAAACCGGAATTAGGGTCTATTTTTGTAGATATGGAGGATTGATTATGGCGAAGCAACGAAACACAATCCTTGTGTTAGGAGAAGGACCAACCGAGTTTTACTATCTCAAGTCTTTAAGTGATGTTTATAAAGGGTTGACTATCAAACCAGACTACCCTAAACACACTAACCTTCAAGAACTAGATGCAAAAATAGAAGAAGGTGTAAGGATGGGTTATAGATATATCTTTTGTGTGATAGATATGGACAATAAAGGAAAAGATCCCGCACGTAGTCAATACCTAAAACTCAAAAGAAAATATTCGAAGCCGGTTAATAAACCCAGACTCGGAATATATAGCGAGGTGTTTTTCTTTGAGACACACTTATGTACAGAACTTTTCTTCTTGTATTATTTCGCTTACACGTCACGTTCATATAATGACCAAGACAGTTTGCTTAAAGACTTGAATAGTTACTGTGAATACATAAAGACGGAGGACTTCTTTAAGAAATGTAAAGGCTTGCATTCGTACATGGAGAGACACGGCGGCAAATTGGTACAAGCTATAGAAAATTCAAATCGGTCATTAGTGGAGAAGGAGAAAGACAATCGTAATTATACCTACTCGGAATTAGGAAAAATGTTTGAGCAGTTTGAAAATATTGAAAAATAATAACCTTATAAATATATAAATCATGAAATTACTGACACTAAAAATTCAAAATTTCCGAGGGCTAAAAGGAGATGAAAATATTATTGATTTTGAAAAATCAAATATATTGTTTCTTATTGGACAAAATAATGTAGGGAAGTCCACATATCTTAGGGCGTACGAATTTTTTGTAAATAGCAAGCAATCTGCCACTAGAGAGGACTTTTATAATTATGACACTGATACACCTATAATCATCGAAGGGACATTCCGAAAAGAGGAGAATGACGATGCTAATGTTGATTTCCAAGGAACAGGAAGGAATGCAGATCCTGAATGGGTAAATAAATGGGTAGATGCGCAAAACCTAATTAGAATAAGAAAGACTTGGAATAGCGTGGGACCATTTTCTAAAGAGACATTTGATCCGAATCAAAATCAATGGGTCCCTAATGGATTTGGGGGAATGGACTCATTGTTCACAACATATGCACCAGCTCCAATATTTATTAGCGCAATGGAAGACGAAGCATCGTTAGAAGAAAAGGTTAATAAATTAATACAGGATCATTATTTAAAGAAATTAAAGGTTGATTATGCTGGTCCTTATCAAGAAATAGTAGGAAAAATTACCGAACTTCAAGATGCTATTTTGGGCTCCCAAGGAATACAACAATGGAACAATGAATTGAACGCGCAATTTCATGGAATCTTTCCATCCCTGACTTTAAAAATTCAAGCAGCCAAAGAAGAAAATATCAAGATAGAGGATGCTTTTAAGAAAAACCATACAATTACAGTAGAAAAAGAGGGATGTAATCGAAAAGAGACATTCTTGCAAAATGGTCATGGCATTATACGTCAAGCTTTATTCAATTTTTTGTCATTTCTCAAAGAACAAGATGCACAGCGTCAGGAGTACATAATTTTATTTGAGGAACCAGAGTTATTCTTGCATCCTAAAATTACACTCAAATTGCGAAATAGTTTATATGAATTAGCAGAAAATAGTAATTATCAGGTATTATGCGCCACGCATTCTCCTATGATGATTGATATTTCTCGCCCACATGCGTCTTTAATTAGGGCGGTAAAAGATGATGATGAAAACACTATAACCTATCAGGTAGATGAAGATATTTTTGCAAGGGATGAAGAACGCAAAGAAAGAGTGCAAATGATTAATCGGTTTAATCCTCATGTTTGCGAAGCCTTTTATGCGGATGATGTCATACTTGTTGAAGGAGACACAGAAGCCATCGTTTACCGGGATTTACTCAATCGTTTCTATCCAGATAGAGAAATTTTTGTTCTAAATACTGGTTCAAAAAATAATATTCCTTTCTTTCAGGAAATACTCACCAAATTTAGAATTAAACATTGTGTAATTCATGATGTTGATACAGAATTTAATGCAGATGGCCATCATAATTCAGCATGGACATTGAATCAAAGAATCTGGGAGTTAGTAGTGCAAGCAAATCAAGCACAACCCGGACTTTCACGTAGATATGTGCATAACGCAAATTTTGAAAACGCTCATAAATATCATTTACTTGGAGGAAAAGAGAAACCATTACAAGCATATAAATTTGCTCAGACGATTCAAAATAGAGAAGGAAATATACCTGATTGTTTAAAATGGCTAGATGATTATTGTGGAGAGCAACAAATTGTTCATGATATGGCGTACATAAAAAATAACAAAAAAGATTTAGACCAAATAAAAGCAGAGGAAAGTACATATTTAACATTATAATACGATTTCTCGCGGCGTCGGAGTGACAAAATAACATATATTCGATGCGCAAATATTATTAAATTTGCATATATCAAAAATAAGTTGTATCTTTGCAGCGGATTTGAACAACCGTCGCTTGCTCGACGTTAAATAGCAAGGACAGGCGCAGGTGTGCGCTAATTAAATTAAAACAAAGCATTACTATTATTTCGCGTTTACCGAAAACCCGCCAAGTTTTAAGGAGATAAACAAATGAAATAATCTGTAAAGGTTTCCGTATATAGGATGCCTTTTCGTATCATTTAATAGATGCTTCACACTCTTGTGTGAGTTTCTTATGATACGAGAGGTCTCCTTGGCGGGTTACCTTGGTACGCGATAAGAAACTCGCACTTTTTGTATATACCAATCCCCGAAGGTTAAAGAAGGGAATTAAATCAAAGTTATTATGAAAAAGATTTTTATTTACGCTATGATCGCTTTTGTCGGTATAGCACTAATGTCTTGTGACAAAGACAAAAACAATGCTGATGACCCACAAACAAATTCTAAAGAGTACTTACAACTTAATGATTTGACACCTCTTCATTTAATTCCACTATCGCAAGCAGAAGCGAAACTAAAAGATATGGGATTCACGGACGAAGACGAAAAGTATGTTTATACTTCATCAGACAAAAAAGAAAGAATAGTCGGCGGGCTTAATTCAGATGGACTTGTTGAAGGTCTGACATATATAGCAAGTAAGGGAATAGTCCCTTCTGACGCTAAAAAGTGGTTAAGTCATATATCTGAGAAGGTTACTCTTCCAAAATATAAAAGATCCATTTCTTTTGCCGGCGCATATTTTTATAATAGCGTAGAAGAAGATCCAAAAATGGAAGATGAACCCATATATGTAGCCAAAACTTATCAGAAATACATTAGTTTATTGGAAAACCTTGCTTCTGGAATGAGAGTTGAAGTATTTTGGGAAGAAGATGACATTCCTGAAAATGAATCTGTAGGCTATAGTGTAGCCATAATATATCGTTATGGTAATAATATTGATCAGGCGACTTTATCTATTGCTAGTTTACATAAAGTAGAGCCTAATTTTCCAGAAGAAGACTAAATACCTAAAATATGACACCTGAACAGAAAAAGTGCTTGGACGGCATTGATGCCGAAGCATTTTATTTGCAATCTACGCACAAAGGGGATTATGATTTATCAAGTCATATTTCTGCTATTTATGATTACGTTAATAAGTTACGTAAGTCCGTTTAAAGCGCCCCTATAACAAAGCAATACAAACGTTATACGATTAGCAGGCGGCAGAGATGCCGCTTGCTTTCGTTATATGGGTACAAATCTTAATAATCGGGAACTTTTTACCTGTGAGTGTACAGGTGTTTGATAGCACTTGCCTCCGAGATTACTTCGAGATTACCTCGACTTGCCCCCGATAATTACTCTGTAAGTGGCTGAAAATATGGCGTTTGTAGATATATTATGCACAGACCTTATAATGCCTGAATCTTAATAATCGGCAATTAGAACATCTATTTTTTCAAATGGAAACTATACTTTATATTTTTAGCAAAATCATTAAAAATATTAAATATACTTTAGATTTTTTGCACAAATACTTGCACATTTCAAAAAAATACAGTAACTTTGCAGCGGATTTTGAAAATGAGTACTATGGAGGAACTATTACACAGAGAGTTTTACTCGCAAGCAATCGCTCAATGGTTGGGCAAACAGATTATCATTGTGCTTACCGGGCAACGCCGTGTAGGAAAAAGTATGTGTCTGCGTTTGTTGGCACAAGAGAAACAGGCTGACCCTAATGCCCATATCATCTATATTGACAAGGAAGATGCTGCGTTTGATGCCATCACCACGCACGAGGAGTTGAACGCATACCTCTCTGCTCATGTAGCACAGAACAAGCATAATTATATTCTCATAGATGAGATACAAGATATTCAGGGCTTCGAGCGTTCTCTGCGGAGCTGGATCAAGCAACCGGAAACAGATGTGGTGGTAACCGGTAGCAATGCCAAAATGCTGAGTAGCGAGTTATCTACGCTTCTTGCTGCCCGGTACATTGAGATACCCATTCACGCACTCAGTTACACGGAGTTCCTCTATTTCCATCAGTTGCAGGACAGCGATGAGGCGTTGGAGAAATATCTGCTTTGGGGCGGTCTGCCGTACTTGCGGTTAATAGGGCTTGAACATACGGAGCAGATGAGGAACTATATCCAAAGCGTATATGATACCGTTGTATTGAAAGACATTGTGCAGCGGGAACAGATACGGAATGTCACTTCGTTTATCAATCTCAGCCGTTTTGTGAGTGATAGTATCGGCAAGTTGGTTTCTCCCAATTCCATTATGAAATACCTTCGTTCGCAGGGCGAGAACCTTTCTTCGGTTATTATTCAAAATTACCTCAAATACCTTTGCAACGCGTATCTGACTTACCGGGTTCAGCGGTATGATATTCACGGCAAACAGTTGTTAGAGAGCAACGACAAGTATTATTTTGAGGATTTGGGAATACGCAACAAGCTTGTCCGCACACGCCAAACGAATGATATTGAGAAGCGGATTGAGAATGCGGTGTATCTGCATCTGTTGAGGTTGGGGTATTCCGTGCACGTCGGGCAGTTGCGGAATGCGGAGATTGATTTTGTGGCAGAAAAGGATGAGCAGACCATCTATGTGCAAGTAGCCTATATGATTGCAGATGAGGAGACCGAAAAACGCGAGTTTGGTAATCTGCAAGCCATCAAAAACAACCACCCGAAGATAGTTATTTCAATGAATCCTCTCAATACTATTTCTGACGTAGAAGGCATAAAACACATCCATCTGCGTCACTTCCTAAGCATGAAAGAGTTGTAAAATTAACAGCTGGAAACTTTATATTTGCTGCTCGTAAACCATTGAAATACAGCATACTTGCTCAACAAAAGTTTATATATAGGCGTTTTGCTTTGCATAATTCGTGAAAATGTAGTATCTTTGCAAAAAATTTCGAGCAAACAGATGAAAAGCAAGTTCTTTGAGCTGCAGTGTGCGGAGGGATAGGGAACGGATTGATACTGCGGAAGAGTTATTATATAGCAGCAGGGATACCGCAGAGTTGCTGATACGACAAGTCGAGCGTCTTGAACGGTTGGACGATGAGCATTTGGCTAAGTATTGGTTCGTTATTTGCGACCTACATGCCAATTCCATGCAATCGCTGTCCGAGGATTCCATGATTTGTTGGGCGTCTGAGTATTATCGCACGCAATGGGAAGAAGAGCACGGAGATGCACGCCATATGATATTGTCCGGATTGGATGAGGCGATGTATTTCTGGTGGAACGGTGACAAAGCGCGGACACAGGAAGTGCTGCAACGGCAAAAGAAATATGCCGACGAGGTAGCGGAACAATCAGGAGAACATCTATGGCAAGTGATCGTACTGCGCGTGTCGGCGGAGATAGCCATGCGCGATTATGATTACGAACATGTGCGCGAATACACGGAGACGCTCATCGGTCTGGATAACGGAAAGGCGATTCATCTGGACGAAGTGGAGCGCGTGTATAATGCGTTGGCGATTGTCTATTTCTCGCTCGGCGAATAGAAAGCGATTGCACAAGCTGCGGACTCAGCGTTTATTGTCAATGTGGTTCGCCGTAATTATGCTGACCTGTTAGGCGAAATAGGACAAACTGACCGTGCAATAAAGATGCTGGAAGATCTGACGGAAGAATACCGCCAAGCGGACAGTTGGTTGCAGGTGGAGAGTCTTTATTCGCTCTCGCGCTTGTGGCTGAACAAAGGTGACAAACAGCGTGCGGAGCGTTATATGCGCGAGGTGGAGGAGTTGTTCGCCAAATACAAAGAGAGCGCGGAGTTTGACCCGGCAGCCGAAGCGGCTTTTCTTGCGCACAGACAAGTGCTGGAATATGCCCAGAAGGGTTCGTACCATTGTTTCCCGTTGGTACAATACAATAACCATTGGTCGGAGGCGGACTACGTGCGTTACCGCGTAGCGGAAGCCAAAGAGCGTTCTATCCGTGACTTGCGTGAACGTAATCTGTACCTGACCATCAGCCGCCAACGGCAGATGATTGTGATAATTATGCTGTTCTTTGTAACTTTGGGCGGAATCCTACTGTTCGTCTATCTGTATCGCCGCCGTCAATGGCTGCTTTTGGAGAAAGAAGAAGAGATAGAGACCCTGAGGGGAATCATAAATGATGTACGAAGGGACGATGTACGATGTACGAAGGAGGTGGATGTGCGCAAACTGATGTTGCAGCAATTGGGTGTCATCAAAACGATTGCCGGAACACCCACCGAAGCCAACCAACAACTGCTTGCGCGCCTCATGGCATTGAACGAGGAAACCGCCAATGCCCTCATCGACTGGCCAAGCATTTACCAAACCATCGATTTGGTTTATGATGGCTTCTACACCCGTCTTAGGGACAAATACAAAGATGTGTTGAACGAAAAAGAGATTCAACTATGTTGTTTGCTCAAAGCGGATTTCTCCACCAAGGAGATCAACATGCTCACTCGTCAAAGTCTCCAAACCATCTACCAGCGCAAGACCCAAGTCCGTCAGAAACTCAATCTCGCCGAAGCCGAGGACATCACAAAGATATTGGGATAATATCTCTTAGCAAGTATATCTCCACGCCAACTCCCAAATAAAAATTGACTTTGGATTATTCGGAACATGGCTATATCCTCGTCATGTGATACCCCATCCGTTTGAGTTGTATAGCGACTCCAAAGAGGTACAACTGATGCAGACAAGCTACGTAGCCAAGGAAAGCTTCCTTGGTTCCCGGTTCGATAGATTGATGCATTAACGCATTATGTACCCGCGAAGCACACTCACTGACGAGTTCTTCGGCCGCAGAAAAGTCCTTCGCTGGGAGTTTGAGGAAATCTCTGCGGATATACTCATCCATTGCGTCATATCCCCGTTTGTCACGCAAGTAAACATACAAGTTCTCTTTGGCTGCATAGTACTGCCAATCGTCATCCCACATCTTCGCTACCGCCATGCCGATATACATCATCCATCCGAGCGATGCAAGCGGATAGTTCTGAAACTCACGCACACCGTCAGGGATATACGCATTCGCTATCGTCTCCCACTTTCCCTCCACATCCGGGCACTCCGGAAGCCGCGCATCAATTTCTTTCACGCTCAGCAAATACTGCCGTAAGTCGTTATGTATCTGTTCTTCTAAATTATCCATTATTTTATATAACTACAAAGTTATCCATTAATCTCCCTCCAGCCATTCGGCAGCGAGACATTCTCCATCGCCACAGCAGCTTTGAAAAGCGGAGCTATCTCTTCGTTCGTAAAACCGGCTATTCCGCAACCGATGCGCGTTACGCGGAAGAGCTGTTCGGGATGTCGTTTGGCATATTCGATAAACTCATCCACATACGGACGGATGGTCTCCACACCACCTTGCATGGTCGGAATAGCGTAACATTGCCCTGTAGGACCGACTCCCACGCCCCACTCTGCTCCGAAGAGTTTGTGCGCGATGTGTGCTGCTCCGCCGCCATGCATGCCCGCGAGGTTGCTGCCGAACACAAATATCTCGTTCGGTTTCAGAGAGGTGATATACTCCGGTGTTACATGTAGTATCATATAAATTCTGCTAAATTAGTTTCTCTTCTTTGCAATGCGCCAATTCGGCTGCAAAGGTACACAAAAAATCCCACATACGCAAGGAAATGCAGGATTTTTTGTATTCGAGGGATGATTGTGGTTATTCTATCATCTTGATCACTTTCGCCGGAACGCCGCCAACGATGGCATTGGCAGGGACATCTTTCGTCACCACGGCTCCTGCGGCAACGATGGCATTGTCACCGATGGTAACGCCTTGCAGGACGGTAACGTTCGCACCAAGCCATACTTTTTTGCCGATATGAATGGGTTTGGCGGTCATACCTGCCCGCTGCGCCGGATCAGGTATATGATTGAGCGTGCATAGCGTAGCGTTATGCCCGATAAGCGCATCGTCGTCGATGAAGATACCGCCTTGGTCTTGGAACTTACAGCCCATGTTGATGAACACCCGTTCGCCGACATGCGTGTTCTTGCCGCAGTCGGTATAGAACGGCGGAAACATACCGAAACTATCCGGCACGTCTATCGCCCATAGTTCAGATAGTAGTTTACGCAGTTCCTCGGGCGTGTGGTACGAGCCGTTTATCTCGGCGGTGATACGCAGGGCTTCCTGCGAGAATTGATGAAACTGCATATGCAAATCGGAGCCGCCAATAATCGGCTCGTCCGTTGCCATCCGTTCACGAAATTGTTCTATGGTCATGGTTGTTGCTAATTATTTTGCTATTTCGTCAAAATGCTCCAGCGCCCAGCCGATAAGGGCGGATACGTGCGGCATGAGGGACTGTCCGCGGACAGTAAGGCTGTACTCCACCCTCGGCGGCACTTCGGGATAAACCTGACGGCTGATGAGACCGATCTGCTCCAGACGTTTGAGCGTCTGCGAGAGCATCTTCTGTGAGCAGTCTGCCATCTCGCGGTGCAACTCATTGAAACGAAGTGTGCCTTTGTCGTGCAGTTGGTACAACACAAGCAGCGACCACTTGTCGCCGAATTTGTCAATCACGTTCCGAATCGGACAGTTCAAGTATTGAGGATCCACCTCCTTATTTATTTTACGCATAAAGACATTTACAATTTAATCATTTACCATTTACCATTTATTGGATCATTGGGACATTTTGTCAAATGCGCTGCAAAATTACAAAAATTTCTGAAAGTAACCAAATTTCTTTGAGAAAAAAATTAAAATAAAAAATAATTGCATTTTTTTGTAGGGGCGTTTGAGCCGTATTTACGCAATTCCTACTTTTTGGTAAGTAAGTCACTTTCGCGTGCCTTCTTGCATATCTCAAAGAAAGTTAGTACCTTTGCACACGATTTCGATTAATTACATTGTAAACAATAATAATTACTATTTATGAAACAGATTGAAACAATCAAAAGCGGCAAGAATTTTACGGCTGTGACTGCCGG
>ONND01000026.1 GCA_900319105.1 uncultured Bacteroidales bacterium | reverse complement strand
TGTTGAAAAAACGGAAGTCTTATATAAGTGAATATCAGACGCTTGATGAACGATGGGCATAACGAGACCAGCACGGACGAGCGCAAATTGCGCTGGGACAACATAGCACTTCTGGAAGACCGTATAGCCATGCACGAAGGCAGACCGCAGCGGTATGGATCGCAGATTGTAGAAGATTCAACTGGAGAGCGGGTTATCTACACATTGCTCAATACCGATAGTGTGAATATCTGGCGTAGCGCAGCAGGTATGCCTCCGTTGGAAGAATATGCAAAACAGATGAACGCTAAATGGAATAAATGATGAATAGAGTATTGTTTTTTATATCTATGGCCTTTGCCCTCTGCTCCTGTGCGGTACAAAAGACTACTACAAGTGAGGAGTTCGCAAAGGACGTACAGAAGGACCTTCCCTTCAAGGTAAGCGAACTGAAGGCAGTTAGCAACCACGACAACACCTATTCCTTCCGCAGCGATGCCTATATCAGTTTGCTGCCGGACTACGAGGTGGACAGCGAAGGGGCAAGCATGATCTACCAGACTACGTTTGCACCGACCCACCACACACAGCCGTCCAACGTCATCTGGCGGAACATCATCATCAACAAGCGGGACAAACGTGTCCTCTGTATCGACCGCCTCGTCAAGAACAACAGGACGTTCGGCTATGTCTATGTGCTGCAATCGGAGACAGCGCGTTACAGCGACTCCGGCACGTTCCATTGGGATGTGAGCAACCCAAAACTGCTGCTCAACGTGAGCGACGCGATAGAAGGCATGAGCAAGTTCTCAGTAGTAACGCTGAACACTTTGACAAAATGAACATCGAGGATTATAGAGACTACTGCCTCTCGCTGGGCAGCGATGTAGAGGAGAAACTGCCGTTTACGGCCTTTAGGTATGCGGCGGATGTGTTAGTGTTCTATGTCTGCGGACACATGTTTGCGTTTCTGGATATTGACCATTACGGCATCGTGACGCTCAAATGCCAGCCGGAGCGGATAGACGAACTCAAGGCACGCTATGACTGCATCGGCAAACCGTTTAACCTGCCGTCCAAATACTGGATAGGTGTGGATGCCAACGTCGCAGAAGAGGAACTGCTCAAAGACCTTACCCGCAACTCCTACGAGATCGTCAAAACCAAATATACCAAGAAGTAACCAAAAATCACTATTTTTTTGCATAGTTGAAAAAAAAGTAGTACCTTTGCACCCGCTTTGGAAGAAATCGCCGAGATTGTCTTGCAGCCCCGATTGATGAATTTGACAATATCGCGCAACCGTTGATATGACTAAGAAGCAGAAAACAATCCTCGGCTTTGCAGCCGGAGTGGCGGCAGGTGTCTCGTACGGACTGAATCCGCTGTTCGGCAAACCGCTCTTGGACGGCGGCGTGCCGGTGTTGTCGCTCCTGTTCTTCCGTTATGCCATCTCGGCGGTAATCTTAGGTCTCTGGATGGCGTTCCGGCATGAGTCTTTCCGCGTCAACGGGCGGGAAATGCGCCTGCTGGTTGTGCTTGGCTGTCTGTTCGCCGCCAGCAGTGTCTTTCTCTTCGAGTCGTACCGGTTCATTCCTTCGGGGCTGGCAACGACTTTCGTTTATCTGTATCCGGTCTTTGTGGCGCTTATCATGGTCGGGCTGCATGTCTATCCCAAATGGCAGATATGGCTGTCTATAGCCGCCACGGTTTCGGGAGTGGTCTTGCTCAGCTGGCCCGCCGCCGGAACAGAGATTCACTGGCTCGGCATTGTTCTTGCGGCGATGTCCGCTTTGAGTTACGCCGTTTATCTGGTGATTGTCAACCGCTCGCAGCGTATCAAACATATCTCTGAACACATGCTCACGTTCTATGGTCTGGTGGTGGGTGCCGTCGCTTTTCTGGCGTACCTGCTTGTTGACGGAACGCCGGTGTTGCAAGGCATAGACACCACTCCGGACGTACTGAATCTCATCGGTCTGGCAATCTTCCCTACCATGATAGCCATGCTGACGATAGCCCTTTCCACACGCCTTATCGGTCCGACAAAGACCTCCGTCTTGGGCGCTTTCGAACCCGTAACGGCAATCTTGGTCGGCACGCTGGTTTTTGGCGAACCGCTGACGGTGAACATCCTCGCGGGCATCGTCATCTGCATCGCCGCCGTCCTCTTCATGATCCTCAGCGAGAAGTAAATCGCCAAAGAGGTAATTACTGAGTTGCGTGCCCTTTAAGCCCTTAGCAGCGAGCAACGCTTTGACAACTTTTCCGTTGTACATAGCCTATTCGAATTTTCAATTTATTATCATTAACAAGGTACTTTCGCGTACAAAATTGCATTTTCGCAATTAAAATTACACATTTTTGCAAAAATTATGCGTAATTATTTGTACATATCATTTTTTTATTGTACCTTTGCAAGTAATATTATAAAAATATTATTAGATAATCATGAAACAAACAATTCGTATGAGTGTAAAAAAAATTCTTTCGAGCATCATTGTTCTTTGCGCCATTTTAGGTGCGAGTACGCTTACCGGCTGCAAAAGCAATAAGAGTGCCGACCTTGTGGTTTATGGCAAGATTTATACAGCCGAAGATAATCAGATTGTGGAAGCTTTGGCTGTGAAAGACGGCAAATTCGTCTATGTGGGTGACAAGTCTGGTGCCGAAGCTTTCATTGAAGAGGGCAAGACGGAGATCGTGGACTACAGAGGCAAAGGGCTTGTGATGCCTGCTTGCGGAAATGGGCACGCACATTATGCCATGGGCTACGCCCTCAAATCCGTCGGCACGCTCATCTCCACGGACGACAGCGTGGAGAAGTTCTTGACGGAAATTGTGCCTGGCGCAGTTAAGAAAGCACGGGCAGAAGGAGCAAACGCGATTATTGGTCAAGGA
Source organism: uncultured Bacteroidales bacterium (assembly GCA_900319105.1). Lineage (GTDB taxonomy): Bacteria > Bacteroidota > Bacteroidia > Bacteroidales > Paludibacteraceae > Colicola. The sequence continues at coordinate 4,256 of ONND01000026.1, read as the reverse complement.
TGGAATGTGATTGAGTTCCAAAAGAATATGCCAACTCGACAGCAGCTCGATGCCATCTGCGCTGATATTCCTATGTACTTCGTTGATGAGGAGGGGCATAAGGCGTTGGTGAACACTATTATGTTGGTAAACGCTGGCATTTTGGCAGAAGATGGGACTGTATTAAAGACAGAGATTCGAGGCGGCAAGTTGGATATGGATGCCAATGGCGTGCCCAACGGCTATCTGTTGGAGCAGGCAAGTACTTATGTACGCTCATTCATGGACAGTGAAAGTGTCTTTTCTGTCGACATCGCAAAAGGGAACATGAAACTCATTCAGGATCAACTTCTCTCCGAGGGCTATACAATGTATATGGACGGCTTCACCACCTATTTCTTCAACGAGAATCTGTATAAGGCTGCCCAAGAGATGGACAAGTCTGGCGATATGCATTTTATCTTAGGCACGGCTTACGAAATGGAGAGTTGGATGGATAAGGACAAGGCTTTGGAGAAAGCCGTAGAGGTGCAGAAATACGCGACAGAACATGTCAAGACAAACTGGTTCAAACTCTTCGTGGACGGCACAGTTGAAAGCGGCACTGGCTTTATTGAACCTGTTTACACCGATGGTCATCAGGGCATTCCTAACTGGTCGGAGGAGGAACTGACGGAAATAACCCGTAAGGCGAACTCCAAAGGTCTGACCATGCACGTACATGCCATGGGCAACAAAGCGGTCAATCGTATCGTCAATGCTCTCATTAACGGAGGAAAGGACGAGATGCGCAATACCTTAGTACATGTACATAGTGTGATCCCGTCGGACTATGCGCGCATGGCAGAGCATAATATCTATGTCACTTCGGGAATGTTGTGGCATCATTATTCCGAAGATATGCAAGCTGAGTTGCGCGAGACAATGCCCGAAGGACTCAAAGACAAGAGTTTCCCCCTAAAATCCTATTTCGATCACGGCATCAACGTGTCTGCACACACGGATTTCCCTGCTACTTTCCGTAGTCCTGACGACCCATTTGGCATTATGGAAATCGCCGTTACTGGTGTGTACTATCCGGAAAACGCTAAGCCTTGGTGGCCAGAGGAACTCTTGACACGTGAGCAAGCGCTCACCGCCCTCACTATCAATTGTGCTAAGCAGATGTTCCTTGAGAAGGAAAGAGGTAGCATCAGCGTAGGCAAGTATGCCGATTTCCTTCTCGTTAACAAGGACGTGCTCACTTGTCCAAAAACAGAGATTCACGAGGCGAAACCAGAAGCCACTTACTTCGAAGGCAAGAAAGTGTATTCTCTATAACCCCATTATTCACTCTTATTTTATTTCACCGCTGACCGTCACTGGTCAGCGGTTTTTCTTTTTATATACATACGGTCGCACAACTACGCACCAAAGCACTCTATTTCTGCACTTCCCCTCCATTGTTTCCTGTTCTGAGGCGCGGCGCATGTAGTTGTGTTTCGTATGCTGGCTGACCAGCACTCAACCGGTCGCTCATATATGAAAAATCAGTGTAGCACACAGCAACTCAGTTTTAACTTCGAGTTTGTACACAAGACTTTGTATATTTTTATACAAAAAAAAGAGACCCGAAGGTCCCTTTTCTTTATAACTGCTGGCCGGTAAGCGTGTAAATCTTGTCTCCTCGCTTAATCAGCAACTGTCCGTCGCGGAGCACTTTCTCTCCCCTTGAGGGGGAGTCGGAGGGGGTTTCTACCCCTTGCGGCGCTCCCAATACCGCATCTATCGCCGCACGGATCGCGTCGCATTGCGTCTTGTCCGTATTCGAACTGAAGCACGCCAAGTGGTTTTGCGCCGGAAGAATGAATTTCTTCACGTTGCTGCCGTTGATATACTCATCTTTGACCGCTGCACCTGTCCATGTATCGTCTTCTCCGTATATCAGCACAATCGGCTTGGTCGCATTCTGCGTCGTCTCCATTACGCGGTCGTACAACGCAGGACTATATGTCAGCGAAGCAAAGCACGGATACGTGAGATCATACAGACATCCCATCTTCTCCTGCCAATACGCATTATACCACGCCCCTTCTTCCGGCGTAGGCGCTAACATATCAAACCGGAAATCGTACGATCCCAACTCGCGCTTGGCTTGGTATTCATATGCTTTCGCATTGTCGGTATGATAAGGGTCATTTTCACCCCACCATTCTTTCTCCGTGATTCCGAATGGACGGTAATGATGCGTAACGAGCCTGCGACCCGGGATCTGCTTTTTTTCCGGGTATTTACGCAGCGTGTCCAGCCATTTGCCGATGCTGTCTAATGCAAACCGGTCGGTCGAATAGATATATGCCAGCACCGTGTCGTTGTAATTATTCCAGTTATAACTCCTGAGAATACTGTCGTTCTTCACGAACTGTTTCTTTATCGAGACGGTGTCCGAATACGCGTGCTCCATAAAACCGAAGTACGCCGCATTACTCATATAAAAGCCGAAAACGGTATCCATACGTGCTTGCGAGCCGTCTCTTCCTGCGTTCATCTTGTAGAAAATCGGCCATATCGTGTTCGTTGAACCCGCCTGTCTCGGTGCTCCTTCAAAGGCGGCACGACGGACGGACATGAACCAATCTAACAACCCTTGGTTCCAACCGTGCGTGTACCAGTATTCCTGCATCAACGTGTCGCGGTCCGTGCGGAAGAACGGAGCCGAATACGGCACATAAATATCCATATCGTTCGGATAGAAAGCATGTTGCAGCAAGGTCGTTATTCCGCCTTTGCTTACTCCCGACATGATCCATTTGCCTTTCAGCACTTTCTTCATACCTTCTACAAAGTTATGAAAATCCTCCGCTGCCTCTTCTGCACGCAGATAGTCTAAGTTGGTCCAACATTGGTTCGGAGCCGAGTACTGGAAATAGCGGTGCTCGATCTGGATAAAATTGGCGTTATAACGGTGCGCAATCTCCGACGAACACATCTTGGCCTCCGCTACGAAAGTCGAATCCGGGTGCTTAAAAATACAGTCGTAATTGATCGAATAGCCCGTGCAATAAAAATGGTTTATCGCCTTGGTCGGATCATTATTGGTATTCACCGTAATCAACGCACGCAAATGGAACTGTCCGCTACTCGGATTAGCGTGCTCCAGAGGCTGATGGTAATAAATCACGTATGTCCGATACCCGGGTGCCGACGGATGAGCGTCATAATAAGCCGTGGAGTCTATCAACCCCGGATTCTGCCGCTGCAATTCCTGTAACCATTGCGGATTATCGCTCGGATTTTGAGCCTTTGCGGCGATGCTCAGAATGCATACCGCCATCAAAAAATAAATCTTTTTCATAACCTATTTTCAAAAACGCCTGCAAAATTACTACTTTTTTTTGAAATACGCAATTTTTTTTGCATATCTCTTATATTATCGACATGTTCCGTCGGGAGAACGCTCCGGGGGAAAAGCAAAAAGAAAGAAGAACCTATTAACTGACTGCCCCTTTGCAGCGGACAGAGATACGGTCGGCACTCGCCAACAGTTCTATATTCGGGTTGTCTTGCAGTTGCTTGTTGTTACAAACAGTAGCCAAAGCCACCTCATTATGTTCTTGCAGAAAATCCAATGCTCTTTGCATGATTAGTGGTGATTTAGTTGTGAAATGATACGGTTGATGTCTTCGGTGAAGGGGATAAAATGCTCAATACCTGCTTGGTACGGCTGCGGGTAGTCGCGGTTGAACTGGTAGGACACTCGCCGCCAAATAAATAACGGCAGGTCTTGGGGATACTGCCGTTATTTATAATAAGGCTCTTTCAGAATGTTGCCGTCTGTCATTGGGCTGTCATCGGGTCCGAAAGCATTGGCTTTGTACTGGATGCACAACATCGTCAGATTCTCTTTGCCGGTGTTCTTGAGAGCACGTTTGCCATCCGGTGCGACGCGCACTACGGCTCCCTCGCTAACGGGGAAGAGTTCGCCATCTACTTGGTATGTACCCTCACCGCGCAGGATAAAGTAAAGTTCTTCGTGAGTCTTATGGGTGTGCAGGAAGCCGCTGTCCTGTCCGGGGACGAGTGTTTGAAAAGACAGTTCTGCTCCGGTTGCACCCAATGCCTGTCCCAGGAACACTTTGCCGTGCAAAGTAAAATCAGGTCCCATTGGCAACTCATGTTCGATAATTTCAGCAAAAGAACCGGCAGTCACAGCCGTAAAATTCTTGCCGCTTTTGATTGTTTCAATCTGTTTCATAAATAGTAATTATTATTGTTTACAATGTAATTAATCGAAATCG
>ONND01000008.1 GCA_900319105.1 uncultured Bacteroidales bacterium | reverse complement strand
TTTTAAACATTTTTGTACGGCTAATAACCGTTCTTCAGTTGAATGTTTCATAATAAAAACCCCAAAAGTTTTGTGTTCAACTTTTGGGGTTCATTACAGAAAACGTAGCGGCTTTTCTATACCCTGAATGGATGTTACAACGTGACGCCGTTCTTGAAGATGGCAATCTCGTGATAACCGTTCTTCTCGTTATTGGTCTTAGCGCCGTTTGCTACTTCGATCACGAAGTCCGCAAAGCGTTTCGCCACTTGCTCCATCGGTTCGCCTTCGGCGATGACGCCGGCGTTGAAGTCAATCCAGTTCGGTTTATTCTTATACAGATTCGAATTGGTGGAGATCTTCATCGTCGGGACGTAGGTGCCGAACGGCGTACCACGGCCGGTGGTGAAGAGGACGATATGACATCCGCAGGAAGCCAAGGCCGTTGATGCGACGAGGTCATTTCCCGGTGCGGAGAGCAGGTTAAGTCCCTTCACTTGGAGGCGTTCGCCATAGGCCATTACACCGCGTACAAGCGACTTACCGCATTTCTGTGTACATCCGAGCGCTTTATCCTCGAGCGTCGAGATACCGCCGGCTTTGTTACCCGGAGACGGGTTCTCGCCTACCGGTTCGCCATGCGAGAGGAAATAGTCCTTGAAATCGTTGATGAGCGAAACGGTCTGGTCGAAGAGTTTTTTGTTGGCACACCGATCCATAAGAATCGTCTCGGCGCCGAACATCTCCGGCACTTCGGTCAGTACGGTCGTACCTCCTTGGGCCACGAGCCAGTCGGAGAGAACACCGAGCAGCGGGTTGGCTGTGATACCGCTGAAACCGTCCGAACCACCGCATTTGAGACCTACCCGCAGTTCGCTCAGCGGCACTTCGACACGCTGGTCCTGCTGGGTCTTAGCGTATAACTCGCGCAGGATAGGCATGCAGTACTCCACTTCGTCGCCCTGGATCTTCTGGGTCGTGACAAATTTGATACGGTCTTCATCGATTTCACCGCAAAATTCCTTGAACACATCCGGCTGGTTGTTCTCGCAACCGAGACTCACTACCAGGATCGCTCCTGCGTTCGGATGATGAATCATATCGCGCAGGATTTTCTTGGTGTTCTCATGGTCGTCGCCTAACTGCGAGCATCCATAATTATGCGGGAAAGCGAAGATATTATCCGCTCCTGTCTCCTGACGCAGGCGTTCCGCACATTTCTGGATGATACCATTGACGCAACCTACGGTCGGGATGATCCATACTTCATTACGGATACCTACCTGTCCGTCTTTGCGGCGATAGCCCATAAAAGTCCTGGATTCATCGGGAATATTCAGCACTACCTCTTTGGGATGATACTCATAGGAGAGCAGCCCTGCGAGGTTGGTCTTGATATTATTTTCGTTCATCCAAGATCCGGCTTTTTTCGCCTCTTTGGCGTGCCCGATGGGGAAGCCGTACTTAATCACGTTCTCACCTTCGGCAAGGTCTTTGATGGCTATTTTATGTCCGGCAGGCACATCTTCCAAAACGGTAATCTGCTTGCCATCCACTTCAATAACCGCACCGGCGGTCTGCGGTTGTATTGCTACCACCACATTATCCGCCGGATTGATCTTTAAGACATCAGTCATAATTATAAAATCGTTTTAACGGTTTCGAGCATGCCATTTTTCTCGATGGATTCGAGGAAATTGACAACCATATCGGTCAGACCCGGGATCTTATTGAGGTCCTCTTTCGACTCCTTCCAGATAATATCGGTAGCACCGAGAACACCTTCCGCCACTTTGCGTTTGTCACCGGTAGCCCAGAGTTGTTTGAGCAGATCCATGATCTCCTGTGCGTCGTTTGGCTCGATAGGTGCGCCGTCTGCACGTGTACCCCCCTTATAATAGGTGATGATAGCAGCGAGACCGAGCACCAGACCCTTCGGCAGTTCGCCCTTACGCTCCAGATAAACCTTCAGACCCGGCAGGTCACGTGTCTCGAATTTCGGGAACGAGTTCAGCATGATCGAAGTAACAGCGTGGTCCACATACGGGTTGTTGAAACGCTCCAAAACGCTCTCGCCATAAGCTTTCAGTTCCTCCTTCGGTAGGTTCAGCGTCTCGAGCAGTTCCTCGAACATCACCTTGTTGATATATTTACCGAGGATCTCGTGGTTGCAAGCATCGCGAACGATGTTGACGCCGGAGAGATAGGTAACAGGGCTGAGTACGGTATGCGGGCCGTTGAGCAGGGTTACCTTACGCTCGTGGTAGGGTTTCTCGCTCTCGGCGATGAGGACGTTCAGACCTGCCTTGTTAGCCGGAAACTCAGCCTCGAGCTCAGCGATAGACATGTTCTCCGGTTTTTCGATTACCCAGAGGTGGAAAATCTCAGCCTGAACAACGAGGTTGTCGTTGTAGCCTACTTTCTCCTGGATAGCAGCGATATCTTTGCGCGGGAAGCCCGGAACGATACGGTCCACGAGAGTAGCGCAAACATAGTTGTATTTCTCAAACCACTCTTTGAAGCCTGCATAGTCTGCTCCGAAATCGTCTTTCCACAACTCAATATACTTGCGGATGCAATCTTTGAGGTGGTGACCATTGAGGAAGATGAGCTCACACGGCATGAAGATGAGACCCTTGGTAGGATCGCCGTTGAAGGTCTTATAACGACGGAAGAGGAGCTGGACGAGCTTACCGGGATACGAACTTGCCGGTGCATCGGTGAACTTACATGCGGGATCAAACGTGATACCGGCCTCTGTGGTGTTGGAGATGACGAAACGGATCTCCGGCTGCTCAGCGAGAGCCATGAATGCCCAGTTCTGGGTGTACGGGTTCAGCGCACGGCTGATGACGTCGATACGCTCGAGGCTGTTGACGGCCTCGCCTTTGAGACGACCCTGCAGGTTAACGTGATACAAGCAGTCCTGACCGTTGAGCCATTCTACCATACCTTTTTCGATCGGCTGAACGACCGCTACCGAACCGTTGAAGTTCGTTTTTGCGTTCATGTTCCATACGATCCAATCTACGAAAGCGCGAAGGAAATTACCCTCACCAAACTGGATGATTTTCTCGGGAGCTACGCTCTTCGGAGCGGTCCACTTGTTCAATGCTTTTTTTACCATAATTGTTTAAGTATTAAATGAAATTATATGATTTGCCCATACTTTGCGCTGCAAAGGTAATAAAAAAAAACGAAATACGCAAGTCCGCAGGCGTTTTCTTTTCATTTCCGTCAATTTTTCCACATTTGTATGCAGATTATTTCGTATCTTTGCGCCCGATTTGGAAAAGGAACAAAATTTAACGTATATGATATATAGATTTACTTTTTCGTGCGAGGAAGGTGATCCCGCTTTCCGCCGCGTGTTTGAAGCCGATGCAGATGCTACCTTTTTGGATCTTCACCAGGCTATTCTCAAGAGTGTCGGTTACCCGGACGACCAGATGACGTCGTTCTTCCTGTGTAACGAGGATTGGGAAAAAGGCCAGGAAGTGACGCTGGTCGAGATGGGCTCGAATTTCGAGTATGACAACATGGTGATGAATGAGACGAAGTTGAGCGATTTGATTGAGGAGCAGGGTCAGCGTTTGATCTATATCTTCGATCCGATGTTCGAGCGTTATTTCTTCGGTAGTCTGAAAGAGATCAAGCCGGGAAGCATGAATGGAGTGGAATGCGTGGAGAGCAAAGGCAAGGCGCCGAAACAGCTCAAGAGCGAAGATCCGTTAGCGGGTATCAGCGGCAAGAAAGGCGATGACGATTTCATGTTCGACGACGAGTTCAAGGACGAGTATGACCTGAACGACATCGACATGGAGGGATTCCAGGACCTCTCGTTTGACGATGGAACGATGTTTTAGGCGGCTATTGGCTAACGGCTAATGGCTAATGGCTAAAGTGAAAACATTGCTTTTAATAGTCGGTCCGACGGGCGTCGGTAAGACCGAGTTGTCGTTGCGCATAGCGGAGCGCTACAAGGCACCAATCGTGAGTTGCGACAGTCGGCAGATCTACCGTGAGATCCCGATTGGTACGGCTGCGCCGACGGCGGAAGAGCAAGCGCGCGTGAAGCACTATTTCATCGGAACACGTTCGTTGGAAGAGGACTATAATGCCGGCGAGTATGAACGGGACGCATTAGCGTTGTTGGAAGAGTTATTCAAGACTCACGAGGTGGTAGTAATGGTAGGCGGATCGATGCTCTACGCCGATGCCGTTTGTCATGGATTGGACGATCTTCCTTCGGTTCCATCGGATATCCGCGCTTATGTGAAGGCGCAATACGAGGCGCACGGCATAGCGTGGTTGCAAGCCGAGGTGCAACGGTTAGATCCCGCTTATTGGGAGGAAGTGGATCAGCACAACCCTGCGCGTCTGGCGCATTGTGTGGAGTTGAGTCTTACCGTCGGTCAGCCCTATTCCTCGCTGCGCACGAGGAGCCGCAAAGAGCGTCCGTTCCGCATCCTCAAAATAGGTATTACGCGCGAGCGCGGCGAGCTATACGCGCGTATTAACGAGCGCGTGAAGCAGATGATAGCGGACGGGATGGTGGAAGAAGCGCGGAAGGTCTATCCCAAACGGAGTCTGAACAGCCTGCAGACGGTCGGTTACCGCGAACTATTCGATTATTTCGATGGCCAATACGATCTGGATCGCGCGATCGAACTGATCCAGCAAAACACGCGTCATTATGCCAAACGGCAGATGACCTGGTTTAGAAAAGATAAAGAAATACAATGGTTGAATGCCCATGATACATATGAGAAAAATAGTACTCTTATCGATGCTTGGCTTGGCGCTGATGGCGTGCAAGCACATTAATGTGGATTTCACGTATAGTCCTGCGGCTCCCCGTGCCGGAGAACCGGTTTATTTTGCCAATCACTCTTCTTCCGGCGAGGAATGGGAGTGGATCTTTGGCAGCGGTGCCACCTCGACTCTGAAATCGCCTACTTACACCTATAAGCAACCCGGAACCTACCGTGTAACGCTGAAGGTGGACAAGAAATCGTCCCGTACGGCGACCAAAGAGATCATTATCTATGATACGATCCCTACGTTCACCTGTGAGGAAACGGATTTCACTATTTATACCGATTATACGTTCAAGGCCGTCGTGTACAATCCCTATAACTACGACGTGAAATACGAATGGTATCTTCCGACCGATCCGACGGAGTTCATCCCGCCTTATTGCATCATTACCGATACGGCGATGAATATGAGTACGCTGCACCTCTATTTCACGCGTCCCATAAGCGAGGCCAGGATAGGTCTGCGAGTCACCCTGAACGGTGTGCTGACCGATATCGAGAAGAGGTATGACGTATCCGATCGTACGACCCGTTCGGTGCTGCTGCGTACGGAGGAGGGGGATTATCGTCAGCGTATCTTCGGAGATAGAGCCGAACCGGCAAAAAAGCTGGCCGAACCCAACGCGTTACTGAACCAAGAACAAGATACCACCCAGCGGTATAATAATTATGTATTTACGATAGAAGACCTCTCTCCGATCTTCCCGGGTATTGTGGGTTTTCATATCGCGAGCAGGAAGATATACTATCGTGCGAACGGATTATGGGTGGCTTATCTCGATGGCGCCCATAACGTTCAGATCGATTCGATGGCATGTAACGCGATGACGCTGGATACCAAGGATAACCGTATCTACTGGGCCAATGAAAAAGGCGTATGGTATATGCCGTTTGTCGGGTCGGAGAACAATAAGTTTATTACTGTTCCCGTCCAGTTGAATGAAATGAAAAACGTAACTAAAATTGCCGCAGATGCGGACCCTAAATGAAACAACCAGATTATATTTTTGAGACCTCCTGGGAGGTATGTAACCGTGTCGGCGGTATCTACGCCGTCCTCAGTACCCGCGCTGCGTCCATGCAGGCGGAGCATCCAGACAAAGTGTTTTTCTTCGGACCCGATTTCGGAGCACACAGTGATATCTATTTTCGCGAAGACCGTTCGCTCTTGAAAGGATGGTCCGCGCCGGAGTCTATCCCTGTTCGGGTAGGCCGTTGGGCTGTGCCGGGTGAGCCGATTGCTATTCTGCTGAAAGCGGATGCTCTATGGGAGAAAAAAGATGAGATATATGGTTGGGCATGGGATAAATACCATGTTCAGAGCCACGCCGCCTACGGCGACTACGATGAGTCGTGCCTCTTCGGTTATGCGGCAGGTATGGTCATGGAGAGCCTCTATCATTTCCTGCCTAATGGAAATGTGTGCATGCACGCGAACGAATGGCAAACGGCCTTTACGATATTCTATCTTCAGGAGCATTGCCCGGCAATCGCTACCCTCTTCACGACCCATGCTACGGGTATCGGTCGCTCCATCGCCGGAAACGGCAAACCGCTCTACGATTATTTCGAGGCGTATAACGGGGACCAGATGGCGTACGAACTGAATATGGTATCCAAACATTCGGTAGAGAAACAGGCGGCTCATTGGGCGGATTGCTTCACGACCGTCAGCGATATAACGGCTCGCGAGTGCAAGCAGTTGTTAGACAAGCCTGTAGATATCGTCACGCCGAACGGCTTCGAGCCAACGTTCGTACCCAAAGGCAAAGCGTTTGACAAGAAGCGTGCGGAGGCTCGCGAAGCATTGCGTCGTGTAGCCGGTCAGCAGTTAGGCGGTGTTGTACCGGAGGACGCGATGTTCGTATGTATATCCGGTCGTCTGGAGATCAAGAACAAAGGGATTGATGTGTTTGCCTATGCGATGGATAAACTGGCGCAGAAGATGCATCGTATCGGTCTGACGGACCGTGAGGTGGTTGCTTTCGTCATGATCCCTTATCTGGATCGCGCAACAGCCCGTAAGGGTAAGGTAAGCGCCGTCTTTGCGCCGTACTACCTCGACGGAACGGATCCTCTCTATGGTATGACGTACTATGACCTGCTCATCGGTATGGACATCACGGTCTTCCCGTCCTACTACGAGCCATGGGGCTACACGCCGTTGGAGTCCTGTGCCTTCCATGTACCGACGATCACCACCTCTCTCGCCGGCTTCGGAGCTTGGGCCTCGCAGCAGAAAGAGAAAGGCGGCGTGACCGTCATCGAGCGTAACGACAGCAATTTTGACGAGGTGGCGGAGAATATCTCGGATACTTTGCTGCATTTCCTGCGTTATACGCCCGAGGAGACTATCCAGGCTCGCAAACAGGCAGCCGCGATCGCCAAGAAAGCGGAATGGAAATCGTTCTTCCAATACTATCGCAAAGCATATGAAATAGCTCTCAACAAAAGAGATCAACGATTGTATAAAATCCAAAACCCCACATTATTATGAGAAAAACTATTGTAGCCATTATAGTGGCGTTGTTACTGCCGGTGACGGTACTCGCATGTACCAATTTTATTGTAGGTAAGAATGCCTCAGCGGACGGCAGCACGATGATATCCTATGCGGCTGATTCGTACGGTATGTTCGGTTTCCTGCATTATTCGCCTGCCACGGATTATCCCGAAGGAGCGATGCGCGAAGTGAAGGACTGGGACACCGGCCGTCCTCAGGGCTTCATCCCTCAAGTGGCGCACACCTACACAGTAGTCGGTAATATGAATGAGAACCAGGTAGCGATCGGAGAGACGACCTGGGGCGGCCGCGAAGCATTATGGGACACCGTCGGCATCGACTACGGATCACTTATCTACATCGCTCTGGAGCGCTCCAAGACAGCCCGCGAAGCCATCGAATGGTTCATCACCCTCGTGAACGAATACGGGTATGCCTCCGAAGGCGAGTCTTTCTCTTTCGGCGACCCGAACGAGGTATGGATCATGGATCTGATCGGTAAAGGACCTGGTAAGAAAGGCGCTAACTGGGTAGCTGTCCGTATTCCGGACGACGCCATTGCTGCACACGCCAACCAAGCGCGTATCACGACCTTGCCGCAAGGCAAAGCCAAACTGACCAAGGAGCAGAAAAAGTTACAGAAAAAACTCAACTGCGTATGCCACGGCGACTGGATGTGGGACAAGGACCTTATTACTTTTGCCCGCGAGAAAGGCTATTTCAGCGGAGCAGACAAGGATTTCTCGTTCCAGGCAGCGTATAACCCCTTCGATTTTAGCGGTTTGTACGTATGCGAGGCGCGTGTATGGTCGTTCTTCCGTCATTTCTCCAACGAGATGGATCGTTATTTTGACTATGCTACGGGTAAGACCTTCCGCGAGTCCAACGGCAAGGACGCCGGCGAACATATGCCGCTCTGGATCACTCCGAACCGCAAAGTATCGGTACAGGATATGAAAGAGTGCATGCGCGATGAGTACAAAGGCACGGCGCTGGATATTACGCAGGGAACGGATGCCGGTCCATGGAACAGCAAACTGCGTTATGGCGGTCTGGGCTTCAAGTGCGCGGTAAACGGCACCGATACCCTTCAGTACTGGTACGAGCGTCCGACGGCTACGCAGCAGACGGCTTGGTCTTTTGTGGCGCAGATGCGCAGCGGCAAAAAAGGTATCTTCTGGTTCGGCGTGGATGACGCGGCATGCAGTTGCTATACGCCGATGTATTGCTGCATCAATCATGTGCCGGAGTGTTTTGCAGAAGGGAACGGCGACAGCTATACCTTCAGTCCTACTAGTGCCTGGTGGACCTTTAACATGGTCGCCAACTGGGCATACACCAAGTACAGCCGTATGTATCCGCATATCCGCGAAATGCAGCAGGCATGGGATGATAAATTCAACACCCAGATAGAAGGTGTAGATGCCCAAGCTGCGGCTTTGAATGATGAAGATGCCAAATCCTTCCTTACGTCCTATTCGTGCTCGCAGGCGGAGAACCTCGTAGCCGATTGGCAGAGACTGTATATCTACCTCATTACCAAGTTCATCGACGGACAGGAACGCAAAGAGGAGAATGGCCAATTCACACGTAATAAATATGGTAACAGTTGCGGTCCGAACCGTCTGCCGCTTCCGGAGAATTTCCTCAAGATGGTAGCACCGGAGATCACGCATGAGTGATAGTTGATAGTTTAAAGTTTAAAGTTTAGAGAATATGTCATTACAATGTGGTATAGTGGGGTTGCCGAATGTGGGCAAGAGTACCCTGTTTAATTGTTTGAGTAACGCCAAGGCGCAGAGCGCCAATTTCCCGTTCTGTACGATAGAGCCGAACGTAGGAGTCATTACGGTGCCGGACGAGCGACTCATCAAACTCGGCGAGATCTGTCATCCGGAGCGCGGCGTGATCCCTACGACCGTGGAGATAGTCGATATAGCAGGATTGGTTAAGGGCGCCAGCAAAGGAGAAGGACTCGGTAACAAGTTCCTCGCCAATATCCGAGAGACGGATGCTATCATTCATGTGCTTCGTTGTTTCGACGATGAGAACGTCGTACACGTGGATGGTTCGGTTAATCCTGTCCGTGACAAAGAGATCATCGATGCCGAGTTGCAACTCAAGGACCTCGAGACCGTCGAAGCGCGTATTCAGAAATGCGAGAAGGCCGCTAAGGCGGGTGGAGACAAGAATGCCAAGCTGCAACTTGAAGTACTTGTCAAGTACCGCGAGGCGCTGTCGCAAGGCAAGAACGCCCGCACGGTAGAACTCGAGAACAAAGAGCAGGAAGCCGCAGCGAAAGACTTCTTCCTGCTGACCAACAAACCTGTTATGTACGTATGCAACGTTGATGAGGCTGCGGCTGTATCCGGTAACGCATACGTGGAGCAGGTTCGCGAAGCGGTCAAAGATGAAGATGCAGAAGTGCTCGTTTTGGCGGCGAAGATAGAGAGTGAGATAGCAGAGTTGGAGACTTACGAGGAACGGCAGATGTTCCTTGGCGAATTGGGATTGGAGGAGTCCGGAGTGAACCGGCTGATCAAAGCCGCCTATGCGCTGTTGAAACTCCGTACGTTCCTGACGGCGGGTTCGGATGAGGTACGTGCATGGACTTTCCGCGAAGGCATGAAAGCGCCGCAATGCGCGGGAGTGATTCATACGGATTTCGAGCGTGGTTTCATCCGCGCGGAGGTGATCAAATACGACGATTTCGTGGCTCTCGGAGGCGAGGCGCAATGCCGTGCTGCAGGTAAACTCGGTATCGAAGGCAAGGATTACCTTGTCCAGGATGGCGATATAATGCATTTCTTGTTTAATGTATAGCCCCCTCCGGCTCCCCCGCAGAGGGGGAGAGAAAAAAAAGAAGAATTATGGATATTATAAATAACTTATTAGCCTACGGATGGTGGGTGGCGGTGGTACTGATCGTCGTGGGATTTGTCGTGCTTGTCAAAGGAGCTGATTTCCTGGTGGACGGTTCGAGTGCGATAGCCAAGCGTTTTGGTATCAGCGATCTGGTGATTGGTCTGACCGTGGTGGCTTTTGGTACCTCAATGCCGGAGTTCGTGGTGAACATGGTCTCTGTAGCTGAGGGTTCGACTGATTTGGCGATCACGAATATCTTAGGCTCTAATATCATCAATACGTTGGTGATCTTGGGTCTGACGGCGCTGGTCTATCCCGTAGCCTCCCAGAAGCGCAGCCGCGATTTCGATATCCCGATGTCTATCATCGCCGGTGTTCTGGTACTCATTTTTGTGACAGTACAGTTACCTTTCGGCGAGACGGAGAAAGGGATCGGCCGAATGGGCGGCATCATCCTGTTGCTCCTTTTCGTCTATTTCCTGTATAATATGTTCCGCCATACGAAGGAGCACCCGGAGGAAGGGCAAGGGGATAATGTACAAAGTACAAAGGAAATACCTGTCAGACGAGCAATCGCATTGATTTTAGGCGGATTAGTGGGATTGGTAGTAGGCGGAGAGTTGATCGTCAAGAGTGCTGTGGATTTAGCGACCCGCATGGGAGTGAGCGAAGCGGTAGTAGGATTGACCATCGTTGCCTTGGGTACCTCTTTGCCCGAACTGGCGACCTCCGTCATCGCTGCCTTCAAGCATAACTCCGATATCGCATTAGGTAATGTGATCGGCTCGAATATCTTCAATGTGTTCTTTGTTTTGGGGACCAGTGCCACCTTGCGTCCGCTACCGGCGTACGAGGGCATCGAGCTCGACGCCTGTGTAGCCGCGCTGGGTAGTATCATTGTATGGATGGCGGTTAAAACCAATCATGAACGGGAGATCCAGCGTTGGGCGGGTGGTTTGTTACTGCTCGTATATATCGCATACCTCACCTATCGACTGATGACATTATGAAAAAAATAACTATACTTACTCTTCTGCTGCTGAGTATGATGGTATCGGCAGCTCCGCGGAATATCCGGCAGGCTCGTCGTGCCGTGTCGCATCTTACTAATCTCCAGCATGCCTATACGGCAGTGCAGCCGGACGGACAGTCGGCTTTCTATGTATTTAATAAGCCGGACGGTCAGGGCTTTGTGATCGTCTCTGCCGATGATCGCGCCTATACCATTTTGGGCTATTCGGATAGCGGCCGTTGGGACGAGAACGAAATGCCGGATAACTTACGCGCATGGCTGGACGGGTACAAGTCAGACTTAGAGTCATTGGACCAGCTATCTGATTATATGGCGCAGAACGCCAGCACTGCGGCTTATACGCCGGTTGCACCGATCTGCAAGACGCAATGGAATCAGAAAACGCCCTATAATGACTTATGCCCTTCTTACCAGACCGGTCATGCCGCTACGGGATGTGTTGCCACTGCAGCGGCACAGATCATGAAATACCATGCTTACCCTGCTCATGGTGTAGGCTCGCATAGTTATAAATGGGTGAATGAGAACGGCGATACGGTCACCCTAAGTGCGGATTTTGCGAGCACTACGTACGATTGGGCGAACATGCTCAATACCTACAGCAGTACTGCTACCCAAACGCAGAAGGACGCGGTGGCGACCCTCATGTATCAATGTGGTGTATCGTGTAATATGAAATATGGTAAAAGCAGTTCTGCTACGACCTCTACGATGGCTCGTGAACTGATCAACACCTTCTCCTATGACAAGAGTCTGCGTCCGTTATATAAGGATTATGCCGGAGAGGAAGTCCTCTTATCGGCTATTCAGGCGGATCTCTTAGCCGGACGTCCGGTGTTGATGAGGGGCAGAACGGTCAATGACGAAGGCCATGCTTTTGTATGCGACGGTATCGATGCCGACGGCTTGGTACATATCAACTGGGGATGGGGTGGTAAGAGCGACGGCTATTTCCGTCTCTCCGCCTTGGCTCCGTCCAGCCAGGGAATAGGCGGATCGTCTTCTAATAAAGCCTACACGGAGAACGTACAGATATTTACAGGCATCCGTCCGGATGCTGGAGGAGACTATGCTCTTCACCTCATATGTGAGAACGTGCGAATACGGGAAGACAAACTGTCCCGGGAAGATACGGTTAAATTCGTAGTAGATACGCTCAGGAATAGAGGGTATGGTATATGGAAAGGCAACCTGCGTTTGTATATATACCAAAACGGTCAACTGTACAAGACACGTAGTATCTCCAGCAACCTGCAAATGAAATCGTGGACGGTCTATTATTCCCGAAGCTATAATGCAGTTATCTCTTATCCTCCGGGAGAATATGAGATAGTTATGTCTATCCGCTCGGCGGACGATGAGGAGGCTTATGTTCCCCTGTACTGCCGTGGAGTAGGAGAATGGAGATGTTCTATGACGATCACTAACGATTCTATCTTCCTCAATCAAAAGCCTCCTTATGTGCCGCAGGCTATTGAGACGGCGGAGTCCCAGGTACAACCCAAGGTACAAAAAATCCTTCGGAACGGAGTGCTTTATATCCGTCGCGAAGGAGAGACATACACCTTACAGGGCGTTAAAGTGAGCGATTAAAGCGGCGCCGCTCTCTATCGAAGAGCCAGCCCCATTTATTGAAATAGCGACACATGTTCCGGATATGAATCCAGAGCATGTGTTTATTATTATAGGAAGAGCGCGCGTGTGCGTGCGTGATAGTCCATTGGGGATAATAGAGCGTGAGCCAGTTACGATGGATCGTACGCGTGAGGTCTATGTCCTCCGGGTACATGAAATAGCGCTCGTCGAACAGACCTGCTTCCACTGCTGCAGTAGTGCGCAGGAGCATGAAGCAGCCGCTGAGGTAGGGTGCGTTAACCGGTCGTGTCAGATCGAGATCGCGTAGCTCATAGCGTTTGTTACGCCGAGCCATCAGCCATGCCGGTAAGAAACGGCGACCGAAGACGTCAAGAGGCGAAGGAAGCCTTTTGGCGAGGTACTGCTGCGTACCATCGGGGTTCACTACCCGGGGCATGAGTTGTCCCACCTCGGGATGGGAGATCATCCAGTCGTGCATGGCATCTATATCCTCCGCCTTGACTTGTATATCGCTGTTCATCACCAGATGCAGTTCTGTCCGGTAATAGGCGCTCTCCCGCAGCGCGATATTATGCGCCCGACCGTAACCGAGGTTTGCTGGCATCGCCATGTAGCGCAGTTTGCCTTTGGTATCCTCCCTTGAGGGGAGGCTTGGAGGGGTTCCCTTCTCCCCGCTATTATCCAACAGGTAAATCTTCCGCAGGCATTTCACGCGTAGCAGTTCGGTCACAAGAGGAATAACCTCCTGTTCCCATTGCGGATGATATAAGACGATGGATATATTTAACATGGTTTGAGGGTTTCAGGCTTCGCCTTGTTTGAAGTTGTTTGAAATGGTTGATTTAACTCTTTCTCAGGAACTGACGTAGTTTGCGGAGTTGTTTGCAGGCAACGGTCAGGTAGCCGGCTCCTACATGATTTTTCTTGAGAGCAATATAGTCTTCCTGCGTTTTAGACAAGCGTGCCTTGGTGTTCTTATTGCTTGCCCCGCCAGTTTCCATACGCACGAGTACTTCGGGGATATATTGCGAGCGAAAGCCACTTTTAAAGATACGTAGCATCATATCGTAATCCGCAGCAATATGGAACCACTCATCGTATTCACCGACCTGCTGATAGACTTCCTTACGGACATACATGGTCGGGTGGGGCGGCATCCATCCGTATTTGAGCGCATGGGGATTGAAATCATTGCTCTTCCACCTGCGTATAATCTTACCTTCCCGGCAATATTGCAGATCTCCATAGACCACATCGATCGTTGGGTCCTTGAACGCATCGGCGATTTGTTCGATGGAATGGGCAGAAAAGAACACATCGTCAGAGTGCAGGAAACCGATAATATCTCCTGTCGCCATCGAGATACCTTTGTTTAAGGCATTGTAAATACCATTGTCTTTCTCCGAGATCCAGTGGACGTTACTATGCTGCTTGGCATAGTTCTCGATTAAGTCTTTGGTCCAATCGGTAGAAGCGCCATCCACGATGACGTGCTCGATATCCGGATAGGTCTGGCTTTGCACGCTCTCCAGCGTATGTTGCAAAGTCTTCGCACTGTTGTACGTAATAGTTATAATAGATATTTTCATACTATAGAATGATCTGCCGATATACATTTTTTACTTGTTCATATGTCTTGTCCCAACTGAAACGCTTAGCGTTCTCAATACCTGCTTCTATAATATCATTCACCGCGCGGGACTTCAACTCCAACACCATCTCGGACATCTCGGCAGCCATTTCTTCACCACTTGCATGTTTTACCATCAATCCTTTACTGCCTATGATCTCCGGAATAGAAGAAGATTCTTGTGCGACGACAGGACATCCGGCTTTTTGCGCCTCAATAACAGGAATACCGAATCCCTCATAGTCGGATGGATAGAGCAAACACAAGGCTTCATTATAATACCTATTCAGTTGTTCTGATGTCACGTTGCAAACGGTTACTAACTCTATTCCGGTTCTCTTAGCCACTTCTTGCGCCACTTCATACCGCTTGTACTCCACCGAGGTATTACCCACATACAGCAAATAGCCCTTCTTCTCTACATTAGGCATCGGGTAAAAAGCATCGCTTACTCCATTATAGATAACATGAATCCGTTCTTCGGGAATCCACGGATAGAAATGCAACAGATCCCGCTTTGTGTTTTCGCTGATACAAATGACCGCCTCGCTATGTTTCAATGCTTTTTTCTCTTCCCACAAATGCACAGCCTTGGGTAAACCTTTACGATAAAAATGATACGTCAAATCATGTACAGTAGTTACATTACGAACATTCGGATTTTGACAGATGCGGAAATAGGAAGAGTGAAAAATAGTCGGTTTCATCGGATTATATTCCGGTTCTCTATACCGTTCTAAGCAACGTAAGGACTTAGGTACGATCATGTCTTGAGGTATCTGTATATGCTCACGTAGCACATTATTCGACGGGTATTCCAGCATCTGTACCGACAATTCCGGATCGACACAAGCACGTTTAAGCATTTCCGACCATACTACGGAAATACCGCCTACTCGTTGCAACGAATAAATGATATTATCAAATGTTACCTGCATACCTCTATTTCTTTAATCCAACGGGGCATAATAGCCTCTTCGCTATATGTGTTCTGCGCATAGGTTTGCGCTTTCTTTGCTTTTAAATCAGCTTCCTCGGGATGCGCAATGACATATTCAATTTGTGCCGTGAGCGCCTCTATGTCTCCATTAGGGACGAGCCATCCCCGATCGTCTGCCAATAACTCTGCAGGGCCGTGCGGGCAGTCAAAAGACACGCATGGAGTACCACACCACATGGCTTCTGCCAATACCAAGGAGAAACCCTCATATCGTGATGAGAGCACAAAGATCGATGCCTCTGCGTATTCTTTTACCATATTCTCTATCCGTCCAGCGATACACACGTGTTTTAACCCGAGATTTATAACCTGCTTTTCCAACTCCATGTGCTTAGGACCTTCACCGACTATGCGTAAAGTCCATTCAGGATGTTTCTGCTCGATGACTTTCCAAGCTTGGAGCAAGAGATCAAAGCCTTTCTGCTCATGAAGTCGTCCCGCTGCCAAAACGCTTTTTTTTCGCGATTTCATCGGTATTTTCATTCCATAAAGGCTACAAATGTTTGGGATGACGGTCACATTCGTACAGCCCTCTTTTTGCCAGTCCTCTTGATCTGCTTTGGTGAGCACGACAAGTCGCTTTAAAGGCTTCACTGCCCGCACTAACTGCCATGTACGAATACGACCTAATAAAGACCAAAAAAGACCGGTATGGTTCGCTTCTAACAATTGTTGACGTTGGTTCTTTGAGAAATGTAATTCTGCTATAGTCTTGCAGGGCAGATGACGCAAGAATGCAATCTCTTTACCGCATAGGGAGATACATAATTCTATACTATTCTGCTGTATATACGCACGTAGAGCTCGCTCGTAAGTACGCATACGAAGCATGTGTCCCCACCATTTGGCGAATAGCGGTTTATGATAGTCCGCATTAAAATCTATATCCAGATGGACTACCTTTACGCGCTTGTTCAATGGGAAATAACAATCCGGCTGTCCTTCAGGAGTCTTTTCTGTAGTCAGTATCGTAAACTCATGCTTCGTGTGTACAGCCAGCCAATTAACCTTTTGAGTCAGTACACGCTCCATCCCGCCGGAATTGTACAAATGAGGAATGCAATAAAGGATCTTCATTTCTGTTCCTCCTTTCTTCTAAAAAGCTCATTCAGCCATTTTGCAATCTCGTTCTGATGACTCGTGATAGTCATCACAATGAGTAAAAGCAGAAGACTCCAAGTTACCAAACGGGGGTCGAAGAGCAACGGTGCACGCGGGTAAATCAAGGCGTGACCTACTAAAAGAAAATACATCAAATACCAATAGACGCTATTATAGGCACGGTAGTAACTCTCTTTCACCCAAAGACCTATTAAAAACATCGAGAAAGCTGTACCGACAATACCGAACGATCGGTACGCTTCGCCTACCATGTTTGTTCCTGTGCCCCACGTAGCTTTCGGACCTAATAACAGATAAGAAGGCAAATCTCCGCCATGCAACATCTGTGGCGGCAAGTCGGAGTGTGAAACGATATATCCAGCAAGACCTGGGATTGGCGAACTTAGATCAAGCGACATGCCAGTGAACCATGTAGGTTCATGTGTCTGTGCCCAGCCGAAGAGCGCAAACAGGTTGACGTCGTTGATGATCAAATCCTCGTAGATATCCCAGAAGTACTCTAATTTCGTATGCGCCAACCTGGTTTGCCATGCCACAGCATCTAAACCGTCTTTCCGCAGTATCATTACTAAAAACAGCAACACCGAACCTCCGGCCACCAATGTTGCTACTTGCCACCAGCGAAGGTGATAGACATACATACTGAAGCCCACAATAAGAATGAGCGCTAACGAAACGGCTAACTGGCGACTTCCGGTAGAAAGCAAAATAAGCATGAAACTAATGATGACTAACAGATAGAACCACCATTTTTGTTTAGGAAGACGGAAGATAAATATCGCCATCAAGTAGCAGCCGATGGTGAAGATATTATTGAAATAACTATAAATGCCCACATCGCGTAAGTTTTCTCCGTCGGCATACACGCTCTGTAGCGCAGCCAAACCGCCTGTTGCGACGTACAAGATCCATGCAACTATCGTAATACCGAAGAACCAAATATACTGGCGCATGGAGATCGTAAAGGTCAGTTCCATGGGTTCAATCCGTCTCAGTTGCAAGAGGCGTGTAGCTCCTAACATATACCAAGCATAGGCGAAATAGGCTAACGCAGTAGCGCGTGTGACATAGTTGTCATTAAATGAGAAAGAGAAGAACGACCAGTAGATGCGTTCCGTAGGAGCATAGAAAACGGGATAAACGAAATTAACCAAAAAGAAACTCAAGGCAAAAAAGAACTCAAAGCCCAGCCAGTTTTGTCGTTTATTGGTAGCAAAAAAGAGTACATTCTGCGCAACATAAAGCCCCATCAGCCACGCGCAGTAGTCGTAACTATAGGTCCACGGCGCCTTAATATACAGCACCGTAGCCGCGATGGTAAAGGCAATATTGAACAGATAGGTCAGCATTTCTTTCTTCTTCCTTTTAAGATTTGAACGATTTCTAATGCCACTTGATAACTCCTGCTGTACAGCCATAGCAGAACCCATTGCCTGTGTGCTATCAACGGCGCTGCCATACGCTGAAATACATTCATCGATGTCGTATTAACCGGCAAAAAAGCAGGCATTGTGTCCACCAATTTATAGTCTGTTTTAACCGCCCGCATCATAATATCAGTCTTCTTTAGCCATTGCCCGGCACGCAAAGCATCCATGCACTCCGGCTTATCCTCAAAAAAGGCTGTTAAGGTCTCTACTACACGGACAAGTTGGGTAATATGATGATGCGAGAGGGAGTGAGCAATGGATGATGTATTCGTCTGGATGTAATGATAAAGCGGCTTATCTACATGAGCGATGCTGCGTGCATACCAGCATAGACGCGGTGTAGTCACGTAGTCTTCTCCGCTATTCAGCCCTTCTATCGGCATGATTCCGCTTCGGGTATACAAGTCCTTACGTATCATATGCAGACACACTCCCGGAAGACTCTTTCCGCTAAGCAAAAAACGGCTGTATTCCTTCGGGTCGGAAGACCATGAGCCATGATAATAGCTACGTTTGTCATTCCACTCAAAATAACAATCCATTCCTACTATATCTGCATTGGTCTTTTGTACCTCCGCAGCCAATAAGTCCAACGCTCCCGGTTCTAAGTAGTCATCCCCGTCCAAACTGACGATATACTCTCCGGTAGCCGCCTCAATTCCAGTCTTGCGCGCAGCAGCAAGACCGCGGTTTGTCGCATGGCGAAGAATAACGGCTTGTTGATGAGGATAGCGCCTCAATTCCTCCCGAAGAACCGGAATAGATGAATCAGGGGAAGCATCATCTACAAAGATCAGTTCGGTATCTGCATACGTCTGTTCCAAAACGGACTTTGCACATCTCGCTATATATTTCTCCACGCCATAAACAGGCACTATTACACTCAATTTCATGGCTTCAATTTATAGTGGATAACAATGGAACAAAACACAATCTCCATCAGTCCTGAAAGTGCCAAACTGACAGCTAACAAGTACACACTGCGCGTGAAGAATAATCCTATACCGGCAAAGGCAAAAGTCGTTAGCATAGCGATCAATTGGTTCCAGGTAATATAAAAAGTCTTACCGGACGGAATAATATAAAAATCAATCAATGCCCCGGCCACAAGCCATGTAAGAATAGTGATGCTCAAAATGACACTTACCGGATAAGATGCTATCATCGCTTTGCCGCCCAATATCAGAACTGCCCAATACCCCAAAGCGGCAATGATAGCGATGGAGACTAATCCAATAACGATTTCTCCTATCAATATCTTCCTGCGCCGTGTCTGACTTGGCTGAGCCATCATCTTTGGATACAATGCATCATTCAGTTTGCTGAAAATAGTACGCGGGATAATAATAATCTTGTTCGCCAAGTCGTAAACAGCGACCTCATTCATGCCCAGGAACTGCCCGATTAATAAAATCACACCCTGCTCTTTTATAACTCCCGTAACATTGCTGAGGAAAAATGGTACTGCATCCCGGATAGAGTTCAAAACATGTGAAAAGGGGACGAAGCTGATCTGAAGACCATCTTTGAACATAATGATCAGCAATGCTACTACTCCTCCCGCTACAGATGATATCGTCACGATAAGAGCATATATCCAATTGTCTTCTGGAGAATGAAGGAACCAAAAGATGAAGACAAGAGAGCATACCTTGAACGCCACCTGGATATAGGTCACTACACGCATTCGTTGCACTCCCTGGAAATACCATTGAGGGAAAACGATATTAGTAATCGTTTGGGCAAAAACAATAATGAAGAGCAAGGCGTTGTTCCGCATCTTGCCGGATACCATAAACAAAGCGGCAAAAATGATTAGGGATATTATCTCCAAGAAAATCTTTGTTGTTGTAACTTCTGATAATACCCGAGACATCACCTCTTTGTTCTCTGCGTTTTCTGCAATTTTTTTAGCGGCAGGCAGATCAAATCCAAACGAGACAAAGGTGATGAAGAGTGTGACGACCGCGAGGGCATATGCATACATTCCGTAACTTTCCGCTCCTAATACGCGAATTAGGAAAGGATAAATCAACAGATAAAAGCAGATATTCAATACCTGCAAAATGGTCATGAATGCATAGTTCTCGACCACTTTAGTGTTGTTATTCCATATAACGCGTAGTTTACACAACATAAAAGCGTGCAAAGGTACAACAATTTTTGCATATATGCAAATAAAAGTTGAAAGTTTAGCGAAATATGGAGCGAAAAGGCATAAAAAAAGCCCAAAACTTGCGTTTTGGACTTCTTTTTTCTTCGGTATTTCGATATATCGTGATATCGATATTCCGATTAAGCTTCAGCCTCAGCAGCGGGCTCCTCAGCGGGAGCTTCGCCGTTAGCCTCTGCCTCAGCGGCAGCAGCTTCCTGTGCAGCCTCTTGAGCAGCAGCAGCGAGCTCAGCAGCGGCTGCGGCACGTTTCTCTGCGATCTTGGCTGCGATAGCCTTGTTGGTCTCTACCTCTTGAGCGAGGAGAGCCTTTGCAGCAGCAGCTTTCTTGTCTGCCTCTGCCTGGCTGATCTTACCGGCTTTTGCATCTTTCTGAGCCTTCCAAGCGTCGAAACGCTTCTGAGCCTCTTCTGCACTAAATGCACCTTTAGCTACACCGCCGTTCAAGTGCTTCATCAGC
The DNA here is from genome assembly GCA_900319105.1 of uncultured Bacteroidales bacterium. GTDB lineage: Bacteria > Bacteroidota > Bacteroidia > Bacteroidales > Paludibacteraceae > Colicola. The sequence continues at coordinate 62,829 of ONND01000008.1, read as the reverse complement.
ATAACGCCCTCGTTGGAGAGGATGGTACGTACGGTGTCAGTCGGCTGTGCACCTACGCCTACCCAGTACAGCGCGCGATCGAAATTAAGGATTACAGCTGCGGGGTTGGTGTTAGGGTTGAACGAACCGATACGTTCGATAATTTTGCCGTCACGCGGCGAGCGGCTGTCTGCTACTACGATGTGGTAGAAAGCGTAGTCTTTGTGACCATGACGAGCCAAACGAATCTTTGTTGCCATTTGTTTTTGTTGTTTTTGTGGGCCTTGAACTGCGCGAGTTCTACGCCCGGGTTAATAATAATGACGTACTTTTTACACGAAAAAGCGTGCAAAGGTACGACAAAAATCTGAATTACGCAAATTTTTCTTGCTTTTTTCATTTATTTTTTGTAATTTTGCACCCGAAATTGACAGATTATGCAAATTACGGACCCGAAAATAGATAATCCCATCCTTCATTTGGTCGGCGAAGAGGCCGATCGTTTGGGCTTGGAGTGTTACGTCATCGGCGGCTGGGTACGGGACCTGTTCCTACATCGTCCTTCGGATGATATCGACATCGTGGCGGTTAATCCGAATACAGACCGAGATACCCAACGCTCCGGCGTAGGAATCCTGTTGGCAGAAGCTGTAGCCAAACGGCTGGGCAAGGGTGCTCATCTGTCGGTCTTCAAAACCTACGGCACGGCGCAAGTCAAAGCCCCCCTTCGGCCCCCCCGTGGAGGGGGGAAACCCCATAGTAGGACGGAATTAGAATTGGAGTTCGTAGGCGCACGGAGAGAGAGTTACCAGCACGACAGCCGCAATCCGATTGTGGAGGATGGTACGCTGGAGGAGGACCAGAACCGGCGGGATTTTACGATCAACGCCATGGCTATCTGTCTCAATCAGGACCGGTACGGCGAACTGCTCGATCCTTTCGATGGAATCGGGGATTTAGAGCGTTGTATCATCCGTACGCCGCTTGATCCGGATATCACGTTCTCGGACGATCCGTTGCGTATGATGAGGGCAATACGCTTCGCAACGCAGTTAGGATTCAATCTTGATGGCGAAACTTTCGATGCTATCGCGCGCAATAAAGAACGTATTCATATTATTACCAAAGAGCGTATTGCGGAAGAGTTGAATAAAATCATGCTCTCGCGCAAGCCCTCGGAGGGATGGCTTTTGCTCGATAAAACCGGGCTTTTACCGCTTATCTTCCCTGAGTTGGCCGCCCTCAAGGGCATCGAGGTCAAAGAGGGTCGGGGGCATAAAGATGTCTTCCTGCACACCCTGAAGGTGCTGGATAATGTAGCGGAGTTACAGAACACAGACCGCCTTGCTGACAGAACACAGACCGCTACGCTGACAGACCGAGATACCAAGCTTTGGTTGAGATGGGCGGCGCTGCTGCACGATATAGGCAAGCCGCGTAGCAAGGCCTGGGATCCGCAGGCGGGATGGACTTTCCGCAACCATAATTATCTGGGCGCCAAGATGGTACCGAAGATCTTCGCGAAGATGAAACTACCGCTGAACGAGAAGATGGAGTACGTGAAGAAGATGGTGGACCTGCATATGCGGCCAATCAACCTGATTGAAGACACCGTTACGGACAGCGCTGTACGTCGTCTGCTCTTTGAGGCAGGCGATGATATAGAGGATCTGATGGTGCTATGCGATGCAGACATCACCAGCCGTAATGAAGAGAAAAAAGCCCGATTTCATCGGAACTATCAGCTCGTTCGACAGAAGATGGTCGAATTGGAGGAGCGAGACCGGATCCGTAATTTCCAACCGCCGGTTAAAGGCGATGAGATCATGGAGATCCTGCATCTCGAACCTTGTTCTATAGTAGGCGAATTGAAATCCGCCATCAAGGATGCCATACTCGATGGTATCATCCCCAACGAATACGAACCAGCTAAAGCTTATTTGCTCGAGCTGGCCCGTGAACGTGGTCTTTTATAAACCACGTACAGGGCAGCAAGGAGCGCCAAGAAGAGGCACGGCGTAGCGCCGACGGGGGAGTGGAAATCATACATACCGGTACCATTCCCTCCACTACGCCCTTTGCGGACATTGCCTTTCGGGCGCTCCATATCCGTAGGGGTATAGCATGCGCCTCCCTCGCTGTTGAGGGCGGTGAAGTTCGCGGCGCTGATGGCGCTCATGGAGCCGTATGTCTGCACGCGGCTAGGGGGCATCATCGCCATTTGTTCGCTTCGCTGCGAGCCGGCGTATGCAGAAGTAGAGCTAAATCCTATCGGCCGGTATTCCACGGCTAACAGTCGCTCCACAATCCATAAACAAACTACAATACCTAATAATCTTCTCATTTTATCACCATCCTTTCCGTTTTATCGCCGCGGGAGATGATATATACTCCGGTCGGCAAAACGGTATTAGAAATCAGGTCGTGTTCTTGTAAGGTTGCTACTTTGCGTCCTAAGACGTCATAGATATTTACCATTTGGTCATTTACCGTTTGGTCATTTTGCTCTTCGTTGATGAGCTCAATGCCGGTCGCGATACCTGGATCTACGGCTTCGGGGCTGACGGTGCGATGACCGCCGTTGATATAATAACGGATCTGGTCGTTCAGCGGCGTTTCCACGCTTACTTTCAGACCGTTGACGATCAGCAAGCTGTCCCCCGTGAGCGCGTCGTAGAGGTAGAGCGGCTTACTCCAATCACCCTCGGTAGCGAAGGAGAGCAGGGTGTAGTTGGATATACTGTACCGGCTATCCAGGGTTGTGAACGCGAGCGGTACCATGTTCATCGAGTCGCGCATGTCGTACATGAGTGCGCGGTTGTCGGCGATGGTGTACATACTGATCGGCGTGGAGAACGAGCCGTCGCTGTAGTAGTTCAGACCGGAGGAGATATTGAGTGCATCTTCGCCCGGCTTGTATCCGCGCGTTGCGTTCTCACTCTCGCCGAGCGTGAGGTACGCTTTGCTGTTGACGGTGTTTCCCCACTCATCGGTGGTCTCGTTAGCCGCGGATATGTAGAGGTAGTTGCGGGTTGCGGGTGCCGCGGCTTTGGCTGCGCGTCTGACCGGCGCACCGGCTCCTCCTCCGCGGATAGAGGCATCATTGACAATCGTTCCCTCGCTCGTCAGTGCCACCAGAGCGTCCGGTTCCAGCTTGATAGTAAGGGACTTTCCTTCGGTATCAGCGATCAGACCCACGGCGCGCTGCGGAGCGATGAAATACTGGCCGGGACCGGTAATGTCGCGGACGGTATAGTTCGTACCGTCAATCAGATGGTAGGCTGTGAAATGGTAGGTACCATCCTCATGCTTTAGTACATCCGCATTATCCAGACAGAGTTGATAAACATCAATCAGCGCCATCGTCGGGTTACCGAAGAAGAAGATATCCGAGCTGATCTCGTTGGTCAGGGTATAGTCCTTGTAGTCGTTTGCACCAAGGGCGGTCTTGTCGTACGCCAGATTGTGGGTCAAAGCATCGAAGGCAGGTTTGCCCTCCATCGTGATTGCGTCTCCGGCGATATAGTCCGAACCGCTCGGGTTCCTGCCATACCCGCGGTAGGCGGTCTCCTGCTTAGGCAGGCGGACGATGATCTCCTCGCCGTCCTTATCACTCGGTCCGTAGGTGTTCAGCACGCATGCCTTACCCGGGATGTAAGCCCTGTCGAGTACATTGGTCTGTACCCAATCGACGGAGTTCTTGGATTGGGCGTAGGTGTACGTGACAGGATTACCCTCCTCGTCGGTGTTGTAGAACGCAACGGGCACAGAGGAGTTGTAGAAACCCTGATAAACGACGTACGGCCACTCGCGCGGGTTTTCAGTCCAGGAATCTCCTTCACCCTGGCTGAAGGCACCCGGCGCAAAAAGGGAAGCATCGCTGGTCTCGGGGTTCGCGGGGATGTACATGTCGCCCGAATAAATATGATCGAGCGCGGGCGTGAAGGTTTGCCATGTGCCGGAGGTCAGTTTGACGTCCACCAGGGCTTTGGTGTAGTCCAGTTTCTCCTGACCGAGCAGCTGTGCGTTCTTCTTGAAGAGGATATCCTTGCAGGTGTTCTTGGCGTAGCCGTAGTGGAGGGCGTCTTTCTGCGCCTCTACCACATCGGCTACGATCGGCAGCAGTCCCTCTTCGGTCTCGGGGATGATGACGCGGGTGTCGCCCATCGGCACGGTTGCAATGGCACCGTGGTAGTCGGCTTTGTTGACGACGGCAGTCCAGTTGTCATCATCGTTCCAGAAGTTAGCTGCATCGGGGTGGCTCGGGGTCCAGCGTACCGTGTCCGGAGCGACGGCTACGATGAACTCGGCGTGTCCGTGACACTCACCGTCACCGCCGGCGTTGGAGAGTACTTTGTTACCTCCGGAGACGGAGAAGAACGCCGTCTTGAACTTATACCAATAGCCGGCTTTCAACTCATAGTTGTTCGGCGTCTGGTATCCCGGCGTGGGGTGATCGTCGTGAGTACCCGGCTTGACGAGCCATTCGTTGCAACCCTCAGTCGGTGTTGTCGGGGTCTTGAATACGCCGGCAGCGTTGTCGGTGAATTCCTTGTTGGACTTATTGTAGTTATATACCGTACCGGCGGGGTCGTAGTCGTAGCAGTTGCAGTCGGTATTGGTGAGGCGGGCGATATAGGTGGCATTGACCGGAGTGAAGGTGATATAGTGGTTATCCATATCCGCTTCGCCCTCAGCCGGTACTTTGTAGTAGTTATCATAGAGGTCGTCCTGTACAATACGGTCCTGGTGGTAGCGGAAGGTCTTGGTGCTATTCCATCCCGGGTCGTTGGACTCAATGACATACGTGGAGTCCCAACCGATTACCACGCCGGCGGTAGCCGCATGCGTGATATCGGCGATGCGCACTTTCAGGTGGTTGTTGGCATCGGTCTTGGAGGCACGGATGACGGGCACGATATAACTATCGCCCACCTTGCTGTCATAGCCGAAGCGCAGCGAATAAGCCGAAGTGCCGGTATGCAGCTCCAGCCACAAGGGGTTGTTGCAGACGGTGGCGTTAAAACTTTTTCCGTCGTGCGAATACGTGCCGCTCGCGGGCATGGGGATGAGGTAGAAATAGCCGTCTTGCGCATTGCCCAGATAGATATCGCGGTACTCCAGACCGATCTCTAATTTGCGGTCGGTGACGATCAGTTTGTTGAGCGTGTTGTATATCTTACGGGCAATCTCCGGCGTACGTCCTGACCATTCAAAATCGGAGGGCTTGACATCGTTCCAGTTGGTGACATTACGCATAGGGTTGTCCTCGTCATCTATACGGAAGGTCGTCATCATATCGAAGAACTGCGCACGGGTGCAGCCGTAGTTATCCGTCCACCACTTATCGGTAGCGGCTTGGCCACGTTCACCCTCATCCACACGCAGCAGGTCAAAGCGGCAGTGTATGTTCGTCGCACCCGGGACGTTCGGATCGAAGGTCACTGATGCGCGGTAGGTCTCGTTGGCGGCAAGGGGCTTGAGCGCGTCGCCGCGCTCATTATCGGCGTTGATCTCGTCGCGTGAGTGGTTGGTCCAATCCTCGCCATCGACTTTCAAGGTAGTGGCATTCTTGATTTTCAGGATATGGAAGGTAGCGCACGAACTCTCCGTGAAGGTAGGTGTATCGTCCAGGTTGTCCATCATCGTCATACCGATGCGGAAGGTTTTGTTAGCCGTAGCCGCTATAGGCAGGCGGCAGGCAAGGTAGATAACCCAGTCATTCCCTTCCTTGACGAAGAACTTGATATGCGGTGTGGAGGCGGTACCGAAATCAATAGAACCGCCGCTGATAATCTCATCAATGGTACTTACGTTTCCTTTCTCGTTCAGGAATTGTGTTTTACGCGTGTTTGCCTCATCGCCGGTTATACCCAGTTTCTCTAAAGCGGCATCTATCAGTTCGCCTCGCTTAACGGACTGTTTCCCCGTGTTATTGCTCAGGCTCGGATCATAATCCGCCTCCGGCACCATGACATAGCCGTAGTCATAGCCGGCAGAGGTTTTAAGGTGCGTCATACCTTCCCGTACGGTGAAGGCATCTTTGATATATCCCGGTTGCACCGAATCGTTTTTACCGGTACTGCTATTCATGGGCACATAGCCGCCTGCGCCATCATTGGCAGAGGCGTCCCATCTCTGGAACTGGTACGCTACGAGCATACCCGGTTTATAGAGATCTGTGTCGGCTTTGTAGTTCAGACGGATGAGTGCGGTCACACTATCGGTCTGCACGCACTCGATCTTGTTCTGGAAGACATTGAAGGTACGCGACTTCTCGATGAACCGCAGGCGGTCGATGAGCAGGTGCGCGTTCTTGTTCGTTGCTCCGTCCAACATCGCCGTGCAGCGGAAATAGTCATACCCCTTGACATGTTCGCGATCGATAGGCAGCGCAAACTGGTACCACACATGCTCCTCGTCATAGGGGATCTTACCGGTCTTGAAGCGGTAGATCGTCTCCCATGTTTCACCGCCGTCTTTCGTTCCCTCCAAGTCAGCAGTAATCTGCGGGGAGAAAGAGTTCTTGACGGGGTTGCAGAGGTCCGCTACCAAGTAAATCTTCTGGCTCGAACAGGTCAGCGCTGGGTACTCGAAACGCATGATAGTAGAGCGTTTGTTGTCGGCATTGAGACAGAGCATGTAACCGTTCTTTGCGCCGGCGAGGGCTTCAAACTCCGCATCGGGATTACCGGTGTTCTTACCGCCGTGCGGCACTTTGAACTTATTGAGGAACGCGTATTCGCCTTTCATCGGCATCTCGGTTACCGAGTCGCGGTAGGTACTGTTAATGACAGAGAGCGGGTAGTGGTAACTGAACTCCGTGAAGTTCCACGGGAAATGGTGGTAGTATGCCTTGATCTCCGTGGTGTTGGGAGCCGTCCAAGTGCTCATTCCTAAGTCGTAGAGGACGGTGTAGTGGTTCTCTATCTCGTCCTCGGAGATAATGGAACCGGCACCCGCCTTAGGACCTTCTTTATTCGGGTCCCTGGTGAGAAGGGTAATCTTAGCCAACTGGAAATGCTCGGTACGGAGTTGGTAGTAAATAGTCTGATCGGCAGTGCCCAGTTTGCTGTCCGCGATAACAAGCGAGCCGTCCGGACGCATCGAATAGCCGGCAACATCGGTCACGCTTGCATTCTTGGAATAGTCCCAATGCGACACTTTGGTCCACGAGCTGTTATCCGTACTCATGTACCACGCCGGGGTCTCGTAAAATGTTTCTCCGTCATCTACAATTAGATAGAACACCCATGCATCATTTATCTCATCTCCATCTAAACGCATGTTGTCCACAATATGGAAATTATTTGAAGTTCCCTCGGCGTTCTTGGCATGTAAATATCCTTTTACTGTAGCTCCCATTCCTAAGAACTTTTTAGTATACTCCATATATAATCTTACCATTGCCCCCTCATATCCGGAAGCATTTAATGAAGTAGAAGGATTGTATGCAGAATAGGTGATCTCTGTTCCGGCTGCCCATAAGTGACTCTGTCCCCATTCCATATCCCAGTAGTCAGAAAAAGCAGAAGCACGGTTTACTGTTAAAACATTAGAACCACGCGCAAGGGTCATGTGATTTCCATTTTTTTGCATGGTAAGTTGATATGCCGATTGATTCATCGTATTGTCAGTCAGCCATGCTTTCAATGCTTCTTGATTGTCTTCAGCCGCCCATTGTGAATAGTTAAAACCATTGTATTTATAGCCGAGTGCATAACCTTGATTAGCCCGAGGGTTTACTAATAGGACAGTATAGTTCTTATTATCTTCCAGATTGTCCTTTATATAGTCGTAAGTCAGTAATTGAAGGTGTTTGGAACCTACTTTGCGTTTAGTACCTATCCGACTGAAGTATTCGGCTTTATCATTTTTTCCTTCCCCTTGGATTACTCCCATGTTAGAAGTGTTGAAATAGTAGATATACTGCAACTCGTCCTCCTCGTACATCGGTTCGATATCAGAGGAAACGCCCGCTGCAATCGGGTAGCTCGGTGTGAAAGTCAGCTCCCTGTTGATAGGAGCAATGATGGTACGTTGCTCAAACCAGTTGGCCCCGCTGCCGTCGCCGCGGCAGTTAGCCATCTTGTCCGCCTGCGTCTTGGCGGGCTGGATATCAAAAACCTGGCGGTAAGAGAGCGTCGGTTCGGTTACAGATGTCAACGAGACGCCTATCTCGCCCTCATGTTTTATATTTTTATACGCGCTCACGTCGCACGCTACCTTGATGGATTGCGTAGCGGGATTTTCGTTCTTGATCACCGGCTCGGGTGTAGCGGTGTTGAGCGTGAAGTGGTTGTCTATATTGATGTCCCATCTTCCGCGCGAGGTGGGGGAGGTGGTGATATTGATGGGCATGAACTTGTCACCTTTATGGTTCTTGGGTTCCACCTCGTAACTCCATGCTCCGTCGTTCTCTATGTCTCGGTCATTATCATAGTCATACCACCGGTAGTAGCCCCAGTGGTCACGGTGCAGACGCAGTGCGAGTTCATCGCCCGGGGTGATATAGATGGTCCGTTTGCGCTCATGCACGCCTTGCAGGTTATCGGTGCTGTCCTTATGGTAGAAAGAGTATAGTTCGTCATCATGTGCGCCACTCCACTCTTGTACAACCCAAATGCTATTATTAGCGGTCACTTGGTCTCCCTCTGCCGAGGAGTGCCAGTAGCGGTATGTGTAGGTTATCTGTGCTACGCGGTTAGCGTTCACCTCCGGGGCGGACTGCGATACCTTGACGCATATCTTGTCTTTTGCGGTCAGGCGCACGGACTCAATCCATGCTCCCTCCCCGGCTCCTTCGGCTCCTACGATAGCCGGAGTACCGTCCGGCAGAACGGCTGTCACCTGCAGCGAGTCGTACCATACGCCCTCCTCCTCGTGTCCGCTGTATTTGGTGAGGTTCATGTCCGGCACATTCTCACCTATATAGCGGTCCACAGGGGCATTCACGGCATTATAAACCGTGTTACCGGATTTGTAACTTGCTCGGATGGTGAAGACTTTAGCGGTGTCGGTTGTGCTGATAGCTGTTCCGCCTACTAATGTATTATTATGGGTGTAAGGGAAAGTATGGTCGCTCGGGGTGCTGTTCATCGTCATGGTCGTGAACGGCGCGTTGTGGAAGGTGTGACGGGAGACCATGATCGAGTCCACGTAGTGTACGCCCTTGCATTGGAACTTCACGTACAGCCAGTCGTTGTGGTTGGCGTAGTCGCCTGCCGTCGGTGCGCCCTCGCCTCGCTTGCGCAGGAAATGGCACTCCGTCCTGTCAATCGGCGCGCTTCCGATGGCATACACCGTGTCGTGCCATATATTGGTCGCCTCGTCCAGTTTGAAACGGGTCTCGCTCACGTAGAACATGGTCGAATCGCCCCACTGCTCCACCACCTCGTAGTCCTCGGGGTCCTCGGGATCGCCGCCGTCTATGAGTTGCAAAACAGGCTTCCATACTTTCATGCAGGACTTGCCGTTGTAGGCAGGGATATTCTCCGAATTGACTGTCGGGTTCGACTGCCACTCGTAGTAGCCGAAGAGCTTATAGGCTCCGTCCGGATCGGCTAAGACTCTCTGATCGGTGATAGGCGTACTCTGCGCGGCATAGACATCCGTATGGTCGAAACGGCTGCGGAAACGATCGACGTTCTCGTAGTAGATCACCCTTGAGGTAATAGGATACTTGGTCGTGTCATGATTGTTGGTCTCATAACCCGCAGTCAGTGTTCTCGGCTGGACGTCGAAGATCAGGTCGCTGCCCGTCTTGCGGTCCCATACGGAGATACGCTGCGAGTTAGCAGGCTTGGTCTCGTACAAACGGCTGAAGCCGTAGACAGGGTCATACCGCAAATAGCGATATACGTCCACACCCGTAGCATCGGAGTAATAATACAGGAAACCGTTGATATACTTGCTCGGCTCGCGGTCGTCTTTCTCCGTGTGCCACATCGTTCCGGTCTCCAACAGACGCAAGGTGTTATACGTACCGGAACCGGTACCGAGCGCCAGATATTTATTACGGCCGACTTTCTCTTTCAGCCAAACGCTCTGGACGGTACGGGTATAATCCTTGGTCGGTAATACATTACCCGTCGGACTCCACATCGGTCCGGCGATCCACATAGTCGCGTAGTTGGCTCCCTCGTAGTAAGTGACGGTATCTTTGCCGGACTTGGCAAGAACCGTATCTACACCCAGATAATAACGATGACCATTATACAGCGTGGAGAACGTCACATACGCATTGGTCGGTACGTTAGCCGTCGGGTCATCCACATAACCGCCCGCCGTCGGCGCCTTTGCGCCGCCTCCGGGCGTATCATCGCTGTACGCGCGTACGGATATACCCGCGAGCATAAAAATAACTACCGAAAAACACAACCCTTTGAATACGGTTGTAAAATTGCCTTTACCTATCTTCATCTTTTTTACCTTAAATTTACAATGTTTAGTTACCTTTTGTTTCTTTTCCCCTATACTATAAATACACCTATAACAGACCGTGTTCGTGGCCTTTAGTTAAGTGTTTAAGCAGCTATAAATCAGCTGTTTATGGGGGTGGTAATTCTATATACCCTTACAAATACGTCACAAAGGTACTACATTTTTCTAAAATATGCAAGTTTTTCTCCCAAAAAAACAAAAAAATCACTTTTTGTGCAATGTGGTTGGCAAAAATGGTCGTTAGTCGTTTGAGAGGAAAAAAACCTAAAAACATTCGAATTAGGGGTTAGGGGATTAGGTGTGGGAAGGGTAAAAAGTGTATATATACTATGTATATATACAGTAAAAGCGCCTAAATGCACTTTTTGGGGTTTTATCCTTGGGTAATCCTTCGGTAATGGTTGGGCAATCTTATGGTTTTATAAGTGTGGGAGGAGGGGAGCCCCACCCGTTTTGTTCTACGACCGTCCACAGGACGCTCGATCGGGCAAAGCCCTTCACCGTTGTCGCAAGGATGCGACAAAAATGCACAGAGGTATATATGCCGGCATAGCATGCCGGGAAATGGACAAAAGAGCGTGGGCGTACGCTCGTACGTACGCCCACTCGTCCATTAAAGAATAACGACACTCCAGGGAATAACGATACTCCAATTAATACCGACACTCCAAAGAATAACGATACCCGGTATATTACAGCAAGGTCTGGGGATCGAGGTTGTTCTTCTCGATGTCCTTGAAATAGTTGAAGGTGCCTACCTTGAGTTCCTCGCAAGCCGCCTCGTCGCAGACGATGATACCATGTTGGTGCATCTGTAGCATGGAGACAGTCCACATATGACTGATCGGCTCCTCGATCGCGTGCTGGAGGGCACGTGCTTTGTTATGTCCGTTAACCATGATGAGTACCTCTTGGGCATCCATGACGGTTCCTACGCCGACGGTGAGTGCTGTTTTGGGTACCAGGTTGACGTCGTTATCGAAGAAACGGCTGTTGGCGATGATGGTATCGGTGGTCAGTTCTTTCTTACGCGTGCGGCTGGTGAGCGACGAGCCGGGTTCGTTGAAGGCGATGTGTCCATCGGGGCCGATACCACCGAGGAAGAGGTGTATGCCACCGATATCTTTGATCTTCTGCTCATAACGGGCACACTCTGCCACGAGGTCGGGTGCATTACCGTTGAGGATATTGACGTTCTCCTTACGGATGTCGATATGTGAGAAGAAATTATTCCACATGAAGCTATGATAGCTCTCGGGGTGCTCTTCGGGCAGGTTCACGTACTCATCCATGTTGAAAGTGACCACATTGCGGAAGGACACTTTGCCGGCTTTGTTGAGTTCGATCAGGGCTTTGTACATGCCCAACGGTGACGAGCCGGTAGGGAGGCCTAAGACGAAGGGTTTGCTCTCTTTGGGGTCAAACTCATTGATTTTTTTAGCTACATAGTTCGCAGCCCACTGACTGAGCAGGTCATACGAAGGTTCGATAATTACTCGCATAAATTCATTTACTATTTGTTCATTTACAATTTACCATTTATTTAGTCATTTATTCGCCGAGGAGGATCTCTTCGAGATCGGGTTCTTCGGGGTTGACGGCCACGATTTTTCCCTCGCGGTCGAAGAGGACGGTATGAGGGATGAACTGGACGTTGTACTTATCGGAGCAGGGGTGTTCTGCGTCCTCGCGCATCTGCGGCCAAGGCATCTGTTCCTCGTTGAGGGCTACTTGCCACGCCATGATATCCTGATCAACGGAGCAGCTGAGAATCTGCAGATGTCCGGCAGGTTGCGAAGCGTATATCTCCTTGAGTACGGGCACGAATCGTCGGCAGGGTCCGCACCAGGACGCCCAGAAATCGAGTAGGACATAGTCCGTTTGTCCGATGAGGTCGCTGAGCGACAGTTCAGCGCCGTCTGGCGTGAGGGCGGTGATGTCCTGGTAATTGACCGTTTGGTCATTTACCATTTGTTCATTTTCCTGCGGTTGTTCTTGTTGCTCGTTCTGCTGAGCGGGTTTCTTGGCGCAGGCCGTCAATAAGGTACAAAGGGACAATGTACAAAGTACAAAGGAATAATAAATACTCTTTTTCATTGCTGTGAGGTTTTTTTGTAGTCAACTAGTGGAACTAGTATAACTAGTATAACTAGTTTAGTTTTCTCTCTTTAGAACGACTGCGGAGCGGGCGGGAAGGTACATCTTGAGCCAACCCTTACCGTCCTTGGCGTAGAGTTCGTCGTGCTGGGTGAAATGCTCGACGGAGTCATCGCTAAGTCCGAAGCCGGCGAACTCCTTGGCGTCTGTATTGAGAACCACTTTGTATTTGCCTTCGGGAACGAGCATGCCATAGTCCGAGAAGGATTTCTGTCCGTTCCAGTTGAAGATAAAGAGGAGGTTACCGCGTGAGTAAGCCACCACCTGATCGCCTTCGTTGTCCCACCATTTCATGACCCACGGCAGATGTTTGGAAACGTGGTATTTCTTCTCCTCTGCCGTCGGTTTTTGCATCAGCAGGTGTTCCTTGAGCAGATGTACCATGGCTTCGTCGAAGCGGTTGAGGTCCGCGAAGAAATAGTTGGGGTTATCGACGAGACTCCACTGGCGTCGTGCGTACTTATAACTCCATCCGTTGCCCTCACGCGGGAAATCGATCCACTCGGGATGTCCGAACTCATTGCCCATGAAGGTGAGGTAGCCACCATTGATGGTACTTGCCGTCACGAGGCGGATCATTTTATGCAACGCAATACCGCGGTCGGCCATATAGGTAGAATGGCCATGCTCGAAATGCCAGTACATGTCGGAGTCCACGAGCCGGAAGATGATGGTCTTGTCCCCGACGAGCGCCTGGTCATGGCTCTCGGCATAGGAGATGGTCTTCTCGTCCTCTCGGCGGTTGGTCATCTCAAAGAGGATGTGTCCGGCTTTCCAGTCCTCGTCCTTGACCTCCTTGATATACTTGATCCAGAAATCGGGGATACCCATCGCCAGACGATAGTCGAAGCCGACACCGCCGTCCTCGATAGGCGCGGCGAGTCCGGGCATGCCGGACATCTCTTCGGCGATGGTGATGGCGTCGGGTTTGACCTCATGGATGACCTTGTTCGCGAGGGTGAGGTACATGAGTGCATCGCCATCTTCGTTGCCGTTGAAATAAGAGGGATAGCCGTTGAAATCCTCTCCCAGACCATGTGAGCGGTAGATCATCGAGGTCACGCCATCGAAGCGGAAACCGTCGAAGTCATACTCGTCGATCCAGAACTTACAGTTGGAGAGCAGGAAATGGAGCACTTCGTTCTTGCCGTAGTTGAAGCAGAGGCTGTCCCATGCCGGGTGCTCGCGCCGCGCGCCGTCATGGAAATACTGGTAGGGAGTGCCATCGAAATTACCGAGTCCCTCGAGTTCGTTCTTCACGGCGTGGCTGTGTACGAGGTCCATGATGACCTTCATTCCTCTGCCGTGTATATCATCGATGAGGGCTTTGAGTTCGTTAGGCGTGCCGAAGCGGCTGGAGGCGGCGAAGAAATTGGACACGTGGTATCCGAAGGAGCCGTAATAGGGGTGCTCCTGTATCGCCATGATCTGCACGCAGTTATAGCCCAGTTTGGCGATACGCGGCAGTACATCGCGTCGGAACTCCTCGTAGGAATTTACTTTCTCCTGCTCGGAGGACATACCGATGTGGCACTCGTAGATGAAAAGCGCTTCGCCGGCTTTTGGCTTTTGGCTTTTGGCTTTTGGCTTGCGGTTCTTCCACTCGTATTCGGGTTCGTCCCATACTTGTGCGGAGAAGATCTTGGTCTGCTCGTCCTGCACGACTCTTCGCACATACGAAGGGATGCGTTCTCCATAGCCGCCCTGCCATTCGACGAGCAGTTTGTAGAGCTGCTCATGCTGGATAGCGTCTTCCGGCAGCTTGGCTTCCCATACGCCGTTGCCGATGGGTTGGAGTCGGTATGCTTCGTCTTTCTGCCATCCGTTCATATCTCCTTTGATATAGATAGCGGTGGCGTTGGGTGCCCATTCGCGCATGATCCACTGTTTGTTCTTGCGGTCATGGTGTAGTCCGAAATAGAGGTATCCGGAAGCCCAGTCTGCGAGTTTGGCACCGCCGGTCAGTTCGGCTTCTTTATAGCGCGCATAGTCAGCGCGTCCCTGGAGTGCGCTCTCATAAGGTTGCAGATAAGGGTCGCGCTCTACGATCGTCAGGTGGTTTTGTGTCTTTGTCATGGTGAGTAATGTGTTTATTGGTTTACTTTAGCCTTGACGATGAGTTTGCGGTACTCTTTTCCCGGAGCGATCCCCGGTTGGTGTGCATCGGATGGGAAGAAAACAGCGAAATGTCCGGCAGGCACGGTGAACTTAGCGGTTGCTTTATCCCCGTAGAACTCCACGTCTTTTCCTTCGTCGTACTCCTGGGTTACTTCTTCGCAATCGACCTGTGCTTTCCATCCCATGATCTCGTCGTCGCCGAGGGGGATCTGGATGTCGAGGTAGTCTCGGTGTGCCTCCATACGGCATTTGGCTTCCTCTTTGCCTTTGAAATCGAGGATGTTAACGAAAAGATCTTTTCCGTCGAGGAAGATTTTGCAAGCGGGCATTTCTTCCAGGTCGTTGTCCGTGTAGAATTTCATGAATTCTTTCAAGCCGGGTACACTATCGTAGTACCAATCGGCGTTCTCTAATTTGTCGAGGATCATGTTATTTTTAGTGTTTATACATAACCATATTTGGCATTTTGTGCAATTTGGGTGCAAAGTTACAACAAAAATTGCATATATGCAAGTTTTTATAAAAAAAATACAAAAAAAAGAACATGATTGCTCATGTTCTGTGTGTAGTTAGTACCGCGAGCCGGGGTCGAACCGGCACAGCCATCACTGGCCAAAGGATTTTAAGTCCTTCGTGTCTACCTATTCCACCATCGCGGCGAGCCGGACACCTCCGCGCTCCATAGACTCGATTTTTTCAAATCGGCTGCAAAATTACTGCTTTTTTCTGATATATGCAAATAATTTGGCAATAAAAATGCAGAAAAACTTGTAAATACGAGAAAAAAGCAGTACCTTTGCACCGCCAAGCAAATATAAAATCATATGAAAAGAATGGTATTATTGGCATGTATGAGTGCGTGCCTGTTAAGCGTTTCGGCGCAAGTGAATCAGATCCTCGGCGATTGGAAGACCGTGGACGACAAGACCGGCGAACATCGTTCGGTAGTGCATATCTACAAGGCAACGGACGGGTTGTATTACGGTAAGATCGCCCAACTGTTAGTAGGAGACCCAGAGGCCCAATGTGTCAAATGCGAAGGTGCGGATCATAACAAGCCGGTGGTCGGATTGGTAATCATCCGCGGCATGAAGTACGATGCGGACAAGAACCAGTTGTACGGAGGGCAGGTGCTGGATCCGGAGTCGGGTAAGTTCTACTACGGTAAGATCACTCCGAAGGACGGCACCCTTATCTTGCGCGGCTCACTCGACAAGCGCGGATTCCTCGGACGCAATCAGACTTGGGTGCGAAATTGAATTTTTTAAAGAAAAATTTGCATATATCGAAAAAAAGCAGTACCTTTGCAGCGCAAAATACCATGATCCGTGAGACGATATAAGTTACATATCATCGCTGCGCTCTTTCTCCTTGTCGGATTAGGAGTGCAAGCGTATGTCTCTTATAGCAGGACCCGGTTCCGATTGCAGGAGAAGATGGATCTGGAGATGCAGATTGCGCAGGAGAAACTACGTTTTGAACTGTACGATGCGCTGGATGCCAGTTCCCAGATAGCAGAAAAAGTGAAAAAGTGCCTGAAGCACCCGGATGAATTGTACGACAAGACAAGCGAACTCCTCAACCGCTATCCGAATTTTTATTCCTGCTATGTAGCTTTTCCACCGTATTATTATCCTCTCAGAAAATGGTTTGAACTGACCTCCTACCGCACAAAGGACACGATCATCTCCGGTATCTTTGGTGATGCCGAGCATGATTATTTTGAGCGTGAGTGGTACAAAGGAGCCGTACAAAGCACGGAGGGGTATTGGAGTACGCCTTATAGGGATGATGATTTTGATGAACCAATCTACACCTATTCAAAGGCCATGCGGGATGAAGAAGGAAAACTGATTTGCGTCATAGGAATTGATTTCGGTCTGAAATGGATCCACAACTTGCTGGATCAGTTCAAGCCCTTCGAAGAGGCGGTGTTCATGCTCTATAGTTCCAACGGGGCCCTTTTGGCGGCGAGTGAAGGAGCACCTGCGGACGGGTTTGGCAATAGTTGGATCATCACGAGCAAGACCCTTCAACCAATCAACATCAAAATGGTGACTGCCGTTCCGAAACGTCATATTATTCAATCTCTCCGTTTAGGCACTTTGTTGTCGTTTGGCGTGTTTGTGTTAGGCATCTTTGTGGTGGGTTTGTTGATTCGTAGGATGACGCGTGACGAGCGTGAGAACGCCCGCCTGGAGACGGAGAAAAAGGTGTTGTCGCATGAACTGCAGATCGCCCATGACATCCAAATGGGTATTTTGAAAGATACTAACGAGAAGCAAAAAGCCCAAGGCAACGGCGATATCGAACTGCAAACGCTCTTGGTTCCGATGCGAGAAGTGGGAGGAGACTTATATGATTTTCACCGCGAAGGAGATGAGCTATGGTTCATCATCGGCGATGTAAGCGGCAAAGGTGTTCCGGCTGCTATCTTCATGAGTGCCGCAGTGAACCTCTTCCGCGCAGCAGGAGTGCGTGCTACTTCTCCAAAAGAAATCATGGAAGAGATGAATGCCATTCTTAGCGAGAATAATCCCTCCCTGACGTTCGTGACGGCTTTTATCGGATGTTTACACATTCCTACCGGGGAACTGCTGTTCTGCAATGCCGGTCATTGTGCACCGATTATCAGTAGTCAGGATTCAGTTATCAGTATTCAGATGGAGCCGAACATCCCTCTGGGCTACGACGGCGGGTATCGTTTTGTAGAGCAGGGTTGTATGCTTGATGAAGGAGAGACGCTTGTCCTCTATACAGACGGCGTGACCGAGGCGCGTAATGAAGCACGGGAGATGTTAGGGCTCAAGCGATGGACGGAGATCGTGGCGACCGGCGAGGACCTGCACCAATCGATCCGCCGGTTCATCGGCAAAGCCGAACCTACGGATGATATCACCCTCATGACCATCCGCAAGACAAGTCCTGTTCAGCCGATGACGATGTGTGTGACCTGCCACGAGGATCAGTGGCCGGTTATGAAACGGGCTATACACACGTTCGGTCTTTGTGCCGGCATGGAGAAAAGAGCCCTCAAGCAGTTTGAGGTCGCAGCGGAAGAAGCAGTGGTCAATATTCTTCATTACTCGCAGGCCACCGAAATCAAAATGGGGCTAACAATAAAAAATAGCCAAAAGCCAATAGCCAATAGCCAATGCCTGATCCTAACCCTCGCGGACGATGGAATCCCCTTTGACCCCACAGCGCATATACCGAATACCAAAGCGACCGACGAACGGCAAGTGGGAGGTCTGGGGATCTCGCTCATCCGCCAGATCGTCGATGAAATGCACTACGATCGGAAAGAAGGGGAGAATATCCTCACGCTCGCTTCCACCATTAAGCAGGTCAACCTGGTCACCATTAATCAATCCACCAATCATTAAAAATATGAACATCACTATTCAACCGAATGACCAAGAGACGCGTGTTTGCCTTATCGGCGAGTTGGACACGACGGCGACGACGAACCAAGTAGATGAACTCAACCAAGTGCTGGCGCTTACGGACCAAGCGCTGGAGATCGACTGCACCCAGCTGGAGTATATCTCTTCCGCGGGCCTGCGCTTCTTCATGCAACTCAAGCGGGAGGCCGAGGCGAAAGGCGGTTCTATCCGCGTCACCCACCTCAATGAGGACGTCAATGACATCTTCCGCATGAGCGGTTTCCAAAACATCTTCACCATCGAATAAATCAAACCTACCCCCCCCCATGATGAAACACGTAGTCGAATACTTCAAGAAACACGTTGCCGAGCGGCCGAACGACATCTTCTGCATCGCAGGAGACAAACGAATTACCTTCGCCGAGGCGGACCGTCTGTCAGACACCCTCGATCCGCAGTACGTCACCCGTTGCGGCGACAAAGTGGCAGCGTTCATCGTGCCCCGTAATGAACTAATGGTACTTGTCCCCCTCGCGATCGCTAAGGCAGGCCTGACCGCTATGCCGCTCGACGGAACCTATCCAGAAGAGCGACTGAACTACATGCGCGAAGATGCTTCTAAGTATGACGGTAACGAGGCATTCGTACTGCTTTATACCTCCGGCACGACCGGTGTTCCCAAAGGTGTCATGTTGAGCGAAGCGAACCTCATGGCATTCCTGGATTTTCATATTCAGGCCATCGGCTTGACCCCGCAAAGCAAGTACGCCACCTATGCCGGGTATGGTTTTGATGCCTTCCAGATGGACCTATGGTCCTGCGTTCAGGCTGGTGCCACGATCTGTATTGTGGGCGACGAGATCCGTTTTGACCTGGAGGGACTCAACCAATATATCCAGGACGAGCACATCACCCACTGCTTCATGACCACCCAGATGGCCACCCAGCTTGTGCTCAATTATCCCGAAATACCGGGCTTGCAATGGCTCGGAACAGGCGGCGAGAAACTCATTAGTCTTGACCCGCCTCAATACCAACTCATGAACTGCTATGGTCCGACGGAGTGTACGGTTTATGTCAGCAGTTTCTTTGTCACGCAGAACGAACCCAACATCCCCATAGGCAAAGCCAATACGAACGGTACACAACTCTTCGTCGTCGGTCAGGACGGCAAGGAAGTGCCTACCGGCTCAGACGGCGAACTGTATGTAGCCGGTCCGCAGGTATCGCTCGGTTACCTCAACCAGCCGGAGAAGACCGCGGAGGTCTTTGTGGAGTGGAACGGCTTACGCTGTTATAGGACCGGCGATATAGTCCACTACCGCGAGGACGGTAATATCGAGTTCGTCGGCAGGCGGGACGGACAAGTCAAGATACGTGGTTTCCGTATCGAGCTCAAAGAGGTGGAAGCGATCATCCGTGAGTTCCCCGGCATCAAAGATGCGACGGTACAAGCCTTCGACTATCCTGACGGCGGTAAGTTCATCGCTGCCTATATCGTCAGCGACCAGACCATCAATATTGATGAACTCAATGCGTTTATCGGCGACAGCAAACCGCCTTACATGGTGCCTGCCGTGACGATGCAGATAGACAAGATACCCCTTAATCCGAACCAGAAAGTGGATAAACGGGCCCTGCCGAAGCCCGAAGCACCGAAACCCGAAGCAGAGACAACCGCCGCTGCGGCGCCGCTCAATGTCTTGGAGCAGGAACTGCATGACATCATTGCGAAGATCGTCAACATGGAGGATTTTGGTATCACGACCGACCTGCGGTATATGGGTCTCTCCTCCATCGCCGCCATTAAGTTAGCCACCCAAGTGTTCAAGCGTTTCGGAGTCCAACTCGACGCCAAACAGATGACCAAAGGTATCACGCTGCAGGCTATTGAGAATGAGATATTGAAGGAACTAGTAGCCTCTCCCCAACCCTCCCCTAAAGGGAAGGGAGAAAGCGACGCACAAACCACCCCTCCTTTTAGGGAGGGGACGGGGGTAGGCCTCTCTTTTGCTCAGATGGGTGTCTATTTCGAGTGTATGAAGAACCCGACCTCGACGCTCTATAACGTGCCGATCTGCACCCAGATGCCGTTAGAGGTGGAGACGGAAGCCCTGCGTCAGGCGGTACGCAAAGCGGTGCTCAACCATTCCGAGCTCTTTGTGCATTTTGCTACGCAAGAGGCCGATGTTATCCAGACCATCGATACCCAACAGATGAACGAGGCGAATATCAATATCCCCGAACAGACACTCGATGAGTCGCAGATGGACGCTTTCAAGCATGAGTTCGTACGACCGTTCAATCTGTCGAAAGACCTGCTCTTCCGCTTCGCTATCGTCCGCACGATGAAGAACGTGTACCTCCTTAGCGATATACACCACCTCGTTTGCGACGGAGCCTCCTATGACCTCTTCATTCACGAGCTATGCGACCTGCTCGAAGGCCGTGAGATAGAGCCGGAGATGTGCTCTTATCCTCAGTTCGTGGCGGAGCAGAAAGCGGCTCAAGAAGGGGAGGCGTTCAAGAAGGCTGAGGCTTTCTTCGCAGAGCATCTCGCCGGCGTAGAGAGCGTCACTGAGATCCAACCTGACCTCACCAACGCCCTGCCGCAAGGAGAGAACGGACGTGTGTGCGTACCGTTCGATATGAACACGGCGGAGAAATATGCCGCGCAGTTAGGCGTGACACCCGCTGCGGTGCTGCTCAGTGCAGTCTATTATGCTCTCGCCCGCTTTGCCGGCACAGAGCAGGTGTGCATCACTACCATCTCCAACGGACGAAGCAACCTGCGGGTTAATAACACCATGGGTATGTTCGTCAACACCCTCGCCCTTACCGCTAAGATAGCGAGCCAGACGGTAGAGGAGTTCATCCAGGAGAACGCGCAGAATTTCGAGCAGACCCTCTCGCATGAGGACTATCCGTTTGCACGCGTATCCGCGGACTACGACCTCAAGGCGGAGATCATGTTCGCTTACCAGATGGGCGTGTTGAGCAATTACTCCGTCTTTGGCAAACCCGTCTTCGCCGACGAGACCATGGAGCAGAACGTACCGAAGTTCAAGATAGCGTTCTATATCATGCCGATGGACGGCGTACCGAGTATAGCCGTTGAGTTCGATAATGGATGGTACAGCGATGCACTCATCACCAACCTCGCTCAGTCGGTGGCGAACGCAGTTCAGGCTTTCGCTGCGAACACGAACGCGCCTCTGCGGTCTATCTCGCTCCTCAACGAGGAGCAGACAGCAATACTCGATTCTTTCAACCAGACCGAAGTGCCGTATGACGACACCCAGACCATCGTCTCTCTCTTCCGTCGCCAGACGGCTGAGACACCCGATAACATCGCCGTTGTCTATCATGACACGCGACTCACTTATAAAGAGGTGGATGCGCGTACGGACGCGATCGCGGCGCGTATCAAAGAGGTCATCGGTAATGATAAGAAAGAACCGGTTGTATCGATCCTCATCAACCGCTCCGAATGGATGGTGGTCGCTTCCTTGGCGGCTCTCAAAGCCGGCTGTGCTTATCAGCCGCTCGATCCGTCTTATCCGGCAGAGCGTTTGAACTTCATGATGAAGGATGCGAATGCCACTCTCCTTATTGCGGATGAAGACCTTCGTGCTATCGTCAACAAATATGAGGGACCGGTTCTGCTCACCAAAGAGTTAGAGTCATTACAAGTAACAAATGACAAATTAAAAATCACCAATATACATCCGGAAGATTTATTCATCTTGCTTTATACCTCCGGTTCGACGGGCGTGCCCAAAGGATGCCAGTTGGAGCACCGCAATCTCGTGGCGTTCTGCCATTGGTACCAGCGCTACTACGATCTCCATGCCGGAGACAAGGTAGCGGCATATGCTTCGTACGGCTTCGATGCGAACATGATGGATATGTACCCGGCGCTGACGTGTGGTGCCGCCGTCTATATTATCGGCGAGGATATCCGTCTGAACCTGCCTGACCTGAATCATTATTTCGAGGCGGAAGGTATCACCCATTCGTTCATGACCACGCAGGTCGGCTACCAGTTCGCGCAGAACTGCGACAACCATTCGCTCCGCCATTTGTCTGTCGGAGGAGAGAAACTCGCGACCCTTGCGCCGCCGGCTAACTACCAACTCCATAATGCGTACGGTCCGACCGAGTGTACTATCTTCACCACGACGTACCCGATGCATGAGCAGGAGAAGAACATCCCTATTGGCAAGCCGCTGGATAACGTCCGGCTCTTTATCGTCGATCAGGACCTCCATCGCGTGCCGGTCGGATCGACAGGCGAACTGCTCGTCTCCGGTCCGCAGGTCAGCCGTGGTTACCTCAACCGTCCCGACAAGACCGCCGAGACTTATATCGAATGGAATGGTCTCCGCTGCTACCGCACCGGCGACATCGTCCGTTATCTGCCGGATGGTAATATCCAGTTTGTCGGACGCCAGGACGGACAGGTCAAGATCCGCGGTTTCCGTATCGAACTCAAAGAGGTAGAAGCGGTCATTCGTGAGTTCCCGGGTATCAAGGACGCTACCGTCCAGGCCTTCGACTATCCCAACGGAGGTAAGTTCATCGCCGCCTATATCGTCAGCGATGTGAAGATCGCCATCCCGACGCTCAATGCCTTTATCCGCGACCGCAAGCCGCCTTATATGGTACCGGCTTCGACTATGCAGATAGACGCTATTCCTCTAAACCAGAACCAGAAAGTGAACAAACGTGCGCTGCCGGCACCGCAACTGACGGATACCGACCGCGAGTATGTAGCGCCGTCCAACGACAACGAGAAGCTCTTCTGTGATATCTTCGCTTCGATTCTCAACCAGGATAAGATAGGCGCTACGGATAATTTCTTCGAACTGGGCGGTACGTCGCTCATGGTCACCCGCGTTATTATCGAGGCGGACAAGGCCGGCAAACACGTTGCTTATGGTGATATCTTCACGCACCCGACTCCGCGTCTCCTGGCACAGTTCCTGTCCGGCGACTCAAATGACCCAAAGGAAAAAAAACAAGAGGAAAAGGATTTCGACTATTCAGCCATCCATGAAGTCTTAGCGAAGAACACCCTGGAGAACTTTGTACATAGCACTTCGCCCCTCTGTGCACTGGATAATGTCCTCCTGACCGGAGCTACCGGCTACTTAGGCATCCATGTTCTGCGCGAGCTGATCGACTCCGATGCCAAGACCATTACCTGTCTTGTTCGCGGAAAAGACCAACATGACGCGGAGCGACGTCTGCGTAACTTGCTATTCTATTATTTCAACCGCCATTTTGATGACCTCTTTGGCACCCGCCTTTTCGTCGTCAACGGCGACGTGACAAGCGACATCTCTGTCAGCGTTAGCGGTCTTATCAACACCGTCTTTAACTGTGCGGCGAACGTGAAGCATTTCTCCAAGACCGATGATATCGAGCAGGTCAATATAGGCGGTGCGGAGCGCTGCGTGGAGTTCTGTCTCAAGACCGGTGCACGACTGGTACATATATCCACTACGTCGGTCGGAGAGATCTGGGTCGAGAGGGGCGACGGTATGGCGGTACCCGAACTGACCGAGCGTGTGCTCTATTTCGGCCAGTTCCTCGACAACCGCTATATGCGGTCTAAGTTCTTGGCAGAACGTGTCATCCTCGATGCCGTGGCGCGTCAGGGACTCAATGCCAAGATCATGCGTGTCGGTAACCTCGCGGCGCGTAGCTACGACGGGGAGTTCCAGGCGAATTTCCAGACGAACAGTTATATGGGACGTTTGAAGGTCTTCTCTACGCTCGGCTGCTGCCCGATCGACGAATACGACTCGCCGGCGGAGTTCTCGCCTGTGGACGAGACGGCCAAAGCGGTTGTTCTGCTTGCACATACACCGAAGGAACTGACTGTCTTCCAGCCATTTAACAATCATACCGACCTCTTGGGAGATATTCTCGCGGGATTTGATAAGATCGGTAAGTCCATCCGTTATGTGGAGGATGAGGAGTTCCAGCAAGCGATCCTCGATGCCAGTCAGGACCCGAAGAAAGCCAGTCTTATGTCAGCCCTTTTGGCATACCAAGACATGACACACGGACAAAAAGCGGTCGCTATCGAGCGCAACAACCGCTTCACCTCCGCCGTCCTCCTCCGTATGGGCTTCCATTGGTCCACACCCGATACAGCCTATGTCAACCGGATGCTAACCGCTATCAGCCAATTAGGATTCTTCGATGATTAAGATACATGCAAGCATACTGTTCGAAACCATCCTGCAAGGTGTGCGTCTTTCGACATTAGTATAAAAATCCTTTGATTTTTCTTGCATATATCGAAAAAAAGCAGTAATTTTGCAGCCGTTTTTTGTCAATAGAGATAATGTTTTTGGGATTTGGATTGGATGCTTGGATAACTATCGGAACGGTACTGACGATGTTCTCCGTTCTGTTGTTTACCAAGTTGCGCTCGGATATCGTCTTTCTCATGGCGATAGGTGTTTTGTTTGTCACGGGGGTCCTTGATACCAAGGAAGCCCTCTCCGGTATCAGTCAGACCTCGGTGGTGGTCGTAGGCGTGCTGTTCGTTGTTATCGCAGGACTGACTCACACGGGGGTGCTGCAATGGATAGTGAGAAATCTGCTTGGTACTCCGGAAACATATCCTAAGGCGGTGGTACGATTGATGCTGCCTGTCGCGGCTTTGAGTTCGTTCTTGAGCAACACTACCGTTGTCGCCCTGTTCGTGAACATCGTGAAGATGTGGTCGAAGAAACTCGGCATAACGCCTTCAAAACTCCTGATTCCGCTTAGTTATGCCTCCGGGATGGGAGGCGTGTGTACCCTGATTGGTACGCCGCCAAACCTGATTATCAGCGGACTGTATGAGGAACAAACAGGGCAGGCTATGAATATCTTTGCTACCACCATTCCGGGGCTGTTCTGTCTGGCTGTCGGCGTTCTTTCAATCATCGCCATGAGGCGTCTCTTGCCCAATAGAAAATCTCCTGAGGAGGAATTTGAGGATACCGGCGAATACACGGTAGAGATGCTGGTTCCTTCGGATAACCCCAATATAGGAAAGACTATCGCCGAAGCCGGACTCAGCACGGTGGCGGGAGGTAGTCTTATCGAAATACGCCATTTTGACGGAGAATCTATTATCTCACCCGTACCGGACGACGAGCCCGTCATGGGCGGGGATCGTCTGGTGTATGCCGGCCAAATTGCGGAACTGCTCGAACTGGAGAAAACGCATGGACTGGTCAATTCCATTCATCATGTATTCAGTCTTAAAGAGGTGAAGCGAAACGCTCACATGCTGCGTACCGCGTATGTCACTTTCGGAAGTAATCTCATCGGTTCCACGATGGGGACAAACGGATTTGAGAAAGAGAATAAAGTAACCTTGGTGGCAGTCAGCCGTCGCGGCAAACGTCTGGAGCAGTCGCCGAGGGATGTGGTGCTCAAAGCCGGTGACACGCTCCTTCTTGAGAGTATGAACGAGTTCCGGACGGATACAAAAGCATTAAGTCGTGATCTGCATTTCTTTGACTCGGAGGAGCTGCCTAATATTGGTTGGAAGACCTTTGTCTCAACCTTCATCATGATTGCAATGGTGGCGCTTTCTGCGCTTGGCGTGATGTCACTGCTCAAATGCGCAACCTTAGCGGTGTTGGCGATGCTTATCTTCCGTTGCTGCACTCCCGAGCAGGCGATGCGCTCCATCAACTGGGATATATTGATGGTGTTCGCTTGTAGTGCCGTCCTGGGATTGGCTATCGAGAAAACAGGTATCGCTGAACGTATGGCGAATGGTATATTGGATATATGCGGCACCAACCCGATCGTGGTAATGACGGCGGTTTGTTTTGCCGGTACCTTCATCACGGAGTTTATCTCCAATACCGCTGCGGGAGCCATGTTCTTTCCTATCATGTATGAGGCGGCCGTCAAACTGGGATACGAACCCTATCCCTTCTTGATAGCCCTGATGATAGCTGTCAGCAGTAGTTTTGCCACACCGATAGGTTCTCCTACCCATATGCTCGTCTATGGACCCGGTGGATATCGCTTTAGCGATTTCCTGCGGATAGGTCTGATAATGAATATTATCATCCTTGCGGCGAATATATTCATCGTCAACGTGGTATATCCATTAACGCCTTTGCAATAAAAGAAAAGAAGCAAAAAATAGCATAAATCAGGTCTGAAACGGCCCGAAATGTATGAAAATCGAAAAAAAGTGACATTTGTATTTGCACATGTCATTTTTTTTTTGTACCTTTGCGCACTTTTTGTGTGTCGTGCGCGTAGATAGGCGATGCGTACATGCGAAAAACCATGCATAAAATTAATAATAACAAATAACAAAAATCAATTATGCAAAACAAAGGACTTGTTAGAACATTGGCGGCATGCCTTGCGTTGGTATGCGCCTTTTACCTGTCGTTTTCGCTCGTAACCAGCCATTATGACAAGGCTGCTAAAAAGTATGCGGCAGGTGATGCAGTTAAAGAGTATCAGTATTTGGACTCGATTGCTGCCAAGAAAGTTTGGTGTGGTTATACCCTCAAGGAGTGCCGAGAGAAAGAGATTAACCTCGGTCTGGACCTCAAGGGCGGTATGAACGTGACGATGGAGGTTTCTGTTCCGGACATTCTGGACGCCCTCAGCGGTCACAACGAGACGCCGAACTACAAAGCAGCACTCGCTGCAGCGAAACAAAAACAAAAAGCCAGCGGAGCCGATTTCGTTACGCTCTTCATCGAGTCGTACAAGGAGATTGATCCCGAAGGCCAGTTGGCTACTATCTTCTCTACTTTCGAGCTCAAGGACAAAGTGACGCTTAACTCGACGAATGCCGAGGTGGAGAAAGTGATCCGCGAAGAGGTGGACGGCGCTATCCAGAACTCCTTCAACGTGCTCCGTACGCGTATCGACCGTTTCGGTGTTGTTCAGCCGAACATCCAGAAACTTGCTCAGCCGGGGCGTATTCTGATTGAGCTCCCGGGTATCAAAGAGCCGGAGCGTGTTCGTAAACTGCTCCAGGGTTCTGCTAACCTCGAGTTCTGGGAGACGTACGAGGCTTCCGATCTTCTTCCGATGCTGGCTCAGATCAACCGTGAGTTCGCTGCTACGAACGTAGCTGAGGCTGGCGAAGAGGCAAAAGCAGCAGAGGTTGCTGAGGCACCGAAGGCAGAAGAGGCACCGAAGGCAGAGAACGACGATCTTGCAGAGTTGCTGGGCGATTCCGCTGCAACGGCAGAGGCCGACCAGGAGGCACAGATCGCTGAGTACAAGAAGAACAACCCGCTCTTTGCCATCCTCAACCCGTCCATCAATCAGGCCGGTCAGGCATACCGCGGCCCGGTAATCGGTACGGTTCACTACGTGGACACCGCAAAAGTGAACGCTATGCTCAACTCGCAGATCGCCAAGGCTGTACTCCCGCGTGACGCACGTTTCTACTGGACGGTAAAAGCCATTGACGAGGCAGGTGCATACTATCAGCTCGTAGCGCTTAAGGCACAGCGTGACGGTCGTGCTTCCCTTGAGGGAGATGTGATCACTGACGCTCGTGCGGATTTCTCGCAACTCAGCGCATACGCCAATGTATCGATGTCGATGAATGCCGAGGGAGCTAAGACCTGGCAGCGTCTGACCAAAGATAATATCGGTAAGTCGGTAGCTATCGTGCTCGACGGATATGTATATTCCTTCCCGACCGTACAGACCGAGATCGCAGGCGGTAACAGCCAGATCACCGGTAACTTTACCGTAGAAGAGGCAAAAGACTTGGCGAACACCCTTAAATCCGGTAAGATGCCGGCTCCTGCCCGCATCATCGAGGAGAGCGTAGTAGGTCCGTCGCTGGGTCGCGAGGCTATTCAGTCGGGTCTCTGGTCCTTCGTACTGGGTTTCTGCCTCATCCTGATCTATATGATTTTCTACTATGGCTGGATCCCGGGTCTCATCGCCGATGCAGCACTCGTTTGTAACGTCTTCCTGCTCTTGGGTATCCTCGCTTCGTTCAGCGCCGTATTGACGCTGCCGGGTATTGCCGGTATCGTGCTGACGATGGGTTGTGCCGTCGATGGTAACGTGCTGATTTACGAGCGTATCCGCGAGGAGTTGCGTGCCGGTAAGGGTATGCGTAAGGCTATTGAGGATGGTTTCAAGGGTGCCATCAGCGCTATTGTGGATGCGAACGTAACCTCGTTCCTCACCGGTGCTATCCTGGCTATCTTCGGTACAGGTCCTATTAAGGGCTTCGCTGTTACCTACATGATCGGTATCGTTTCTTCGTTCCTCACCGCTGTGTTCATCACCCGTCTGCTGCTTGAGGACTACGCTAACCGTGAGAATGCTAAGGAACTGAGCTTCACCACCAAACTGATGAAGAACTTCCTCCAAAACATGCACTTCGATTTCGTGGCTGCACGCAAGTGGGCGTACTGCCTCTCCGGTGCGCTGGTGATCTTCGCTATTTTAGGTCTGGAACCGCATATTTTCGGTAAACTGAACCTCGGTATCGACTTCTCCGGTGGACGTAACTATGTCGTTCGTTTCGATAATAACATCAATACCCAGGAGGTACGCGAGAGTCTGGAGAATACCTTCAAGGCTACCCTGGAGGGCGACGAGACCTTCTCACTGAATGTCATCACCTATGGTAACGACGCCAACCAGGTTCGTATCTCCACCAACTACCGTATCCACGAGGACAACGCCGAGGCGGACGAGTATATCGAGGGTCTGCTCTACGAGGGATGCAAGCCGTTCCTCGGCGAAGACATCACCTTCGAGGACTTCCACTCTACGGAGTCGAATGCCAACGTAGGTATCATGTCCAGCCAGAAAGTAGGTCCGGCTATCGCTGATGATATCACTACCAGCGCTATCTGGGCTGTGCTCGCTGCGCTTGTTGTGATCTTCCTCTATATCCTCATCCGTTTCCGCAACTTCGCTTACTCGGTAGGTGCATTGGTAGCTCTGGCGCACGATACAGTGATCATCCTTGGTCTCTACGCGATCCTCTGGAAGATCATGCCTTTCTCCATGGAGATCGACCAAGCCTTCATCGCGGCTATCCTGACCGTTATCGGTTATTCGATCAACGACACTGTGGTTATTTTCGACCGCATTCGTGAGTACAATAACCTCTATCCGAAACGCGAGAAGAAAGTGAATATCAACGACGCCTTGAATAATACACTGAGCCGTACGTTCTCGACCTCTATGTCCACATTCGTGGTATTGTTGGCGATCTTCGTATTCGGTGGTGAGACTATTCAGGGATTCGTATTTGCACTCCTTATGGGTGTGATCGTAGGTACATGGTCATCTCTGTTCATCGCTTCGCCGATCGCTTATGACATCCAGATGTCACAGGCAAAACGCGCTGAAGCGAAAGCTGAGAAAAAATAACTCGAAATTTGAGATTTGAAATTTGACATTTATGTCCAATGATTTTCTGAAATTTGCTGCTTCGCAGGGTTTGAACTCCATGCATGTCGAGAAAGTAATGTCTCGTAGTATGGATCAGACCCGCGCGAGCGGCGGCTATATCTCGCCTACGATTCTGGAGGAGCGTCAATTGAACGTAACCCAGATGGATGTGTTCAGCCGCTTGATGATGGATCGTGTCATCTTCCTCGGTACAGAGGTGAACGACTACACAGCCAATGTGATCCAGGCTCAACTGCTCTATCTGGACTCGGTGGATAGCGAGCGCGATATCAATCTCTATCTCAATACGCCGGGCGGTTCGGTTTATGCCGGATTGGGTATCTATGACACGATGCAGTTTGTCAAGGCTAAAGTGGCTACTATCTGCACCGGCCTGGCTGCTTCGATGGGAGCGGTGTTGCTCGTGGCCGGAGAGAAGGGAATGCGTGCTGCGCTGCCCCATAGTCGTGTCATGATCCATCAGCCTCTTGGTGGTATCCAGGGCCAAGCCAGTGATATCGAGATAACGGCCAAGGAGATTCTCAAACTCAAAGATGAACTCTATCAGATCATCTCCGATAAATCCGGCAAATCAATGGAGCAGATCCGTCAGGACGCAGACCGCGACCACTGGATGACTGCCGCCGAGGCGCTCGAGTACGGAATGATTGACAAGGTCTATACGCATAAAGGGTAATGGCGAAGAATAAGGATAAAGGGCTGTGCCTCTTCTGTAACGAGCAGAAACCGCTCTCCCAGTTGTTTTCGAGTACGTATTATGACGGGGTATGGATCTGTCATAATTGTATCGAGACCGGTCATTCGTTTCTGGAGGCGGAGAAAGCCAAACAGGCTGCGCAGGCTGCCGCACAGGATACTTTGAGCAAGGAGGAACTGCCTACGCCTCAGCAGATGAAGGACTTTCTTGACCAGTATGTCGTAGGGCAGGACGAAGCCAAACGCTTCCTCTCCGTGGCGGTGTATAACCACTATAAACGGGTGCTCCAGGAGGTTACCAATGATGATGTGGAGATAGAGAAGAGCAATATCCTGCTGGTCGGTTCGACAGGTACGGGAAAAACCCTTCTGGCGCGTACCATCGCCAAGATGCTCAAAGTGCCTTTCGCCATCGGCGATGCCACTTCCCTCACCCAGGCCGGCTATGTAGGAGAAGACGTGGAGTCTATCCTCGTCCGTCTCCTTCAGGACTCGGACTACGATGTCAAGAAAGCCGAGAGAGGAATTGTCTTCATCGACGAGATTGACAAGATTGCCCGTAAGTCGGAGAACCCCTCTATCACCCGTGACGTAAGTGGTGAAGGCGTACAGCAGTCGCTGCTGAAGATGCTGGAAGGCTCCGTTGTCAACGTGCCGCCGCAAGGAGGGCGCAAACATCCGGATCAGGAGTATATACACGTGGATACCAAGAATATACTCTTCATCTGCGGAGGGGCTTTTGACGGCATTGAGCGTAAGATATCGCAGCGCATGAATACGCAGGTGGTCGGTTTCGCGGCGCAGCAGCAGGCTGCATCGGTGGACAAGAACAACCTTCTGCAATACATTGCGCCCCAAGATCTCAAGTCCTTTGGCTTGATTCCCGAGATCATCGGTCGTCTGCCGGTGCTCACCTATCTCCATCCGCTTAACCGCGAAGCATTGCGTAACATCCTTACGGAGCCCAAGAACGCACTGACGAAGCAGTATAAGAAACTGCTTGCCATGGATAATGTAGCACTCACGTTTGATGACGATGCGCTGGATTATATCGTGGATAAAGCACTGGAGTACAAACTCGGTGCACGCGGTTTGCGCGGATTGATGGAAACCGTCATGACGGATATCATGTACGAGCTGCCCAATAAGAAGCAGGTGGGTAAAACCATGACCTTCACCGTGACCAAAGCTTTTGTAGAAGAGAAACTCAGGATAGAGAAATTGACACAATTAAAAAACGCGGTTTGAGCCGCGTTTTTTTATATCTTGTTCGTTTCTAATCCGTGAACGACGGTAGCGAGAACCCGCTATAGACGATCTCGAATTTCATCCCGTTCTTCGCCGATTTGATTTGGGTGGCTGACATCGTCTGAAGCTGCTTCACGGCAGAATAGGTGGAGTTGCTGACCTCGGTCGAGGCGATATTCACACTCACCGGTACGAGCATCATCTTCAGGTCATAACCGTTCATCTCACTGCGTAACTGGTTGCGCAACTGGTTGAGCAGGAAATCCGACATATCAAAGGTGTAGTAATAGATTGCATTTCCGGCGGAATCGGTGGTCTGCACAAGAGGACTGAGTAGCGCGCAGGTATCGGAAGGAAGCTCCTTGTTCTCGAAGAAACGCTTCATGCTCGATTCGCGGATCAGCAGCATGTATTGAGAGGGCTGCAGCCATTCATTACGTGTCATGTTGGCGGTGGAGCCCGCGTATTTGTTCGTCACCGTGATACGCACCTCCGCCTTATTGACATAAGGCTGCTTGGTCTGCACCTCGAGGCCGGCAAAAGTATCTACCATGTGCTGCATGATCGAGTCCGAGATGCGTCCCATCGGGAAGGAGATACGCGTGTACGCGCCCGCGGGTGCGATAATATAATTATAGGTGTCGGAGTCCTGTTTGAGACGGTCGATCCATTCTTTCTTGTCCGGATAAGCCAAGTGGTTCACCGTACGAACCTCTGAGTTGGCGTAGAACGCTTTCATGTCATGGACCGTTGTATCCGATGTCGGATCGCCGGGGATGCGCTCATACTTGAAATGATAGAATACACCCAGCGCGATATCGGATATATTGAGCATCGTGGAGGAACCGAACGAAGACTCAATCAACAGACCCTTGAATTTCTGATTGAAATCGTCTTGATCAGTAAAGGATTTGATACCCCAGAAATAATCCCGGAAATCATCATTCACCTTCATGCGCAGCGCAGGGATATAAACGCCCTCGTCATTCATGATAGAGTCCAGTTTCTCGGAGGCTACGACGATACTGTAGTTGGCGAGCACCGGCATTTTGTTTTGCGGATCGATAAAATAATCATCGATATTCAGATCCGTGGGATACGTACCGGTGTAGTTAAACGTCTTTTTATCCATCAAATACGCATTGATAGCGAGCGGCGATTTCGGATCACCTATCCAGGAGCCGTAATACATGAACAGGCAGATAGAGTCCACCTCGGCATTTGCCGGATAGCGATAGCCCGTTGGGCAGGCTAACTGCGTCAGGATAGCGCTGCGCAGCAAGCCGTAGTCGGTTTCAATCTCGCCTAACAGGAACGAGTCCGCCTGTGAGATAATTGCCGCACAACTGTCAATACCGGAGGTCAGGGGAAATGTATCTACATATACGACCACTGCATCGTCGTCATCCAGCACGGCTTGACCCGCACTGGATACATCATTCTTGCAGGCCGTCCAGCAGCAGGCAAGAGTGACTAAAAAACCAATAAACGCAATCTTTTTATTCATTGCTCTCTAATAAAGTCTGGTAGAATTCCCACTGGCGTTTGCATGTCTCGTTAATGTCCTCCGTTGCCTTGTAGGGCAGGGTGGGAATACCCTTCGTCTCTGCGTAGTTTACCAAGCGCTGGTTCACCTGCGGAGCGGCATAGACAACCGCATCGGAGAAATCAATCGCTAATCGCATCAGTTCCTCGTATCCGACTGGGAAACCTGCTATTGAGCGGACATCCGTATTGCTGATACCCTCGATACGCAACTTGTCCGTAAACGCAGTGGGGAAAGCTTTGGTATATTCATTGTCATCCAGCATCAGCACGATCTTCGAATTAGCGAAGAAAGGCTCGTCGCTGTATGTTTTCTTTAAGTACAATGGAGCAAGCGCACTCATCCATCCGGAGCACAGAATGATATTCGGTGTCCAACGGAGCTTCTTCACCGTCTCTATCACACCCCGCGCATAGAAGATCACGCGGTCATCATTGTCCGCGTATTCCGCTCCATGCTCGTCACACACGCCCTTGCGACGATGGAAAAGATCATCGTTGTCGATGAAATAAATCTGAATACGCGCCGATTGAATGGACGCTACTTTGATTAACAGCGGATGGTCGGATTCCTCAATGATCAGATTCATGCCCGATAAACGAATAACCTCATGTAACTGATTCCGGCGTTCGTTGATCTCACCGAATTTAGGCATGAACGTACGAGTCTCAAATCCATGAGACTGGAAGTACTCCGGCAGCTGACGATTAAGCAATCGAATGGGGGTCTCTTCTACCAGGTAAGGATTAATCTCCTGCGAGATAAAAAGGATACGATTCGGCTCTTTCATAGGTAAATACACTTTTTCGCATTGCAAAGGTACGAAAAAAATTTGATATATCGAAAAAAAATACAAAAAAAGTGACGAAAAATTTTATTTTTCGAGGAATTTTGACTATCTTTGCATGTTTTTTCGAAAAAATAACGAAATATATATGAAAATTATCACCACAAAACAGGATTTGCAGGCCGCCGTGCAGGAGTGCAAAAAGGCAGGCAAAACGATTGGCTTGGTACCCACTATGGGGGCCTTGCATCAGGGGCACGCATCGCTCGTCAAACGAGCAGTGAAAGAGAACGATATTTGTGTCGTTTCGGTCTTCGTGAACCCTACGCAGTTTAACAACAAAGAGGATCTGGCGAAGTATCCCCGTAATATCGAGCGCGACGCTGAATTGCTCAGTTCTATCGGCGCACAATATGTCTTTGCTCCTACGCCCGAGGAGATGTATTCCGCCGAGGAGATGAATACAACCTTCGAGTTTGACTTTGCCGGCCTTGACAAAGTGATGGAGGGAAAGATGCGTCCCGGGCATTTCAATGGAGTGGTACAGGTCGTCAGCAGGCTCTTCTACCTTGTTCAGCCCGATAAAGGCTATTTCGGAGAGAAAGATTTTCAACAATTAGCGATCATCCATCATATGGTGGAGCGGAGCTCGATGGCGGGTACATTCGGTAATCTGCAAATCATCGATTGTCCGATTGTGCGCGAAGAATCCGGTCTCGCACTCTCCAGCCGTAACGAACGTCTCTCGGCGCAAGAAAAAGAGACAGCATTGGCAATCTCAAAAACGCTTTTTTCTTCGTTGAAATGGGCGAAAGAAGAAGGTGCGACCGTAGCGCAAGTGCAGCAGCGGGTGATTGATACTATTAATGCGGTCGAGGGACTCGAAGTGGAGTATTACGAGATCGTGGATCAGACAACCTTACTCCCGACGAGCACGTTCGATCATGCCATCGGCTGTGTTACCGTCTATTGCGGTCCGGTGCGCCTGATTGATAACATCAAATACTAAATCGTCTTTCGTACATCATCCGTCAGCTATGACCATCGTACTTGACTCCAATATCCCTTATCTCGTAGAGGCGGTTCAAAACGCATGGCAGAGTGTCGATATTTTTCCGATGAAACCGGAAGAAATCGATGATTCGGCAGTGCGTGAGGCGGATGTGCTCGTCGTACGCACGAGAACCAAAGTGGATGAGTCTTTGCTGCGAGGATCCAAGGTGCGCTTGGTGTGTACGGCTACCATCGGTTTCGACCATATTGACACCGCTTATTGCGAGGCAAACGGCATACAATGGATGTCCTGTCCCGGTTGTAATGCGCAGGCCGTCTGCGATTATATCGAAGAAGCGATAAACGAATATCTTACAGCCGAAGGCGGTCTATGTATAGGTATTGTTGGAGTTGGGCATGTAGGAAGTCTTGTAGCGAAGATGGCGGAGCGAAAAGGTTTCCGTGTGTTGCTTAATGACCCACCTAAAGGAATAGGAAATTCTCTCGATGAAATCGCAAAGAATAGCGATATTGTTACCTTCCATGTACCGTTCACCCGGCATGGAGATTTTCCTACTTACCATCTTTGCGACGAGGCCTTCTTGAACAACTGCAAGCCTGATGCACTCATTATTAACGCTGCGCGTGGAGGCGTTGTGGACGAGCAAGCGCTCCTCCGTAGCGGGCATCCCTATATCTTGGATACATGGGAGAACGAGCCTGATATGGATACTGCAGTGCTGGCACATGCCCGTCTGGCATCTATGCACATCGCCGGCTATTCCGAACAAGGCAAACGCAACGCCACGCAGATGTGCTTGGACTGTATTGCTGATACCTTCCGCCTCCCCAAGATGGTACTCCCTGCATCCCGGGCAACCCAAGGTGATTCCGCTCCGGGATGGCTGGCGCGCGTTTCTAAGGCTCTCAAAGCCCGTCCCGACCAGTTCGAGATACTCCGCAAAAATTACCCTTTACGTACCTAAGCGCCCCATTCTATAGATAAAAATCTATTTTATTGGATAAAAAATGCCGGAACGCTTGCATATGTGCAATTTTTGTTGTACCTTTGCAGCAAAATTAAAATGCGTAAGTATGGCAGAAAGTAAGTACGAGAGCAAAATTACCTCTTCGCCCTGTCCGATTGAGCAGGTGTACCGCGTGCTCAGCGACATGAGCAGCCTGGAGAAAGTGAAGGACTTGATCCCCAAGGACAAAGTACAGGAAATGGAGATTGAGCCGGATCGTGTCCGGGTCAAAGTGGACGGTTTGGCGCAAAAAATCAGCATTGCTATAGTCGATCGTATCGAGAATGATACCGTCAAGTTCGGCGTCGAGGGAATTCCGATGGACGCGAACATGTGGATCCAGCTCAAAGGCCTCAGTCCGACGGATACACGTATCAAACTGACCATCAAGGCGGACATCCCCGTTATGTTTAAGTTTATGGTGGAGAAAAAACTCCAGCAGGGAATTGATCAGGCGGCGGACATGCTGGCGCAGTTCCCTTATGCGATGTGGCAATAAAGACTAATAGATTTTTTTTCCTGATATGAAAAGACCAAGAATACACAGAGAAGGACGCGGACTGATTGTTGGTACAGTGCTGCTCCTGTTTTTGATCAACATCCCGGTGTACATGCTGACAACGGAGATGGAGATGCAATGGATTTTCGGCGTGACTTTAGCTTTAGCGGCCATGCTGTTAGTGTTTGTAACTTATTTCTTCCGCAACCCGGTTCGAGTGTTGGAGATTGATGATCCGAATTTTATCATCGCTCCGGCGGACGGACGAGTGGTAGTGGTGGAGCCGACTGAGGAAACTGAGTATTTCCACGAACCCAAACTGCAAGTGTCGATCTTTATGTCGCCCTTCAATGTCCATGCCAACTGGTATCCGATCGAGGGTAATATCCTCGTTTCAGAGCATCAGAAGGGTCGTCATATGGGCGCATGGTTGCCGAAATCAAGTACCGAGAACGAACGTTCGCTTGTGGTTATCGAGACGCCTTCGAAAGTGCAGGTTGCTATTCGTCAGATCGCTGGAGCCATGGCTCGACGTATCGTCACTTATGCGAAGGTCGGACATCAGGCCCATCGGAACACCCACCTCGGTTTTATCAAACTCGGCTCGCGTGTGGACATGTATCTCCCGCTCAATACCGAGATGTTCGTTACCGTTGGCGAGGCCGTGCGTGGTAACGAAACTGTCATCGGACGTCTGCAAGATGATCCGGAGATCAATACGAACGAAGCGTAATTTCTAATTGTTAATTGTTAATTTTTAATTTCTAATTCCTATACACCATGAATTTTGAAGAATTATTTGCGCAGTACCCCTGCCCGTTTACCGATGAGCAAGTAAAAGCTCAAGTTGCTGAGATCGAAGCAAAACATTTTGCTGAGAATAATAATGTGGAGGTTTGGAAGGAGTGCCTCCATCAGATTGACTACACGACGCTTAGTGCTGACGATACCATCGCTAAAGTAGAGAAGATGGCGAACGCAGTCAATAACTTCGAGAAAGATTTTCCGGGCATCCCGAATGTTGCGGCTATCTGTGTCTATCCCGCTATGGCGGAGTACGTGCGTAAGGCGCTGAAGGACCCGAAATTCAATATCGCTTGTGTCAGCGGAGGATTCCCTGCATCGCAGACTTTCCTGGAGGTCAAGGTGGCGGAGACCGCTATGGCTATCAAGGCGGGAGCTACCGAGATTGATATCGTCCTCTCTGTCGGAAAATTCCTCGAGGGCAACTATCAGGAGTGCTTCGATGAGATCAGCGAACTCAAAGCCGTTTGCGGAGACAAACACCTCAAAGTGATTCTCGAGACGGGTCTGCTCAAGAGTGCAGAGAATATCTGGAAAGCATCGATCCTCTCGATGGCTGCCGGATGCGATTTCATCAAGACCTCTACCGGTAAGATCGCAGTCAGCGCAACGCCGGAGGCTACCTTCGTGATGTGTCAGGCTATCAAGGCTTGGAAAGAGAAAACCGGTATCAAGATGGGCTACAAACCTGCCGGAGGTGTTTCGACTACCGAAGAGGCTGTACAACACTTTACCTTGGTTAAGGAGGTCCTCGGTGAGGAGTGGCTCAACAACGAGTCCTTCCGTTTCGGTGCTTCCCGATTAGCCAATAACTTACTCTCATCCATCGTAGGAAAAGAAACAAAATATTTCTAAATGAATCGAATTTTATCCAAGAGATTTTTCTCGGACAATGTAGCGGAGCTCGTAGTGGAAGCTCCGCTCATTGCGCGTAGCCGCAGAGCCGGACATTTTGTCATCATCCGTGTGGACGCACAATCCGAACGTGTGCCCTTGACGATCGCCGGCGCGGATATTGAAAAAGGTACGATCACGCTCGTCGTGCAGCGGATAGGCGTTTCCACGCATAAACTGCTGGCGCTCAATCCGGGCGATTGTATTCACGACGTGGTAGGCCCGCTAGGCAAGGCGACGCGGATTGAGAACTACGGCACAGTCGTTTGTGCCTGCGGAGGGGTTGGCGCTGCGCCGATGTTACCGATCGCTGAGGCACTCAAGAAAGCCGGAAACAAAGTGATTACCGTCCTCGCTGCCCGGAACAAAGACCTCATCATCCTCAAGGATGAACTGTCCCGATGGTCGGACGAACTGATCGTCATGACCGATGATGGCTCGATGGGAAAACAGGGAGTGGTAACCGTAGGCGTCGAGGAAGTCATCAACCGAGAGACCGTCAATAAATGTATCACCATCGGTCCGGCTATCATGATGAAGTTTGTCGCGCTCACCACCGCCAAATATAATATCCCGACGGAAGCCTCCCTCAATACCATCATGGTCGATGGCACCGGAATGTGCGGCGCATGCCGTGTGTCCGTGGACGGTAAAACCAAATTCGTCTGCGTGGACGGACCCGAGTTCGACGCCCACGGCGTGGACTGGGACGAGATGCTCTCACGCATGAAATCCTACAAGGCGGAAGAGACAGCGGCAATGGAGGTTTATTCAGCCTCTAAAAACGACAGTCGAACGACGGTCGAACGACGGTCGAACGACGGTCAAAGCCTCTGTAAGACGGAAGTAACACCGGTTGAACCTTTTGACGGCAAGCCTAAGGACCGTGTAGCCATTCCCCGTGTACAGATGCCGGAACTGCGTCCCGAAGTGCGCGTCAAATCGCTGCATGAGGAGGTCAACCAGGGTCTGACGTTCGAACAGGCCATCACCGAATCACATCGTTGCCTCAACTGTAAGAACCCGACTTGCGTACAGGGCTGTCCGGTGAACATCAATATCCCGGGCTTTATCAAGAAGCTTGAAACGGGTGATATCCTCGGAGCTGCGGCTGTTATTAAGGAGTCTTCTTCCCTGCCCGCTGTGTGCGGTCGAGTATGCCCGCAGGAGAAACAATGTGAGGCCAACTGTATCCATCTCAAGATGGGCCACCAGCCCGTCGCCATCGGTTATCTCGAGCGCTTCTGCGCCGACTACGCCAATGCGCAGCCCCAAATCTCAAATGTCAAATCTCAAATCTCAAATACAACGGCGAAAATCGCCGTGGTCGGCTCTGGTCCTGCCGGCTTGACTTTCGCCGGAGATGCCGCTAAGTATGGTTACGAAGTACATGTCTTCGAGGCGCTGCACGAGATAGGCGGTGTGCTTAAATATGGTATTCCGGAGTTCCGTTTGCCTAATTCCATCGTGGACACGGAGATTAACGGTCTTCGTGCTCTCGGCGTGCACTTCCATACGGACACGATCATCGGTAAGACGATCTCTGTCAAGGAACTGGAGGAACAAGGCTTCAAGGGTATCTTCGTCGGCTCGGGAGCCGGTCTGCCGCGCTTCATGAATATCCCCGGTGAGAACCTGAATGGTGTTCTTTCCTGCAATGAATACCTCACCCGCGTCAACCTCATGGACGCCTCCAATCCCGCTACCGACACGCCGCTGCTTTATGGCAAGAACGTCGCCGTCATCGGTGGCGGTAACACCGCCATGGATGCTGTACGTACCGCTAAACGTCTCGGAGCCGAACACGCGATGATCATCTATCGCCGCTCCGAAGAAGAGATGCCGGCACGTATCGAAGAGGTACACCATGCCAAGCAGGAAGGTATCGAGTTCATGACGCTTCATAACCCGATTGAGTACCATGCGGACGAGAACGGACGTGTATGCGAGGCCGTGCTTCAGGTAATGGAACTGGGCGAACCCGATGAGTCAGGTCGTCGCAGCCCGGTGCCCGTAGAAGGCAAAACGCTTACTATCCCTGTGGACCTCGTGATCGTAGCGGTCGGCGTAAGCCCCAACCCGCTTATTCCGTCGTCCGTCGAAGGTTTGGAGATCAGCCGCAAGGGAACGATCGTGGTCAACGACGAGATGCAATCCGCTATACCGACCATCTTCGCGGGCGGAGACATAGTACGTGGTGGCGCAACAGTCATCCTCGCTATGTCCGACGGCCGCAAGGCAGCCAAAGCAATGCATGAATATCTTTCTTAGTATATTGCTCTCCGTCAATTTCCTGACGAGCCATCCCATCACCGGGCAGGCGAATATGTCAGTGTTGGTACAGAACCTCTCAACAGGGGAGGTGATCGACTCGTACCGCGCAGACAAGGTCGTCCCGCCGGCGAGCGTCATGAAACTTCTGACGACGGGAGCGGCACTGGAGATTTTAGGTCCCGGTTTTCGCTTCCCGACGGTCTTGGAGTACAACGGCTCAATAGAAAACGGTACGCTACGTGGCAACCTGTATGTTCGTGGAGGGTGTGATCCCTCTTTGGGATGGAAAGGAAGGACTGCTTTTCTCGACAAATGGGTTAAGGCGGTCCAAGCTGCGGGGATCAACCGTATTGAAGGGGCTGTTATAGCCGACATGACGATGCTTGACGGCGAAGCGCAAAACCCGGGCTGGCTCTGTGAGGACGCAGGAAACTACTATGCACCGGGTATCTTCTCACTCAATTATTACGGGAACACGATGAATATTGTGCTCCAGAGTGGAGAACCCGGCACGGTAGCGAAAGTGGTGAAGACCGAACCTGAAGTGGAGGATATCTATTTTATCAACCGGATCCGCTGCGATAAGATCACCTACGATGGAGCTTTCGTCAGCGGTCTGCCGTATAGCCGCGAGCGCTATTTGACAGGAGCGGTGCCCTCTAACCTCGGTACGTTCGGTGTTAAAGGGGACTTGCCAAACCCAGGTTTGCTTTTGGCACGCCATTTGACGAAAAGACTGCGGGACGCTGGAGTGAAAGTAAGGGACGAAGCGAACTATGAACCGGATTACTACGCCCTTACGCCGCCACGCACGGAAGTATATATCCATTATTCTGAACCGCTCTCCGAGATTATCAAGGAGACGAATGTGAACTCCAACAACCTCTATGCAGAAGCGCTTTTCCGCTATCTGGGAACCCGCTTTACCTTACCCGGAACTATCCATAACAGCCAGGAGATCCTTCGTGATTTCTGGCGTCGTCGCGGAGTAGCGGTGCAGAATGCCATCATCAAGGATGGCTGCGGCTTAGCCCCGCAGGATGCGGTGAGTGCGAAAGCATTCGTCCAACTCTTGACCATCATGGCGAGCAGTACCAATAAAGAAGCATGGATGGAGTCCCTTCCGGTCAGCGGACAGAGCGGAACTCTCAAATCGCTTTGCCCGAAGACGGCATTGGAGGGTCGTATTCATGCGAAGAGCGGCACAATAGCTGGAACAAAGAATTTCGCAGGGTATATTGACAGACCAAATGGCGATACTTGGGTCTTTGCCGTACTCATCAACTCGGCACCGGGGAAAGCAAAGAATGTACAGAATGTGATCCAGCAATACTTGCTTGACTTGTGCAAGGAGAAAGGGGAAAAGTGAAAGTTGAAAGGACAGAGAGTACCAATACCCTGATGAAGGAACTGTTGGCGAAAGGCGAATGGCCGGAAGGCGAGCGGTTTCTTTACACGGGCTTCCAGACTGCCGGACGAGGCCAGGCCGGCAACAGATGGGAGAGCGAGGAAGGAAAAAACCTCCTGTGCTCCATCCTCTTACCGCCGAGAAAAGACTTGTTCTACCTCAACGTCCTCGTCTCCGTGGCGGTGCATAGAGTGATCCAGTCTGTACTCTGTCAGGCAAAGCCGGTCTGTACTCTGTCAGGCGAAAATCGCGAAGCGTTAATCGTGCCCTTGGGCAAAGAAGCCGATCTAACTATCAAGTGGCCAAACGATATATACTGGCAGGACAAGAAAGTAGCGGGAATACTGATAGAGAACGCCATTATCGGGAATGAAGTGAAATACTCTATCGCCGGCATAGGGCTGAACGTTAACCAGACGACTTTCGTCTCTAACGCCCCGAACCCCGTCTCGATGAAACTCATCACCGGCGCAGAGACCAATATAGATGCCTTGATGCAAGCGCTGATGACTCAGATCGAAACCGCAGAGGCGATGAGCGAAGAGCAGGTATGGACGTACTACCGCGAGCACCTCTACCGCAAAGAGGGTTTCTGGCGCTTCATAGAGCGCGAAGTGAGTCTTGCGCCCACCATGAACTACTCTCCCTCTCTTGAGGAGAGGGACGGGGAGAGGTTTGATAAGTCACCTTTCCTCGCCCGCATCGCAGATATCCTGCCAGACGGAGAGATCGTCCTGCAAGACCAACAGGGTAAAGAACGAAAATACCACTTCAAACAAGTGAGATACGTGATATAAAGTCTAGTTGACTAGTAGACTAGTATACCAGTTGACTATCGACCATCGAC
Organism: uncultured Bacteroidales bacterium; assembly: GCA_900319105.1. Classification (GTDB taxonomy): domain Bacteria; phylum Bacteroidota; class Bacteroidia; order Bacteroidales; family Paludibacteraceae; genus Colicola. Next base: position 20,274 of record ONND01000008.1, on the reverse strand, counting down.
TAACGACTAACGACCAATTTTTAATTTATTAACATATGCAAAGCATCATCATCACCGGCGGAGCCGGATTTATCGGAAGTCATGTAGTGCGTCTGTTCGTGAATAAATATCCGGACTACCGCATCATCAATGTGGACAAACTGACCTACGCAGGGAATCTGGCGAACCTCAAGGACATCGAGGATAAGCCTAACTATCGCTTCGTGCGTGCCGACATCTGCGATTTTGACACCATCTTTGCCTTGATGAAAGAAGAGCACGTCACCGGCGTCATCCATCTGGCGGCTGAGAGCCACGTGGACCGCTCTATCAAAGACCCGTTCACTTTTGCCCGCACGAATGTGATGGGTACCCTCTCTATGCTGCAGGCGGCCAAACTGTATTGGGAGTCCCTGCCGGAGAAATACGAAGGAAAGCGTTTCTATCATATCTCGACCGATGAGGTCTATGGCGCTTTGCAGATGACCCATCCCGAAGGTATTGAGCCGCCGTTCACGACCACAGCTTCTTCGGCAGAACATCATCTGGCGTACGGAGAGGATTTCTTCTATGAGACAACGAAGTACAATCCGCATTCGCCCTATTCGGCGTCGAAAGCATCGTCCGACCATTTCGTCCGTGCTTTCCATGACACGTACGGCATGCCGACCATCGTCACCAACTGCTCCAATAACTACGGACCCTATCAGTTCCCGGAGAAGCTTATTCCGCTGTTCATCAATAATATCCGTCATCGCAAACCGCTGCCCGTCTATGGCAAAGGGGAGAACGTACGCGACTGGCTTTATGTAGTGGATCACGCACGCGCGATAGACCTGATTTTCCATAAGGGCAAGATTGCAGAGACCTATAATATCGGCGGCTTCAACGAGTGGAAGAATATTGATATCATCAAGACGATCATCAAGACCGTGGACCGTCTCTTAGGCCGTCCCGAAGGCGCAGACCTCGACCTCATCACCTATGTTACCGACCGCGCAGGGCACGATATGCGCTATGCGATTGATTCCACCAAACTGCAACGCGAACTGGGCTGGGAACCCTCCCTGCAGTTCGAGGAAGGCATCGAGAAGACCGTACGTTGGTATCTGGACAACCAAGAATGGCTCGACAACATCACCTCCGGCGATTACGAGAAATACTACGAAGAGATGTATAAAGGACGATAATGTCGTTATACGCCTGTCGAAAATCCCCTCAAAATACCGATACATAAATATCAGAAAATAAGCACTTTCTGAACATGATGTAAGGGGCATCTCGGTGTAATCTCGGAGGCATCCCGAGGGCAACGAGGGTGCAATGGCTTAAAAAAAGCCGCTACGCGGTGTGCGTAGCGGCGTGCTAATTTGCGGGTTATTGTAGCTGTTGGCCTTGTACGTTGTACATCTGTCCTTTGTAACGGAGGAAGAGCCGGCCGTCTTTCAGGATTTTGGTTGCAGACGGAGTATTAGCCGGCGTATTTTCTATAGCCTGCGGGACCTGATACTCAAATGTGCCGACGATAGTATAGTCCCATGCAGGATTCGTCAGCTCCAGCGTATAAGTGCCGGACTCTGTGAGGATTGTTGAGATCGAATCCGTGAAAGTGGTGGCTTTTATCGTGCGTTTGAGTGCCGGTGCATGGTTAGCTGACGGCGCTTTGTAAAGAACCATGTTGATTTCCAGATCCCTCAATACATAGATGGAAAGTATATCTTTGCTCAAGGTTGCATAAATCAAATTCGGATCCACGGGTTCAACGGTTGACGATCCCGGTCCGTCCTTAATAAAGAGAGGAATCGTGTCTGTAGGAGTAGAATCGGGATTATAATTGTACTCGCACCCGTATTGCTCGCCCATTTCAGACACATAGACTTGCTCGCCGTTATTGTAGGCACAAAGCAGTTGAGGCGTAAAAATTTCAAAATCAAAGGGAGTATCGCTTCCTATTGGGCCTGCCTGATATCCTACTCCTTCTAACCACACTATTGATTTATTGTAATACGGATAAGACCCAACTGAAACAGTATAATTCAGTACATAAGTGCGTGGTGTGGTTTCTTGGATTTCTCTAACAATCATAGTCCAACCGTTAGCATATGTTTCCATAAACGCCTCCTGCGGATAGCCTTCTACCCATAGATTACTTAACGTATCTCCCACTTGGGCATTGAAGGCATACAGCAGATACTCATGGGTGCTATTAGCCGGAACATAATAGATGTCGCGGTTTGTTCCTTCGCGCATGGCACCGGAATAACTATTTTCCTGATAAAGTTTTTTATAATGTTGTCCGTTAATAACGGTGTCCGATGTTAACCGGTAGTGTTGCGTGTAGTATTCATTGGCTGGATATCCCATGTACAACGGAGATCGTCGCAATACATTCCACTCGTCACAAAGGGTTTTGATGGCCTTAGGAAATTCTGGGAGGAAGATATTAATCATTTCCGGTTCTGTAGCACTAAACAAATCTGTTGTTTCATAAAACAAATTCGCCAATTCCAAAGCATTCTTAGGCGCATCTAACTTACAGCGCAAGATATACCATGCAGGAAAAGCACCTTCTTCATTTACTAATGCCGCTTTGTGTACTATTTCTGCGCTGTATCGTTCTGCTAATTCTTGCAAGCGCAGTGAGTCTTCTTGATTCTTTAATTTTACATAGAAACGATGAGTGACAAACATATTGTCATAATAATCACCATCCTTTCTATATGAAATAGTACTATAGTGCACATGCGCAGTGTCTTCAATAATTGCGTGCGCAGTAGTTGTTCCCCATTTCAAGTTGGGAATCTCATCATAGAAGACATCTTCGCTATGTGTAATATGTGACTTGTCGGATTCGTTTAGTTTATCATCTTCATAGATGATGTACTTCCGACATCCTTTCTCCAAAGGAATCTTGTTCCCCCTGTACCAGTAATAGTCTTGGCTATATACCACCATAGCCATTCCAATGAGGAATAATGTAACGAATAACTTTTTCATAATCACACGAATTTTGAAATCCGGTGCAAAATTACTGCTTTTTTTTGAATCCTGCAAGAAAATATGTTTGAAAAATGAAAATCGCAAACTGCTGATATTGAGCAATTTGCGATTTTTGGTGTTTGAAAAATGACATGAATCCTCATTTTTACCCTTCTTGGCTAGGCATAAAAGCGATGAAGCTAATTATACTCCACCGCAAAATCCCTTAGCCATTCCGATAAGCCTTGGGAGTCACGCCTACGCGGGATTTGAAGAAGCGGTTGAAGAAGGCTACATTGTCGAACCCGAGGTTCAACGCAATCTCTTTGACCTGCAGGTTTGTGATCTTGAGTTGGCTCTTTGCATCCGTGATGATGGCCTCAATGATAATATCTCCGGCGGTCCTGTCGCCTACCGATTTGATGGTGGAGCAGAGGTGAGGCAGCGTCAGACGCATCGCCTCGGCGTACTGGCTCACATGATGCCATTCCTGGTAGTGTTGTAGCACGAGGCGGCAGTAGTCCTGGTATATCTCCGTCTTGCGGTCCATGGGTTTGACGAGGTACTCATCCTGCTCATGCGCATACTTGGCATAGCTCGTCTGTAGCAGATTGAAGATATGAACCATTTTCTCGGAATCGAGCATCGTAGGGGTCGCATTCAGCGCTTTGACAATCGTGTCGTACATGGAGCATAGTACCTGAGCATGGTTCTCGCTCACGCTGATCTTCGGCGAGTGTAACTGCAATGCAGAAAGCGACATCTTGTTATTCACCGTATTTTTCTCCAGGAATCGGCTACTGAATACAATCCAGTAAACGAGTGCGTCCTCCGAGAACTCACGGATGAGCAGAAAACTGCCGGGCTCGAGCAGCAGAACATCGTTCGCCTTGAAATCATACTCGGTCACATTGATCGTTGCGTGCGCGGTACCGCGAACAAGCAAAGCATACACGCCGCACTTGATTTTACACGGGTACCGACCGTACTCATTCATCAGTTTACCACTGGCGTCGCCAATCATATAGTCGCCATAAGGACAATCCACAATAGGGATATTATTCTCTTTCATCTTAATAATTGTATCTAAATTCGCTGCAAAGGTACTACATTTTTTTGAAATATGCAAATAATCGTGCAATTTTATGCGGTATAGGTGGCATTTTGTAATTTTATTGCAATTCTTAGCCTATGGCACGATTATTTCTTGTCCGGTGAAAGAGTAGGTTCTCCCGTCTCGAAGAATGAGGAACTGACCCTCACGGAGAATTTTTGTCGTTTTTTGCAGGTCGGTAGAGGGTTGTTCGACGGGAGGGGTGTAATTGATTGTGAAGTCTTTGATGCCCCATTGCGGAGCATATTTGGTGCTACTCGTATATTTCAATGCGATATTTATATATTGGCCTTTATATGTGGACAAATCAATCTCTCCGGATTCGTACCAGTTCCAATCGCTTCCGTCCGGATATGTCGGAATAGCGCATTGTTTCCATGTGGCAGAAGAAGGATTGCCTAAGTCATAATCGGAAGAGATCCACAAAGTCATCTGCGTCGTGTCTTGAAAGAATCGGGCGGCGTGGCTGAAGGTAAGCACCATCTGCCCCTTATCCGGTACTTCGATGCAAGGCGATATGAGCCATGCCTCGGAAGCGTATTTCCGTGAATTTTTGATACTTTGCGCTACCATACCGTCCTGCGCATCCCAATTCCAAACAGAGGTAAAGTTTCTCGGTAACTTCACGTTCCGCACGATGAAATCGTTTTGCGCAGATGTAAAGGGCTGGGTGTAAGACTGTGTTTTGCAGACGGTTCCGTCTTCCTGCTCGCCTACTCCGACAGCGGACCATGCGTCGCTGGTGGATTGAACTTCCTGCGCCTGCTTCCCATAGATGTCTTTCGCGGCTTGCACAGAGCCGTTACGTGCATCCCCGAACGTGGCGCATGGAACCAGATAATAGAGTAGATTACGGAACGCAATCCGGGTCGCTTTGTCAATCCCGATGCCGGTTACGTCGTAGGGGTGGTTGTTGTCATTCGTGCCGCTTCCGCCTTCAGACAGCAGATAGAACCAGTAATTTTGTACGCCGCTGTTAGTGTGTACTCCTCCTGCATCATACTGATAGGAGGGATCATTCGGGGTGGACCAACATAGACCGTAATAGGTGTCCGGTTGTGCTCCTTTGGTAGAGATCCCGCCGGCTCCACGGGAATTATTGGGATCACTCATGGAACGCATGTTCGGGACCGTTATCGTGAATTTGGATCCGACAGTCCAAGGGCAACTTCCGTAGGCGTACTGCATGACTGCCATCGACATGATGTCAGAAAAACTTTCATTCAAAGCCCCGGATTCCACCCGGTAGTCCAGACCTCCATTGCCGTTGTGTCCGGTTACCATATGGGTAAACTCATGCGCTATCACATCCAATGAAACCAAAGGGCTCATTGAGTAGCCGTCTCCCTGCCCATAGAACATAAAGAAGGGCTCAAAACTACATTGGGCGGCGGCATTGTTAGGCATAGACAGGAAGTATTGCACGTCAAATGGCGGAAAGGCCAAGTTAATGACGGAATGGCCTTTTCCGTCGAAACTGTTGCGGTTAAAGACGGTTTTGTAGAAATCCAGCGTCTTTTGCATTCCCCAGTGGATATCTGCATATTCGATGGGACCGTCGATGAGCACGAAAGAGCCGGAACTGTTGGCGTGTGACCATGTTACGGTACCGGGCGCAACGGAAGTGATTGCAATACTGTCTATGTACTCACCCGGTTCCTGATATCTGTCGCAGAGATAGATCACACATCCTTCCGTGACGGCGGAGAAACCGGTGGATAAATTGAACGTCACAGGCAGTGTGCTGTTCCTTATGTGGTCGGTGGTGTATAGCACACGGCCTTGCGGATCGCATATCTTGCAATACAAATCCCACTGAGGGGCGCCCGATTTATACCACCATGCCGAATCTACGGAAGTGATGGTGATGAATTGAATCCGGGGTGCATAGAAAGCACTGGTGTCGGAATAAAGCGTTACGCAGGAGTTGCTGATGTAGTCTGTCATCATGGGGCCAAAAACGTACAGTTTTAAGATTTCCTGCTGTTCCTCATCCGAGAGATTGGCGTAGTTCTCTAAAATCTCCGCCGGCAAGGTGTTCAGCAGATAAGAATCGGACAGGTAGTAGTCGGTGTTGGGACTGGCATACTGCGCCGAAAGGGTAATCATGTTTCTTGCCGAATCGATGAGGAGGTACTTGCCGCCCTTTTCATGAACCTCCATGTTCTGCCAGCCGCTATAGCGTGTATAACCCTGGCATGTCACTTCCGCATTGCGGATGGCACTTTCGCGAAAAATGATTTCTCCCGTAACCACGTCTACATACAGTGTCTCGTATGTTTTGGGCGAAGGCACTTTATATACGTTATAATAAATACCGTCAAGGCAGAAGATGACGGTGGTAACCGTACTGTCCTCTACAGGCTTCGGAGCTTGCGATGCCGCCTGCCGCCGGGAGATACGTGCCGGAGCGGACTGCGGAACGGAAGCATTGGTCATCACGGCACCGTTGATGCTGCGCACAATACCATTTTGGGAATGTACCAGCACCATATGGGACTGAACTTTGTTGCCTTGGTAGAATTGCTGGTATGACTGATGGCGGATTCCCAGTTCGTCAGTGGTGTCACGGAACAGGGCGAAAGTACTGCCTTGAGCCACGTCTGCATATACGCCAAACAAGCTGGGAACAGATGATATAGTAATACGTTGTGAACTCAAATCCACAAAAAAGTGACCTTTTTCATTTGCTCCGGCCATAGAAAAAGCAAAGAATGTCATACAAAGTAAAACTATCTTTTTCATTTTATCTCTGTTTATGTTCCTTTATATTAGGACTATGAATAAAAAAAGAAGAACCACCGACCGGTAGTTCTTCCGTTTGACCTAAATTGCGTATTATTAAGCCATCTTGTTCACAAAACGAGCCAGCTTCGATTTGAGGTTCGCTGCCTTGTTGTTGTGAATAATGTGACGCTTAGCCAGTTTGTCAAGCATGGAACTTACTTTCGGCAGAGCCTGAGCAGCTGCAGCTTTGTCGGTCGTCTTGCGCAGGTCACGCACAGCGTTACGTGCGGTTTTAGCGTAGTAATGATTGTGTGCTTTGCGCGCAGCCGTTTGGCGAATACGCTTCAAAGAGCTTTTGTGATTTGCCATCTTTGTTGTTTGTTGTTTTGTATCCTTCGGGCTTTGAGAGGATCACCCGCAGGAGATTGTTTTATAGGAAGGTCATTTTCTCTCGGGGTCCCCGACGGGCGCTAACGATAGTGCGTCCGGTGGGGAGAGCGTAGCGTAAGGCGAGTTTCCATTGAGCGGCAGAGCCGCGAATCGTAACGAACCTTAACGCAAGCGAAGTAGTGCCAAGGGGAATCGAACCCCTATTGCAAGAATGAAAATCTTGAGTACTAACCGTTATACGATGGCACCCGGAGGTGTCCCCGTTAATCGGGGAAACCGGCCTCCGCCGGAAGGGGCATTCCCACATAACCAGCGAAAAACCGCGCAAAATTACAACAAATTTTTGAATTGACCAAATATTTTGGCATTTTTTTTTACTTAGAAGTGCATTTTTGTGCCATAAAGTGTGCTAAGTACACTTGTTCGGGCTGTCCGGGGGTCGGAATAAGCTCTATGTCGGCTGTTGGCTGTTGGCCATTAGCTTTTAGCAAACCGAGTGCGTTCAGATCCATGATGGTAGAGTAGCCGGAGCGTGCGATGATATGTTTGGCTCCAAGCAATGCTTTTGCCAGTTCGGCATCGCTCATCGTTGGTACGAGTGTTATGTTACCCCGTTTGATACGCGTGTTAGGGCGGTGCATCAGTCCTTGAACGATCAGCACGGACTCATCCTTGCCGGCATATCGGTTTACGATCTCCTGCTCCAGAAGAGTTCGTTGAGGCTCTAACCCGCTCAAAACGACTGCCGTTTCCGTGACCATTTCGTGACCACTACGGACGTCATTGTAGCCTTTGAACCGGCTTAGGGGACCAATATATCTGACATCTGATTTCTGATCTCTGATATCTGACATCTCCGGATGTCCTAACTCGCCGCTCAAACTTCGTTCTTTCTCCTCGTAATCGGGAATCCACACCTTATTAAATCGCGCATATATACGTGCGTGCAGGCGTGAAGCGATTGTCTCTGCCCACCGCCACCCTTTCGGTAGTATGATATGCAACTGATGGGTGACGTAGATGCACTCTGTACTTTTGCTATACAGCCCGAAGCGGTTGTCGGAGATCACGCGGTCGATGGATTCTTCGCGCAGCACTGCCTGTAGCATGGCATGGTCCTTGAGTGCCCACCAGATCAATTTGGGAAGCGCGCAAAGCATTGCCCATACCTGTCGGGAACCTTTGCTATATCGCAGGTTCAGCGGAGCCAAGTAGGTGTATCGCAGTTTGGGAAAATGTCTGCGCAGAAGGGTTAGGCTCTCGCCGTCACCGCCTAAGATGACCTCGTGACCTTCGTCTAAAAAGCCTTGTACCAACGGTACACACCGGCTGGCATGCCCTAACCCCCAGTTTAATGGTGCGACGAGAATCTTCATGACGGTGGAAAATTAAGCAGAGATAGAAACCTCAAACCCTTTCTCGATGAGCGGGGCGGCGATGGACTCCATTTGTTCGCGGGGGATCTTCTCCAGATGCTCCTCGGGTGTCTTGCGGTCGATGACATAGATCATGATCTGCTTGGGATGGAGTGTCTCAACGGCTTGATACCATGCTTCCAACTCTTCGGGCGTCGTGTTGTCGATGACTTGTCCGTTATGTTCGCCCCGAAGGAAACAGGTCTGCAGGGTAAAATCTCCGTTGAACTGAGCGAGCCATCCGATGAGGGTCTTTACTGTCAGTTGTTCGTTTACCGGCAGGTCGATACGCCGCATCATCCCGTCCGTCGCCGCATCGAGTTTGAGGATGCGGTTGTCGCAAAGATGAAGAGCCTGTACCACGTCTGGCCGACCTAACTGGGTCGAGTTGGACAGGACAGATACCTTGGCCTTCGGGCAGTATTGGTCGCGCAGCGCACAGGTGTCCTCAATAATACCATGGAAATCAGGATGCAGAGTAGGTTCGCCGTTTCCGGAGAAAGTAATGACGTCTAAAGCCGTTCCTTCCTTCTGTAGCGCGCACAACTTTGTCTCCAGCGCAGCTTTCACTTCCTCACGGGTGGGGAGTACAGGATGAGTCACCGGCGTATTCCAGCCACATTCGCAATAGACGCAGTTGAACGTACATAGTTTATGCGTCAACGGCATGAGCTCCATGCCGAGACTTGTTCCCAAACGTCTGCTATGTATCGGCCCGTAGGCTATCTCTGAGAATAACATTATAGATTGATGATGCGGTTGCCAAGTATTTTACAAAGTTCATTGCGCATAGCAAGCAGTTCGGGTTGATGCGCGAGCAATGCCATCTGTCGGTCTATATCGTTCGCCTCCTGTGCTTGTTTGAGTCCGGCTTCCAAGTCATCGATCTGCATGTTGATGACCGTCAGTTTGATCTCGAAGAGCAAGCGTGTTACGAGTTCGCCCAGTTGGACGTTATTCTCTGGCTTGGCTCCCTGGTATCGCTCGGCAATCATGTCGATCGCCACTTGGTTGACTTGCCGGTCGGGATGGAACTTATAGAAATACTCGGCCTTGAAGCCCGGATCTTTGCTATGTTGCTTGAACTCATCCATGATGGTCTGATAGACAGGTCGCGTCGGCGCGATCTCATCGCCGCGCAGGGTATCGATGATCACATCGCCAATGGTGTATATCGTGCCGTCCACTTCGATAGGCCGCTCGCCGTACCGCACGATGAGTTGCATGAGGTTGTAGTAGTTTGCTTCCAGACCGCTTCGCTGCCCGACCGTTTCACTGACCGACCGTTTCTCTGACAGACCGTCCTGCGGACTGACAGACGGGTTGGGTGTCGATGTCGCTTGGCTCTCTGCGCGCTCAGCGGATTTATCGGCTTCCTCTATTTTCTGTTTGCGCAGTTTGACCACCTCTGTCGTCAGCACTTTCTCGCTCATGTGGAGTCTTTCCGCGCTGTCTTTGATATAGACCTGGCGTGTGATCATATCCGGAATGACGGCAATAGAGGAGGTGATATCCTTGATGAGTTCCGCGCGTTTGTAGGGATCGTCCCCCGCATCTTTGGATAGCAGGGCGGACTTGAAGCGGATAAAATCCGTCTGGTGTTCTTCGATGTAACGGATGAACTCGGTGGAGTCATGGCTCTGTGCGTAGCTATCCGGATCTTCGCCTTCCGGCAGCAGAACGACCTTCACGTTAAAGCCCGCCTCGAGGAACATGTCGATACCTCGCAGCGCGGCATGGATACCTGCGGCATCTCCGTCGTAGAGCACCGTTATATTGGATGTGAAACGCTTGATGAGCCAGATCTGCGGTTTGGTCAGCGCAGTACCACCGCTCGCCACGACGTTCTCTATTCCCGATTGGTGCATGGAGATGACGTCCATCTGACCTTCTACCAGGTAACACTTATCGGCACGTGCGATAGCTTGCTTTGCCTGGAAGAGACCGTATAGTTCGTTCGTCTTGGAGTAGATGATAGAGTCCGGCGAATTGACGTATTTGCCGACGTTGTCTTTCTTCTTGAGGATACGTCCTGCGAACGCCACAGGCTTGCCGCTGACGGTGAAGATAGGAAAGATGACGCGGTCTCGGAAGCGGTCGTACAGACGTCCGTCTTCACTCTTGCCGACGACGCCGACACCGATCTTGGTGTCCACATTATTGGTGATGAACCGCTCTTGGAAACCCTTCTCTTTCAGTGCTTTGGCTAAGGGGTTTCCTTTCTCCGGCGAGTAGCCGAGCTGGTACTTACGGATGATATCATCTCTCAGTCCGCGTTCGCGGAAATAGCTGAGACCGATCGCCTGACCTTCCTGCGTTTCCCATAGTTGCTGCTGAAACCATTTGTTGGCAAAATCATTGACCACGAACATCGACTCTCGGTCATCCTGCCGTTGTTGCTCTTCAGCGGTCATCTCGCGTTCGGGTACTTCAATATGGTATTTCTTGCCTAACTGCTTGATGGCATCGACATACGAGCATTGCTCGATCTCCATGATGAAGCCCAAGGCGTTGCCGCTCACGCCGCAACCAAAGCATTTATAGATACCTTTGGACGGGCTGACGGTGAACGACCCGGTCTTCTCGTTATGGAAAGGACAGAGTCCGATGAGGTTCGCGCCGCGTTTACGCAGCGTGACATAATCGCTGACCACCTCTTCAATCTTAGCGGCGGCATGGATGTGCTCTATGACTTCGCGGGGAATCATTCGTGGTACCAGAGATAGACACCGAGTTTGATCTGCCACTGGTCATAGCGACCGCGGGTGTGTGCCTGGTTACCTCCGGCAAAATCAGCGTTCCTATATGGATTGATCAGACCGAAGTCGTATCCGCCGCGCAGGAAATAGCGCTTGTACTGGAATCCGGCTCCGACGCCCCATGTGATGTTCAGACGCCGTATAGCATTGTCAGCAGGTACATGCGTCTTTCCGGTAGGATCTTTGACGGGAATATTGTCCTCTTTATCTACTTTATACGCATTTTTCCAGTCGCCCTCGATGGTTTCTATTTCACCGGAGGGGATGTTCTCTTTTTGCTGGTCGAGACGCATGTCAAAAGCAACGCCGCATTGGAGCGTAGGACCTGTATAGAGCATAAGATAGGTCTCTTTCGCAATCTCAAACTTGTACTGCCAATCGACGCTTAACTCAATCTGATGGTACATGATGGTCGTACGCGCGCGAGGATAGTCGTTGTACGGATTCTCATTTTTCCATTTGCTGTGTTGCAGACCAAAGGTGTAGTTCAGCGCGATGGTACTACCGAAGCCCGCAATATAACTGGCGTCATAGACCAAGCCCACCTTGAATCCTTTGAGGCGAATGGTGTTCGCCAGGGAGTCTTTGGCAGACTCAGGATTGTCCGGACTGTTGAGACGAATGATCGGCTGTGCCCATCCGATCTGCAAACCAAATCCTTGTTTCGGCAGGTCAACCGCCATCGCACTGGAGGCGAGGCAAACTGCCATCAATGTGAAAAATACTTTCTTCATATCTATTGTTTATTGTCTATAGTCTTTTTTATCCTTGTACTTTGTCCCTTGTCCCTTTGTACCTTCCTAAACACATCCTCCGGGCTAATGGGCCTGCTCTCTTCTTCCCAGAAGAAGATGGCGAGCCGGTCGGTGTTCTCCGGCACTTTGTCCAGGGGATAAAGTACACCGGTTGTTGCTTGTGTGAAGCGGATACGCTGGACCTCCTGGTTCTCCACATAGACGCGGATAAAACTGCTCTCGGTGGTATTGAGACCTACGTATCCGCCGTCCTCCTCTTTGGGGTAATAAACGGTCAGGGCGTTTCCGCTCACATCGACGATGCGTACTTCGCCGTCTATCAAGTAAGCCGTCAGTTCTTTTCCGCTCATCTGGTTGAAGATATCGAGCGTGTCGTTCATCACGCAAAGGGCGTTCTTGATTCCCACGGCATGATCGATGACGCCGTTGACGATGAAGACGCGCATGGAGTCGGCTGATATCTGCTGGTTATCGCTCCAGCAGATAGGATCCGTATAGAGGTAAATGGTGGAGTCGGACCCCAAATAGACCATGGAGTCGCACACCATCTGCATGTCATCCCGATAGACGCGCACTCCGTGGTGTGCTCTTACGCGACGATAAGTACTATCCGTGATGGTACTATCCGCCATGAGCATACTGTCCGTATAAGCCAGTTCTTCGGTAAAGAGCGTATCGGCGTGGATATATGCCAGATGCAGGCTGTCCGACCAGTCTATCATCAGCGCGCTATCTGTCGCAAACCCGTGATTGCCATCTTCCCACATCTCGCCGTATTCGCCGTAGAGCGTTGCATGTTGGGCTGAGTCGCGCATCTCCAGATGATGCAGAACCTGACCAAAACCAATCGCTTTGTCGTAGAAGATGGTATCGCCGGTCATCATCTTACCGTCCGCATGAACAATCACCGACCGGTCGAGCAGCATTGAGCGCTCGGTTACGGTGTTGTACCATCCGAGGGACGAGTGGATCGTAGTCTCTTTCTCATACACGATCTTGGAGGGACTGATGATATCGGCTATCTTGGTCTCGGTGTTATAAAGCAGCGTGTCGGAGGTGAGTGTGAACTTGGGATTGACGAGTGTTACATCCTGGCTGAAGACCGCCTGGTTGGTCTGCGGACGGTAGTTGCCGCGGATAGAAGTCAGGGTGTTGAGGCTATCTCTGACCTCGCCCCCGGAGTAGTAATAAGCGATGTTATTACGCCGGTCGTAGTTAAGCGTATCGGTAGTGAGGATCGTCGGGTTCTCATCCTCTCTTCCGTGTACGAGGCGCACGTGTTGCCTCATACGCGCCAGTTTGGTGTTGCCGTCGTAGAAAAGCAGGTCTCCGAATCCGCGTAAGGTATCGCCTTGCTCGAAACGGATATGACCGAAAGCGTCCAGCGAGTTCGTTCCTTCGTAGAAATAGGCGCTGTCGCAGTACATCATCATCTCGTCGTGGCGGAAGATCACGTTGCCTTGAAGAATCTGGGCGTTCGCCAGCCGGTCCTGATCAAAACTCAGGTTCTCTGCGTGCTCCAGATAGACCATCGTCTGGGCGCTTACGCTCAATGAATAATTAATAATGAACAATGAACAAAGCGTCCTAAGAATTAGGTACAAACTCTTATGTCCGTACGGATTCTTATGTTTTGCACAAAACCCCATTAACCCTTTGTTAATTATTAATTGTTAATTTTGAATTTTTAATTGTTATTATGAATCCATCCGGGGTACTCAAAGTCGCATCCCTGCCATTCCGGCGAGATCTGGATAAACGTCGTTTTCTGTTTCTGTATGATCCAGTCGTGGAGGAGTTCCTCCCCTTTCTTGGCCTCCAGCATGGATTTGATAGTCTGGAAATCGTCGGTCAGGTTAGCCCGGTGTACATCGGTCTTTTTCTTGAGCATGACGATGGCGCAGACCTCGCGGTTCTTCTGCTGGTCCATCATGACGAAGGGCTGCGATACATCGCCTTCGTTCATGTTATATATCTGTTTGGCGATCTCCGGCGCGAGGTCCTGATACTCGAACCGACTGCTTCCCGTATTGGGGTTGATCATCAGTCCGGCATTCATCACGGTGTTCTTGTCTTCCGAGAAACGTATCACGGCTTGCTCGAACTGGATACTATCCGCCAGGATGAGTTGACGAATACTGTCGAGCCGCTCGATGGCGTTCACTTTGTCCGTTGCGCTGATACGGGGCCGGAGTAATATATGCCGGCAGTTGATACGATCTCCTTTTTTCTCGATGAGCTGGATAATGTGATAGCCGTACTCGGTCTGCACGACTCGCGACACACGCTTGGGGTCATTGAGGTTAAACGCCACTTCGGCGAACTCAGGCACCAAGGTTCCTTTGCCTACAAACCCTAACTCACCACCGTGTTTGGCACTTTCCGTATCTTCCGAATAGAGTCGTGCGAGCATACTGAAATCGGCACTACCGCTTTGGATACGCTCCGTGAACTCACGGAGACGCTGTTTGATACGCTCGGTCTCTTCTACTGGTACTGGAGGCTCGAAACTGAGAATCTGTACCTCTACTTGTGCCGGCATCATCGGGATCGAGTCGGGCGGCAAGTCCAGATAAAAACGGCGTATCTCTGCCGGAGTGGGCTTGATGTTTGAGGTCAGTTTTTGCTGCATCTGCTGGATGGTCATCTGGTTGCGAACTACCGTCATCATCTCCTCGCGGATCTCGCTGGACGGTTTGCGGAAATACTCCTCCATCTTCTCTTTGGAACCGATCTGGTTGATGTAGTAGTTCATACGCATATCTACTTGATGGCTTACGGTACTCTCGTTCGCCTCGACGGAATCCAGTTCCGCTTGGTGGAGGAAGAGTTTCTGAATAGCCATCTGCTCCGGGATGACGCAATAAGGATCGCCCTTGATCTGCTGACCTTCGTATTGTGCGCGCAGACGCTCGTCCTCCACTTCGCTGCGGAGGATCGCCTCGTCTCCTACTACCCAAATCACCTCATCTATCACGCCTTGAGCCTGTACGCCCAGACTCAAGCCTAATAATAAATATAGTATCGTCTTTTTCATCTTTTACCTTTTGTATAACTTTATTTTATCATTCTCAATCGCCTCTTTGTACATCCGTTCGCGCTCATTGTGCATAAATTCCACCTGTCGCGCGTTCATCAGTATTTTCTCTATTTGCGGGCGTGCGTAGTCAATCGGCATCGCCTCGCCGCGCATATGTTTGTCTGTGATTTGCAGGATGTAGGTTTTGGCGGAATCCGCATATTCAATATGATTGCTGTATCGCAGTTTGTTCTCCAATTCCGTCCGCTCCATGGGGATGCGGCTGATGATCTGGGTGGTGGTGAGCCACTTATCGACAAACAGTTCGTATCCGCTTGCGTTCTGGTACGCATATTTCTCGATGGCGTCTAAGGACACTTCGGCTAATTGCTTACGCAGTTTGTCCAGTTTCGGGGCATCATTGGGTACCACCACGATGATACCTTTCATCAGGCTCTCGTCCAAGGTGAACCGATCGGGCATCTGCTCATAGACCGCCACAACGGCTGAATCGGCAAATTTCTTCTCCATGCGGCGGTCCATTAAAATCCGTTCGTACGCCTGAGCCAAGAGGGTCTGTTTATAGTCAACGACCATCTTATTGATCGCCTCCCGGTCTGTATTGGACAAACGCTTCTCGCCTTCTTCGTATACCAACAAGTCTTCCGCCCACTGCCGGATGTATTGCTCGCAGACGCGGGCACTATCCACACTGTCCAAACCCAACGTAAGCGAATCCAAGGTCGAGTAATAGATATACTGACCGTTCAACTCCACGGCGGCACCGGCCTGTTGCTTCTTCTCAAAGGCGGTACAACCACCGAGCAAAAACCCTGCCACAAGGAGGTGTATAAGGATATTTTTCTTCATAGCACGCAATTTTGCGTGCAAAATTACTACAAAAATTGCACATATGCAAGTGTTCGGGCATTTTTTGCCAAATAAAATGGAATTTTATCTGTTTTGTACAGATAGATAGCGGCTATGCTTGCATAAGACGATATGTATCGGTGCAAAACAGGGAAAGCCGTTTAGGCTTGGCAAAAAATACCCGCGGTGGTATATGTCCCGCAGGACGCGAACGTACTTTCGAAGGCTAGGTGTCCCCGTTAATCGGGGAAACCGTAACACGGGAAGGTACTACAAAAACAATTTTGGGAAGGGGCGTCCGAAGGTACTACAAAAAATCGGTATATGCATAAAAAAAACGCCCAAACGGACGTTTTTTTGTTAAATTGGGGTCCCCGATGTAACTCGAAGAGTTGCAGTGGGGGAAGCGTAGCATAGAACGTAGGCGTAATTGAGCGATGTAATCGCGAGTCACGCGAAGTTCTAATGCAAGCGTTAGAGTTTGTAACGAACTGCTACAGCAATCTTCCAGTCGAAGTAGCTGGTAGTTCCAGAATCGCGGTAGTTCTTCTCACCCCAGAAAGCCAAGCCATAACCCGGACGGAAATCAAAGGCGATTACCAGAGGTACGGCATCAAAGTCATAGGATACACCGCCGATAGCGTTGAGACCGAATTTACCGTTAATGCCCTCGCTTGCAGTGTTCTCTAACGGACTAACGAGACCAAAGCTTGCACCACCACCGGCAAACACTTTGAAGTTCATCGGGAGCCCCCAGTGATACATAGCGTTCGGGTTGATCGTGAAGTCGTACATACCAACATCCCAGCTGTGTCCGTTAGTGCTACCAGCTGCACGGGTCAAACCTACAGCGAGGTCAGCCTGAAGGGCTACGTTGTCGTTAAACCAATACTTGTAGCTGGCACCATACAGACCACCTACGATACCACCGATTTCGTGCTGTGCACTTGCGCTAACGCTGATCATCAGCGCTGCTGCTAATACAGTGAAAAGTTTCTTCATAATTGTTTGTATTTATAAGAATTGTTATATGTTGATTTACAAAAATCGCCGCAAAATTACTGCTTTTTGCTGATATATGCAAGAAAAAAATGTTTTTTCTTTCAAAAATGTGCTTTTTGTGCAACCAACGTGGCATTTTGACCATCTGAACGAACATGGAAATTGCCTCCCATAATATATCTTCCGTCCTCCGCCGTACCTCTTCTGAACATACACCCTGCAGACTGATGTCTGCTAATTAGCGTCTATTCTGCTTACCAAACCGAAGGATTACCCAACCATTACCGAAGGATTACCCAAGGATAACACCATAAAAATAGAAAAATGCCGCAAATACTATATATACGTAGTATATATACTTTCTGTTTGTATCGCTCCTGCCAAAATGAAGTGTTTCCACCAAGGATAAATCCCTCTAAATGCTATCTAAACATGGCATTTTGATGAAAAATGAAGATTTTTTGCATTTTCTTGTCAAAATATTTGGTCAATTCAAAAAAAAGCAGTATCTTTGCAAGCTTTTTCGTCTGAACGGTGCCAACATGCACGCGTATATATAGAAAAAGCAAGGAACATTTAAAAGTAACGGTGGCCGGTTAGCGGTTAGATGTTAACGGTCGCTAAAAAGTAAAATTTTTTAAAACAACAAACAACAAAATGCCTACAATTCAACAATTAGTTAGAAAAGGAAGAGCAGAACTGGTGGACAAATCGAAGAGCCCGGCTCTGGACAGTTGTCCGCAGCGTCGTGGTGTTTGTGTACGTGTTTACACAACGACCCCGAAGAAACCTAACTCCGCAATGCGTAAGGTTGCACGTGTACGTCTGACCAACGCCAAGGAGGTGAACGCTTACATCCCGGGAGAGGGACACAACTTGCAGGAGCACAGTATTGTAATGGTACGTGGCGGTCGTGTAAAGGACCTGCCGGGTGTTCGTTATCACATCGTACGCGGTACGCTTGATACCGCCGGTGTAGCTAACCGTCTCCAACGCCGCTCCAAATACGGAGCTAAGCGTCCGAAAGCTAAAAAGTAACTAGTCAACTAGTCTGCTAGTCAACTAGTCAAACAGTAAAGCTCTGAATTTAACTAACTAAATGTTCCATAATTTGGGACGAAACAATGGGTTGAGGGTTGAGTAAGCGGCTCGGGTAGCTACTGAAGAAATCGACAACCAAAATTAAAATTATTTGAAACAATGAGAAAAGCAAAACCGCAAAAACGAGTAATCCTGCCGGATCCAGTGTACGGCGAGGTAATGGTGGCTAAATTTGTGAACCACTTGATGCTCGATGGTAAGAAAAACACCGCATATGGTGTGTTCTACAGCGCACTTGGCGTAGTAGAGAACAAGATGAAGGGTGAGGAGAAAGCCGCTCTGGATATCTGGAAGCAGGCTCTGGATAACATCACTCCGCTTGTAGAGGTTAAATCGAAGCGTATCGGTGGTGCGACCTTCCAGGTTCCGACCGAGATCCGTGCTGACCGTAAGGAGTCCATCGCAATGAAGAACATGATCGCTTTCGCACGCAAGCGTGGCGGCCACTCGATGGCTGAGAAGCTGGCAGCAGAGATCATGGATGCATTCAACAACCAGGGTGGTGCCTTCAAGCGTAAAGAGGATATGCACCGTATGGCCGAGGCTAACCGTGCATTCGCACACTTCAGATTTTAAACTAGGATCCTAGGACCCTAGGCCCCCTAGGAAACTAGAATGCAAAAAAGATTGATAAGAAAATGGCAAAACATGATTTGAAATTAAACCGTAACATCGGTATTATGGCCCACATCGATGCGGGTAAGACCACTACGTCTGAGCGTATCCTGTTCTACACGGGTTTGACCCACAAGATCGGCGAAGTACACGATGGTGCGGCAACCATGGACTGGATGGTACAGGAGCAGGAGCGTGGTATCACTATCACGTCTGCGGCTACTACTACCTACTGGAACTATGCGGGTAACAAATACAAGATCAACCTCATTGACACTCCGGGGCACGTGGATTTCACGGTAGAGGTAGAGCGTTCGCTCCGTATCCTCGACGGTGCTGTAATGGCATTGTGCTCGGTAGGTGGTGTGCAGCCTCAGTCTGAGACTGTATGGCGTCAGGCTGATAAGTATAACGTACCGCGTCTGTGCTACGTGAACAAGATGGACCGTAGTGGTGCTAACTTCTTCGACGTAGTACGTCAGATCAAAGAGGTGCTGGGTGCAACTCCGTGTCCTATCCAGATCCCTATCGGTGCAGAGGAGACCTTCAAGGGTGTCGTTGACCTCGTGAAGATGAAAGCTATCCTCTGGCACGATGAGACCATGGGTGCAGAATACGTAGAGGAAGAGATCCCGGCAAACCTCCAGGCTGAGGCTGAGGAGTGGCGCGACAAGATGCTGGAGACGGTATCTGAGTTCGACGACGTCCTCATGGAGAAATACTTCGATGATCCGAGCACTATTACTGAGGATGAGATCCGCGTGGCTATCCGCAAGGGTACTCTCGCTATGAAGATCTTCCCGGTTATCTGCGGTTCGTCGTTCAAGAACAAAGGTGTGCAGACGATGCTGGATGCAGTGTGCGCATACCTGCCGAGCCCGCTGGATACTCCGATAATCAACGGTACTAACCCGAACACCGACGCAGCGGAAGAGCGTCACCCGGACGATGCAGATCCGTTGTGCGCACTCGCCTTCAAGATTGCAACCGATCCGTATGTAGGTCGTCTCTGCTATTTCCGCGTGTACTCGGGTCACCTGGATGCCGGTTCGTACGTTTACAACCCGCGTTCGGGTAAGAAAGAGCGTATCAGCCGTATTTTCCAGATGCACTCGAACCACCAGAATCCTGTTGAGACGATTCTCGCGGGCGATATAGGCGCGGGCGTAGGATTTAAGGATATACGCACGGGCGATACGCTGTGCGACGAGAACAAGCCTATCGTACTCGAGTCGATCGAGTTCCCGGCACCGGTGATCGGTATCTCTGTAGAGCCGAAGAGCCAGGCTGACCTCGACAAACTGGGTGTGGGTCTTGCTAAGCTCGCAGAGGAGGATCCGACGTTCACCGTTAAGACCGACGAGCAGACCGGTCAGACCGTTATCTCCGGTATGGGTGAGCTTCACCTGGAGATCATCATCGACCGTCTGAAACGTGAGTTCAAGGTAGAGTGTAACCAAGGTCGTCCGCAGGTTGCTTACCGCGAGGCTATCTCTGCTCCGGTAGAGTTGCGCGAGGTTTACAAGAAGCAGTCCGGTGGTCGTGGTAA
>ONND01000009.1 GCA_900319105.1 uncultured Bacteroidales bacterium | reverse complement strand
ATAACACCCCGGCATAGTAATAAACCCTAATCTCTTACTCACTATGGCAAAAGTAGGATGGAGTGCCGGCATTGATTTTGTGTCTGGAGCACTCAGCAAACCCAGTAAGAACGGACAGCACAGCTGCCAGAAGATGCTGCTTGGTACGCACCGCGTAGCGGCGACGACCAACCCCAACTGCAACCGCATCTACCTGCGCCCGAAGATCGAGCGTTCGACGCCTCCGACCGTCAACGAGCTCTTCATGCGTCAGCGTTTCGCGGCAGTCAAGGCAGCCGTCAAGGCTCGTCAGGAGGACCTCTCCAAGGTCGATGCAGATCAGGCAGCGTTCATCGCTCAGAAGGATCAGGCAAATGGCAAAAAGACCATGAAGGCCTATCTCTGGAAGCTCGAATGTGCTACGTACGACGCTGCCCACCCGCGCGGCTAATCGTACCTCCGCGAAAGGTCAATCTCCCTATCCGCGTTCCCCCTTATACATGGGGGAGCGCTTTTTTTTGTCCTTTTCCTTGCATATGTCGAAAAAAAGCAGTACCTTTGCAGTCGATTTATGTGCATGCACAAATGCGAGAAGGTATACTAATATAAATATATAGGAATTGTATGGCAATGAAAATGCAGAAGAGTCATGCGGGAATGTGGATTATGATTGTTGCCGCTGTATTGCTGGAAGCTATATCTACACTGCAGTATTTTACGAGCCGATCAGCCACCCGTCATGAGGTCGAGCTACGCGCCAAAGCTGAGTTGCGCAAAGCCGAACTGGAGATAGAGTTACACACCGTGGAGATGGAAACGGCGGCGAAAACCCTCGCGCTCCTGGCGGAGAAGAACCTCAATAACCCCGATTCCATTTATGCTGCAACACGCCTTGCGGTGAGTACCTTGCGCAACAACACCAGTATGGCTGTTGCCTATGTGCCGGATTATTTCCCTAAGTACGGCCGTTTTTTCGAGGCATGCAGTAGTCGTTTTTCCGAGGATAGTATCTATACCCGCCAGATCGGTAGCGCCGAGCACGACTACACGAAGATGGAGTGGTTCCAGAACGGTCTGACGATTGACAGCTGCTGGTGGTGCGAGCCTTACCTTGACGATTCGGGGTCTCAGGCATATGTGGTCAGTTGTTCGTGCCCGATCAAGAACCCCAAAGGCGAGGTAGTGGCGGTCGTCTGTATTGACCTGTCGCTGGGCGATCTGAAGAATCTGTCCGATTATCTCCAGGTTTATCCGAACAGTTACTATACCATCCATTCCGGAGATGGCACAGCGATTGTTCCTGCGCCGGATACTGTTCCCGGTCGCAAATACTCCATCTATACCAAGGAGATTGGCGCAACCGGATGGCATATCGAGATCATCATTCCGGAAGATGTACTTTTCGCGGATATCAACCGCATAGGTAGGATCGTCGGTATATTAATGCTTCTGGGTCTCGCGGTATTGGCGCTCATCATTGTTTATACCACGCGTATGGCGCGCAGGATGATCTCTCTGGCGGAGAAAAACAACCGTATGGAGGGTGAACTGGAGATTGCTCAGACGATCCAGAGCGCCATGCTGCCGAAGGTCTTCCCGCCTTTCGTGGACCGCTCGGACGTGAACCTATACGGAATGGTTCAGCCGGCGAAGGAGATTGGCGGCGACCTCTATGATTTCTATGTGCGTCATGAGAAACTCTTCTTCTGTGTCGGCGACGTCAGCGGAAAGGGTGTGCCTGCGTCGCTCATCATGGCGACTATCCGTTCGCTCTTCCGCAGTACCACGGCGCACGAGGAGAACCCGGCGCGCATCGCCTCGGAGATCAATAACGCCATCTCGGAGCAGAACGACGAGAACATGTTCATCACCCTCTTCATAGGAGTGCTGGACCTCAATAGCGGAGTGCTCGATTATTGCAATGCCGGACATAATGCGCCGGTGAGCATGAGTAAGGACGGATGCAGTATAATTGAAGTGCTGCCGAACCTGCCGATCGGCGTCATGAACGGCTTTACCTACCAGGCGCAGCAGATGAAGATGAACCGCGGCGATAAACTCTTCCTCTATACCGACGGTCTGACCGAGGCGGAGAACGAGCGGCATGACCAGTACGGCGAGCAGCGTATGATTGATAACCTCACCGCGATGAATGATCTCCGTCCGCACGAGATAGTTGAGCGGATGGAAAAGAGCGTCAAGGAGTTCGCCGGCGAAGCGCCGCAGAGCGATGATCTGACGATGCTCGCCATCCGGTACCAGACTCCGGCAATCGTCATGCGTAATGATATCCAGCAGATACCTACGCTCGCCGAGTGGATTGATGACCTCAAACTGCCGCAGGCGCTTAACATGCCGATTAACCTCGCCCTCGAGGAAGCCGTGACCAACGTCATGATGTACGCTTACCCGGGACGTAATGACGGACAGGTCTTCGTCGAATATACCGAGGCGGAGAGCGAGAAAGGCAAGAAACTCATCTTTACGATCTCCGATAGCGGAATTCCTTTCGATCCGACCCAGAAGGCAGAGGTAGATACCTCTCTCCCGGCGGAAGAACGGGAGATAGGCGGACTCGGAATCCACCTTGTGCGGCAGCTCATGGACGAGGTGCGCTATGAACGCGACGAGGGGAAGAATATACTGACATTAGTAAAAAACATATAATATGACTACAACTATTCAAGACAATGGCAATCAAGTGATTGCATCGTTTATCGGTCGTTTGGACACCGCCGCTGCTGTGGAAACGACGGAGGCAGTGAAGCCGCTCTTAACCGTGGAGAACAAGGAGATTATCCTTGATTGTGCCCAACTGGAGTACATCTCCTCATCGGGTTTGCGTATCTTCCTCGCTATCCGCAAGGAAGCCGCTACGCATAACTCCAAGGTGATCGTTCGTTCTATCAACGATGATATTCGTCAGGTATTCATGATGACCGGTTTTATCAGCCTCTTTGAGATTCAATAATGGAGGCACTCGATCTACATTGCCAGATGATCCTCGAAGAGTACCGCGAGGCGCTCCCTACGCTGCAAAAGCAACGGGATGAGATCTTGCGTATCCTCAAGGAAGCGATGGACAGGAATGGTATCGTTGTGACGACCATCGAGGCGCGCGTGAAGACGGAAGAGTCCCTTGCCGGCAAACTGGCTCTCAAAGGCTCCAAGTACGGCACGCTGAGCGATATCACAGACCTCGTCGGCGCACGTATCGTGACGTACTATACGGACGATGTGGACCGTATAGCCTCCATGGCAGAACAGCTCTTTGAGATCGACTGGCAGAACTCCGTGGACAAGCGTATGTTGCACCAACTCGATAGTTTCGGCTACAACTCGCTCCATTATGTCTGCCGTCTGCCGGGCTACGACCTGCGTTTCGAACTCCAGTTGCGTACCACCCTCCAGCATGCCTGGGCGGCTATCAATCATGACACCGGCTATAAATCCGGCATCGAGATCCCGCGTGAATACATGCGTCGTATGAACCGCCTCGCCGGCTTATTGGAGATGGCGGATGATGAGTTCAGCCGTATTCGCATGGAGATAACCGACTATCGCCGCCGCGTGCAGAAACTGGTGCAGAACGGCAAGTTGGATGACGTTCTGCTCGATGGCGATACTTTCCGCAGTTATTTGCAGATCCGTCCGCTCGAGTCGCTCAACAAACGTATCGCCGCCATTAACCAGGCGGAGATACAGGAAATGCCGCTTATCCGCTACCTGCGTGTGTTAATCGCTCTGCAATGCAAAACCCTCGGCGATGTGGACCGCCTCATCAAGCAGTATTCCGAAGATGCGTACCTTCTGGCGCGTCATCAACTCGGCAATACCGACATAGATATCATCTCGTCCGCTATAGGTCTGCAGAATATTTGTATCGTTTGCGTGCTATCAACCGGAGGCGGCAAAATCGGTCTGGAGCGTTTCTTTGACGCCATCAACGGCCATAACACACAGAACGCTGCTTTGGCGGAACTGACCTACAAGCAAGCCTTGAATTTACCCTTTATGAAACAATAATTATGGAAGCAAAACTCATTAGCCTCGACGACTACGTTCGTACAGGAGAAGGTGCCAATGGTGCCAGTTATAACCATAAATCCGACCCCAACATCATGATGAAGATGTACTTCCGCAATTTTGAAGCGGCGGCGCTGGAGTTGGAGGTGGCAAAGAAAGTGTATGAAATGGGTATTCCAACCCCTGAACCGGGTGACTTGGTAACCGACGGCAAGCAGATGGGTATCCGTTTCCGCCGTATTGAGGGTAAGAAATCGTACTCCCGTGCTTGCGGTGACCATCCCGAGCGCGCCGAGGAGTACGGACGCGAGTTCGCCCAGATGTGCAAGAAACTGCACTCCGTACATGTGGACACCACCCGGTTCGAGAATGTGAAGGATCGCCTCTACAAGATGCTGGATGCCAATCCGGACTTCACTCCCGAGCAGAAACAGAAGATACGCGCCTTCATCCAGGCGGCACCCGATACCGACACCGCAATCCATGGCGATCTGCAGTTCGGCAACGGTATTTTTACCGAAGATGCCAACGGCAAACGTACGTCTTATTTCATCGACCTTGGCGATTTCTGTTACGGCTATCCGATGTTTGACATTGGCATGGTTTATCTCTGCTGCTGTCTCAACGACGAGAGTTGGACGCAGGAGGTCAATCATATGTCCAATGCAACGGCGGCACGTTTCTGGGACGGCTTCGCTGCCGAGTACTTCGGCCCGGACGCCAACATGGAAGAGGTGATGAAAGAAGTGAAGATCTACGCCGGACTCAAGACCCTGATCATAGAGCGTGATACCCATTGCCCGATGCCCCAATTCCGGGCCATGCTCGAAGGTACGATCTATTAGACCGCTTCGCTCAACGACAAAAGACCGCCCTACGGGCTCAAAGAATAAAGACAAAATGGCTAATAAGTATATAGATAGCACATTATTAGATAAAGCAATCATCTTTGCCGTTCAGGCGCATCATAACACCGAGCGTCGCGGGAAAGGATTTCCGTATATCGTGCATCCCATGGAGGCGGTGGAGATCGTCGCTACCATGACGACCGACCAGGAACTGCTGGCTGCCGCGGCGCTGCATGACACGATAGAAGATACCGACGTGACGTTTGAGCAATTACGAGAGACCTTCGGCGACCGTGTAGCACACCTCGTCCATTCGGAGAGTGACCAGCTTAACGGAGAGGTCTTCACCGGCGGCGCGAATGAATCGGAGACCTGGCATGCCCGCAAACAGTTTGCCATAGACCGCCTTGCCGCTGCTCCGCATGACGCCAAGATGGTCGCTCTGGGAGATAAACTGAGTAACATGCGCGCGATCTGGAGAGACTACCAGATCAAAGGCGACGAGCTTTGGCATATTTTCCATGTAACGGATAAAGCTTCGCATGAGTGGCACTATCGCGGACTCGCGGCGGCACTCTCCGAACTGAGCGATACGTTTGCCTACAAGGAGTTTGTCCGTCTCATAGACGAGGTATTTCCTCATTCGTAATTTGTCATTTGTAGTTTATAGTGAAGATAGCATTTGATAATATTGTCAACGCCCGCGATTTAGGCGGACTTGTCGGTGCCGGAGGAAAAACCATCCGTCCGCATCGACTCTTGCGTACCGCGCATTTGCACGATGCGTCCCCTTCTGACCTCAAACGCCTGCAAGAGGAGTATAACTTGGCGAAGATCTTTGATTTTCGTTCCTTGGACGAGGCGGCGGCACTGCCGGACCAGGAAGCACCGGGGGCTACGCACCATCTCCTGCCGACAATTGACCTGAGCGCTGAGCGTCTGACCGAGCAGCCAATCCCGCAAGAGGCGTTCCTCGATCTGGAGGCGCACATCGTCAACTATTCGTTCTATCCCGAGGTGCAGAAAATGGCTGCGAACATGTATCCTTCGTTAATCCGAAGTGAGTATTCTCAGCTTCAATACGCCGCTTTCCTGCGTCTTATCATTGAGGCGCCGGAAGACGGCGGTATTTTATGGCATTGCTTCCAAGGCAAAGACCGGACAGGGTGGGGGGCTGCCTTCCTGCTTTCTGCTTTAGGAGTTGAGCGGGAAGAACTTATCGCGGATTTTGACCTCTCCAATGAGGCCTATACAGAACTCGTCGCGCAACTCAATGCGCAGATAGAAGAACGGGGCGGCGGAGAGCCGGAGAAGGAAGTTATACTCGCCTTCATGGGCGTCTCTACGCCTAATTTTATCCGTACGCTCGACCTCATTGATAAGGAGTTCGGAGGAATGATGAATTATCTCCATGAGCAACTCATGTTGATGCCAGACGATATCCATCTCCTCCGCAAACGGTTCCTGCAATAGGCGAGGGGAGTTTGCTCATCCGCAAATAAAAAAAAGAGAACCGAAGTTCTCCTGGAGCCACTTCCCGGACTCGAACCGGGGACCTACGCATTACGAATGCGTTGCTCTACCAACTGAGCCAAAGTGGCAACGTTCGCCAGAACGCTTCTGGCATGCTTTTTGTAGTTTTCACAAAAGCGAGCGCAAAGGTACTGCTTTTTTTTGACATACGCAAATATTTTATGAAAAAAAGTGCAATAATCGTCATTTTTTTGATGGGAACGCTCTCTTTATGGGCGCAAACGCGTACACACGTGTATAGCGAGCAGATACGCACGTTACGCGTCGCGCGCACGTGCCTGATATTAGATAAGGAGTCCATCGACGGTTCTGAATATGAGAACACGCTGCATATATCGTTCGACGAGATGAGTCATGATGTTCATCTCTATACCTATACGGTGCAGCAGATGAACGCGGACTGGACCAAAGAGAGTGACCTCCTTAGCAGCGAGTACCTGCGCGGCTTTACCACCAAAGATATCGTTGATTTTGAGCACTCTATCAATACCAGTCGTTCTTATACCCATTACCGCTTTGATTTTCCCAACGACGAGATGCAACTCACCAAGAGCGGAAACTATCGCCTCACGGTTTACGAGGACGGGAACCCCGATAACAAGATCGCCGAGGTCGATTTCTGTGTCGTAGAGCCGCTGGTGAAGATCGCTGCCGAGGTGCGCAGTAATACGGATATCGAGCTTAACGGACGCTACCAGCAGTTGGATATAGCGGTTAATACGACGAATATAGACCTCAAGGAGGCGAATCAGATCCGTCTGTATGTCACCCAGAACAATCGTACCGACAATGCCGTCTGGCTGACTCGTCCCGCTTATATCGATCGTAACAGGCTGCGCTACCAGCAGATGAAAGAACTGATCTTCGAAGGAGGTAATGAGTACCATCATTTCGATGCTTTCTCCTGTTTCTATGCCGGTACAGGGATCGACCGCGTCTTTCATGAGATGGGCGACTACCATGTGCTGCTCTTCCCCGACGAGATAACAACCGGCCAGTATATCCATCATTTTGACGTCGATGGCAGTTACATGGTCAATGCCGAGCGTACGCAGGATAGCGATACCGAGGCGGAATACATGTGGGTTCATTGGACCCTGCCTACCGATAAACCTTGGCTGGATGGCTCTCTCTATCTCGGCGGCGACCTCTTCGGCAACGAGCTCACGCTGAAGAACCGTATGCAATACGACGTACAGACAGGCTGCTACTGGCTTACGACGCTGGTCAAGCAAGGTGCGTATGATTATCAGTACTGGTTCTCCGGCAAAGGCACGCAAAACAAAACTACCACCCAGCGAGTGGATGGTAGTTATTGGCAAACGGAGAATGAATACGCCGTGTATGTCTATTGGCGTCCTTTCGGCGCGCGTTACGACCGCTTAGTCGGCGTACAGATTCTTAAAAATCAGTAATACGGAGGAAACGACCGCTACGATCGAAGACCAACTCTACATCGATGTTAAGCTCGATGCGCTGACCCATCGTACTGCGTTTGTACTCGGTGATGATCGCGTTCGGGAACGTCTCAGCTACGTATTTCTTAATGCCGCTCGGAACGAATGCCAGGTCAATACCTTTCTCGTTCTCGATCTTGATCAGGCGTGCTTTATTCGTATATTTGAGTTTGGTGCCGTCCACCAGACGAAATTCGTATACATAATGTTTCGGCATCACTTTCTCAAACGTCACAATCAGCACTTGATCAGGCGTAAAATGCGCAGCAATAGTATCCTGCAGAACCTGCGGCATAGCGGTCAAAGCGACCGGTTGCTTGTTGGCTGCAAAAACACCCATGCTCATCGCTACGATGAGCGCTAATAAACTAATCTTTTTCATACTTATCGGATTATTTCTGTAATCTCTCTTTGATAGCTTTGCTCTCAGCCTCGTAGCCTGGCTTGTCGAGTAGCGCGAACATATTCTTCTTGTAAGCCTCTACACCCGGTTGGTTGAACGGATTAACGTCCAATACGTAGCCCGAGATACCGCAGCCGCGCTCGAAGAAATAGATGAACTGGCCGATGTTGTACTCGTCGATCTTCTCAAACGAGATATGAATATTCGGTACACCACCATCAACGTGTGCGAGTTGGGTACCTAACTCTGCCATCTTGTTCACTTCATCCACACGCTTGCCGGCGAGGAAGTTGAGGCCGTCGAGGTTCTCCTCGTCCATCGGAACGAGCACGGTCTTGTTGGCTTTCTCGATAGAGATGACGGTCTCGAAGATCGTACGCTCGCCGTCCTGAATCCATTGACCCATTGAGTGCAGATCGGTTGTGAAATCAACGGATGCAGGGAAGATAGCTTTATGGTCTTTACCCTCTGATTCGCCGTAGAGTTGTTTCCACCACTCGGAGAAATAGTGCAGTTTGGGGTTGAAGTTCACGAGGATCTCGATCTTCTTACCGCTCTGATAGAGCGCATTACGCATAGCGGCATACTGGCAAGCAGGGTTCTCTGCATACGGCACCTTGATGTCCGTTGCTTTCTCCATCTCTTGTGCACCGCGAACCAGCGCCTTGATGTCACCACCTGCTACTGCGATCGGCAGCAGACCTACCGGGGTCAGTACCGAGAAACGACCACCTACATTATCAGGGATAACAAAGGTCTTGTATCCTTCTTTGGTCGAGAGGCTGCGGAGCGCACCCTTGGCTTTGTCGGTAACAGCAACGATACGTTTCTTTGCTTCCTCTTTGCCTACCTGCTTCTCCAGCATGGTCTTCAGCAAACGGAAAGCCAACGCGGTCTCTGTTGTCGTTCCCGATTTGGAGATATTGATGATACCGAACTGCTTGTCAGCAAGGAACTCCATCAGTTCTGCCAGGTAGTCCTCGCCGATATTATTGCCGGCATAAACGACGTACGGGTTCTTGCGGTCTTTGGCTACAAACGCATCGAAGGCAGAAGCCAACGCCTCATTCACGGCACGCGCGCCGAGGTACGAACCGCCGATACCGGCTACGATAACTACCTCGCAGCGTTTACGCAACTCATCTGCGCAAGCCTGTACTTCTGCCAGGAACTCATCCGTGATAGAGGAGGGCAGATGCACCCAGCCGATATAGTCGTTTCCTGCGCCCTGACCATTCTCCAGTAACAAGTTGGCAGCTTCGGTCTGAGACTCTAATTTCTTCAATGCCGCTGCGTCTACAAAGCACGCGGCGTTCTTTAAACACAGTTTCATCATGATTATTGTAGTTTTGAAGTTAATGACTTAATGATAGGTTTGGCTTTCTGCTTGTTGTACAGGATCTCATACATCGCATCTACAATCGGCAGCGCCACTTTCATACGCTCGTTGGCTAAATGGATCGCTTTGGTGCCATAGTAGCCCTCAGCCACCATCTCCATCTCCATCTGAGCGGCCTTGACCGAGTAGCCAAGACCTAACATCTGGCCGAACTGACGGTTTCGGCTGAACTGCGAGTAGCCCGTTACCAGCACGTCGCCTAAGTATCCGGAGGCGGTGATGTCACGCGGTACATTACTCATCGCCGTTGCGAAACGCTGGATCTCCTGAATAGCATTCGAGAGCAGAACCGCCTGGAAATTATCGCCGTAATGGAGCGCTTGGCACATGCCTGCTGCAATCGCGTATATATTCTTCATGACCGAGCTGTACTCCAGACCGATCACGTCGCTTGACAACGTCGTATGGACGTACGATGTGTTGAATAGTTTTGCCCACACCTCCGCGTTAGCGCGGTTCTCGCAGCCGATAGTGAGGTAACTCAGACGCTCCAACGCAATCTCCTCTGCATGGCATGGACCGGCAATAACGCCTAATTGGTCCATCGGAATATTAAAACGGTTATGAAGGTAATCGGTTATGATCACATTTTCATCGGGGATCATTCCTTTCACAGCCGAGATGACCACCTTATGGGTCATATCGCGACGTATCTTCGTCAGCGACTGTTTCACGTAAGGAGAAGGGATTGCGAGGATAAGTACATCCGATTGAGCTACGGTCTGATTGATGTCCGACGAGAAATGAATACGTCCTACATCAAAACTGGCAGCACCGAGATAAGAAGGGTTCTTGCCGGTGGCGATGAACTCATCGATCACCTCCTGACGACGGATAAACCAGTTGATCTCGCCTTGGTTCTGCATCACAATCTTCGCCAATGCGGTCGCCCAGGAACCCGAACCTAAGATAGCTACTTTTTTGTACATAACTAATACTTAAAACTTTAGAACTTCTCTAAACTTTAAACTTTCAACTCTCAACTATTATTCCGGACGCATGGTCGGGAAGAGCAATACCTCCTGAATGGTCGGCTGACCGGTCATGAACATGGTCAGACGGTCGATACCGATACCGATGCCGGAAGTAGGCGGCATACCGTACTCGAGTGCGCGCATGAAATCATGGTCAATCACCATCGCCTCGTCGTCACCCTTGTCGGCAAGCTTCATCTGCTCCACAAAACGGTTGTACTGGTCGATAGGGTCGTTGAGCTCCGAATAAGCGTTCGCTAACTCTTTGCCGTTGACCATCAACTCGAAGCGTTCGGTCAGACCCGGTTTGGACCGGTGCATCTTCGTCAGCGGGCTCATCTCGACAGGGTAGTCCGTGATAAACGTCGGCTGGATGAAAGTGCCCTCGCAGGTCTCGCCGAAGATCTCGTCAATGAGCTTACCCTTACCCATATGCTCTGTATCTTCTACACCGAGTTTCTTCGCCTCTGCGCGGATCTCGTCCTCGCTCATTGACGCCAAGTCGAGACCGGTCTTCTCCTTGATCGCATCGAGGATAGGCAGACGGCGGTACGGAGCCTTGAAATCGACCTCATGGTCGCCTATCTGGACCTTGGTCGTGCCGTTCACGGCGATGGCGATCTTCTCAAGCAACTGCTCCGTGAAGCCCATCATCCAGTTATAGTCCTTGTATTGAACGTAGAGCTCCATGCAGGTGAACTCGGGGTTATGGCTGCGGTCCATGCCTTCGTTGCGGAAGTTACGGCCGATCTCATACACACCCTCAAAACCACCGACAATCAGGCGCTTGAGGTACAACTCGGTCGCGATACGCAGGTACATATCTACGTCGAGCGTGTTATGATGAGTGATGAACGGACGAGCCGAGGCACCACCGGCGATCTGCTGCAGGATAGGAGTCTCTACCTCCGTGAATCCCGCCTCGTCGAAGATCTGACGCATCGTGCGCAGGATCGTCGCGCGTTTCAAGAAGGTATCCTTAACACCTTCGTTCACCACTAAATCGACGTAACGCTGGCGATAACGCATCTCGGGATCGTTAAAGCCATCGTAGGCCACACCGTCCTTGTATTTGACGATAGGCAGCGGTTTGAGGCTCTTGGCGAGGACCGTCAGTTTCTGCGCATGAACGCTGATCTCGCCCATCTGCGTACGGAAAACGAAACCCTCTATACCAATAAAATCGCCGATATCCAAGAGTTTCTTGAATACGACGTTATACATCTGGCGGAGCGTCTCCGCAGGCAGATAACCGTTCGGATCATTCGCTTCCGAAGCCGGCTTCTCTGCATCCTCTGCTAATTGGATATCATCTCTTGATACATAGACCTGAATACGGCCTTTCGAGTCCTGAATCTCGATGAACGAGGCCTTACCCATGATTCGCTTACTCATCAATCGTCCGGCGATACGTACCTTGTCGCCCGTGTGCCATGTACCTTCACCTTCATCTACAAATCCTGCTTTAATGTCTGTTGAAAATCCTGTTACGACATATTCTGCCGCAGGGTAGGGATCGATCCCTAAATCGCGCATCGCCTGAAGGCTCTGACGTCTTACTTGTTCTTGTTCGCTTAATTCCATTCTATTGTTATGTTTTTTGTGTCTTTTATTATGAATTTATGTATTAACATAAAATCCGCTGCAAATTTACTATATTTTTTTGATATATGCAAAAAAAAACGCCCCGAAGGACGTTTTTTTTTATCTTGTTTTAATTTTCTTCGTTGGTAGTTTGTTTCTTGATTGCTTTGAGCGAGAAGACGTATCGGTCGTTTTCCGTACCAGCCTCGTCATATACGGCAATCAGTTTGATAGCACCAAGCGCTTCGTCATTCTGTCCGAAGAGCAGTACATCATCCGTCTTAAGTTGTTTGATAGTGGTGCTGGCGGTCAGGTTCTTCCAGATGCTGGTAATACTCTGCGACGTAGCTTCTGCAAAATTGAAGCCCTCGGCACGGGAGAACTTGATTCCCGCTTCCGAATGCCACTCGCGGGATAACTCCTCCGATCCGGCCGGTGTTTTGAGTATATCAAACCATGCTACTTTGGTCGAGTCCGTTCCTAAATACTCCGGCTGCATTGTCTCCAGAGAAAAAGCGGATTTGCCGCTGGAAGCCGCGCTATAGAGCGTGAGGTTGTCTATCGGGCGGATCGGTTCCGAGCCCGGCGATACATGGATCTTGATAGGGAACGACGCTACTCGTCCTGCGCCGTCGTATGCACTTCCGTTGAACGATATCACGGTCGTGTCTTCGTAATAGGGCAGGGTGTAATAGAAACTGAGTTTTTGACGTTTGACAGGCATCGCGAATACCGTATCGAGAATGAGTCGGTCGCGGTACATTATGTCGGATGCCATGATGGCGATACGTTGGATAGTTGAGGATTGGGATTCGGCATCGATAAGAAAATGCAGATTGGTACCGGAGGGAATGTACTCCCTATGCCATGCTACATTATCGATTTCCATGATGGTTACCAATTCCGATTGCTTCTCGCACGAGGCGAGAAGCAATACGGAAGAGAATATCAGAAGCAATTTTTTCATGCTTTATCTACGTCTGTTAGTGGTAGTACGTTGTGAAGCGGCGGCTTTGGCTTTTTCCAATTCGTCCTTCGTTGCTTCCAGTTCTTGCTTAGCAGCGTTGAGCTCAGCCTGGAGCGAGGCGTTCTGTCCGTTCAGGGCATCCACTTCTGCTTTATGCTGCTCTTCTACTACTTTGGCAGATACTTTGTTCACCGCATAAGCCTTGATGATCATGGTCTGCTTGTGGATACGGCCGCCCGGCATATGCTCCACGATGTCGTTGAACGATACCGGCATCAGGTAATCCGCCTGCGGATAAGTCTCTGCAACTTTGTAGAGAGATTTTTTGAGCAGACCTAACTTGATCTTGTGGGTGAACGATATTTTGGTATTATGGTAGAAACGAGGGTCATACGGCTGACCGTTAACCGTCAGGATCTTACGGAAAATACCCAAATAGGTCTTGTATTCGATATCAATCGTAACGTCGCCTAAATACTGATAGTCGTCCATCGTCATGTAGAGACGAACCATATCAGGACGCAGTTCGGAGTAATTACGCTCCACATTATGCTGGCTGACGCACGACGTGCCTATGACTGCTATGAAAAGCAGGATAGGAATGATGATGCGTTTTTTCATAATAGTTGCTATAATTAGGCGTTATTAGTTCTTGAAATAATAGGTGAAGGTGATTGCTGCATCTGCGCCCCAACGGCCTTCCATGTACAGCGATTTCTCTACGTTGAGGTCGCCCAGGGTCTCGTGGTGCAGGGTCGTGGTCTTGTCGCCGCCGTTGTTGACGATCGTACGCGGGCCTCCGCTGAAAGAAGCGGTACCCGAGTATCCGCCTTCGAAACCAATAGCGAACGGAAGGTCAGCCACAAAGAACTGGAGACCAAAGAAAACACCACCACCTATAACGAACTGGTTGTTCTTCTCGGTAACGCTATAACCGTCTGTAGCACCCTTGCGCTGGATCAGGTTGAAACCGATCGGCATCTGAGCACCTACATAAACGTCCACGATATTCTTCGTGTTGAAGTGGTACGCAAATCCCGGGAGGAAACGGGTGTAGTTGATATCCGAGGTGTTCTTTATCCAATCAGCACCCTTCGGCGTGAATTTCTCCGTGGTACCCTTGCATGCAAACTGGAAGCCGATACGCCCCTCCCAGTTGTCCGTGAAATAATATTTCAAGTTGATAGCCGGAAGAGCCCAGAAAGCATTTTCCGTAAAGTCTTTGTTCTTGTTCAGTTTCACAAAGTCAATGATTTGTGTTACCGACGCACCAACGTACAGACCGAAATCGCCTGCTTGCGGACGGTTTCCGGTACGAGGAATTACGGATGAGTGAGGTTCACCCGTCGAAATCTGAGCAAAGGCTGTGCTAACAGCTAACATTGCTGCGAAAAGAAAAGTGAGTTTTTTCATAAGAGTAGAATTGTTTGTTAATAATTAGTTGATAGGTAACAATCGTTACTTTCATTATCCGGCTGCAAAATTACATATAATTTTTGATATACGCAAGTATTTGTGCATTTTTTCTTAAAAATTACCAAAAAACTTGCATATGTGGAATATTATTTGTAATTTTGCGGCGGATTTTAAAATGAGGTATTGTGTGCATATGGAGATTTTGATGGCCATAGGATTGATAAGCGGAGCAATGGTGTTGCTGTGCGTGGGAGTGCTTTTCCGCAAGGATCATACCTTCCGCTCCCAGCATATTCATGAGAACGAACGCATGAAAAAGGACAAGATCCATTGTGCCCTCGCGGAGGACAAACTTGCTAAGAAGATTCAGAACCGCAAAATGGATCTGAACGAATTAGACTGAAAATAGAAATCAAATTGAAATTATTAGATATTATGAACAAGATTCAAACATTAGTAAATGCTATTTTAGGACTATGCATTGTAGTCCTGTTTGTGTTATTCTTTATTTACAGACCGAAGACGCAGAAGGCCGCACCGACCGAGGTGGCCGCACAAGGCGAGTTGCTGCCGATTGCGGTTATCAACACCGATTCGATCCTCAAGCACTATACGCTTGCCGTAGAAGCATCGGAGAAACTGATGTCCCGTTATGAGGAGTCCACCGTGAAACTCGACACGAAAGCTAAATCGCTCCAGAAAGAGGTGGAGACTTTCCAGCGCGACGTAGTGGATTTCCAACGTAAGGTAGAGGCAAACGCTTTCCTGAGTCGTGAGCGTGCCGAGAGCGAGCAGGCTCGTCTGCAGAAGAAAGAGCAGCAGCTGATGGCTAAGCAGCAGGATTTGGAGAACCTGCGTCAGAAACTGAGTGCGGATTTCATGCAGGAGCAGGCTGAACTGACCCAACAGTTGCAGGACTCGGTACAGGCTTATCTGCGTGAGTTCAATGCCGACGGCCGTTACCATCTGGTCCTCAACGAGGCGGTACTGATGAATAAGGTAGCGGGCTACGACATTACCGAAAACGTAATTGAGGCACTGAATGCACGCTATAAGAAGTAAAATACTGACTTGCTTATTGTCCGTTGTCCTTTGTCCTTTGTCCATCATGGCACAACGGATTCCTCAGGCGATTGAATATACGGAGATATATGATTTCCTGGAGGAGTTGACGACGGACGGCGTGATCTGCACGAATGCGGCGATCAAGCCCTATACGCGTGATTATATTGCGGCGCGTTTGAGAGAGGCGCAGGCGAAAGACTCGCTGCTGAACAAGAGGCAGAAAGAGGATCTGCAGTTCTACATGCAAGATTATGCTTTGGAGCTGGACACCATCCCGACGTACTATAGCTACGGGCATCGTCATGTGACCCAATGGAGGACGAAGGTATCGAACCTGAACTTAGCAGACCCGAGTCTGCATATCCTCACGAAAGACAAGATCTTCAAGATGCGGGTACGTCCGATCTTAGGTATGGACTTGTACTACAATAAACGCGGCGCGTTGACGCATCGCTGGTACGGAGCCGAGATCCAGATGGATATCGCGCATCATGTGGCAATCTGGGGTTCTATCCGTGATCATAGTTGGCGTGGTCAAGGGATGATGGGCTCACGCATCACCCAGCCGCATTTTCTCAATAACCTGCCCGGCGTGCAATACAAAGAGGCGGAGACCGGAGGCGATTTTTCGGATTCACGAGGCGGTATATCGCTCTACGCATGGTGGGGAAGTATCGGAGTACAACGTGAGCGGATCACCTGGGGAGACGCACAACATTGCTCGAATATCCTTTCGGCGCATAACCCCGCAGTACCGATGTTCACCATCCAACTGACACCTTGTAAGTGGTTTCAGTTCGATTATTTCCATGCCTGGCTGCCGTCGAACGTGATTGACTCGACCTATTACTATACCGAGCAGCAGACCGATTCGACGACCCAGCGTGAGTACCGGCCGGCGAATAAGTTTATGGCGGCGAATATGTTCACTTTCATGCCCTGCAAGTATATCCAGTTCAGTTTCGGTAACTCGATCGTCTATGCGGAGCGTAATGTGCAAGCGGCGTATTTTATTCCTATAGCGTTCTTCAAATCGCTGGATCACCTTCTGACGAAAGGAGTCTCAACGGAGAATCAGAACTCACAGGCTTTTGCGTCTATTACGGTGCGTCCTACGGATCATTTGAGATTGTACGGATCGTTCTTCCTGGATGAGTTTAAGCTCTCCCGCCTCAAGCGATCGAACCCGCAAAAGAACCCGGTATCGTATCTTGTGGGCTTCAATTGGAGCGGATGGCCGATACGCGGACTAAGTCTGCGTGGCGAGTTCATGCGCGCATATATAGCCACCTATGCGCACTCTATCAAAGTGCTCGATTATACGTCGAATAGTTATCTGATGGGGCATTATATGGGGGCTAACTCACAATCGATCTTTGTCGAACTGTCTTATCGTCCTACACGCAGTTTGCGTTTGACACTGAGTTACACGCAGGACACGAAATACAAGGCTTTCGATTATATCCGGGGCGATATCAGTAAGATCATCGCGGAGAAGCCGTTCAAGGATAAGATCTGGCGTAACGATGAGATACAGTTCCGCGCTATCTATGAGGTCTTCAATAACTGTTATGCACACGTTGATTGTATGTACCACAACGCGCGTCCATATACCTTGGAGGCATCGCAGTACACACCGGCCTATTTGGCCGGCAGAACGCTGACCGTGACGTGCGGTCTAAGCTTTGGTTTCTAACAGCTTGTGGTAGTCTCTGCGGGCTTGGAAAACTGCTTTGCAGGCTGCCCAACGGCCTTGCAGCAGATAGAAGAGAGCCGCGGCATAATCCAAGAAGAAACGGATCAACAACACCCCTCCCGGGTGTTGTTTGTTTTTATGGATCATGAGGAGGTTGTTACGATGGTTGAGGTAGGTCTTACGCGGGCTCTCGTAGGCGAGGGAACCGCCACCGAGATGATAGACGACACTCTGTGGTAGGCACATCAGGCGCCATCCGGCATTACGCATCCGCCAGCATAGGTCGATCTCCTCCATGTGGGCGAAGAAAGAGGCATCCAGTCCCCCGCAATCCTTATATACTTGCGTACGCACGAGCATACATGCACCCGAGGTCCAATCGACTTCTATCGGCGTGTCGTACTGACCTTTGTCTTCCTCTACATGCCATAAGACGCGTCCGCGGCAATAGGGATAACCCAGGGCGTTGATGAAACCTCCGGCAGCTCCGGCATGCTCGAAGAAGGCCTTGTTGCGCCAACTGCGTATCTTAGGCTGTACCGCCGCGACATCTGCATGGGTGTCCATGTAGTCGAGTAGGGGATTTAGCCATCCTTCCGTCACTTCGACATCGCTATTGAGCAGCACGATATACTCCGGCTCTGTTTCTGACTTCTGACCTCTGAGTTCTGACAACTTCCCAATAGCGCGGTTATAGCCCTCAGCAAAGCCGTAGTTCTTGTCCAGCACGATGGTTTTGACGGACGGAAACTCCTTGGCGAGAACAGCCAAACTATCGTCCGTACTGCCATTGTCGGCGACAATAATATCGGCTATAGGTTCCGGGCTATTCGCTTTCAGCACAGACGGGAGGTAGGTCCGCAGATGGGCTACGCCGTTCCAATTCAATATGATTACGCTACATTTCATTTATAGATGTCAGATGTCAGATTTGAGGTCTTTTCCATTTCCACCGGTTATGCGTCCAGAGCCAGAGATGGGGTTGCTCTTGGATATTTTGCTCCAGTTCCCGTGCGTAGGCCTTGGTGATCTCGCCTTCTGTGGCATTCTTCGGGTCGGCGCAGATAACACGCAAGTCGGTGACGTAGTATCCGCGTTGGACGCGTTGGATATTGGCGTAGAAAACAGGATAACCGAATTTGGTACCTAACACTTCCCCTCCGTCCAAGAACCCCGTGTCCTGATGTAGGAAATTGACCCATGTGCGTGTCACTTCGGGTCTCGGTTTCTGGTCGCTGAGCAGGCCGATGGTAACAGGCTGTTTGGCGGCACGGTAGCGTATCATTTCCCGCAGAATACGTTGTTTCTCCACGCACTCTCCTCCTCGCTTGGCACGGATGGCTAACATCAGTGCATCCATCGACGCACTCTTGAGTTTACGATAGACATTGAGCTCCTTGACGCCCGGACTAACCCATTGCTGTACGGACGCCTGCCACTCCCAGTTGCCCATATGCGCTAACATGAAGATGGCTCCACCGGCAGCGTCGGTAAGGCGGTTCACTTCCTCCATATTCTTGAATACCACACGCTGGCGCATCTCTTCGTCCGAACAGCGGTAGCCGTAGATATTTTCCACGATGGTATAGGTGAACTGATGGTAGAAATCCCGTAAGATGCGGTTCCGCTCAGCGGGAGTCTTCTCCGGGAAAGCGTTACCTATATTGCGTTGCACCATGCGCCTCCGGTAACGGACGACATAGGTAATAAGCGGGTATAGAATATAATCCGCAACCCAATAATGCAGACCCAAAGGCAGACGTGATAGTATCGCAACGAGCGCTTTTAGCATATCATCAGCAGCACGAGGAATAAAACCATTGGCGCAGCCATGAGGCTGGAGTCAAAGCGGTCGAGCACACCTCCGTGTCCGGGTAGAAAATGTCCGGAGTCCTTGACGCCCACCGTACGCTTCATCAAACTCTCTACGAGGTCACCTAAAGTACCGAAGATGCTGACGATCAATCCGAACGCTCCGGCGATCACGTATCCGTTTCCCTCTTTGACGATGGTATCAAACCATCCGAAATAATTAAGGATGAAAGCGGCTCCGATCGTGAAGACCATACCTCCTATCAGACCTTCCCAACTCTTTTTCGGGCTCACGCGGGGAAACATCTTATGGTTTCCGCCGGGTAGTTTCGCCGTGGATACGCCTATGCAGTAGGCGAAAGTATCGTTGACCCAGATGAGGACGAAAACCGCCAAGAGGAGATAGTTGTTGATTAAGCAGAGTACATTCATCAGCGCAAACGGCAATGCAATCATCACTTGGCCTACCAAGAGGAAACCCCAGTGAACAAGCGGATTTTCATTTTTATCCCATAGCTCCACGAGCACGCAGAAAACCATGATGATGCAATAGAAAAGGAGCAGATGGATGGAATGGTGCGTCACGCAGTACGCTACGGAGAAAGGCAATGCAAAAGCGGCTAACTCGCTATAGAAATCCAACATACAATGAGGGTGGGTGAGTCTGTCATACTCATGTACCGCCCAGCACGAAATAATGGAAACCAAAAGGCTCCAGAAGAATCCATGCCAATACAGAATACTCATGACGATCACCGCCACATAAACTGCCCCGCTAAGGGTTCTTTTCAATAAATCTGACATAATTCTTTGTGTTCATCATTTCATCATTCCATCGTATCCTCCATGGAGTTGCCGACGATTTTGCGGTAGAGCTCTTTGGCGTCGGTGGCTTTGCGGATGATCTCGTGCAGATCCTCGATCTTGACGCGGTCCTGGGTCATGGTGTCGCGGTAACGAACGGTCACACACCCGTCATTGAGCGTGTCATGATCGACGGTGATACAGAACGGAGTACCTACTGCATCCTGACGGCGGTAGCGCTTACCGATGGAGTCTTTCTCGTCATAAGCGACCTTGAAATCGAACTTGAGTTCGTTCATGATCTCGCGTGCTTTCTCAGGCAGACCGTCTTTCTTGACAAGCGGCATGATACAAGCCTTTACCGGAGCCAATACCGGCGGTAAGTGGAGAACGACACGGGTGTCGCCGCCTTCCAGTTGCTGCTCCTCGTAGGACGAACACATAACGCTTAGGAACATACGATCGACACCGATAGAGGTCTCGATGACGTACGGAGTATAGCTCTGGTTGAGCTCCGGATCGAAGTACTCGATCTTCTTTCCGCTGTACTTGGCGTGCTGCGAGAGGTCGAAGTTCGTACGGCTGTGGATACCCTCCACCTCCTTGAAACCGAACGGCATGAGGAACTCGATATCCGTAGCGGCATTGGCATAGTGTGCCAATTTGTCATGGTCGTGGAAACGGTATTTCTCGTCACCCAAACCCAGCGCTTTGTGCCATTTGAGGCGAAACTGCTTCCAATGCTCGAACCATTTAAGTTCGGAACCCGGGCGAACGAAGAACTGCATCTCCATCTGCTCGAACTCACGCATACGGAAGATGAACTGGCGTGCCACGATCTCGTTACGGAAGGCCTTACCGATCTGCGCGATACCGAACGGGATCTTCATGCGGCCGGTTTTCTGTACGTTGAGGAAATTGACGAAGATACCCTGTGCGGTCTCCGGACGAAGATAAATCTTCATCGCGCCGTCTGCCGTTGAACCCATCTCGGTCTGGAACATGAGGTTGAACTGCCTTACGTCGGTCCAGTTGCGTGTACCCGAAATCGGGCAAACGATCTCTTCGTCCAAGATAATCTGCTTCAACTCTGCCAAATCATTGTCGTTCATCGCTTTGGCATAACGCTCGTGGAGTGCTTCGCGTTTGGCAATATGCTCTTTCACGCGCTCGTTGGTGGCTTTGAACATCTCCTCGTCGAAACTCTCGCCGAAACGCTTGCGGGCTTTCTCTACCTCTTTGGCAATCTTGTCGTCGTATTTGGCAATCTGATCCTCGATCAGCACGTCTGCGCGGTAGCGCTTCTTTGAGTCGCGGTTATCGATCAACGGATCGTTGAACGCATCCACGTGTCCCGATGCTTTCCAGGTCGTCGGGTGCATGAAGATAGCGGCGTCTATACCGACGATGTTCTCATGCAGCAGCGTCATCGAATCCCACCAATAACGCTTGATATTGTTCTTCAACTCCACGCCGTTCTGACCATAGTCATACACAGCGCCCAGACCGTCATAGATCTCGCTGGAAGGGAATACAAAACCGTATTCCTTGCAGTGGGCAACGATCTTTTTAAATGTTTCTTCTTGTGTTTGTTGTGCCATAAAGCTATTTACGATTTAATCAATAATTCATTTACTATTTGGTCATTAACCATGTACCATTTATTGGGTCAATTGGTTATTGAACCAATTTTGCCTGCAAAATTACTGCTTTTTTTTGATATATGCAAGGAAAATCGAAGATTTTTTTGGTTAGTTTTATAAGAAACATAATAAAGGTGTGCGGTGTAAAGTGTACGGTATAAGGTAGAACCCGCTCCGGCTCCCCCTCAAGGGGAGGGACAAGGGACAAAAACAGAAAGATAATAGATGGCGTAACCTCCACGCAAGGTCTTCAAATGTTGTGTTTTTTCTTTTCTCGGAAGATGGTCCCGTGATGGTCAGGTGGAAATATCGTATTTTACTTATAATTGGACTACATTCATCAGTATATCTCCACGATCTCGCGTTTGAGGCGGCGGGTGATTTGATCCTGTCGAAGTGGTTTGACATCTTGCGTCTGTAAGTCAGTCACACGCTGTGTAGCCTTGATAATAAGCGGAATCTCGGCTTTCTTGGAACCCAAGATATGCGCATCGACGATCATGTTCCGTTCCTGCATATAGACCTGTCCGTCCTGACGCTGGTAAATCGTATTCATGTCTATATTACAACGCAGTTTCTTGAGGCGGAATTTCTCAATCCGCTGTTCGTCCATATTGATCAGATTGAGCATTTGTAGCTGGTCTTTATTCAGCTTGATGCCAAACGGGATAGTCACCTTGACTTCCGCGTGCTCGGAGAACCGCCGTACGGCGTAAGTCTTCGAATCGACAATATAATGGCGTTGGAAAGTCATTTTGAAGAAACCCAAGTATTTGCTGATGGTCTGCTTGTGGGTCAGGACTGTTTCTCCCTCCGACTCATTGCTCACTTTCCAATGCTTGGTGTCGCCCATCGTTTGCTCGAAGTCGTACCGCATATTGCCCATGCTGAACAGAGCCCTGTGAACGACCACGCCGCTATCGACTGCATTAGCGGCTTTGCGCATGAATTTCTCTTTTTGTTTCTTCTCCAGGCGCTCAATCGCTTCTCCGGCGAGTATCGAATCCGCCTGTCTGCGTTTTTGTGCATCAAAGAAACGCTTGCAATACCGTCCTTGAAACTGTACGGAGTCTCGTCCTTCTTTTGCCTGCTCGGGCATCACGACGATGTTCGCAATCATCTGCTCCATGCCCCATGTGGAGCCGTTGCTATTCATGCGTACGTCGCTTACTATATGGTATTGTGCGTTGTTGTCCGGAAACTCTTCCTCTAACTTGACATAGACGGCGTGGAGTAGGGCGGCCATGGCTTTACGTTTGTTGCGTTGTTTGCTTGGCTTGGCAGCAATGACCATCTCCTGCAGTGCGATAGGCTGTTCCGGCAGCACGATGGTCTGCCAGAGCGAGTCATTCTCGCTTTTTTGGAGCAGTTCTCCACTCGTCACTACTTTCTTCTCATAGCCGATGTAACTGATGATAATCCGGCTGTCATTCGTCAGATTTGCTTCGAATCGGAATAAGCCGTCGTTATTGGTCGCAGTACCCCATTCGGGGGCTATTTCCGGATAAACAGTCGCGTAGGGTATAGGGGCGCCTTTGTCGTCCACTACGCGTCCTACGTACGCGCTCACGAATGCTAATAGGAATAAGAGAGTACTCATTGTTGCTTAGATTCTTGGGGAGAAGAAGAAGTCGGTTAGCCATTTAGGTAGCTTGGACGGCTTCTCGGGG
The DNA here is from genome assembly GCA_900319105.1 of uncultured Bacteroidales bacterium. Lineage (GTDB taxonomy): Bacteria > Bacteroidota > Bacteroidia > Bacteroidales > Paludibacteraceae > Colicola. The sequence goes on along the minus strand of ONND01000009.1, from coordinate 52,330 downwards.
TACACGGGTGGTAGAGGATCGTCGATAAGCGCATCGCGAACACGTTTCTTTCCGGCTCCGAAACGTACGCCTATATTCAGATGAACCTGCCAGTTCCAATGCCTCAAGCGGATATCCGCTAACTCGCCTTGGTGAGACCGGAAACGTATATTGCTGGCTTTGGCCCAGGCCGAGAGATGCACCCATTTATTGATCTCCCAACTCACTGCCGCACGGAAATTACCCGTCACGTGTACCGGCCATTTGGGCTTGATATTAAATAGCGGCTCGGCGCGTAACAGCCGTGTTTGTGCGTCGGTCAAAGCAAAACTCAGTTGGTTAATCGAGTAACATACGAGTTGTGCGTTACCGGATACATGCAGGAGTACTTTGCCTTTGTTCGGCGTGTAGTTAATACCGTACCCGATTCCGACGGCGATCTGATGAGAAACAATGCGCTTGACGCTGTCCACCAGAAATTGCTTATGTGTGTCTATATACGCTAACTCATCCAGAAGCGACATGTTCGTCGATAGGTAGGAAATAGATAGTAAGAGCGAACCCGCCGTGCGTTTCTGGATATAGGCTTGTTTGATAGCGGAGTTATGTGAGTAATGCCTGGAGTTCAGCGCGTACCAGGCGGTCAGGTTGATATTCTTGATACGTAACAAGCCGTTGGGGAAGTTAATGGTCTCCGAGGATGGTCGTCCGGGCTCATAAACGCTACCTTTAATGTTCGAACTGACTTGCCGCTGAAATTCGATGCCGATGAACTTGCTTCCCAGCGAGAGCTGCAGGTTGTTATCGTAGGAATGAATAAGGTCCCAGCTATAGCCAAAGCACAGCGTTCTATAGCCGCCATAAAAACCCAGATTGGCACTCGGCGTGGCATGCGTATGCAGAATAATCCGTTTGCCGGTATAGAGATCGGTCGTGCTATAATAGGTATTAATACCATCTCCGGTACCGGTAAGCGCCATACTCCAGCTATGCTCGGGGAGGGTGATATAGTTGGTATCGGTGCAACTGAGCAGAAAACGATCTACGCGTTCACCAAGACGGTAGAAGAATTTGAGCCCTCCCGTCGCTGCCTGACCCACCATCGGTACGAATACCAATGCCAACAGCACTATGTATTTGCGTATCTGCATGTTTTTCTCAAAAATCCGTGCAAAGGTACTACTTTTTTTGCATTCATGCAAATTTTTTTTAATTATTCGATATTATGCGGTCTCATGAATCCCGCCGGCTCATCCTGTGTATCGTTCTCAACGCCTTGTACGGCAAAATGTATCTGATTTCTGCCGAATCGCTCGTTGATGGTGTCGATAGCCCGCATCAATCGTTTCTGCCGAGCGCTCTCGTCCGTTGAATAAGAGGCAAAGAGGTCCAACTGCACACTGCTGTTGCCTTGTAATTGCGAGAGGATGACGCCGGCTTGTTTGTATTGGAAGTGGGGCTTGTATATTCGCTTGAGAAGGAGGTGTACGGCCTCAATAATGAGTCGCGTATCGTCTGTCGCGGTGGTCAGTTTGATGGTATCGTCGATGTTGTATTGCGCGAGGTCGCTACGATGCCTGTTGGTGGCTAAAAAGACTGTCACAGCTCCGCAAATAGAGCCCTGTTCACGCAGCCGTCTGGCAGCCGCCATCGCATAGTTGCTCAATTCTTTGGTAAGAATTGTCTGACTGTTGGTCGTATGTGCGAAGGTACGGCTGTACATAATACTTTTCTGCCGTTCGTGGCTGGCGAGCGTGATAGACGGAATACCTCTCAGCTCTTTCCACGTTCTGACTCCCGGGATATTAAAGTGCCGGTTCACCCATGCCTCGGGTTTGCAGGTATAGTCGAGAGCTGTCTGAACACCTTCGCGTATCAGTTTCTTAATGCTCCGCCGTCCGATGCCCCAAACATCAGCGATCGGCACTTTCGCTAAGGCCTGTTCGCGTTTGTCGGCGGGCATGATACAGATCCCATGGTAGGCTGGGTAATGCTTGGCGAACCATGTGGCCGTCTTGGCGAGTGTATAACTTGTGCCCGCACCGCAACTGACCGGAATGCCGGTTTTGTCCAGAATCATATCTTTGAGTTGCTGCAGGTATCCGCTGAGACGGGTAGGGTCGTCGTCCGGCATCATGCCAAAGAACTCATCGACGCTGTATTGGACAAAGTCCAACACCATTTCCGTTTGCCGGACCTCTTCCATGATATGGTGTGAGATCTCGTGATACAGATGATGATGTACGTCAATGACCGTGACATGATGCCGTTCAATCATTTTATTCACTTGGAAGAGCGGGTTGCCTCGTTTGAGTCCCACGGCTTTAGCCTCCTGGTTAAGTGCCAGGATGATGCCGCCATTATTGCTGTTGTCATTAGCCACCACCACAGGCGTTCCGCGCAACTCCGGCCGTGATACCAACTCGCAACTGACAAAGAAATTATTGCAATCCAAATGAATAAACATATCTCAAAATCTGTGCAAAAGTACTGCTTTTTTCTGATATATGCAAGGAAATGCGCATTTTCGTGTGCCTTTTCTGGTCGTTGGTCGTTAGGATGTATGGTATATAGTGTACAGTGTAAAGTGTATAATGTATAGTGTAAAGTGTATAAAAAACAAGCGTGTAGCTTCACAGTTACACGCAAGCTTTGATTTCTCATTTCAAAGAAATCCTAATCTACTTACTCACATTATAAACGCCTTGCGAGGCTCGTAGAAAATGGTCTCGCCCGACGTTTGGTATAAAAAAACTCACTTATATAGGTAGCGCTTGATGGAGCGTTTCGGGGTCTTCTCGAACTCCGAAGCAACCAGTTCTATTGCGCTTATTTGGCTATATTGCGGGAGGTCTTTATTCACCGCATTGCGGTTCTCCTCCATCATTTGCGTCAATGACTTGGTACCGAGGAGCTTCTTGCCGTCTGCGGATGTATCCGGATAGACAAGAGCCACAAGTTTATGGTCGCGATCGAGTACAATCGATTCGGCTACGCAGGGCATCGAGTTGAGTTTATCCTCCAATTCCTCGGGATAGATATTCTGTCCGCTCGGGCCAAGGATCATGTTCTTCGAACGACCGTGGATGTAGATATTCCCTTCTTTATCAAGCACGCCGAGGTCTCCGGTACGCAGCCATCCGTCCTCTGTGAACGCTGCTTTGGTTGCCTCTTCGTTCTTGTAATAGCCCTTCATGACATTAATACCCTTTACCTGGATCTCGCCGTCTTTGCTGGTTGGGTCTTCTGAATCAATACGCACGTGGCATTGCGGCAACTCTTTACCGCAGCTATGGAAAGCGTAGCGGAACCAGTCTTCATAACTGATGAGCGGGCCGCACTCGGTCATACCATAACCTACGCAGTACTGGAACTTGATATCATGCAGCACTTGCTCTACTTCGCCATTAAGTGCAGCTCCACCGATAATCAGGTAACGCAACTGGCCGCCAAAAGTCTTCTCCAGACCCTCTTTGACCTTCTTGCGGATGATATTCTTGATGATCGGCGTCTTCCACAGGATCTTCATCGTCGGCGTACTGATTTTCGGCAACACACCTTTCTTGATGATCTTCTCGATCACCAGAGGTACCGTAAGGATCATGAACGGCTTCACCTGTGCAAAGGCCTTCATTAGGTTAGTAGGGGTAGGAGCCTGGGTTAGGAAATACACCTGCGCTCCCTCGCAAACCTGATAGATGAACTCGAACATCAGACCGAACATATGGGCGATCGGCAGCATTGAGAGCACTGTGTCTCCTTTTGTATGAGGAATACGGTTATGGGCAAACTCCACGTTACCGCTCAGGTTCAGATGCGTCAGCATCACTCCCTTCGGATTGCCGGTCGAGCCGGAGGTATAATTGAGTACCGCTAAATCATCGTAGTTATCGGTGGGGTAATTGATATTGCTCAGTGTTACGCCGTTCGGATAAGCTTTCAGGAAAGCAGCTTCTGCTCCATCGAATGCCTTACGTACTTTCGGATCTGCCTCAATAATAGACATCTCGTCCATGAAGATCGTTGCTTTCAGCCCCTTCATCTGGCTTACGTCGATCTTCTTCTTTACGTTCGGACCTACATAGAGCAGCACGGCTTCCGAGTGGTCCACCAGTGAATAGATGCCTTCCGCCGTGAAATCCGGCAGAATAGATACCACCACCGCCTTGTAGCTTGCCGCGGCCAGAAAGAGCAGTCCCCAGTTTGCGCAGTTACGACCGCAGAGAGCAATCTTATCGCCCTCTTTGATGCCCATCTCGCGCCATGTAACGTGCAGCTTCGCAATCTCAGTCGCTAACTGAGCATACGTATACGAATTAACGCCATCTAAGTCTTTCATTGCAAGCTCATTCCAGTTGGAATGCATCGTTTCCTGCAAATAAGACAAGTAGTGTTTTGTAGCCATATATTGTTGTAAAAATTTCGGTTTTTAATTTTTCGGCTGCAAAGGTAATACTTTATTTTCGAATATGCGTTCGAAAAGTGTATTTTTTTAACATATTTTTATTAAATGGTGCAATTCGGAATATGTTTTTTCTAATAATGAAAAATTCATTTGTGCTTTTCCAAGTCCGGGGTCGTAAGTATTTTTGACTTGAGAGAACATAAGAGCCACCTGCTCGCGATCAATATCTCCTCGTACGAGTCCGGCACGCTGGTCATGGTAGATCGCCTTGCGCCATAGTTCAAGTTCCTTGAGCGCCAGACGTTGGGCTTGACGATACAGCTTAGGGAAGAGACGGTAGGCGGTAAACATGAGGTCGTTGACATTGGAGGTATTGATGGCTTTGAGGTCAAAACTCAACAGAGCTTCTTCGAGGCTATGCAGATAGACTTGCATGCCGGCAATCGTCTGATCAATGCCTGCGTCTTCGGGGATGGCATTCAGCGCGCGCTGTTTGGGCTCGAGGAAATATCGCTCCATGCAGGTATAAAAAAGTTCATCCTGGTCCTGGAAATAGTAATAGAACGATCCGCGTCCCATATCGAGCGCGTTCTGCAGGTCGGTGATGGTCACGTTCCGATAGCCGTACGATGCGTATAGTTCCATCGCCTTCCGAATGATATAGTCTCGTCTGTCCTTCATCTTGCAATCCTCTTAGCGGGCTGCCGCTTCGTATTTCTCCAAGGCTTCAGTCATGATCCGTTTGCCCTCGGCTATAATCTCTTCCGCCTTATCAAAATCAAAGGTATTATACGCGTATTGGCGCATGACAGCGTGTACATCGGGTGGGGTAAGACGCAACGAGAGGAGCGTGTTCTGCTGAATCTGCATATCGCTCATTCGATCCAGCATACTTACAAAACTGAACTTACGTCCTATATCGGATGCCCGGCGACGACGGATTTCATCGACGCGTTTGCCTAAATGACGCAGTTGCTCCTCCCATCTCTTAGGCACCGTGATGCCTTTGGCGTTCAGTTCCTCGATACGTCCATCGACGTCTATCGGGTCCGGCATCTGCATCGCAATCGGCATTCGGTCCTTGCCGCTGATATCCGCGGCTACCAGAATATCCCTTTCGGTGCGTTCTATGATATGCAAAGGTAAGGGGTTCAATATCCCTCCATCAATCAGCAGACGGTCGCCTATCTGAACCGGTGCAAAGAAAAGGGGAATACTGATAGAGGCCCGGATAGCCTCAAAGAGGCTTCCCGTTCGGAATAGCACCTCTTCCGTGCTCATCATGTCTGATGCCACGATGGTACAAGGGATCTGCAAATCCTCCATCGGGCGGTCCGGCACTACTTTCTTCAACTCTTCGATGATACGCTGACCCTTGACGATAGAGTTTCCGCTCAGGAAATTCATATCCATCATCCTCAAGATCAGCTGCTTATCGACGCTCAAGAACCATTCCTTGGCCTCTTTTAGTTGCCCGGCTGCATACATACCGGCGATGATGGATCCCATAGAACAACCGGCTATACTCGTGATTGTATAGCCGCGTTCTTCGAGCGCTTCGATAGATCCTATATGCGCTAATCCGCGCGCACCGCCAGAACCCAATACTAATGCTACGTTTTTACCCATACACCTTATACCGTACACCTTACACCTCTTTTGCAGGTACGAGCTTTTCGCGGATCTTGATGTAGATCGTTTCGCCTTTCTTGGCGTACGGCGTTTGTACATACCCCATACCGATTCCTACTTTGGTATTCGGCAACATGATACCTGAAGTTACATTACCGATTATCTCACCGGCTGCGTTGCATATTTCATATCCGTTACGAGGAATAGCGCGCTCCTGGCACTCGAAATGCACGAGTTTGCGCTTAACACCTTCCGCTTTCTGTTGCTTGAGATAATCGCGGTCAATGAAATCCTTGGCATCGAGTTTTGTTATCCACCCCAGACCCGCCTCCAGCGGCGAAGTCGTATCGTCGATATCATGTCCGTACAAGCAGTACCATTTCTCCAGTCGCAGGCTATCACGAGCACCCAACCCTATCGGAGCGAGACCGAAAGACTTGCCTACTTCGAATAGGGCATCCCATATCTGTTTGCCTTTTTCTGCGGGGAAATAAAGCTCGAATCCACCGGCACCGGTGTAGCCCGTGTTGCTGAGAATAACGCCGGGAACGCCCGCAAAACTCCATTCGCGGAAAGCATAATAGTCAATAGACTTCAGATCAGCGTCCGTCAAGAGTTGCAGCAACTCCGTCGCTTTCGGGCCCTGAACGGCTAACTGACCATAGCGATCAGAAGCGTTCTCCAGACGAATGTCTGCGTCTTTAAACTTTAAACTTTCATCTTTGATCTTATTGACCCAAGCCCAGTCCTTGTCTATATTACCGGCATTGACGACCATCAGGTATTTGGTAGTCGAGTATTTGTAGATGATCAGGTCATCAACAATACCGCCTTTGCCGTTCGGCATACAGGTATATTGGGCTTTGCCGGCTGCAATAACTGAGAGGTCGTTGGTGGTTATGTACTGCAGAAAATCCAGTGCATTCTCACCCTTTACCCAGAATTCCCCCATATGACTGACGTCGAACACACCGACGCCCTCGCGAACGATCATGTGCTCTTGGTTGATTCCGGTTGGATACTGAATAGGCATTTCAAAGCCTGCGAACTCTGCCATCTTGGCGCCGAGAGCCTTATGCACCTCGGTGAAAGGAGTTGTTTTTAACATATATATATAATTTAACGATTTTACAGTTTAACGTTCACGCAGTGAACCATTTTAACCCTTTAACGTTGCGCAGCAACCATTTTGACAATCTCAAGGATGACATCCCGTGCGGCCTCCATCGAAGGAATCGGCACAAACTCCATGCGGCTGTGGAAATTCTCACCGCCGGCAAAGATATTCGGGCAGGGTAGTCCTTCGAACGACAGTCTCGCGCCGTCCGTTCCTCCGCGGATTGGTTTCACCACCGGCGTTACTCCAACGGCCTCCATGGCTTGCTTGGCCAGATCAATGACGTACATCACGGGTTCTATTTTCTCCCGCATGTTGTAGTACTGGTCCCGCATCTCTACTTCTGCCGTGCCGGCTCCGTACTGATCGTTGATAAGGGCTGCGAGGCGCTCTATCTCGCGCTTGCGCTCTTCAAAGCGCGTGCGGTCATGGTCACGGATGATATAACTGAGCGAACTCTCTTCTACTGTGCCGCTCATGCCTACCAGGTGATAGAATCCCTCATAGCCTTGCGTCTCTGAGGGCGTCTCGTCAGACGGTAACATTGCTGCAAATCGTTGTGCCACGAGCATGGAGTTAATCATCTTATGGTAGGCTGCGCCTGGATGTACGTTGATTCCGTGGAAATGCACCTTGCATGCGGCTGCGTTGAAATTCTCGTACTCCAGTTCGCCAATCGCACCGCCGTCCATCGTATAGGCGAAGTCTGCACCGAAAGCAGCTACGTCAAAATGGTCCGCACCGCATCCGATCTCTTCGTCCGGTGTAAAACCGACACGTACTTTGCCATGCTTGATCTCCGGATGAGCAATCAGGTACTCCATGGCTGTCACGATCTCGGCTATACCGGCTTTGTCGTCTGCGCCAAGGAGCGTGGTCCCGTCGGTCTTGATGATCTGCTGCCCGGCATAACGCCCATCTGTTGCTGTCACGATCTGCGGTTTGATGTTTTCCCCGCTGACGTCCGGCGATGTATCCATGTGCGCGATGAAACCGATGACGGGGATCTGACGGCTGATTTCTGAGGGTTGATTACTCTCCAGCGTCGCCATGATATACCCGTTCTCGTCCAATGTCACGTCGGTCATGCCGATGGTTTTCAGTTCATCCGCCAGATAGCGGGCAAATACCATCTGCCCCGGCGTGGACGGCGTTGTGCCAGTCGTCTCGTCGCTCGTTGTGCAGAACGACACGTATTTCAAAAAACGATCTACTATATTCATAACTTTAGCCATTAGCCTTTAGCTATTAGCCATTAGCCTGTCGGGTGGGGTGTTTATTTCCCGCTGAATGCGCCTAACAAGGTGCTCAGAGCGCCGGCGTATTGCGCAGCGGTATTGGCATACGAGGCAGCGGTGTTGGCGCCTTCGCTCACTTTGCTGCTAGTTTGTTGTACGGTCTCGCTGTTCTTCACCATCTCTGCCAGACTGTTGGTGACGGTCTCCACGTTATTCTGCGCTACCAAGCCCAGCGAAGAGGCTACCAGACCCTTACCGAATTCCGAGCGGTAGGTCTGATCTTTGTAGTTGTCCTTCAGACCCTCGCAGTTTGCGATCAGCGTAATGGTGTTCATTGCGTTCTGCAGGTTCTTGTAGTCATACTTGTTGCCATCCGCTTTGTACTGCTTGTACAGAGCCAGGAGTGCGTTACCGGCTCCTTGACCGGCCGTCATCGCTGCATTGCCGGTCTGTGCTGTCTGCTGCGTGTTAGCGGCTGGTTGCTGGTTTGCAGTGTTGTTAGTGGTGCTGTTTTGCATAAATCCGCAACCGGTCATCATAATCACGGCTGCCATCAAAATTACTTTTTTCATAATACGATATTTTTAATTTCTTATAAAACGATGTTCATCTTTTGGAACTCATTTTGAGCAAAGGCGAGGATATTATCCGTTACGTTCTCGCACATCGCGATGCGTCCTTCCCAGGTACCGGTACCCGTATGCGGAGATAGAACGACGTTTGGCAGACTCAATAGTTCCGTTGAAATCGCGGGCTCGTGCTCATATACATCGAGTGCCGCTCCGGCGATGATGCCGCTCTTGAGTGCTTCCACCAAAGCTTTCTCATCTACGTGCGCGCCGCGCGCGGTATTGATAAGGTATGCCGTTCGTTTCATCATACCCAACTCCGGCTTACCGATCAGATGATGCACTTCCGGCGTATAGGGCAGGTTCAGACTCACATAATCGCTGTCTTGCAACAATGTCTGCAAATCGACGTACTCCGCCTCTTCAATCACCGTCTGCTGCCAACCCTTTGTACATTGTACTTCGTCTCTTTGTACATCAATAGGTTTTCGGTTATGATATATGATTTTCATTCCGGAGGCCAAGGCGCGTCTTGCCAGTGCCTGGCCGATACGTCCCATGCCGATGATACCCAAGGTCTTGCCGTACAGCGAATGACTGAGATTATTCATCACCGCCATCGGTTGCCCTGTGCCGGTACGGATGGCTCGGTCGAACTCACTTACCCTCCGTGCCACATCGATCATCAGCGCGAAAGCCAACTCCGCCGTCGGCTCGATCACCGGTTGCGGCGTGTTCGTAACACGTATCCCGCGCTCACGACAGGCTTCTAGGTCAATATTGTTGAAACCTGCGCCGAAATTTGCAATCATCCGCAAGTTCGGCATCGCTTCAATCATCTCGCGGGGCACCTTGTAGTCGAAAGTGCTGACGAGGATATCAGCAGAGCGCCATTCCGATTCGGCACACTGACCAATGACCAACGATAGATTATCAATGCCTCGCTCTGTGAGGCGCTTGAATCCTTCTTTCGGTAACTCTGTCGAAAAACAAATGCGCATGATTCTTCGAATGAATATTCAAAATTCAGCCACAAAGATACAACTTTTTTTTTATATGTGCAAATTTATTTGCATTTTTGCATTTTTTTTCTTTTTGAATAACATTTTTTTGAGTTATTTATTGCTTGTTTCAATTATTTTTTATACCTTTGCTGTCGCGAAAGATATTGTCCTATGTACGGAATATTTAATGACAACTTTCCCCCGATAATGGACGGCGTTGCACTCACAACGCATAACTACGCCTATTGGTTGCATGAGAGAGGCCTGGATGTCCGGGTCATCACGCCTTATGCACCGAATGCCGGTGCGTTCATAAAGTCAGTACCATACAAGGTGAACAGCTTTTTTTCTGTTCCCATTCCTTGCCGTCATCCCTATCGGTACGGTCTGCCGTATCTCGACCTGCCGTTCCAGCACAACTGGCGTAAGATGGACTTCGAGTTAGTTCATGCCCATTGTCCCTTTACTACAGGTAATCTTGCGTACTCGGCAGCGCAAAGGCAAGGGATTCCTATGGTAGCCACTTTCCATTCTAAGTATCGCCAGGACTTTGAGCACAATGTTAAGTGTAAAAGAGTGGTGGATTGGATGGTGCGCCATATTATTTGCTTTTATGAGAAAGCAGACGAAGTATGGATTCCGCTTCCTGCAGTGGAAGAAACGCTGCGCGAGTATGGCTACAAAGGACATGTAGAGGTTGTTGAGAACGGTAATGATTTCTATACCCCGAAGGCACAGCTTGAAATGATGCGCAAGGCAATGCGGGAAGAATTAGAACTCATTCCTGATCAAACAATGCTGCTCTTCGTAGGCCAACACATTTGGGAAAAGAATATCGGTTTTATCCTTGAGTCGCTCGCCTTGCTGCAGGGCAAGCATTTCCATCTTTTCATGGTAGGTACGGGCTATGCAGTACGTGATATCAAGTCTCGTATCAAGGCATTAGGTTTGAGTGATTCTGTTACTCTTTTGGGTAATATCCAAGATCGTGAGCGTCTTAAACGCATCTACGCGGCGGCGGATATCTTTGTTTTCCCCTCGCTATATGACACCTGCGGATTGGTGGTCCGTGAAGCCGCGGCTATGCATACCCCTTCTCTTATGCTGGAGAATTCAACGGCGGCGACAGCTATTCGCGATGGTGTGGATGGCTTCATCTCGCCGGATAGCCCGAAGGAATACGCCCGTCGGGTGGAGTACCTTATGGAGCATCCGGAACTGATAGAAAAAGTAGGCGCCATGGCGTCCAAGACGATTTCGCGCTCCTGGGAGAATGTGATAGAAGAGGTTATCCTTCGGTACAGAGACATTCAGGAATCTTATAAATTCAAACACGCTAAATAATCTGCTTATGAAAATGCTATATTTGCTCTTATTCATGCTGGTGCAGCAAGCTATGTCTGTTGCAGGGCAGTTGTTGTTGAAGATGGGTATGGCTGTGGTGACTGATTTCTCATGGACATGGCGTAATGTAGGGCATTTGTTTGTCAATCTCTATCTTCAATCCGGCTTATGGCTGTTAATAGGAGCGAACGTCTTCTGGCTATGGCTTCTGAATAAATATGCATTTTCGCTTGTTTATCCGCTTACTAGTCTTGGCTTCGTCTTCAGTGTGATATCCGGTATGATTGTCTTCCATGAGCACGTTGCTCCTATTCATTGGTTAGGAGTATTACTGATTATGGCGGGGTGTTTTTGTATAGCGCGGGTAGTATGAGACAGCAATTTCAGCAATGGTTATCCGTTGGATATAGAGCCAATTGGTTTGTATTCGGACTTTTCACTCTCCTGATTTATATATATAGTGGGGTATCGACCTGCTCTTCTACGGTCTGACGGCCCTCTTCTCGCTGGTGTTTCTATGGGTAGGAAAGAGTGACCGGAGTTGGCGCGCATGGCTATTGATGACGCTTCTGTCGGCGAGTTTGCGCCTTTCGGGCGAAGGGCTTTACTCTGCAGCCCGCCATACGCCTTTCGACCCATGGCCGTTTGTCCGCGGACGCCTACCAAATGGATATCTATCCTACCTACCGCGCCCTCGTCGGGGCTGCCGGCTGCCGATGGAAGGGCTTCGGTATCAACCTCCTGGATAGTGTACAGCAACGCCCCATCCGTGAAGATGAGGCGTACCCTTTATCCGACCGGTTGATACGGAATGATTATTTCCGGCGGTAATCCGGTACCGGACAGCTGTTTTTTAATTTAAGGATTTATAATGCAAGACGGAAGGTGATCTTCACGCCGTTGCGTCCCCACGCCGGAATACGGCGGCGTGCGGGGATTTTTTCACCTTGGCTGTTAGGAATCACCAGCGGCAGTTCATAGTCGTTGTACGTAATACGGCGTACGTAGTCGATTCGGATGAATTTTAAGATGTTTTCGAAACCCGCCGTGATTTCTATATACGGCAGTTTGCCGATAGGCGAGGTTGTACGGCCGGCCGTCCAGTAACCGCTGTCATCAAACGTTGCATCCTGCGGGAACTCATATAGGCCTGTACCTGTCTCCAGGAACGGGTTGTTCTTCTTACTTAAACCGCCATAGATAGCAGCTACACTTACCACACCGCGCAGTTTAAGTTTGTTCAGCCCCGGAATACGGTTCAAAATCCAGCCTTTGAAATAATAGGTAGCAAACAGCGCTACATACTGATCCATCAGGAACTCCATTGGTTTCATCAGGTTAAACGCCCGCTGGGCAAGGAATATACTGGTGGAAGTGTTCGGAATATACAGTTTAGTGAACGGTACTTTCTGCCAGATCATTCCGGTTTGTACGCGCAAATCCAAGTGACCGAAAGCGGAGAACCAGAATCGCTGGTCAAACATCGCTTCCGTGCGGTTATAGATGAATCCGTTTCCGCCGTGGTATCGGTCATCCAAGTATCCAACATAGTGGGTCAGTTGCACGGTCGGTGCATCTTTGTCCATTGCGAAGGGACTCTCGATACCCATGCGGTCGATATACACACGGCTTCCCGGAGAATAACGGAACTCGATACAGCCCTCATAATTGCGATAGGAAGGGATTCCGGTAGTGTTGAAATTCCATGATGAATCCGGGTTCATAGCCCAATTTACGCGCTCGTATTTGAGTGCTCCCGCAGCCTCGTTATTCATGAAATCAAAACTTGTGCGGATGGAGAACTTGTTTCGCCATTCCTTCATATATTCCAACTTGGCGTGGAATACATACTGGTTGAAGCCCATGGTCGGTTTGCTGGTCGGTATGGACATGAGAATATGGTCCCGGCGGATGACATCCGTCAGCTGTCCCGGCTCCTCTACATCGTACTGAGCGGATAATTGCAGGTGGTGGCGAATACCGTCGTAGGGCTGGTTCTTATGCTTGTCAAACGTATAAATGAATGTCGCGTTGTACTTCGGCCGCAGATCTTTCGTTCCAAATGCCAAATAGCCGCGGAAGAAAAACTGGTCATGCAGTTTTGCTGTCGAGGCACCTCCTACGCGCACGCGGACGCCCTCGAGCATATTCCAACTGACGAACTGGTAAATAGGACCGATATCAAACTTACTCAAGTCCATATCGCGTGCTGGTGTGGTCGCTATAAACTCCGTAGTGATAGCATTCACAGCCGCAATCATCGAAGCAATCTTCTGGTTCGATGTAGCCTCTTGTACCAACTCATAAACGGAGTTCTCGTATTTTGTAAGCGGCTCCGGGCGCAAGGTATCCCATGCAGCCGCACCGAAACGCTGAGCGGTCGAGTCGTTCGTCTCCACCTCGTCGGCTTTTAGAGCGGAGAACGTCTGTTTAGGTATAGGTGTTTCCAAATCCCAATCTGTGTAGATCTTCGTCTGGCGGGCTAACATACCGCGTTTGTTATTCAGTATGTAGAACTTGGCGTAGGTGGTAGTCCTGTCCGGCGCCCACAGGCCGTTTGGCAACTGTTTGTAGCTGTGTTCCACCGAGTAGTTGCTCACGAAATTAAGGTTAATGTCAGGAGGTACATTGATGGCGTAACGCTTGAGACGGAAAGTCGAGTCGTTGACGATATAGAGGTGACCCGTGAAACCGTAACTCTCCGAGTTTACCGGCACGAACGCAAGGTCTATACAGGGATATCCGTCCACCATGATTGTATCCATGATATAGTACTGGTAGAAAGTCACGGCGAGGGTGGAGGAGAGGGGCGAGACGAAGCGGTTGAACAGCAGGTTCATACTGTTGTCATTGATCTCTACGTCGCGGAAAATGGCATTGATATTCTCCTGAAAACTACCCGATGAAACCAAGTCTTCTATACCGAAGATACGTTTTTTCTGGAGTATCTTTTTTTCGCGATGCGGCTTGCGCTGGTAGTACTCCTCGTTGATATGCTCCCGGAGCGATACCGTCACGCTCGGATAGACGCCAGTGGTATCAATATATTTCTTGACAAACGTAAAATTTTTCCAGAAAGGCTTCTCCCAATTAACCTTGATATTATCCAGCGCGAAGGACATGCGGCTGTACGTCTTTGCCGTGTAGTAATCTGCGGTCTGAACACAATGTTTCTCTTTGTTCGCTATGACGTTCTTGATCAACTCAACAGCCGGATTGCCTTTGCGTTTGTAGTCCCGCTTGCGGTTCTTTGGCGTGACCACGATATCTTGCAGACCATAAACATCGGGGCTCATCTTGATTTTCACATCCTTGCGGTTCTGACCCTTGCGCAGCGTGAGCATTTCCGTCTTGTAACCGAGCATCTGGAAATGCAGCGTGTTATAACCCGATGTGTTGCTGATGGAGAAATTTCCGTCCAAATCTGATGTCGTACCTATCTCCGATGGAATCATACCTTTATTTGTCGTGGATTTGAGGAAGTATATCTGTACGAAAGGCAGGGTCTCACCGGTATCGGCATCAACTACCGTACCGGATATACTGGTCCGCTGGGCCGTTTCCTGACCCACCAACGAGACTGCGAAGCCTGTCAGCATCGCAAAGATAAATAGGACATATCGTCGTAATGTTGTCATAAAATCGTGCAAATTTACTGCTTTTTTTTGACATATGCAAGCATTTGTATATTTTTATACAAAAAAAGAAAAAGATTATCTACTTTCCTCTCAAAGCCTCCATCTCCCCAGTTCTCCTCCGTTCGACCTAGTTCTCCCTTGTTCTTCATAGTTCTCCCTTGTTCTTCCTAGTTCTTCCTATTTCTACCTATTCCTACATAGTTCTACCTGGTCTTATCTCAAAATGTTCTATTTTCTGCATCTCTCTGACCTCGAAAAACGCCAATTCCTCCTCCCGTTAAACGTACCTCCAAACCACTATGCATTCCCTGCCCGACATAAGGTTTCTTCGGGCTTTTCAGCATAAAAACGCTGGTGATTCGCGGGTGATTCACGGGTGATTGGCGGGTGATTCGCTTGTTATTATTGGGAAATTCATTACCTGTCAGGCTGGAAATGGACCAAAAATAGCCCTCAAATAGGTCAAGAATCGACCACCAACTGACAAAGAAAATACTAACCTAATTGCCACAAAAATCGTGCCAAACAATGTTCTAAATTTCTAAAAAGGTGGAAGAGTGGTACAGATTGATCAAAGGCTATTATATGCAAATAAAAAGAGAAAAAAGTTGCGCGCACTTGCGTATATCAAAAAAAAGTACTAACTTTGCAGCCGCAAAGAATGTAGAATTAAATAGTCAGTTCATTATGGATAAACAAACTCAGATGTATGTGGACGCTTTTATGGCGGATCTCATCAAGAAAAATCCGGGCGAGCAGGAGTTCCACCAAGCCGTTCGCGAGGTGGTGGAAAGTGTAGCACCGATGATTATGGCGTATCCTTATCTTCGCGAGCAGAAGATCATGGAACGCATCGTTGAACCGGAGCGTGTTATTATGTTCCGCGTGCCGTGGATGGACGATCAAGGCGAAGTGCAGATTAACCGCGGCTACCGCGTGCAGATGAATAGCGCCATCGGTCCGTACAAAGGCGGAATCCGTTTTCATGCGAGCGTGAACCTGTCTATAATGAAGTTCCTTGCGTTTGAGCAGACCTTCAAGAATGCACTAACGACGCTTCCGATGGGTGGAGCCAAGGGCGGATCCGATTTCTCGCCGCGCGGTAAATCGGATGCCGAGGTAATGCGTTTCTGCCAGAGTTTCATGACCGAACTGCAGCGTCATATAGGTGCCGACACGGATGTGCCGGCGGGTGATATTGGTGTAGGCGGACGTGAGATAGGGTATATGTTCGGTCAGTACAAGCGTCTGCGTGACGAGTTCACCGGCACTCTGACCGGAAAAGGTCAGTTATGGGGCGGCTCGCTCATGCGGCCGGAGGCAACGGGCTACGGCGCTTGCTATTTCGCCGAGGCGATGTTAGCTACCCGCGGTGAGTCATTTGAGGGCAAGAAAGTGTGCATCTCGGGAGCCGGCAACGTAGCACAGTTCGCCGCACAGAAGGCCATGCGTCTCGGAGCCAAAGTGCTGACCCTCAGCGATTCCGACGGCTTTATTTATGATCCGGAAGGGCTGACCGAAGAGAAGATGGCGTATGTTTTCGAGCTGAAGAACGTGCGCCGCGGGCGTATCAAAGAATACGTGACCAAATACCCGCAGGCGCAGTATTTCGCTGGTGAGCGTCCTTGGAAAATAGCCTGCGACATCGCCATGCCGTGCGCAACGCAGAACGAGATAGAGAAAGCCGATGCAGAGAACTTGATCAAGAACGGCTGTTTCTGCGTCACCGAAGGTGCTAACATGCCTTCTACGCCGGAAGCGATAGCTGTCTTCCAAGGCGCGAAAATCCTCTATAGCCCGGGCAAGGCGTCCAACGCCGGAGGTGTGGCTACCTCGGGACTGGAGATGACGCAGAACTCAATGCGCCTCAAATGGACGGCCGAGGAAGTGGATGCGCGTCTGCGTACCATCATGGCGGATATCCACGCGGCGTGTCTCAAATACGGCACCGAAGAAGACGGATATATCAACTACGTCAAGGGTGCTAACATCGCAGGCTTTATGAAAGTAGCCAATTCGATGGTAGAGCAAGGGTTGGTGTAAATTCAAAATGACGAATTACGAATAACTTAAGTGGAGAGTAACTATACATCGTTGATGGCGAAGCGCGTGAAACGCATTCTGCTTGTATGCAACAACTATGACAGTTTTGCACTCGAGGAGGACGGGCGTATTGACGTGCAGATCGCGCAGGAGTACGCGGAACTGAACCTATCTAATCCGCCTGCTATCACCAGAGCGGAGACAACAAGCGAAGCATTGATGCTTCTAAAGGGACAAAGGGACCAAGTGCCAAGCACAAAGGAGGAATCTTTCGACCTCATTTTGGTGGTTTATAGTGCCGGAGGAAACGAGGTGTGGGATTTTGCAGCAGAGGCGAAACAATGCCTGCCGGAATGCCCGATTGTCGTGCTTTCGTCGTTCAGCAAAGAGGTGTACCGCAGGGTGGAGCAGCAGGATAAGAGTAATGTTGATTACCTCTTTAATTGGAGTAACTCCACGGATCTTATTATCGCCATCATCAAACTCATCGAGGACCGCCTGAACGCGCCTCATGACATCCTCGAAGAAGGCGTACGCGCCATCTTGATTGTTGAGGATAGCGTGCGCTATTACTCCACCTATTTGCCGCTGATATACAAACTGCTTCTGGAGCAGAACAAGATAGCCATCCGCGATGCGCTCAATGAGAAACAGCAGTTACTACGAAAACGTGCACGTCCGAAAATGCTGCTCGCTACCTGCTATGACGAAGCGGTAGAACTATACAAAACCTATGGCAGCAATATGCTGGGCGTCATCTCCGATATCGGGTTTGTACTCCATAAAGGCGATCCCTCTTCATCCGAAAAACTGGATGCGGGTGTGGACTTATGCGAACTCATCCGCGAGGATAACCCGACTATGCCGTTCCTGATGCAGTCCTCCCAGGAGTCGATGCGATCCATCGCGCGCCAACACAAGGTAGGTTTCGTTATCAAGACTTCCAAGACTCTGACGCAGGAAGTAAGCGAATATATTGAGCGGGAGTTCGGCTTTGGCGACTTCATCGCGCGCGACCCGCGTACCGGTAAGGAGATTGCACGTGCGTCCGATCTCGAGGGCTTCGAGCGCATCATCTCCACTATCTCGCCGGCTGCTTTCCGACGATTGAGTGACAATAACTATCTGAGTAAATGGCTCTTTGCCCGAGGACTATTCTCCATAGGTCGCCCCGTAAGTGCGCTGAAGATCCAAGACGAGACGGATATAGAAAACATCCGTCAAACCAATATCCGCCTTATTCACGACTACCGGATCAATCAGGCACTCGGCGTGGTAGCCAAATACTCCGCCGACACGTATAATGACACGATTTGGTTTGCCCGCGTAGGAGAAGGCGCAATGGGTGGAAAGGGTAGAGGATTGGCGTTCCTCAACCATGTGCTGCAGAAAAACGACCTCTATGACAAATGGCCCGATATACGGGTTTTCGTGCCGCGCACAATGGTCATTACGACCTCTTATTTCGATAAGTTCATACATGACAACGGACTGCAATACGTTATCAACGCCGATCTGACGGACGAGGAAATCCTGTCGGAGTTCGTCTCTGCGGCATTGCCGATAGAGTTGCGCGAGGCGTTGCGACATTTCATCCGTGTATGCCACCGTCCGATAGCTGTACGCTCTTCATCCAAACTCGAAGACTCTTATTATCAGCCTTTTGCAGGAGTGTATAGTACCTATATGATTCCTCAAACGGAGAATGAAGACCAGGAACTGCGTCTGCTCTCCAAGGCTATTAAATCGGTATATGCATCCGTTTATTTTGCCGCATCGCGCGGTTATATTACTTCGACAGGCAATGTGCTAAGCGAAGAGAAAATGGCCATCGTCTTACAGGAGGTTTGCGGCGAACAGGAAGGAAACTACTACTTCCCCGTAATCTCCGGCGTAGCGCGGAGTGTCAATTTCTATCCGGTGGGCAAAGAGAAACCCGAGGACGGCATCGTCAAGGTGGCATACGGCTTGGGAAAGGTAGTCGTGGACGGAGAACAGGTACTTCGGTTTAGTCCCAAATATCCGAAAAACGTGCTGCAGACCTCCACCGTTGATTTGGCGATGCGGGAGACCCAGCAGTCGATGCTCGCACTCTCGCTCAACCCCGAGAAATTCAAGACTTCAATTGACGATGCAATCAACTTGGAGCGTATTCCTATTCACGAATGTGACCAGTTTGAGAGCCTGAAGATGATAGCCTCGACTTACGACCGCGAGAACGCACGTATCGTCGATTCGTGTTATCCGGACGGTCCGCGTATTGTTACTTTTGCGCCGCAACTCAAGTTCAAGACTTTCCCCTTGGCGGAGATCGTTCAGCAGCTGCTGGAGATGGCGCAAGAGGAAATCAAATGCCCCGTAGAGATAGAGTTTGCCGTAAACCTTGAGCTTACGCCGCAGATATTCCACGTGCTGCAGATCCGTCCTATTTCTGCGGATTCGCTGACGGCAAAAGTGGACTGGGATAAAATAGACGAAACAAAAGCCCTCTTGCGTTCCGGCAATGCGCTCGGCATAGGACAGATAGAGGACGTATGCGATATTATTTACCTCCGCCGCGACACCTTTGATATATTACGCACGCGCGAGATGGCTCAAACGCTTCGCGAGTGGAACGGGCGTATGCGCCAGGAGGGACGTCAATACTTGCTGGTAGGCTATGGGCGTTGGGGATCGCAGATTCCTACACTCGGTGTGCCCGTCCAATGGAGCGATATTAGTGAGGCAAAAGCGATTGCAGAATGTAGTTTGGAGAACTTCCGCATAGAGCCTTCGCAGGGGTCTCACTTCTTCCAAAACCTAACGTCCTTCAATGTGGGCTATATGAATATCGATCCCTGGGCACGCCCGGAAGACCAAGTGAACATCGAAGCATTGGACGCCATGCCTGCCGTCGAAGAGACAGAGCTCGTGCGCCATATACGCCTGGATAAACCATTAGAGATGTATATTGACGGCTTTGCGAACAAAGCCTTGATTAAGCAATAATAAACAATCTTATATCTTATGCAACTTGCATTACAAATTATTACGCTGGTAGGTTCCGTAGCAATGCTGATGTACGGACTGAAAGTGATGTCCGAGGGACTCCAAAAAATGGCAGGAAGTACGCTCAGCAATGTGCTTGGCACCATGACCACCAATCGCTTCTCGGGAGTTCTTACCGGTGCGTTCATCACAGCGGCAGTTCAGTCTTCCACCGCGACGACAGTGATGACCGTCAGTTTTGTTTCTGCGGGAATACTCTCGTTAGTTCAAGCAATCTCAGTCATCATGGGTGCCAATATCGGTACGACCTTTACGGCGTGGATCATGGTGCTCGGTGGCGGTTCGTTTGACTTGCGTCTGATTGTCTATACGGCAATTGTGTTAGCCGTAGCACTGATCTACACGAAGAAGAATGCCAACCTCGGCGATTTCCTCATGGGTCTGTCGCTTTTACTTTTAGGCTTGACGACCCTCAAGATTAACGCCACGGAGATGCACTTGGATCAAATGGCACCGGTGCGTAATTTCTTTGTCGCTACTTCCAGTTGGGGCTATGGCAGTTATTTCCTATACCTGTTGGTGGGTGGTGTGCTGACGTTCGCCGTTCAGTCCTCCGCTGCTATTATGGCTATCACCATGACCCTCTGTTCCACCCACGTGCTGCCTATCGACATGGGAATATCACTCGTCATGGGTGAGAACATCGGTACGACCATTACGTCGAATATAGTGGCGCTCTCTGCCTCTGTGCAAGCGAGACGTGCCGCGATGGCCCACCTGGTATTCAACCTCTTCGGCGTCATTTGGGTGCTATGCATATTCCGTTGGTTTGTCGGAACCGTGTGCCGTGTATGGGGCGTAGAATTTACTCCGGGCATACCAAGCGATGTGTCTCCGGATAAACTGAATGCCATTCTGGCTACTTTCCACACCTCGTTTAACGTACTCAATACTTGTGTACTCATCGGGTTCATTCCTCTTCTGGAGAAATTAGTGATGTTCATTATTCCGTCCAAACCCGAGCAGAAAGATACAGACAGCCAACTCACCTTCATCTCCGGTGGCCTTATGTCAACCTCCGAGCTCTCTATTCTGCAGGCATGGAAAGAAGTGCATGTGTTTGCCCTTCGTGCACAGCGCATGATCGGCATGGTGCATGATCTCTTCTACGAAAATGATGATACGCAGTTCACCAAAATCTTCAGCCGTATAGAGAAATATGAGGGCATCTGTGATCGAATGGAATACGAGATTGCGCAGTACCTGAACCAAGTAGCAGACGGACGACTTTCCGACCAATCCAAGCATGAAGTACACAAAATGCTCCGTATTGTATCGGAACTGGAATCGGTAGGCGATGCGAACTACAACCTCTCACGCTACATCCGCCACAAACACGACGGAAATATCCAGTTTACCGAAGAGCAAATCAAGAATGTAGAACAGATGATTTATCTCCTGACCACTTCGCAATCGAAGATGGTGGAAGCTCTCGAACGCGGTACGATCACTCCGGACGAGTTTTACGACATGACCAACGTAGAGAACGAGATCAATAACTACCGAGATGAGCTCAAGAACCGGAACATGCAAGCCATCACCGATAAGGAATATGACTACACCACCGGTGTCAACTACATGGATATCATCCTCGAATTGGAGAAGATGGGTGACTATATCATCAACGTAGAAGAAGCAATTTATGAACACAAACACGATAAATGATGAAAAGTAATTTGTTAGCAGGCGTATGTATCGCCTTGGGTTTGACCCTGTCAGGGTTGTTTGTTTACTGCGGAATCAGTAAGTATGCGAGTAAAGACCGCGCAGTAACAGTAAAGGGATTGAGTACCCGTGAAGTAGAAGCGGATTACGTTGTATGGCCGCTTTCGTTCGGATGGAATGGCAATGATCTGCCGTCGCTTTATCAGCAGATCAGTAACGTATCAGAGAAAGTGAAGAAACACTTGCTCGCAATGGGATTTGAAGAAAGCGACCTTCGCCAGGGACCTATCTCGGTGGATAACAACTGGGAGAACTACTACGGCAACAACCGTCCGGAGTATCGCTATACTCTCCGCACTTCGATCATTGTATCTACGGACAAAGTAAAACTGGTCATTGCTTCCCAAGGCAAGGAGGCGGATTTGCTCAAGGAAGGTATCATTGTTACTTCCAACAAGTGGGATCTCGACTACCAGTACAACGGTCTGACCGAACTCAAACCGGCTATGATTGAGGAGGCTACACAGAACGCACGCGCCGTAGCGCAGAAGTTTGCTGATGATGCGCAATGCTCGCTCGGTTCTATCCGTCGCGCTAGCCAAGGCCAGTTCTCTATTGAGAATGACCAATACCAACCGTGGATTAAGCATATCCGCGTAGTCACCACGGTAGATTATTACTTGGATTAATCTGAGTTTTTGATTAATCGGAGTACTCAGAATAATCCGAGTTTTCTGATTAATCGGAGAACACAAGTAGGGATTAACAAAATGATGAAACACAATACCTGCCAGAAGACGGTGGGTATTGTTGTTTTACTGCGTCCGTGAAAGAGCGCACGCAGTCCGCGGCGTACTAAGGTTTTGGGCGTAACAATGATGCCGAGACATTTACCGATTTTGGTATATATAGGTTTGATGCTATAGAGCCCTGTATCAACGGCGCCAGGGCTGACGTTCGTCACGTAGACGCCATACGGCTTGAGTTCAATATGTAGCGCGCGGGTAAAATGCGCCAGGAAAGCCTTGGTGCCGCCATACGTACCAAGCCGCTGTGCCGCCATCTTGGACGTAACGGAACATACGTTGAGGATATAGCCCTTATGCCGCTCACGCATATCCTGGCCGAAGAGGTAACAAAGCATAGCGGGGGTGTACATGTGCAGATTCATGATGAGCGATGTGAAACCTTCGCTATCATCCAATATATCCTTGTCGTGATAAACGCCGGCGTTATTGACCAATACCTCTACTTCGAGCTCATGTGCATGGGCGTAGTTGTATAGTTCCCGTGCGGAAGACTGCTGACCTAAATCCAGAACCAATCCTATGACCTGCAGATCCGGAAACGCCAGTTGCAACTCTTCAGCACGTGTATGAATGGCTTCTTCGTTGCTAACAATGAGTAAGTTATAGCCACGTTGCGCTAATTGACGAGCAAATTCAACGCCCATGCCTGAAGAGGCACCTGTGACGATTGCAAAATAAGTATTCATCGGGATTTATAGTTTTAGCCATTCTAAGAGGGCGTTCATGTTCGGAAAGACCTTATCTGCCTTTTCTGCCTCGAGTGCGGAGTCGGGTAGGATACCGGTATTGACGGCTATCGTAAAGAGCCCGGCGGCCTTTCCTGCACGAACGCCAAGCGGGGCGTTCTCAACCACGTAACATTCTGATTTTTCAAATCCAGAACGCTCCCATGCTTTGAGGTATGGTTCCGGATCCGGTTTGCCGCGTTGCACGTCAAATGCCGTGATGATGCCTGTGAAGATAGACGGAAATGTGGTCTGAAGATTATCCAGTAATGAACGTTGACCAGAACCCGTTACCACCCAGCATTGAACTCCTTTTTCATGCAGATAATCAAGTACCTCCCGAATGCCGGGGATGAGGTTCGGTAGTTTGCCTCCTGACAGTTTGTTGAAATATGCCGACTTGGCAGCATAAACCGCTTCAATCACTTCCTGCGGAGCATCTATGCCGTGAACCAGCCGGTATGCTTCCGTGACAACAGAAGCTCCTGTGCGGCCTTCATTCCTATAGGTCTGCTCCGCCGTAAACGGTAGTCCGTTCTCAGCCATCGCCTTCTCCCATGCTTTGGCGTGAAACGGCATCGAGTCAAAGAGTACTCCATCCTGGTCAAAGAAAACGGCTTTCGGTAATTTCTTCCGAGCCCCGAAAATAGAGCTCCCAATCCGTACCATTGTGGAGCCGCACTCAATCGCTATCCGGTAATCGTCACTCATACCGAAAGACATAATTCCTTTGTTGCTAAGACCGCGAACGGCATTAAAACAACGCCGGATTTCTTCTTCGTTGTCTGTATTGGTCGCCATCGTCATATATCCGAGGATACGAACATTGGGATAAAGCGAGGCTTGTATGGACGGTATTTCATCCGTTGAAAAGCCCGTTTTGGTCTCCTCTTTAGCTACGTGAACCTCTATTAAAACGGATTGGGTTATCCCTTGTTTTTCGGCTTCGTTTTGAATCGCTTCGAGTAGATGAATCGAGTCCACCGACTGAATGAGATAGGGGCGTAACTTAATAATATCGCGTACTTTATTGGTTTGCAGATGTCCTATGAAATGCCAATGGATATCTGCGGGTAGAAGAGCGGCTTTGCGTTGCAACTCTTGTACACGACTCTCTCCGAAATGACGTTCTCCTGCCGCATACGCTTCCTTGATTGCCTCAACAGGTTGAAATTTACTGACGCAAACGAGCGTTACGCTGCCCGGGATATGCGATCGGATCTCTTTTATTTGTTCTGCGATTTCAGCCATTCTTTATAAGGCGTCATATAACGCTCTTTCTTCTCTTGATACACTGTTTGCAAATCTACCATGATGCCGGATTCGTAGACATTCGCTAACTCATCGTTTATCGCATTGCCGAAGAACTGTAACTCGTTGGTTATGTTGAGGTAAGCCGAGAACATAGGCGGGATCACTGTACCTTGTTCCCGTATAGCATGCTGCAGAATATGATAATTTGATTGTGCATCTTCTCCCTCAAAAGGCGTAACGATAGATGGTATCGGCAGTTCCTTGTAAGGACCGAACAGGGAGGCATCGCCACGATGGTAACGATCCAGATAAGCATAGATGAGTTCACGTGCCGTAGGATTGTAACTTGGATAGATCGTTACCTTACCGATCATCCAGCGTAATTGGGGATTATTATAGAGGACAGCTCCGATTCCGTCCCAGATATTATCCAAGGCAAAGAGGGCTTTGACGCCATTTTCGCGTGTCTGGTACATCGGTTGCACAAATGCCCGCCCGAACTCAATCGTATTCGGTAGGTAGTCGCGTATAAACCGCTCCGAATAATGGAAGAGGTGAGCAGAGGTGATGAAGGGCTGTCCATCGCGTATCTCTGCGTCTGAGCCAAAGAGATAGCGGTAGCCGCCAACAATCTGCTGGTTCTCAGGATCCCATACGATAAGCTGATGGTATGGACGCTCCATGGTGTCCATTGCGTCAATGTCCATCGACTTGCCGGTTGCACCACCTCCGTCACGGTAGCTGATCTCACGCAGACGAGCAATCTCACGCATCACATTCGGACATTCATACGCCGTGATGTCATAAATGAGGTTGTCCGCTTTGTTACTCGGACGAAGTAAATGACCTTCTAACTCTTGAATCAATACTGATCGGTCAACGGGAGGTATGATTGCTTCCATATACAATAGATTTTACATATTGAGCCCATTGCTTTGGGCTTTGAGTCGAATCAAATGTAGAGTAGGGAATAGGCGGCAGTACATGTACGCGAAAATGCTTGCCATGTGCTCCGTACATCTCATCCACTAAATAAAGCATCTCAATATTGAGTTTTATGTGTAGTAGTTTTCGTATATATGCCAGCGTATAGAAGAACTTACTGTTATGCCCCTCAAAATAGATAGGTACAATATTACGTTTGTATTCCTTCGCACGCTGGATAATATTCTTTTGCCATTCCAGGTCGCATATCTGCCATTTGCCATCAATGCGTTGCAGACGGCTGCATGCACCAGCAGGGAAGGACATAACATCCGATTCCGACTCCCACATGCGTTGCTGCTCCAATGCCTGCTCTTTGCTCAATTTACCTACCTTACTCACTGGCGCCCAGAGATCCGCAATGGGCTCCAAGAACATCAACAGGTCATTGACAATCACTTTCAATGGTCGCTTGCGTGCTCCGCTCTCATGGATCATCTGTGCGATGATCATGCCGTCCAGACCTCCGAGAGGATGATTGGATACAAAGATAACGGGTTCATCGTCTGTCGGGATATTCTCAATGCCTTCAATGGACGCAGAGCATCCTAATTCTTCATCTAATACGCAGCGAATGAAGTCATAATCGCGTTCTGCGGGATGTGCTTTCAGGAAGGCATTCATCTGCTTGACATGCGCAATACGCTCTAAGTACCGAATGATAAACTCCGGTACGTGCGCCTTGGGCGCTTTGTTCTTCAGAACCGCTCGTATGTCTAATTGCAAGGGCATTAGTTAACAGCTCTTAAGATATCCATAATCGGCGATTTCGCTATGGAGATAATTTCACAGTCAAGCGACTTGAGGAATTGCTTGAGCGCAAAAACGGCATCGTCCAACATGTTGGCTTGTACCAAAACGGAGACAGCTTTACGGGTCTCTTTCTCTCCGTCTATCGTGATCATCTCAACACGGCCTTTGTACCAATACTCACCGCCTTCATTGGGGAAAATATCAAAATACTGCACTTTCTTGCAACTGACTACTTCACAGTCTCCGAAAATGAAGGGCTTGATTTCTTCCATTAAGCGATTTTCTACATCGGCGCAGTTAACGCCTTCTACCAGATACGTCTCTTTTACTTTTCCGGGATTGTCTTCCCCCGTCTGACGCTCGTAATTAACTTTAATTTCGTAGAATAACATATATCCTTGTATTTTAGTGTTCAAAAGATCAAATTGGCTACATCGATTGCTGTGAGTGTACCTTGCGGCATGGGGCGTATTGTTCCGCTCCATAGCAGCACGGGCGACTCGGGATTATCGTCAATCACATGATCCAGTGTGTATTTTTCGTTACGCAGTAATTGCCATCCCGGCTGGAGCATGAAGACAACGTCGCCAGTATGCCGTTTGCATAGAGTGGAACTGAGAACAGGATAGCGCAGTGCCTCATATCCTGGCATAGCGATCTGTACGCCCTCAAAGTCCATCAGGAAATTGGCTACCTGTCGTTGCAGAGTTTCCAGACTCAGCCGTTTCTGCTCTATAAGCGTGCGATTGAGATAGATAGATTGTCCGTAGCCGCCATCCACCCATCTCTCATGGCCGTATAGCGCCATCAGATAAGTACCCGTTAGAGCAGCTGCGCGATCCACATTGAACTGCTGGACCGGCATATGGATATCGGATAAAGTCTGGGCGTCGGTCCCTAAAACCGGACGACCTACCACTAAGACCTGATAATTAGCCTTGCCGATACGGCGATCTAACTGCTCCATCAGATACCCGAGATCTTGATTAAGCCGCAGATACATGTCTTCGTGTTCAGCACTCGCTATGCGGTCTGATTGCGCCGAAGGGCTGAGACTGTTCAGTTGAAGCATGAGCATGTCCGGCGTTGCATCCGTGCCGATATTCTCCGATTGTTGCAGCGCTAATGCTAATTCAATGACCAGCGTGTTTGCTTCCGGAGAACGCATGAGCACATCGCCCACTTCATAGGAAAATCCTTTCTTGCGCTCTTTGGCAGTAGGAGCCGTGTATGCCGGTATATCCATGCGAGGCATCCACATACGTGCCGCCAGGGTGGTGATACGGCCGCTTTGGTTTTGCTCAAACGCCGCAGTAGGCAGACCTTCACTATATGCAGTGGTGGCAATCCATTGTTTTTGTTCGGCATCCAGCCAGCAGCATGCGTTTGCCGAATGACCGGCCAGAAGAATGGTTGTTTCCGGTTGAAGACCAATGGCATAAATTTTGGCATTCGGATACATCAGACGCATTTTATCCGTCATCGTTTGTGATAACAACGCCCGCGGGGAACAGTGCATGTTTGTTCCAATACCTTGAATAGCATCGTCTTCCAGCATGGTATGAATCTGGCGGTCACGACGCATAAAATAGTTATCCATTGAATAGCCGTGACGGTCAGGAGTCACGCCGGTCACCAAGGTAGCCGTTGTTTCATTTCCTCCATAGACGAGGTGCGGGTAGGTGACCGAAGTCTGGAAGGCTTCCTCGCTCATCGTGCGTAAACCGCCCTGCGACCAATAGGGACGCAGCATCGTCAGGTTCTCTGTAGTCAGTCCATCGACTACAGCTACTACCGTCAGACGCGGTGCTGCGGTTAAAGTGAGAGCCCAAAAACTAATTATCAACGTACTATATAAATGATTCTTGCGCATAAATGAGTAATAGGAATAATCAATAATCGCCATCCGAAACCTACCAGGGGATGACAGGAGAAAAAGGTCAAAAAGAACACGACCAATAAGAGGAATATGTACGGGATGGCTACTACCGCTTCTATCCACCAGGACCATTTCCCGCTGCGACGGTCATGCACGCTCATTGCACATACGAAGAGAAAGAACAGCACTAATCCGAACGGCCAGGAGGCATACCAGGCTGTTGTAGGTGTTGCAAAAGAACCAATCGTACCCTCACTGACAAGAGGTGTGCCGTCTGCTAAATGGGCTTGTTGCATATATCGCATCAGTTCTTCCGGCAGGAACAGACGTTGTTCTGTCTCCATTGGTTGATCGGCTTTAGGGCCGAAAAGAAGATTGATACCTGCGTTCTCCCAGGTCCACTTACCTGTGTAATGGCGGAGGAACGAACGGTAGGAAACTCCGGTATAGCCTCTATAATCGGAGATGATCGAATCGCCCAAGGCTTTCTTAATCAGCACGTACGGACGGGTTGCACAGTTGTCAAAAACGAAATTGTACAAGTATTGGCGGTTCTCCGGTTCAAAATTTATCAACAAGGCTTTCCAGATAGACTGGCGTTGCTCCGGTGTCAGGTTCAGTACCTGCTCATATACCGGGCGTTCCTCCTGTTCATACTCGTACATGAACCAGCGGGTCGAACTCGCTCCTAATTCATACCAGGTCTCGCCTTTTACAAACTTCCAGTAGAAATGATCTACATTGAAATCAAAAATACCGTAATTGAAGGAGATATCTATCTTATTAACAGGATCCAACACACGAAGAGCTGTATGTCCATAACGGGCGTATAGTTCGGATCCCGGCGTGCAGGTAACAAGCGAGATGCGGGCTTCGTCGCTCAGTGTTTGTGCTTGGCTTCCTATGCAAACCATCATGCACAACAACAGGTAATATGTACGAATCTTATGCAACATACTCGTAGATGCAATAGGGCAGAAAAGTAGCGGTTATACCGAGTAGCCATCCTGCGCTCACTTGAGCGGATGTATGTGCGCCCAAGCCTACGCGCGCGTACATTAAAGCTAAAGAAAGCAGGGATAAACAGGCAATGAGTCCCCATGAAGGCATCATGCCAAGTCCCATATAATAACTCATCACACCGCCTACCAATCCGCCTAAACCGGTCAAATGGGCACTGATCTTCCACCATCTGTTAATGATGGCAATGAGACCAATAGCTATCGTGCCGCCGATCGTTGTGAAGGCGATGCAGGCAGGCGCATGAAGGATAGATATCATCAGATAACTCCAGCAACCGAATCCAAAAATCGTATAGATATAAGGCATCGTCCGCTCACCGGCATCCTCAATCTGCAGATCCGTCACCACCCCTCTTCGGATAAGCATCCAGATCGCGGTGATAGGGAGAACGCAGGTGAGTATGAAGGTACCGATAACGGCTACCAGCGGCCATACTGACGGCATCGGAATCAAACGTAGGAAAGCATAGCAGAACAGCGCTATTCCATACGTAGGTATGAAAAGCGGGTAGAGTACAATACTCAAGCCTTTGGCTGCTATGTGGAGCATTTGATTCATAATGTTTTGCGCATGCGTGCGACAGGGATGCCTAATCCGTCACGGTATTTGGCGATAGTACGTCGTGCTATGGGATAGCCATGTTCCTTCATCAGGCTCACCAATTGATCGTCGGTCAACGGATTGCGCTTGTCTTCTTTATCAATCAGTTCCTGCAGAATCTTCTTTATCTCACGCGTGGAGATCTCGTCTCCGTCTGCGTTGATCATCGATTCTGAGAAGAAATATTTCAGCGGATAGATACCAAATCGGGTTTCCACATATTTGCTGTTACTTACGCGTGAGATGGTGGATACGTCGTATCCGGTTTTGTCAGCGATGTCTTGTAGGACCATAGGCTTGAGACTCGTCTCTTCGCCATCCAGGAAGAAATCGTATTGCGCTTTGAGAATGGCAGTCATTGTCTTCATCAGCGTCTCGTTACGCTGTTGAATAGCGTCAATGAATGTCCGCGCAGCATCTAATTTCTGCTTGATGAATTGCGCTGCTTGTTTATTATCCTCCGTCTTAGGTGACTTGCTATAGTCGGCTAACATGTCGCTATACTCACGACTCACGTGCAATTCGGGAATATCTCCGGTATTAAGTACTACAAACAGTTCATCGTCCCGTTCCTCAATGGTAAAGTCCGGTATAATGGTCTCCCGCTGCGTCTCATACACCGAGCCGGTAAAAGCATTAGCGGGTTTCTGGTTGAGATGGACAATCTCTTGTACCGCTGCCTGAAATTGCTCATCGGTACATTTGAGACGCTGGATGATCTTATCGAAATGGTGCTTGGAGAAGGCCTCAAAATGGTCGGTGAGAATACGTTGCGCCAATTCGATGCTTTCTGACGGATTCTCTTCTTGCTTGACCTCCAATTGGCGGAGCAAACATTCCTGCAGGTTGCTACTGGCGATTCCGGGCGGGTCGAATTGCTTGATTTGCTGTACGATATCCCTCATCTCGTCATCCGTGATAGACAGTTGTTCCTGGAACATCAGATCGTCCACCAGTTGCTCAATGGTACGTCGGAGATATCCGTCATCGTCAATATTGCCCAACACCCACTTGGCAATGTGTCGTTGCGGTTTGGTCATGCCGGTCAGGTACACTTGCGCTTTGAGTTCCTCTATCAGGCTGCTACCGCCGATAATCGGCACTTCGCGGCGGTCTTCGTCCGATGGACTGTATTGCTGGCGCAGCATGTAACTGGGAGTCTCATCATCCGATACGTATTGCTCATAATTGAAATCCTCGTTCTGCAACGGATCTCGCTGACGACCGTCATCGTAACCGTCATCGGCTATATAACCTTCTTCGTAGGCATCATAGTTTTCGTTAGCCTCCGGCATAGCTGCCTCATCGCGCCCTTCCTCCAAGGCCGGGTTTTCCTGTAACTCCTCGTTGATGCGTTTGCTCAACTCAATAGAAGGTAGTTCAAGCATTCTGATTACTTGAATCTGCGTGGGCGACAACTTGGTTGTCTGCGTCAGGGTTTGATTTAGACCGATGGTTTGCATAATTTATCCGATGAGATCTAATGTATTAGACGTGATATAGGCCAACTGCTCTTCATCCAATTCCGTGTGCATTGGAAGCGAGAGCACACATTCTGCCAGTCGTTCTGCCACCGGAAAATCGCCGTCCTTATAGCGCGGATCCAGATACGCCTTCTGCTGATGAAGCGGAACGGGGTAATAGATCATTGCCGGAATACCGCGCTCTGCCAATTGGCTGCGCAGCTCATCGCGGTTCGCACCTACGACGCGTAACGTGTATTGGTGGAATACATGTGTTGAGTGTGCCTGACGACCGGGAATGAGCAGTTTGGAATTGTTAGCAAAAGCTTTGTCATAATAATCTGCAGCCTTTCGTCGTGCGGCAATATACTCGTTCAAATGGGGGAGTTTGGCATCCAAGATTGCAGCTTGAATACTATCCAGACGGCTATTAACGCCTACTTCGTCATGATGATAGCGAATATGACATCCATGATTCGCTATGGCGCGCATTCTGTCGGCCAAGGCATCATCGTCCGTGAAGATAGCACCTCCGTCTCCGTAACAACCTAAGTTCTTCGACGGGAAGAAACTGGTACATCCGATATGACCGATTGTTCCGGCCTGTTTGGTCGTCCCATCCGGGAAGGTGTATTGCGCACCGATAGCCTGGCACGCATCTTCTACAACGAATAGATGATGCTCTTCGGCTATCTTCATGATTTCGTCCATGGGCGCACATTGACCGAATAGATGAACCGGTACAATCGCTTTGGTTTTTGGGGTAATTGCCCGACGCACAGCCTCTACATCGATATTCATCGTATTCCAATCGACATCGACCACAACCGGCGTCAGTCCTAGTAATGCCACTACTTCAGCCGTGGCGATAAACGTGAAAGTAGGCGTGATTACTTCGTCTCCGGGCTTTAGCCCCAAGCCCATTAAGGCTATTTGGAGGGCATCCGTGCCATTGCCTACCGGAATGACATGCTTAGCGCCGGTATAGGCTTCCAGATGTGCTTGGAACTCCGCTACTTTGGGACCTTTGATAAAGGCGGCGGATTCAATCACTTCCTGAATACCTGCATCTATATCCTGCTTGATACGCTGGTATTGCGTTTGCAGGTCAACCATTTGAATCTTTTTCATTTTTCTATCAATAGAAATTCTACTATACCCGGATAAGACCAGGCGGCTGTGATATACGGATTGGTATATTGCAACTCGACGTTCAGTTTGTCTTTGCGTTCGGGGGTGTACGTGCACACCGCGCGTATCTGTTGCGCTTGCACGTTACCGAAATGACTGATTCCCACGCGTACGCTCACCTCTACATCCTGCGGGAAGAGCCGAATCGTATATCCCTCCGGAGCACCGATGACATGTATCGGAAGGGTGAACTTCTTCTCCGTAAAACGCTCGGAGATGATACGTAGATCGACGCTGTCTTTGCTTGCCCGCATGCCTTCCGGAACGGCCAATGCGACACGTTTGTTGATCGTATCGCTGACATTCTCGATGGTCAGTGCCTCGGTGTAGAGCGTATCGATGGCTGCGAGTGCTTTCTCCTGACCATACACTTTAAGGCGCGTGCTACTCAGTCGGGGTGCACCTACCATCTGATATTCATTCGCCAGATGAATATTACCTGCAAAAGCTACGTCCACTGTCTTTTCCTGCTCCGTGAAATAGGGACAGGAGATATCCTCCGGCGAAGTCTCAATCAAACGACTTGTTCCTTGCAGGATATCGCTTATACTGCGGCGCAATACATCCGATGGCACTTGTACCGTTCCTTGCTCGCCATGGATATAGGAGCGCAGATCAATGGTCAACCGCAAAGTCTCCCGATGGTAGGCGTTGAGGCGTGAACCGGCATCTCGTACCTCAATCATCACCGTGTCAGGAAGACCCTTTGCTCCAAATCCGATAGCATCCGGCTTGCCTGTGTATTGAATACAGACGGGTACGCGGGTATTGCGTACGGATTGCATCGCATGACCGTACCACATCAGCGCGGCCAAAATGACAAAGAGCAGAAATGTGAGGATCTCCTTACGCACGGCAGAATGACAATTTATTTCTTCTCTTCTACTTGAGCCTCTGCGGCATCCAGGAAGACGCTCTCTTTGCTTACTTTGATAGTTACCTCTTTGGCAATCGTGATGATGAAGGCATTGTC
The DNA here is from genome assembly GCA_900319105.1 of uncultured Bacteroidales bacterium. Lineage (GTDB taxonomy): Bacteria > Bacteroidota > Bacteroidia > Bacteroidales > Paludibacteraceae > Colicola. The sequence continues at coordinate 18,994 of ONND01000009.1, read as the reverse complement.
CTGAACCTCCTTGATCTCACCGTAGATACCTCCTGCGGTTACTACTTTATCGCCTTTTTTCATGCTCTCACGTTGCTTTTGAAGCTCTTTCTGACGCTTTGTCTGCGGACGAATCATGAAGAAGTAGAATACTACGAAAATGAGCACCATCATGATCCAGAAGGACCACTGATTACCTTGTGCCGGATCGGCAGCTGTTTCTGCCTGCAATAAAATCAAATTTAACATATCTGTAATTATTTAAGTGTTAACGCTTTCATACAGGATCCATCGTGCTTCAATTCACGCAGGATCTCCGTCAAAATACCATTGATGAACATATAACTCTTGTCGCCCGAGTACTCCTTGGCCAATTCGATATATTCGTTCATCGAAACCGTGAGGGCGATATCTTCGAACTCCAGGATCTCCGCCAACGCGGTCTCCAGGATAATACGGTCCATATACGCTATACGGTCTGCATCCCAACCTTTGAGGTGTGCGTTGATCAGTTGTTCATATTCCTCATGTCCCTTTAATGAGGTCTCTAACAGCTTCTTGGCGAAATCCAATTCGTCTTCGTTGTCAAACATCTCCAGAAGGGGTGTATCGGGTGTGCTGTCTTCCTGATAACGCTTGATTGTTTTGATGACATAACTGATGACTACATCTGCGTCCGTCGTCCAGTTGGCTTTGTCCAAAACGACCTCTAATTCATCTAACGCATCGTTCAGCGTCTCGCTGTTGGCCAATAAATGCTGGAAGATCAGACGCCATAGACGTTTATCATCCTCGTACGTGCATGTCTCCGCATTCATATACTCGTTATAGAAATCGCTCTCGGTCAACTGCCGATATATCTCTACCACCGCAGGCATTCCGCTATCCCAAGATAGATGTTGCTCCATTATGCGCGAGCGCAACGTGCGGTTATCAAAAATCTGTTGCGCCAGACGATTGGCTACGAAGCGGCGGTTCGGCTGCCAATTGGAGTGGGTGGCACGGGCACGACCAATCTGCTCTTCCAGCTGTTGTTGGGCATAGGCTGTTAGCTCATTGATAAAATCAAGGAGCATAAAATAGAGATCGTACGTGTCGGCAAAACTTTTCGTCAGCTCTTTGCGAGCTGTCGTGACTGTTTTATCGGAATCTTTGTAATAGGCGAACAGCGTTTGGATGACACGTGTTCGAACCATTGTTCTGTTAATCATACTAAAAACAACTAAAAATCGCGCAAAATTACTGAAAAAATTCTAAATATGCAAATAAATTACGATTATTTTTAATAAAATTTTGCATATGTGCATTTTTTTTTGTACTTTTGCAGCGGATTTCGGAAAAATCGAGATTTTTTCTTAAAAAAACAAACAAACAAAATGGAAAACCAGAAGGAAGAAAGACGCGAGCAGGAAATCGTTTATAGCCGTTCCGTCAAGGCTGGGAAGCGTATCTACTACTTAGACGTTCGCAAAGCGCGAAACGAAGATTTGTATCTGTGTATTACGGAGAGTAAACGTCGTCAAGGCGAGGAAGGAGAGGCACCTTCGTTCGAGAAGCACAAAGTATTCTTGTACAAGGAGGATTTTGCGCATTTTACCGAGGGCTTGCAGGATGTGATTGCATACGTGCAGGCGCAGGTAGGAAATATTGAGGCGCGTCCGGAATGGACACCCGAAGCGAAAGAGGAAACTCCCGTTGAAAAAGAAGAGCCTAAGAAAAAAGGACTCTTCGGTATCTTTAAGTAAACAAGGTATCAATTATTTGTTCGGCCACTTGTGCCTTGGATTGTAGCGGTAGTTCATAGGAATTACCGTTACAAAGCATCAGCGATACGCGATTCGTATCCGTGCCGAATCCTGCGCCTTCTTCGCGAAGCGAATTAAGCACAATGGCATCTAAATTCTTGCGCTCCAGTTTGGTGAGCGCATTTTCTTTTTCGTGGCAGGTCTCCAGCGCAAAGCCGATCAAACGCTGATCGGGACGCTTCTGCTCTCCTAATGCGCGAGCGATATCGGGGTTCGTGGATAAATGGAGTGTGAACGACTCCTGTCCTGGTTCTTTCTTTATCTTCTCTTTCGCCGTTTCCATCGGGCGAAAATCCGCTACCGCAGCGCATAGAATAGCAGCGTTCATCTTGGACCATTCTTCCATACAAGCCTCGTACATCTCCTGTGCGCTTAGGGAATTTATCCGATGAATTCGGGCAAAAGGATTGAGTAGGGGAGCACTAACGGAACCGCATACAAGGGTCACTTCCGCTCCGCGTCTGGCACATGCGTGCGCCAAAGCAATGCCCATTTTACCGGTAGAATAATTACTGATGAAACGGACGGGATCTAACTTTTCCTGCGTTCCTCCTGCGGTAATAAGAATATGTTGGCCGGCTAAGGATTTAGGCGTGAGTGCATATTCTATTGCTTCCTGAAGAACCTCCACCTCCGGCATGCGCCCTTTGCCGCTGGTACCGCAGGCTAATGGACCTTCATCGGGATCAATGACCATGCAGTTTTTCCATCCCCGGATAGTTTGAGTCGCCTGCTGTGTAGCAGGATTCTCCCACATCTTGTCGTTCATTGCCGGCGCAAACACTATTGGTTTGCGTGCTACGCAGGAACAGATCGTGGTTGTCAGGGCATCATCGGCTATACCGGCTGCGGTTTTTGCCAGCACATTGGCTGTCGCCGGCGCAACAATCATGGCATCGCACCATTCGGGCAGCGATATATGCTCGGTGGCATGCGCATTAATAGCGGCGAAAACATCGGAATAGACTGCGTGACCGCTGAGGGTCTGTAGCGTCAGTTCGGTGACGAACTCCAACGCATTCTTCGTCGTGGCTACGCGCACTTCGGCGCCGCTTTTGACTAATGAACGAATCAATTCCGGTATTTTATACGCCGCTATTCCGCCGCTGATACCGATAAGGATATGTTTGCCAGTTAAAGACATGTCTTTCGACCTTTGTCTTTTGTCTTTCGACTACTTCAGTGCCTCGTCGCGATTACCGGTACGATAAACCAGCTCGCCGTCGATAAACTCCTGAGTAGCCATCAAGGTTGCCTTAGGCAAACGCTCGTACTGACGGCTGATCTCGATCTGTTCTTTGTTCTCGAAAGTCTCGTCTAAGGTGTCCTGAGGAATAGAGAAATCCTGCAGTTTGGCATCCAGTTCTTTCTTGATTCCCGTGCTGATCTGGTTAGCACGTTTAGCAATGATTGCTACGGTTTCATACACGTTACCTACCGGCTCGGTCAGCTGGTTAATGTCGCGGGTAATCGTGTTTTTGGGGGCTTTTGAATTCTTGTAATCCATATATTAATCTTTTGTAATTTTACGTATGTTATTCAGCATTTTCTCTGCGTCTTTGCGATGCTTCGAGTCCGGAAACTCGGTTACGAAATTGTAGTATTCGTCCTGTGCATCGCGGGCACGCTCCATTTTCTTGTCCTCGTAGGAATGGATCATCTCCTGGTATTTCGATTGGAAAATCAACCAGTTGAAGTCTTCCTGATATTTATTACTGGGGTAGTTTTTGAGCGCATTCTTCGATACAATCTCGCAACTGAGGTAGTTATTGCCCAGATAGGATCCGAGATTATAATACAACTGTGCGCTTTTGAGTTCCTTATACGCCAATTTGTCGTACAAAGCGCTCATCTCTTCGTAAGCCTGGTTCGCGTAAGGATTATCCGGGTATAGCTCCACGAATACCTGAAAGGCCTCTATGGCGCTCATGGTGATCGCTTGGTCCAAACGGGCATCCGGAGAATTCAGATATTGGCAATGACCGATCTGGAAATAGGCCTCCGTCGCATATTTACCCTTAGGGTAATTACGTACATAAGCCCGATAATAATCGGTGGCCGATTCGTAGTTCTTCTGTCCCATGTAGCAACGTGCCAGGTAGGCGATCACGTCCTCCGAGCGCTCTGTTCCTTTGTAATAAGAAGATACATCGTCCAGCAGGGTCTGAGCACGAATATATTGCTTGTTATTGAAATACTCCAAGGCAGCCTGGAATTTCTCCTCAGGATCGCGTGATTTCAACAAACGCTGATAGTCCCCACAGCCCGTGAGCACTACCATAAGTAATAATATGAAAAGACCCTTTTTCTGCATCTTAATCACAAAAAGCCTGCAAAGGTACTACTTTTTTTTGATATATGCAAGTTTTTTCTTTATTTTGTAATAAAATCGCTCCAATTTGGCGAAGTTACGACTACCAAACTGTCATTTTGTGCGACGATGAAGTAGCAAGCGGCATCTTCAGCACGCTCTATCATCTCGAGTGCTTTATCGGCTCCTAATACCATGCAAGCGGTAGCTAAAGCGTCTGCGCGCATGCAGGTTGAACTGACTACGGTAGCGCTCAGCAGCGAGTGTTGCACGGGATAGCCGGTTCGCGGATCAATGGTGTGACTCCGGCGCTCGCCATCTGCATAGTAGAAATTGCGGTAGTTACCGCTCGTAGCCATACAGATATCGCTTACTGCCAAGATCTCCTGCAGTTCTTCCTGCGCCCCGTCGTTATTGAGGTTGGGCTTGGTGATACCGATATGCCATGGATTGCCTTTGTCATTCACGCCATGTGCCACCACTTCTCCGCCGATGTCCACTAAGTAGTTCGTACAGCCGTTCTTGCGCAATACCTCAGCGATCATGTCGCAGGCTTGGCCTTTAGCTACTGCTCCGCCGTCAATCTGTACACGCGGGTCGGCTTTTACGACCTTGTGCCCGATCAGTTGCACTTTCTCAAACCCTACAAACTGACGAAGGCTATCTACCTCCCTTCCTTTCAAGGAAGGGTCGGGGTTAGGCTTCACTTTCTTACCGAACCCCCAGTAGTTCACCAGCGGCGCCACTGTGATATCGAATGCTCCGCCGGAGAGGGCGTGAACGCGTTCCGCTTCTGCCCACATTGTCTCGAAGGAAGCATTGGTGAGGGTGTCCCGGTTATCGTTGATTGCGGATAGAATGGAGTGGGGGTTAAAGAGACTCAGGCTGTTGTCAAACGCAGTAAAGGCCGCCTGTATGCTGTCTTCCAGGTCTGCTGCCGCCTCATATCGGATATTATAGTACGTGCCGAAAACCTTGCCTTGATTATGGTAATACGACAATTTGGGAGCTTCGTCAAGCCCCCAAATCAATGCCGCACAGATGCCTATGCCCAGCAACGCACTTATGGTTCGTTGTCTTGCGGTCATTAGAACCAAATGCCTACACCGGCAGCCAAGTTCAAACGCTGGTTATTGTAGCTGTTCTTCACAGACGGCCATACATTGTCCTTGTTAATGCCGGCTGTGTTCAGCATAGCGATACCGTAAACGTCAATAGTGAATATATCCTTGACATTCAGTTCCCAATCGGCACGCAGTGATACGTTGTTAACGGAGAATTTCTTCTCGTAGAAGTTATAGAAACTTGCCCAAGGAGTCATACCTACGGTCGGGGTGATGGAGAATCCGAGTGGCAGCGGTGCTTTATAGCTTACTTCCAAATAGCTGGAGAAAGCGCGTTTTAATCCAGTTAATTCTTCCGGATCCTCGGGGTTCTCGTACAGTTCTTTCCAGTCATCACCGGCTACAAAAGTGGACCACATAACGGTCAGCGGAATTTTCTCAAAGATCTCGCCGAATTCGAACTTGGCAAATACTTCGCCTTGGCAGGTAGGATATTTCTCAGCCTCGTACGCAGCCAGCGATGGTTTCTTATAGCCGAAATACTTGGTTCCATCGAAATAATAATAGTGGGTATATCCGACGGTGAGACCCGCTACGCTGTATTGGAGCGTGATGTCTAACTCCGGATCAAATTCCTTGAAAGAGTTGTCAACAGCACCGATGTTAGCCCATGCTTCAATGCTCAGACCGCCATAACCGATACTTGCGTCCGGCTGGAAAGCCATACCACCGTAGCGCATACCACGCCATAGATAAGCTGTAGTAAATTCACAACCTGCGGACCATTCAACGCCCGGATTTTCATACTCCCATGCAAAAGAACTTGCGGCAGTCAAGGTAGCGACTACCAGAGTGAAGATTTTTTTCTTAGCCGCAAGGGCACGATTAATTACATTCTTCATACCTTAAATAATTTTTATTGTTTGTTATTTTAAATAGACGATCATACTGATGTTGGCATTGATGGCTTGGTTATCCGGATCTTTCGGATGCCATTCTGCCGTTGTTTTATCATCCGCTATGGCCGATGGATTCACGGTTAATTGCCCCTGCAGGGCGATACCGCAATGCTCGCTGGCGCTCCAGTCTTTGCGCAGACGGACTTCAATATTATTAACGGAAAATCTCTGCTTGTATCCGGAATAAACGCTTCGCCAGGGACTGATACCAATCGCACCGTACAGGCTCAGATCATAAGGTAGAGCCTGCGTATAATTGATCTCGGCATAGCTCGAATATGCGCGCTTATATACACCGTTTTCATCGAAATAACCGTCGTTTCCCCATAGACGCGTCGCCCATACAAAGGTCAACGGGATCTTGCTGCTGATCGTGTAGCGGGCGTTGAGCTCCAGACGGTTTCCCGAACCCGGCGTATTGGTCATGTTAAAGAAGGCGAAATCGAAATGATGGACATAGAGCATATAGAGTTTGAGTCCGTATCGGTTAAATCCCAAGGAGAAATCCAACTCCGGCAGGAATTTATTAAACGACCAATCGGTCACTCCGATATTCCACCACATGTCAAAAAACAATCCTCCATACCCTACGTTGGCATCGAGTTGTATGTTCGCCCCTCCGGAGTACAAGCCGCGCCAGATATACGTTGTTTGCAGTTTGGCTTCTACACCGTACGTGAATCCCACGGGTTTCTTCGGATCATCCATCCATTTGTTCACGGTCTTCTGATCGCTGATTTCCGGCATCTCCTCCGCGTACGCACGTGCGAAAAATACAAAAGGTAATGCTCCGACGATGAGCGCCAGAGCCATTACCCGTTTGATTGTACTATAAATGTATTCCATTTATAGAGCGTTTTGGACTTCCCATGCTTTGCGCAGGGCAACTTCCAAAATGCGTGTGTTGCTGAATACGATGACGCCGCCATCAGGTCCCGGCTCAATGTGGTAATCAGCGTTGCCCTCGCCGTTAAAATAACCTCTAACTTCATCGCCCGAGATATTCAACTCTGCAGCGATAGCATCCATACTACCATGGGGAAGACTGTCTTTCACAGCACGAAGACGATTAAATGTTGTACGCACCATAATTGTTTGTGTTTTTGTATAGTTTATAATGTTTTATTTCAAAATCCGCCGCAAAGTTACGAAAAAATTTGCATATGTGCAAGAAATTTTGTACTTTTGCATCGTTTTTTTTAATTATGTCTGCAATTTGTGCGATATCGACCCCTTATGGAAGCGGTGGAATAGCCGTTATCCGTGTTTCCGGCGAAGAGAGTATCACGATCGTTGATAAGCTCTTTCATGGGCGTTGTGCGCTGCGGGAGGCGAAAGCCGGTTCGGTGCATTTCGGCCGAATTGAACGGAACGGAGAGGTCTTGGACGAAGTGCTGTGTTCCGTTTTTCATGCTCCGCACTCTTTTACCGGTGAAAATACCGTTGAAATCGCCTGTCACGGCAGTCTTTATATCCAGCAAGAGATGCTCCGTTGGCTCATCGATGCCGGTTGTAAAGCAGCCGAACCCGGTGAGTTCACACGCCGTGCTTTTCTCAACGGACGGATGGATCTGACCCAGGCGGAGGCTGTGGCGGATCTGATAGCCTCGCAGTCCAAAGCGGAAAAAGACCTGGCGCTCAGTCAGTTACGCGGTTCGGTATCGTCGGAACTGGCGAACCTCCGGGAGCGGTTATTGCATTTCACGTCGCTCATTGAGCTCGAACTGGATTTCGCGGATCATGAGGAACTGGAGTTCGCCGATCGGTCGGAACTGAAGGATTTAGCCGGTGAGATCGAGCATAAGTTGCAGAACCTCTTGGCTTCTTTCCGTACGGGAAACGCGATACGGAACGGTATTCCTGTGGCGATCATCGGCGCGCCGAACGTAGGCAAATCCACGCTGCTGAATGCTCTGTTAGGCGAGCAACGTGCGATCGTGAGCGATATACAAGGTACCACGCGCGATACGATAGAAGATACATTAGTGATAGACGGCATCCTTTTCCGTCTCATTGACACCGCCGGAATACGCGAGACAAGCGATTCGCTGGAGAATATGGGCATTGAGCGAAGCCGCAAAGCAGCGGAGGAGGCTTACGTGGTCATCTCGGTCTCGGACAAGGACCATCCCGAGTTAATCTTAGACCATAGCCGGTGTAAAAGCCTTATCAGCGTGTTCAACAAGGTCGATCTGTGCTCTGTCAGCGAACAAAGTGAGCGGTCTGTACTCTGTCAGCGTAGCGGTCTGATACCCCTCTCTGCCAAGAACGGCGAGATAGAGCCGCTCCAACGCGAACTGGTACGTATCGCCAAACAAACGATGGACACTTCGGCGGTCATGCTCTCCAATGCACGGCATTACGAAGCGATCAGCAGAGCCCATGACGCCATCTGCCGCGTGCAGAACGGATTGCATGATAACCTATCCGGAGAATTGCTCTCGATGGACTTGCAGGACTGTCTATCCGCGCTCGGCGAAGTAACCGGACAGATAACCAACCAAGAAGTGCTGAGTAACATCTTCAGCAAGTTTTGTATCGGTAAATGACCAAATGGTAAATGACCAAATAGTAAATAGCATGATTTTATCCATGACAGGTTATGGCAAATCCGAAAGCCAATTTCGCGGACGCAAGATGATATGTGAGGTTCGTTCGCTTAACTCCAAATCCATGGATCTCTCCACTCGTCTGGCGTCTTCGTTGCGGGCACACGAGCTGGATATCCGGACGCTCATCGCCCAGCGTGTCGAGCGCGGCAAGGTCGATCTCGCCATCTACGAAGAGCAAAACACCCTCTCTTGTTCGGAAGGTCAAGGCGGGACACTTTCTCCCATCAACTGGAAAGCGGCCAAGGAGTACGCACGGCAGTACAGCGAGCAGTTCGGAACCGGCGTGCCGGCAGAAGTGATGGCATCTATTCTGCGCTTCCCGGATGTGATCAAGGCGCAGGAAGATACTACGGATGTAACGGAGGAGGAATGGAAGGCTATCCAGGCGCAGATCAATGCAGCGCTCGATGCGTTCATCGCTTTCCGTACCCAGGAAGGAGCAGCTCTACAGAGGATGTTCACGGAAAAACTCGATGGAATCGCGGATCTGCTCGCACAAGTAGAGCCTTTCGAGAAAGGACGTGTGGCGAAGATCAAAGAGCGTCTGGAGCAGAACCTCGCGCAACTCTCTACGGAGACACAGGCGCAGATAGACCGCAACCGACTGGAGCAGGAGATGATCTATTACCTCGAGAAACTTGATATCACCGAGGAGAAAGTGCGGCTGACGAATCATATCAAGTATTTTCGTGAGACGATGGGAGAGCTAAGAGATAAGAGCCAAGAGCTAAGAGACGGAGTGGGGAAGAAACTTGGTTTCATTGCCCAGGAGATGGGACGTGAGATCAATACGCTCGGTTCCAAGTCCAACCAATCGGAGATGCAGATCATCGTCGTCAAGATGAAAGATATCCTCGAGCAAATCAAAGAACAAGTATTGAATGTTTTATGATCTATATTTTTTGTGCGCCATCGGGCAGCGGTAAATCGACCATGGTCAAGCATCTGTTGACCAAGCATCCGAATCTCTTTGAGTTGTCGGTATCTTGTACGACGCGTGCTCCGAGAGGGCAGGAGGTCAACGGCAAAGAGTACTACTTCATTTCCGTGGAGGAGTTTCAGAAACGTATCAAAAACAACGATTTCATCGAGTATGAACAGGTCTATGATGGGCTCTATTACGGAACGCTCAAGGAAGAGATAGACCGTATAGAAGCGGCCGGAAGACAGGTGCTCTTTGATGTCGATGTGAAGGGTGGGTTGAACCTCAAGCGTATCTTGGGCGACAAAGCCACCTCTATCTTCATCTGCCCGCCATCGATTGAGGAGTTGCGTCGCCGCCTGGAAGGACGCGGCGATACGAGTGCTGAGATGATAGAGAAACGTCTTGCGAAAGCAGAATACGAGCTCTCCTTCAAGCCGCAGTTCGACCGCGTTGTCATCAACGATGATCTCCACCATGCCTTCGAACAGTTGGATGCGATAATCAATGAAAACGATTTAACAGTTTAACGACGATGCAACGCATCGGCATATATGGCGGCAGTTTTAATCCTGTGCATTTCGGGCATGTGGGATTAGCCAAATGGGTCATTGAGCACACAGACCTCGATGAATTATGGCTGCTCGTGAGCCCGAATAATCCGTTGAAACCGGCAGGAATATTAGCTCCGGAGCAGGAACGTCTGGCGGGTGTGCGGGAGGCAATCAAGGATATCCCGCATGTCAAAGCATCGGATTTTGAGTTCTCTTTGCCGCGTCCGTCTTATACGGCCGACACGCTGCGTGAACTGCAAAAAGCGTACCCGGAGCACGAGTTCACGCTCGTCATCGGAGAGGATAACCTCGCTATTTTCGATCGTTGGCGGGAATATGAATATATCCTCGCGAACTTCCGCATCTTCGTCTATCCTCGAAATCTGTCAGGCAAAGCCGGTCTGTCAGCGGAGCGGTCTGTATTCTGTCAGCGTAGCGGTCTGTCATCGTCCGCGGTCAAGGAACTGGTGTTCCTTAAAGACGCTCCTACTTTCGACATCTCATCAACCGCCATTCGCCGTTCGCAAGGACGTCAATAAGTGTCAATCCGTCTTTCTCTGCGGCTGATTGCAGCGCAGGGACATCTGTTTCATAGAATCCGCTTAACCATAACTCACCGCCGTTATTCAGATGCGCGGCGTAAGCGGGCATGTTGGCTAACAATATATTCCGATGAATATTGGCGAGAATAAGGTCGTAGCAGCCTCTCTCCGTGGGTTCCCCCCTGAAGGGAGGAACCGAATCGCCTAAGCGGACATCGATATCTACGTTATTGAGCGCGGCATTCTCTTTGGCATTCTCCACACTCTTGTCGTCAATATCAATCGCCAGCACATATCGGGCACCCATTTTCTTGGCAAAGATCGCCAGGACACCTGTTCCTGTACCGTGGTCCAGCACATTTTTGTCCGTTAAATGCGCAGAAAGTAAGGTGTTGATAATCATAGAGGTTGTCTCATGATGTCCGGCACCAAAAGCGCAATGCGGGATAATCCTAACGCCTAAAGGTAGTTCCTGCATCGGGTGTTCGGCTTCCCATGCGGCATTCCAGTTCTCATCGGGACATGCCTCTGCGTCCATGAGCGTTACTCCTTCCGTAGCAGCACATAAAGCTTTGATTTCATCGGCATTTTGTGTCCATGTTTCCGACGGGATATAATAATCTCCGGCATCGATGGTATCCACCCCTAACTCGCAGATCTGCTGATTAAACACATCCGCCTGCCATTCCTCAGCAAAATCCGTTTTAATATGTAAGACGTGATATCTCATTTACCATTTAGTCATTTACTATTTCTTTATTCACTTCGTTCATACGATCTGCTTCGCCGTATGGGTCATTTCCCCTTTAATAGCTTCGCCGACGAGGTAATTGCTGCCCCCGATGAAGATGGCGTCCTCGGGCTTGGCGTTGGTTCGGGCATAAGCGATGGCTTGTTCGGGATGTTCGATGGCGAGGCCTTCTTTTCCCCATAAAGAGAGCATCTCCTGCGCCGAACGGGCGCGTTGGGTATTGGGCGTTGTGAAGATATAATGGTATCGCTCGCCGGAGGGTAACAGCCTCATTACCACATCCGTATCTTTGTCGTTCACCATGCCAAAGACGATCCATATATGGGGATTGGTCAACTCTTTGAGTTGACGCGCGACGTATTGGATACCATGACTGTTATGTCCGGTATCGCAGATGGTCAGCGGTTGGTCGCACAAGGTCTCCCATCGTCCGCGTAAGCCCGTGAGCGAACAGACGTGGGCGAAACCCTCTCTAATGTTGAATGTTGGATGGAAACCTCTCCCTAACTCTCCCCTCAAGGGAGGGAATAATGATGCCAAAAGCGTGTAATTTCTCAGGACTTGCAGGGCGACGTAGGCGGTTTGGAGGTTATGCTCCTGATAGATACCTTTCAGGTCACATTCCGGTGCCTCACGGAGCCTGCGAGAACGCATATACCCGCATTGATCGGCAAACCAGATGCGGCAATCGGTTGTCTCTAAACCGTCGCCTAAGATACCACATTCCTGCGCACGATCCAAAAAGACATTCATCGTCTGCGGATGTGTCTCTCCAATGACGCACGGTACGCCGGGCTTGATGATACCTGCTTTCTCTTTGGCTATTTTCGGAAGGGTGTTTCCCAGAAACTCTGTATGATCCATGCCGATATTGGTGATGACGGAGAGGATAGGGGTGATGACGTTCGTACTATCGAGTCGCCCGCCCAGTCCCACTTCTACGACGGCTATATCGACGTTTTGCGCTACAAAATAGCGGAAAGCGAGTGCGGTCATTGTCTCAAAGAAAGAAGGCTGTGTGGCATCCAGGAAATCCCGATTTTGCTCGATGAATGCGACTACTTCCGCTTCCGGGATAGGTGTTCCGTTCACGCGTATCCGTTCGCGCAGATCCACCAGATGCGGGCTGGTATAGAGACCTACTTTGAGTCCCGAAGCCTGCAAGACGGCTGCTATCAGATGGGCGGTAGAACCTTTTCCGTTCGTACCCGCCACATGTACCGCACGCAGATGTTCATGCGGATTTCCGACGTGCGCCATCAGCCGCAGTGTGTTCTCCAAACCGGGCTTGTAAGCAGCTGCGCCGACCTGATGAAAAGGCGGACGGGAGGAATACAGATAGTCTATCGCTTCTTGATAACTCATTCCTTGCTTACTACATTGAAATTCAAGATGTTATCTTGACGTTTGCGGTCCAGCCATTTATAGAAAGACGGCGATATATGCACGGCATAAGAGCGGCTGGTAAGCGCTATCTGCTGACGGTTGAGCGGGTTATAGACGCTCACATGGAGTCTTTCCTGACCGGGGTTGGCATCTACTAAATCCGCCAATTCATCGATCGATTCCGGCGTTACGGCATCCAAGGAGAAACGGATGTTGATACCTTCCACACGGTTATTCTGCACATCCGACAGCATATCCACACGCTGTACCACAAACTCAAACTCGGCTTCTTCATCTTTGGCTTCCTTGAACCATTTCATGCCTGCATTTTTCTGCTGTACAACGCCCGTGACGAGCACAAAGAGGTCTTTGAGCATCATGTGGGCGAACTGGTTATAGGTGTTTCCGAAGAGCACGAACTGGTAACTGCCGGTATAATCCTCAATGGTATAGCGCCCGTAGGGGTTTCCTTTCTGGCTGCGCAGTTGTTCTGCTTGCGTGATCAGACCTCCGATGAGCCCTGCCTGATTCTTATGCGCAGCGATGAACTCGGAGGGCAGCAGCAGTTTCTCCTCTGGTTGCTCAATCTGTGCGGCACGGATACTCTTCTCCGCCTCTGCACGTGCATCCGGACGACGCCATTTATCGAATTGCGAAAGGTCTGCCGCCGAGAGGTTACACAACTCATTGACCTCGAACGCATATTCATCGAGCGGGTGGGCAGAGAGATAAATACCGATGAGATCTTTCTCTTTGTTGAGTCGCTCGATCGTGTCCCAACGTGGAACTTGCGGCAATATAGGGTGTTTTACTTCCACCGCCAGATCCAGATCGCCAAAGAGCGAGTTGGAGTTGCTTTCTTTGTCTGCCTGCCATTTCTGACCGTAGTTCATCAGCAGATCCAATCCTGTATCGCCGAACTCATCGGCCCCGAAGAACTGCTCACGATAGATATCCTCGAAACACTCGAAAGCGCCCGATTGCGCAAGGTTTTCTATGGTCTTGCGGTTGCAGGATTGCAGATTGACACGCTCCATGAAATCAAAGATACCGGTATATTTGCCGTTTTTCTCCCGCTCGGAGATGATTGATTCGGCAGCCCCTTCTCCGACGCCCTTGATACCGCCCAAACCAAAGCGGATAGCCCCTTTGCTATTGACGGTGAAGGACAATTCCGACTCGTTGACATCAGGCTCCAAGACACTCAATCCTAACGATTTACATTCGTCCATCAGTTTGGAGACCTCCTTGATATCATCCTTATGGACGGTAAGGTTCGCCGCCATGAACTCAGCGGGGTAGTGCGCCTTGAGGTAACCTGTCTGGTACGCCACCCAGGAGTAACATGCCGCGTGCGATTTATTGAAAGCATAGGAAGCGAATTTCTCCCAATCTTTCCAGATTTTATCGAGAATATCCGGGTTATGACCGTTCGCTTTTCCGCCCTCCATGAATTTGTCTTTGAGGGAGGCAAGGACCGCCATCTGCTTCTTACCCATCGCTTTACGGAGTTTGTCACTCTCGCCTCGGGTGAAATTCGCCAACAGACGACTAAGGAGCATGACCTGCTCTTGATAGACCGTGACACCATAGGTGTCCTTGAGGTATTTCTCCATCACCGGAATATCATATGTCACCTCCTCTATCCCTTGTTTACGACGGATGAACTGCGGAATATAATCCATAGGTCCCGGTCGGTAGAGGGCATTCATGGCGATCAGATCGCCAATGACGGTCGGTTTGAGCTCACGGAGGTATTTCTGCATACCTGCGGACTCGAATTGGAAGACAGCTACCGTGCGGCCTTCCTGGAAGAGCTTGTAGGTCAGTTCGTCATCAATAGGGATATGATCGATGTCGATATCAATGCCTTGCGCTTTCTTGATATTACGCAGACATTCCTTGATAATCGTCAGGGTAATGAGCCCGAGGAAGTCCATCTTGATCAATCCGACTGACTCAACGACATGCCCGTCGTATTCGGTAACGAGCACCCGTTTCTTACTGTTCTTGTCCTCCACCGAGGAGAGTGGGGCGAAGTTCGTCAGATCATCTGCACCGATGATCACACCGCAGGCATGAACACCTACTTGTCGGATCGTTCCTTCCAGTCGTGCTGCATACTCGAGCATCGAGCGGATATTCGGATCTCCTGCCTCGTATTCGCGTTTCAGTTCCTCGATATACTTATAGCAGTTCCGTAGGTTCACTTTGGGCTTTTTCGCGCCTTCCGGCAGCCCTTTGAGCACGCTGTCCGGGAAATCACGATCGGGGATGAGACCTTTCAGTTCGTTGACGCGAGGCAGCGGTACTTGCTGTACACGGCCTACATCCGCCAAAGCCGATTTAGTCGCCATCTTGCCATAGGTAACGATATGCGCTACATGCGTCTCGCCGTATTTGCGGCTCACATAATCCAACACCTTGCCACGACCGCAATCCTCAAAATCGGTATCGATATCGGGTAGGGAGATACGGTCGGGATTAAGGAAACGCTCGAACAGCAAGTCGTATTTGAGCGGGTCCAAGTCCGTGATCTTAAGGCAATACGCTACCACCGATCCTGCTGCAGATCCACGCCCCGGTCCTACCGATACATCCAGTTCTTCACGCGCTGCACGGATAAAATCCATGACGATCAAGAAATAGCCAGGGAAACCCATGGAGATGATGGTATTGAGCTCAAACTCGATACGCTCTTTCAGTTCCTCGTCGTTGGCCAGCCGTTCTTCCCCGTAACGCTCTTTGGCGCCTTCCATCGTCAGATAGCGCAGATAAGCGGATTCGAACGCCAGACGATCGGGATAATCTTCCTCCTTGCCAAACGAAGCCGGGATGTCGAACTTAGGCATGATAGGCCCGTGATCGATGTCATACACCTCGATTTTATCGACTATTTCCTGCGTGTTCTCCAAAGCTTCCGGTATATCGGAGAAGATTGCCGCCATTTCATCCGGAGTCTTGAGCCATTCCTGCTTGGTATAGTGCATTCGGTTGACGTCATTGACGAAATGGTTCGTGCTCAGACATATCAACCGGTCATGCGCCTCTGCATCCTCTTCATTCACGAAATGCGAGTCGTTTGTCGCTATGATCTTAACGCCGTACTTGTGCGCCAGATCAATGAGGATGGGGTTTACCTGTTTCTGCCGTTCATAGACCTCTACGTCGCCACCGGGTTTCTGTGTCTCGTGACGCTGGAGCTCGATATAATAATCCTCACCGAAGAGGTTCTTGAACCATTGTACACATTCCTCGGCTTCCGTGAAATCGCCTCCTTTAGCGATTCCATCGAGAATTTTCTGGGGTAACTCACCACCCAAACAAGCCGAGCAGCAGATGATACCTTCGTGCCATTGCTCCAACAGTTCCTTATCTATACGCGGGGTATGATAAAACGCATCCGACATGTATCCATGCGAAACGATACGGCAGAGATTATGATACCCCACCATGTTTTTCGCCAGCAGAATAAGGTGCCAACCGGAACGGTCGATGACGTAAGTACGTCCTTCTCCGTTCACAGCCTTATCGTCCCTCATCGAGTGTCTGCCCCGCCGCGCGCAATAAGCCTCTACACCCACAATGGGCTTGAAACCTTCTTTTTTCTTGCAATAATCGAGCAGATCCTTGATGCCGTACATGTTGCCGTGATCGGTCAACGCGACTGCATTCATCCCCGAATCGATACACTTATCCACTATTTCTTCCACTTTACTCAACCCGTCGAGCAAGGAATAGTGGGAGTGAACATGTAAATGCGTAAAACTCATAACCGGGTTTTATTTTATAACAGAGCTATCCCAAATCAAATAATCCTCTCCGCTCATGCGATGCAGCTGCACGTAGATCGGCGCCGTGTCCTGACCGTATGATTCATAAAACGTCATGGTCATGTAAGCCGCCTTACCCAGGTAGCTGTTTTTCATGGCGCCGATGGTATAGTAAATCACATTCTTGTAGGTCGTTTCCTCGTGCGTATGGTCATGTCCGCAGACGTAGTATTTTACACCATACTTGTAGAACAGATACGTCAACTCGTAGATCTCCTCCATGTTATATCCCGCTGCGTGTGCCTGGTTGGAATCACGCTTGAACATATGGGTATGGGTGAAGAAGATGATATGCCGATACCCTTCCTTGGATTTGCGTTTGAGCAGATCTTTGAGCCAGTTAAACTGCTTGGCGCCTAACGTGGCATCGCCGGAATCGCAGGATATATACAAGTCTTTTATCCCGGACGGCGTTGTGATATCAAACCAATAGCAACTGGTATGCCAATGCTCTGCATACTCGGTCCACTGACCGAAACAGAGGTCATGGTTACCGGGGGTACAGAAGACCGGTACACCGGCATCCTCTAAGGGTTTCAGATGGCGATAGAAAACAGGGTAGTTATTCTTCGCATCGATGATATCTCCGGCGAAAATGACCGCCGTACAGGTATCGCCTAACGGAAGGATTTCACCTTCGTACACATAGTTACCCAGTGCCATGTTAATGAAGGTATCCATCATGTGAGTCTGACCTTCTCCGGCGATATGCAGATCGGCTGCCCAGTAGATCACATACGTCTCATCTTTGGCTTTGATATGCGCCAGACAGTCCTCTTCCAAGCCATGGGAGGCACAATACTCCTTATTCCAAGCAATCGATTGTTTGAACCGTGCGTCGTGGTGAGGATGTGTACCACCGAAAATGCCTCCTATATCCAGTCTTTCACACCCGCTGCAGATGATGAGGCAAACGAAAAGCAGCGTTTTAAATATCCGGTTATTCATAAAGCAACTCATTATTCATTAAAACGTATAAGCAAATCCGACGAGGCCGTGAATATCAAAGAAAGAGCCCGTCATATTAAACATACCCGCAGGCTTGCAATCGACACGTGCTGTCACGCGCCAATGCTGGTCCGGGTCATACTGTCCTCCCAGCGAGAAAATAGGATTCCACATGTGCTCGATCTGGAACTCGTTGAGGTTGGTGATACGCGCCGACACATTCCAGTTGCAATCCATCGGACGTCCGAAGACCTCCAGGAAATAGATAGGGTAGAAAGTCTCCGCAATCATCTCATTCATGTGGTAATCACGCTTGCGGTGCAACTCATCCATCATACGGATATCGGTACCGATGAGGATGTTCACGTAATCCTGGCGGTAACCGAGACCGAGCGCAATATTGAACTCCAATGCCTGCGCACGAACGACCATACGCGGCATGAAGCGAGTCTTGAAATACAACTCGCGATGATGCTTCTTGGTCAACAGGAACTTGGAATCCAATTCCACATTGATGGTATAAACATTCGCTGTGGAGAACTGCGCTGCTACCATCAGATCGAAGTGCTTATGAATGGGAACCATGGCGCTCAGATCGAAGTTCGCATGATGTCCCCACACATCGTTATAACCATATTCCGTCCGGAACTCCAGACGGCTATGCTCGCCCGGGTTGATATCCGGGAAAGTGTCCCGCACAAAAGCGTTCGTCGTCCCGCAGAACAGCCATACGGAACATAAAAAACAGAGTATTTTTCTCATATGCATAAAAAAAACAAAATCGGGTGCAAATTTACTGCTTTTTTTTGACATATGCAAGGAAAAGGATAAAAAAAAGCGCTCCCCCAAGTATAAGGGGGAACGCGGATAGGGAGATTGACCTTTCGCGGAGGTACGATTAGCCGCGCGGGTGGGCAGCGTCGTACGTAGCGCACTCGAGCTTCCAGAGGTAGGCCTTCATGGTCTTTTTGCCACCTGCCTGATCCTTCTGGGCGATGAACGCAGCCTGATCTGCATCGACCTTGGAGAGGTCCTCCATACGAGCCTTGACGGCTGCCTTGACTGCCGAGAAACGCTGACGCATGAAGAGCTCGTTGACGGTCGGAGGCGTCGAACGCTCGATCTTCGGACGCAGGTAGATGCGGTTGCAGTTGGGGTTCTCGGTCGCTGCTACACGGTGCGTACCAAGCAGCATTTTCTGGCAGCTGTGCTGTCCGTTCTTACTGGGCTTGCTGAGTGCTCCAGACACAAAATCAATGCCGGCACTCCATCCTACTTTTGCCATAGTGAGTAAGAGATTAGGGTTTATTACTATGCCGGGGTGTTAT
>ONND01000018.1 GCA_900319105.1 uncultured Bacteroidales bacterium | reverse complement strand
CGAGCCAAGTTTGGCACTAATTAACTAACATTTATAAACAATCAAAATTTTTAGAGTTATGAACTACAGAGAACCATTAACGAAGAACGAAATCCGCGAACACGCTGCACACTATGAGAACAGCAATCCGGCAGTCTATTGTGGCACCTATGCCAAGTACAACAACGGCAGCCTTTACGGCATGTGGATTGATTTGTCCACCTTTGAGAACTACCACGATTTTATGGAGTTTTGCAACCGCTTACACGCTAACGAAGCCGAGCCGGAACTCATGTTCCAAGATTACGAGCACTACCCCGAACAATGGTATTGCGAGGGCTGCATGGGCGAAGCCACTTTCGATAAAATCAAAGAGTATGCCGCCCTTAGCGAGGAACGCCGCGAGGCTTACGAGGCATATCTGAGCTATTGGGATGAGGGCACGCTCGAAGATTTCGAGGAGCGCTACGAGGGCAAATACAATAGCCCCGAAGATTTCGCCGAAAACCTTTGCGAGGAGTGCGGCTACTTCAAGAACTTGCCGCAGTGGCTACAATGCTGCATTGATTATTCGGCAGTGTGGCGCAGTCTCGATACGGGTGGCGATTACACCGAGGTCGATGGGCACATCTTCCGGAATTAAGGCAAGCGGGGCAACCCGCTTTCCTTTTGGACGACCTCCGGCGTCCTCCCCGACCGGAGGTCTTTTGCCATGTCCTCAGAAAGCAGTACTTTTGCATCGTCTTCAAATGAGGATGATGATTAAACATGTTACGATTTCATTGTTGCGAAAGTTTTGCCGGAGGACGCCTGCCTGTGAAGGTCGGCGCCTCTTTTTTTATGCCTTTCAGATCAAAAGTGCATTTTTTTTAGACGGAGTGCATTTTTTATAGTCTATACAAGGGGTGCAACTTGCACAATTCCAAGATTTTTAGTAACTTTGCGACCGTTTTTGAACCTAAACTTTAACTATTTTATGAAAGATTGTCTTATCTATCTGTCTCTGCCGCCGTATCTGGCGCAATGGTATGCCAATGAGTGTACACAAATTCACAACCGGGACAAAGAGATTTGTCCGCGTGAGATCTATCGTTTCCCAACTCCGGTGGTTCCTGTCCGTAACTCGCAAGAGTCTGATGTGATCAACATGCACCTTGCCAAGCAGCCGAACGACAAGCCCGCACCGATACCTGCCGACGCCACCATAGCTATCGTTATTCCCTCTTTTACCGGCAAGCCGGTGGAATACTACAACTACATGCCGCTGTCCGGACTGGAGCACTTGGCCGAAACCATCCGCTACCGCTTCAAGTCGGAGTTGTTTGAGGATATCCATGAGGCACGACGCAAAACGCCCCATGCCCGGATCGATCTGCTCGTCACCGCATGGATGGAAGATCACTGCATTGAGTACGATGACACGAACTTCAACACATTGCTCAAAATCTATCAGCGTCGCAGGGATGTATACCGCAAAACGCCGAAAGTGAAGAAAAAATGATTTTTTCGCTATAAGTTTGGGGACGATTTTTGATAATCGTTCCCACTTATTCCGATTTGTTCCACTTAATTCCATCTCATTCCATGTGCAAATACTTTTCACTTCCGGGTATAAAAAAGCTGGCATACATCAATGCCAATGAGCTGCCCGACGGGCTGTCGCTCATAGCCATTTCCTCTGCTCCTGTTTATCTGTCCTCCCCTTCGGTGGAGATTCCCTTTACCGGTGCTCCTTCTTGCGTCGCTACGCGTAGCAACACGAACGGTGCAGGCAATGAAACGGTCGAGCTATCTTTTCAGTCACTTCTCCCGCTTCCGGAGGATGTTCCGGTTTCTTTGTTGGTCACGGACGCTAACAACCGCACTTTTCTCATTGGCACCAAAGAGAAGCCATACCCTCTAATCGAGAGTTCCGGCGATTTGGGTTCACCCGATGGAGAATCCGCCACCACCACCTTCACTATCACCTACAAGGCACCAAAAGCCTTGATCCCATGCGTATACGCCCAATAATATAGGTCTTTTCGCATATGCGCGAATGGTAGTAATTTTGCAGCACAAACCTAAACCGTGCTATGAAAAACTACCATCTCCACTTGCGCGGCTTTGTCGGAGGTTATGACTTCGACAGCCGCCATGTGCAGAACGTCCTCGATGCCAACAAAGGCAAACGTGTGGATGTTCTCATTGATTCGTTAGGTGGTTCTGTCGCCACCGCGCTTACTATCGCTTCCGCTTTCCGTAATCACGGCGATGTGCATGTGCATTTCGTCGGGATGAACGCGTCTGCCGCCACTATTGCCTCCATGGGTGCCAAAGAGATTACCATGGATGGTTCTGCTATGTACTTAGTTCACAAATGCTCCACCGAGTTCTTCCAATGGGCTTCCCTCAATGCCGATCAACTCGCCGACCAGATCAAGGATCTTTCCCAGCTCAAAACCGATTTGGAGAAGATTGATGCGAATGTCGCTTCACTCTACGCCAAACGCTGTGGCAAAACACAAGCCGAGTTGCTGGAGTTGATGAAAGTCGGTGGATGGCTCAATGCCGAGGAAGCCAAGTCATGGGGCTTCATTGATGAAATCACCGATGATGCCGAGGACGAGGCGCCGGTCCTCACCGATGCTGTAGCTTCCGCTATGGCTGCTGTCGGTATGCCCATCCCGAACGTGCCCGTACAGGCATCGTCCCAGTTCCAGAAGTTCATTGCCGCTCTCACGGAGTTCTTCAAGCCCTCCAAGAAAGCCGAGCAAGCCCAAGCCAACGCTGAACAAGCCAACGCCGAGCAGGCGCAAGCAGAACCCGAACCAGTTAACCAACCCAAACAAACCATAACTATGAAGAAATTCCCCTTCCTCGCTGCTCTCCTGCTGATGGCAGAGGCAGCAATCACTCTTTCCGATGGTAAGTTTGCAGCCGATGAGTCCCAACTGGACACCATCGAGGGAGCACTCAAAGAGGCTTCCGAGAACAAAACCAAGCTCACGGCTGCTGAAGCTTCCATCCAAGCAAAGGATCAAGAAATCGCCACTCTCAAGGCGCAAATCGAAGAACTTAACAAGCAGCCGGGCGATTCTACCACCCATCCGGTCAACGATGGCGGTGGCAAGAACGATTCGCCTATGGATGCGTTTATCGAGCGCATGAATGCGGCTCAGAAGCTCTACGATATGGTGTAAGCCATGAGAGCCAACCCTTAACTGTCATTAACCTAAATCAACCTAACTATGCCAGGAAAACTTCAATTTGATTTGGCAGCCTATCAGGAGGCTGCTCACAAGTACCGTCCCGAGCTGTTGATGTTGCCTATCATCGGTATCAAGGACACGCTCAAGTTCATGACTGCCCGTCCGGGCATCCGCTACAAAGAGTCTGTAGCTGCCATGAACGGTACTGCTCAATTCGGTCCGTACAAGCCTTCGCGCTCCACGGATTTCAACCTTAACCTCAACTTCCGTACTCTGGAAACCTTCATGGGTTCGGTTGTTGCCAAGTTCGAGCCTAACTCGGCTATCTCTACCGTCCTCGGTCAGATGGCTGCATCTAAGGGTGACGGACAGATGAAAGCACCTACCGCGCTGCACGTGCTGCGCTTGATCGCGCTCTCCCTCTCGGAGAACCTCAACGGTGCTATCTGGTCCGGTGTACGTAACGCTTCCGGTGATACCACACAGGATCTGTTTGACGGCTTCGATACCATCACCACCAAGGAGATTGCCGCAGGCAAGATTGCTGCCGGTGAGGGTAACTACATGAAGCTTTCGGAAGCCATCACCTCCGACAATGCGTGCGACATCGCCAAGGAGATTCTGCGCTCGCTCGACCCCCGTCTGCGTTCGCAAGATCTCTACATGTACTGCTCGCAGGATTTCGCAGACATGTACAACGATTCCTATCAGGCGTCGCACGCCGGACTTATCTACAACGATAAGTACGATCAGCTCACCGTGGAAGGCTCGAACAACCGCCTGCACATCGTGCCCCTCTTCAACAAAGCCGACTCGAAGTTTATCCACATCTGCCCCAAGTCCAACATGCTTGTTGGCTACGATCAGATGTCGGACGCCGAGGACGTTATGGTCAAGGAGTACGAGCCGTTCATCCTCTCCTATATCGCCACCATGTTCTTCGGTGTTCAGTTCGAGTCTATCGACAAACGCCGTCTCAAAGTCATTGAGTTGGCAGACTGATAGAACGAGGGTGTTCCCCACACAGTCCCGCAGAGCTTCACGGCTCTCCGGGGCTGAGCGGGTCAGGCTTTGCAGGGGTTCGCAAGCTCCGCATTTCTTACGAAATACCAAGCCCTTCCAATCCTTAACACATTAAAAACCTTATAACTATGCCAAACTGTTCAGCATTACAAAAGTCCCTGTCTTGGTGTCAGGGTACGCCGGAACTTCCCGGTATCAAACGCAGGCTGTACTACACCGCTAAGTCCAACATCGCCAAGTGGCCTACGTTGCCTGTCGATGAACTTGGCCGACCTACGGCAGCCGTTTATCAAGGCAACTTCACCCTTATCGCAGATGCTACTTGGAAGCACATCGACATCCTTCCGGATAAGTCGCAAGTCACTTCCGAGGCACAGGGAGAAGTACCGTCGCAAACGCAGCTCAACAAACTCACAGCCGTTCACCCGGCAGTGGGCGAGGAGGCTTCCGCTGCGTCCGCCTACCTCAACAATAACGATAACGTCTTCCTTGTGGAGGACATGAAAGGCAAGTACCGCGTTATCGGCTCGGATAAGTGGAACACCAAAACCACCGTTGCCCAGGATCTGGGTCAAGGTGCAACCGGTACCACCTCCACCACTATCAACGCCGAGGCAACCGACGTCGTGCCGGCACCCTTCTATGAGGGCACAATCGAAACCGAGGAGGGCACGATTAACGCCGGTGACGACGACTCTGACTGACCCCGTCCTTGAATGGGACTTCGCTCCGTTCACGGAGCAAGTCTCCCTTCAAGCGCCGGACGAGGTGCCTGCCGTTGATTACTCTGGCATCACCATTCTCGGAGCGCAAGCTTCCGATGGCAAGGATTATCTTTCCACCGAGGGCGCGCGCTTCAATGGCGCAGGAACGCCGGGAGTACGCCGTTCTATCGTCTATACCCCTGCAGCCGATGGCGTGATAACTGTTACCTTCCGTTCGAATAACTCCAATTATCGCCGCCTGCATATAGCCGATTCAGAACTCAACGAACTCATTCAAGCCGACGCTGCCAGTGCCGAGGTCGATGCTTCAGCAACTCTCCATGCCGGTACTACGTACTACATGTGGATCGACAATGGCGGAGGAGGCACCTTCACTAAAATCCGTTATGAGCTATGAGCCTGTTTTCGTTAGATGAAGTCAAAGCATTGTCCGAGCAATCCGGCCCGGGCAATGCTGCTGCGCCTGCAAAGGATCTGTTTGCAGAGAAACAACGTGCCGGATGGCATAAGCCGGATGTCGGTGAAGCCCGGTGTGATCTCTCCGTCGAGCGGATGACTCTCACACCGCACGCCTCCATTCCTGTGCTCTCCATCTGGAAGAAGTCCATCAAGGGAAGGAAGCTCACCGACATCAAAGCCGATGATGCCATGGTCAAGTACTTTGCCGATCACCTCACACCTGTTATCAAAAAGGTGCTCGGTAATTACCTATCCAATGGGCATTGGGCGATTGTACCGTCACCCAAGAGGCGTCACCTTACGCAGAACTTTGCGTGCCGTATAGCCGCCGAAATTGGCAACCGGTTGCAAATTCCGTACTACGAGGACGTTGCCCTCTCGCACACTCGCCAACGGGTAGCGGTAGATTTCGATTTGGGGTACTTACCGCCCGAACCGAACCTCATCATTTTCGATGATTTTGTCACTACCGGCTCTACCCTCAATGCCATGTATCGTTTATTAGAACCCCTCGGCAAAAATCTGTTCTTTGTCGTGGGCATTAACAACAACCTATAACTATGTTAAAGAAAGATTTAATGCCGAAAGTCAAGGCTTATCTTGACGCCAAACCGGAAGAGCGGAACTTGGAGGAGGGCGCACTCATGGTGCTCCAGCTCACCAACAACCGCATCATGTATCAGAACTTCATGCGTCGTCCCAAACAGTACGCTTCGCGTATCGAGTACGAACTGCGCAAGAAATACCAGTTCTACCTCCAGCAGGTCACGCATGAGGAGGTCAAAGAGATGTCCGCACAGGTGGAACACATCGTGGAGGAGCATCATATCACCTCCGAGAACGAGGAGTTCAAGAAAGGTAAGCGCGTGGATCACGATGCACTGCCCGTAGAGATACAAGCTCTCTACGCGGAGAACCTTTCCATCATGCAGCAGATGCGCCGCCTGCATACGCAGTTGCAGCTGCTCTCTGTTGAGAACTCCACGTGCCCCGATAGCGAGCGTTATCCGTTCCTCAAAGAGCTTATCGCCCTCGATAAGCGCTACCATGCTAACTGGGAGCAATACGACCACTTTAAGGTGGGCGCACCGCTCCCCGAGGCTACCGCCGAGCATGTTGAGGAACATCCGGCAGACAATACGCCTAAGAAAGCGGATGAGGCACCTGCCGACGAGACGCCGAAACAGGAGCCCACGCCCGCTACCGAAACGGAGGCTAAACCGGCAGACGCTACGCCGGTAAAGAAGGCAGCGAAAAAGCCCGCCACGAAAAAGGCCACTTCTAAAACTACGAAGAAGTGAAGCGCAACGAGTCCATCGATAGCTACCTCAAGCCGCTCGCAGAGTGTCCGTTACAGTGTTACTTAACGAACACCCTGCAGGTGGCTGACGTCGTGGAATGGGTTCTCGCACAGGTGGGGAAGGCTACCATTTGGCAGACTTCCTTCTCTATCTCCGAGGAGTTCCTGCGCCGCTTGTTCTTCATTGAGAAATCAGGGAAGGTGGACACCATCCACCTCATCCTTGATTTCAAAGCCACGCAGAAAACGCTCCGGCTATGGCCGTTCCTCACTCGCGTCATAGAGCACACCTATTTGGCCGATAACCATTCCAAGGTGATTTTGATACGTTCCGAGGAGACCGCTCGCACGGTCTCCATCATCACTTCTCAAAATCTTACCCGAGGTAATCGTAATGAGTCCGCTATCGTGACAACCGATCCCGCTGTTTTCGCTACCTTCCATGAAGCCCTTACGGACATCATGAAAAACCACTCTGTTCCACTGTCTGAGTTATTCGCTCAAAAAATCGCTGAATAATGCAAGCCATACATCTCTCCACAGCCCAAGCCATGATGCTCCGGCCCGATCCGGTGGATCTGGTCGTTTTCAAGTCTGATGGTTCTCTTCTCCATTACCCTAATGTAATATCGCTCAAGTACGATTTCTATGCCGGAACGCGCACGATTAAGTTCCTTCGCTCTGGCGAAATGCGAACCGTCCGCGATGTCTGCATCTCGAAAATCAACGGTTTGGAGGTATTCCTCTAACCTTGGCACGGAATTTGTACTAAGTTTATTGGGCAGCGAACAATGTCGGCGAACTTAGAACAGATGTCCCACGTACCCCTCCCAAGTCACAAGCTTGGGAGGTTTTATTTGTCCAACTTCATTGGACTGACGACACAAATTCGCTTCCGTTTTTTCGCTCTGAAACTGACGTTTTTCGCTCCAAAATCGTGCTCATTTTGCCCCATTTCCTTTCTCCTTAACCGCACCGCACACCAAACATACACGATAGCAAGCCTATTTTGGACAATCGCAAAACCTAAACTCTTCATTTTTGCTCATTTTCGTTAAAAAATTCACTTTTTTTGCATTTTTTCAAAATCAGTCCAAAGTAATTGGACACTCTTATATTATCTTTGCAGCGAATTTTAAAATTTGATTTGCTATGAAACGATTTGTACTTGTTTTGACGATGGCACTTGCCACCACTCTTTCGGCTCTTGCAGCCACAGTTTCAGTTACCTTCACTAATGGAAATGGCGCGGAAGGTGAGTTGATTACTTTTACTGATACGATGTTAGTCCTGCGTACTTACTACACATCTGTAGGGAATAAGGAGCTGACTATCTATCCTGAACGTGTTCACCACCTCCGTATCTCCGGCATCGGTAGATATGAGGGCGTTGATGGTAAGTTTGTGCCGGACGCTAAAACGCTGGCAAAACTCGAAAAGAAGCAAAAGGAAGTCAGCGAAAGAGCCGCCAATCCTAATTTGGTTATCGGCAATGCGCTTAAAAAGACTGGTGGCGTCTGCATGGGTATCGGTATTCCTTCCGCTATCGTTGGCGCTATATTGGTTGGTGTCGGCAATTCCGGCGTAGATACGAGCGGAAAGCCGGAAGATGTTTCAGCCAGAGCAAAGACCAAAGCCAACTGTGCTGCAGCCGGCTACGTCCTCCTTCCGATGGGTGCAGCCCTTACCATTGTCGGCATACCGCTCAATGTACACGGCAAGCGTATCGCGGAAATGAATATCAACTACACCGGCAATGGTGCTGGACTTTCGTTCAATTTCTAACGCAAATATTTGGATATTCCAAATATTTTTTGTACCTTTGCACAAAATTTCGATTTTGTAATATGGAAAATGATGCTTTGATAAAGAAAGCTGTAAAGAACGCACTCCTTGATACCCTGTCGGCTAAAGGCAAGGAGCTTAATTTGTCGCCCAGACAAGGGGCTGAAATTGTGGCGGACTTTGCCACGGAGTATCTGCTTGTAGCTTGTGACTATACTGGTGCTTCTCATGAACAGATAATTGAGGAATATATCAAGCATCTCCGTGAGAATTTGGTGAATTGGACGAAAGATAAAAAGCAAGCAAAATGAGTCCGGAAGAATTAGCAAAGCACCGCCAAGAGTATTGGGAAGCATTATCAAGCGGTCTTGATAATTGTAGGTATGGACTACCGTTCACGGAGGAAGAGAAACGTGAGGTATTCTCGCACATTAAAGACAGTGAAATCATCCGCAATGTGGAGCATGAATGCCCGCCAAGTTTTGTCCTTGATCATTATATTTACATCGCGGCAATGGTTCACTAATAAATGAGTATGTCTAAAGCACCTATACATGCAATAGCGCGTCTGCGTCCGGGCACGGACGGGAACGGGATCACCACCTTGGTCACGTTCTATGGCTGCCCGCTGCGCTGCAAGTACTGCCTTAATGCCGATACGCTTGGGGCTATTCCTCAGGGGCACGAGATGACCCCGGAGGAATTGTATGAGCGCGTGCGGAAGGACGACTTGTATTTTCGCGCCACGGGCGGAGGGGTCACGTTCGGAGGTGGTGAGCCCTGCCTGCGTAGCGAGTTTATTCAAGAGTTTGCTCAACTCAACCAACACAGTTGGAAGATACGCCTTGAAACATCGCTGAATGTGCGTCTTGCTAATGTGGTTGCGCTTTTACCCATTGTTAACCAATGGATAGTGGACATTAAATCTTGGGATTCGGGTGTATATTACACCTACACAGGCCAAGATGATTTTCTTGTCAAGCGCAACTTAGATTTTATCGCTAGGCATAAAATGCAAGATAAGGTGCTCATTCGCTTACCGCTCATTAAAGATTATAACGACGAGCAGGACCGCCAAAAGAGCATGGCATCTCTGCAAGCAATGGGCTTCACAAACTTTGATTTATTCACATATAAAACACCGAAGCAATGAAAGGAAAAGAGTTATGTGAGTTTTTGAAATCCATTCGCCAGAAGATAGCAGACGCGAATGGCATCCCGTACACAACGCGAGAGTGTACGCATAAAGGCGATTGCCCTGGCACATGTCCGCTTTGCGATGCGGAGTTAGACGACCTTCAGCAGAAGATCGAAGCCATGGTGGAAGAGGGAAAGAAAGTGAACCTTGATGTGCTGACAGACGAGGAGAAGCAAGTGTTTTTCTCACAGGTCGATTTACCGCTTGATGAAGAAGATGGTGAGCATATTTTGATGGGTGATGTGGCACCACCTGACGAATGGGAAGATGACGAAGTGGAAGTCACAATGGGCTTGCCCGCTATGCCCAGAGAGCCATTAGCAGGTATTCCTGCGCTGCCGGATGATGTTGATTCAGACCCTAATAATAAGAAATGAAGAAACTTCTTTACATACTTTTCGCCCTGCTGTGCCTCTGCGCTTGTGAGCCGTCCGACCTTGCTCCCGGAGGAGGATCGTCCTCCAACCCTCGCATTTGCAGAGGTTACGGCTACGATGTAGTTTACACCGTTCGAGGCAGCCAAGTCTGCCAAGGTTACGGCTACACCGTAGTCTATACCATCCGGGGCGATAAAGTATGTGATGGCTACGGCTACAACGTAGCCTATACCATCCGCGATGACAAGGTTTGCAATGGTTACGGCTATAATGTAGCCTACACCATACGCGGCAAACAGATTTGCCAAGGCTACGGCTACACCGTAGTTTATACCATCCGGTAAGCCTCCCAACGATAATTCCAAACAGGCACTAGCAATTACCGGGCCTCCCAAGCCTCAAAACTTGGGAGTTTTTTTTGTGTGTCTTTTCGCATGTGCGCGTAATGTAGTACCTTTGCGCCATAAACCTAAACGCTATGGATTATCAATTTGACTCCGTGGTCGATGTACCACAACTTCAAGCCCGGGCGATCTTCGTCACCGACACCACAACGCTCTTCAAAGAGGACGGGGAGATTTCGCCTATTCAGCTCGACGAACATACGCAGTACGTTCCTTGGGGTGCCGACAACCTCATGCCCTACAACGTGCTCAAGAAGATTGAAGCCGACGAGACACTGACCACCTGCCAGCAGTGGAACGCCGAAGTATGCTACGGACAGGGCCTCCAGTACGATACCTGCGAATGCTCCGCTACCGTACAGCAACAAATCAAAGATTTCTTCTTTGAAAACGGCATGCAGTCCTACTTCTTAGGAGTTTGCCTTGATTTCAAACACTTCGGCTTCTGTGTCACGCTCATCATCCTCTCCAAGGACGGCACGCGTATTACCACCATGCTCCGCAAGGAAGCTTGTAATTGCCGCTTTACCCCTGCCGGGGCAGACGGTACAAGCAAGGAAATACTCTTTGCCAACTGGGAGCACTCTACCGCTCCTTCCGATGTGGAGCACATCCCTTTGCTCAACATCTACAATCCCTGGTCCGATCTCCAGACCCGCCTCAAGAGCGGCACCAAGAAACGTAAGTTCGCCATCGTCACGCGCATACCTACCGCGCGCAATACCTATTATCCTATTCCGTATTACGCCGCTATCTTCAAATCGCGCTGGTATGATATCAAGCAACTCATTACCACCGCCAAGAAAGCGAAGCTTCAGAACGCTGCCCCTATCAAGTACCAGATAGAGGTCAACGAGCGCTATTGGGAACGTATCTTCCGCGCGGAAGGTATTACCGACCAAAAGAAACGGCTCGAACGCGTCAACGAGGAGAAGCAACGTATAATCGATTTCCTTACCGGAGCAGAGAACTCCGGCAAGGTGTGGTTCTCTTCCTTTGGTGTGAACCCCAACGGCGAAGAAAACCACGATGTCCTTATCAAGCGCATCGATGATGCCAAGGAGGGAGGCGACTGGGAAACGGACATCCAAGAAGCGATTAACGTCATCTGCTTCACCATGCGCGTACACTCGAACCTCGTTGGTTCTGTGCCGGGCAAGAGCCAGTCGAACAACTCCGGCTCTGACAAGCGCGAGCTGTACACCATCGCGCAGGCCCTGCAGAAGCCCTACCATGATCTTCTTTTCTATCCCCACCAACTGCTCATTCGCTTCAATCATTGGGATGGTGCATTCCCCACATGCCCCTTCATCCAACTCACTACGCTCGATGAGCATAAGGATGCCAAAGAAGTCACTACTGACAATCCCGAAACCACTAAACAATAACCTATAACCTAAACCTACTATGTTAATTTCAACCGATGAGCAACTGCGGAACTACCTTCCCAATGCTCTTTCCACAGTCGAAGGAGAGTCCTCCTTGTATGAGAAAATCGAGCCCTATCTTCGCAAAGCGGAAACATGGCTTACGCGCAATTTCCTGGGCGAAGATTTCATGTGCGGTATGGAGGCAGCTCCGGAAACCGACGCCCTCCGCGCCCTCTGCTGCCATATCACCGCACTTGATGCGCTCCGTCGAGCCATCCCTTCGCTCGATCTTATTCTCACACCTAACGGCTTCGGCATCGTTTCCAATCAGAACATCGTTCCGGCAAGCGCGGATCGAGTAAACCGGCTCATTGAGTCGCTTCTCTCAAACCGCGATGATCTGGCTTCCGACCTTCTCCTCAAGCTTGCCGTCACTCCTTCTTGGCAGTCCTCCGTTCAAGCAGCGTACTTCGGTGCTACGCTCTGGCCGAACCTCGAACTGGCAACGCTGGCTGGTCATAGTGCAGACAAATGGACGCACTATAAATCGCTTCGCTTACGTGCTATCACTATCGAGCAGGAACTGGCGGAAAACTTCATTTCCGAGGAGTTGATGGCACGGTTACGACGCAACATGCTGTTGCAGCAGGTAACCGCCGAGGAGCGCACCATCATTGATGCCGTGCGCCAAACAACCCTCGAAATGCTTGCCGGAAAAACGCTTGATTACAAGCGGATGTTTTCCACCGTCCAGCGCATCCGTACACGTCCTGCAACGTTCCCGGAATGGCAGGATTCCTACACAGCTATGCTATTCTGTAGGCCATCCTTCGAGAACCACAAGGATTCTGCCGGATACTGGTGGTAATTCGTTCAACATTACATTACACATTTTGCTATGCAAACCCTAAATCTTATCTTACCTACATGCTGGCAGGAGTTGACGCCCGCGCAACTCCGCTACGCATTCTATCTCCTTGCGCAGGAGTTCACAGCAGCCGAGATTAAAACCTACGCGCTTGTTCGGTGGGCACCGCTTACCCAAGTAGAAAAAACCGATGACGGTCTTTTCTGTCACTTCGAGGGTAAGCCCTGCTTCATTACCTCCGAACAAATAGCTGCCGCTATCAAACATCTCGATTGGCTGGAGAAGCTGCCACTCGTGCCGGTGCGCCTGCCCTCTATCGGAAAGCTTCAGCCGGTAGAGGCTGACCTCTCCGGCATTACCTTTGAAGCCTTCCTCATCCTCGAAAACCTCTATCAAGGTTATCTCGTAACCAAGGATCAGGCGCTCCTCTCCGAAATGGCTGCATACTTATACCAATCGCCGAAGCCGCTGGAGCTCGCTCCGGAAGAAGCCATCTCCATCTTCTATTGGTATGCCTCCGCCAAACAGCTGTTAGCGCGTCGTTATCACAACTTCTTTGTGAACTCCGAAGCGGAAGCCGATACCACTGCTATGCAGGAACGGCTTCAACAGTCGATGAACAATCAAATTCGCGCGCTCACAAAAGGCGACATTACCAAGGAGAAAGAGGTCCTTGCAATGGATGTACACCGTGCGCTCGTTGAGCTGGATGCCCAGGCACGCGAATATGAAGAACTCAAAAAAGAAACCGCAAAGCCATGACAACTGTTTCCAACTGGGATGCTACATCCTTCTTTGAGCGTTTAACCGACACCAATATCCTTGCCCGGAACAAGAAGTTTCGCTTCTGTAAAGTGAGTGGTCTGCAGGGCTTCGAGGATGCGCTCGCTTCCATGCAGACCACCACCGCCTTCGTCTGCGTCTCTGACACCGCCGAGGGCTACACAGAGCTGAACAACTCTCCGCGCACTCGAAGAGTCAAGACGGTCTTTTTCGCCATGCGTCACCAACTGGGAAACATGGCAGCCCGTCTCGCCTGCTTCGATACCATGCGCGAACTGTTCCGGCAATATATGTCGGTTCTGATCTTGGAATCTACCAAGCTTCAGGAACGCTCATTGTATCTCGATCCGCGCATCCGCTTCTCGGAGATACCCGAGTATTTCGCTTCCGGTTGCGCTTGCGCTTCGTTTCAAGTGGCGGTGGATATCTACACCGATCTACGTTACAATGAAGCCGAATGGCTGTCGGCAGCAGCACAGCCGGAGCAAGCACCGGCAAATCCCTAATCGTATCACAAACCTAAATCTGTATTTAGCATGACTTACACCGAAGAACAACTCCAGCAAATCGACCAATATGCGTCGATTTACCTCCGTCCAACCGACATCGCGGTCATTCTCGGTGTCCGAATTGAGGTGTTTAAGCGGGATATTCAAGACGAAAATAATCCGGCATTTACGGCGTACCGCCATGGGAAAGCATTAAGTAAAGTACAGCTACATCAGCAAGAAATGACCCTTGCTAAAGTAGGCTCGCCGCTTGCCCTGCAGACGGCACGAGAAAACCTTTTAGACATGGAGGACGACGAGTAATGGCACGACCACAGACTGTAGAAATATGCAAACGTGACCTCTTTACGGCTGAAGCCGAACTCATGGAGCGGTATGGACCGGAAACGGTTCAGAAGCTGCTCCGTGTCCGGGAGGAATATACGTGGTTCATGGCGAACCCCGACGCCAAGGATCGGGTGTTTATCAATGAGGTACGCTCACGCTTTGGTATAGGTGTCACGCAAGCCTATGCCGACCTTTCGTTAGTGAAAGCTTTGCTCCCGACGCTCTCATCCGCGTCGCGCGACTTTCACCGCTATCGCTTTAACGAAATGATCTTGGAAACCTATCAGATGGCCAAGGCACGTAAGGACACCAAGACGATGGAGAAAGCCGCTTCCTCCTATGCCAAGTTCAACCGCGTAGATTTGGAGGACGAGCAGGCAGTGCCTTATGAGATGATTGTGGTGCAGCCCTTCACGGCTACAGACGATCCTACCGTGCTCGGTATCAAGCCAATTCCTAACCTCCAGCAGAAGATTGACCAGATGATCGCCCACTATGGCGCAGAGACTATCGACATCGAGGACATCGAATATGAGGAGCCGGACTTGGAGGAAGAGATGTGGCAACCCAAAGAGGAAAAGGAGGGCGACCATGAGTAAGCGCGTTTATTTCAATACCCCGCAGCGGCTGACGCAGCTCATCGGCGCCAATACCACCGTTATTGTCGCTGGGCGACGTACAGGCAAAACGGACTCTATCGCCTCTCCCTTTGTACTCCGCAACATGCAACGCATGCCGGGATCAACCGGCGGTATCGTTGTGCCTACGTTCAAGCACGGCTTGACTAATACCATTCCTGGACTGCTCGCCGCATGGCGTCGATGGGGCTTGCTGCCTAACATCCACTATGTGGTGGGTAAGAAGCCGCCCAAGTCCTTCGGTACTGCTATCATTGAGCCTACCGATTATGAACACGTCATATCGTTTTACAATGGTTCGCGAGCGGTCATTATTTCGCAGGACCGTCCGGGATCGTCGAACTCCTTAACGCTCTCATGGCTTCTGATCGACGAAGCCAAGTTCATAGATTATGAAAAGCTGAAGGACGAGACCCTGCCGGCTAATGGTGGTATCAAGTCCTACTTTGGCAAGCATTCTTTCAACCACTCCATAATGATCCTCTCCGATATGCCGCAGTCCAAGAAAGGCTCTTGGTTCTTGCACTACAAGAAGAAGATGGACAAGGAACTGATTGCCACCATTGAGGCAACAGTATACGAGATTTGGCGCTTGAAGCAAAAGGTCAAGGAGGCTATTGCGGCAGGCAAGACGCCGCCCGAATATCTCCGTAAGAAGATACGCCACCTTGATAAGCAGCTCAATCAGATGCGCTCTGTGGCCGTATACTACAAAGAGTACTCATCCATAGAGAACTTGCAACTGCTTGGTGAGTCCTACATCAAGCAGATGAAGCGCGATCTTACGCCGCTTACCTTCCAAACCTCCATTTTGTGCAAGCAAATCGGTATTGCTAAAGATGGCTTCTATTCGTCGATGAGGGAGTCTCATAAGTACGACGCATCCAATTTTGAGTACTTGGACACCCTTTGGCAGTCCAATGTAGTTGGACAATCAGCAGCCGCCCCGATGGACGTTTTTACCTCCCTTGCTGACCGCGATGTGAACCCCGACGCTCCCATCTGTATCGGCATGGACTACAACGCAAATATCAACTGGATTGTAGCCGGTCAGCCATCCGGAAACAGGCTCAATATTTTGAAGTCGTTTTATGTCAAATTCGAGCGCAAATTACCTGCCTTGGTGGAGGACTTCTGCAACTACTATTCCGAGCACCGGAATAAGACCGTCATCTTCTACTACGACACCACCGCTTTGGGCAGTAATTACGCGGTAAACACGCAAGATTTCCATTGGGTAATTATGCACGAATTTGAGCGTCACGGATGGTCAGTTCAGGACGTTTATTTGGGCAATCCGATGCGCCATGACGAGAAGTATTTGTTGATCAACCAAGCCTTCCAAGGAAAGCAAAGATTGATGCCATTTTTTAACCGTCAGAACAACGATGATTTGCTGCTTGCAATTCAGTCTGCCGGCGTCGTAAACGGACGAAATGGCTTCCACAAAAACAAGTCTGGAGAGAAGCTTGCGGAGTCCGAAGAAGACCTCCTCGAACACCGCACAGATGGCACGGATGCCTTCGATACGTTGTACATTGGGTGCGAAAAATTCCCTCAAGAGGTCATTTCGAGCACTAATTACAACGGATTTGGATAATTTTGGCTCTCTTCAAGGACCAAAAAGGACTAAAAAAGTGCAAAATTCGTGAAAAAACTCACTTTTTTTGCACTTTTTCTTTTTCTGTCCAAAGTAATTGGACACTTGTTTTGTAACTTTGTACTCGATTTCGGACAAACGTGTCCGGAGTGCAAAAAGAAATGAGTATTAAAAAAATTTTGTAGGCTCGAAGCAAAGTAAGGCCTACCTCTCGCCGAAGACTTTGGCGCGACACCGACGCCGGATCGCTAAAACGCTTCGCCGTTTAGAGGCTAAAGATCGCCTCCAGTGTATAACCATTGAGCAGTTGAAAGAGCGCCTTTCCCATTTCGAAAAGAAGCTCTCTGAACGGGGTGGTTAAACACTCATCGAGAGGTGTGAGGTTACTTTTTTCTCAAAAAAGTATGCTTCTAACGTCAAAATGATTGTAAAAATAACGCAATGCGTTAATTTTACTTGCATATGTCAAAATTTTTTAGTAATTTTGCACGCTTTTTTGTTAGAATGAATTCTTACAAAAGAACATTGACATAGAATTTTTTGCAGTTTGCAGCCCCATCACGACTGAACATTGGAACCGTTTCGAGTGATTATAGGAAATGCGGACGCAAGCACTTACACCTCTGGTGTGGGCTGTTTGTTGTTTCCTATAAGGCCGGTTCCAAGCTTTGCGCCTAGTCGTGGCAGCGGCAGTCCACACTTTTTTATGAAAATTATGACAGCACTATTATATGTTAACATCAAACGACATACAAGGTTTATTGGCTAAGGGCGAGCACCTCTCCCTTGAGTGCAAACTATGCGCCAACAAGTTACCGAACAGTTTATGGGAAACCTATTCCGCCTTTGCTAATAGCTATGGCGGTTATATCTTGTTAGGCATAGAGGAGCACCGCGAGGAAACAGACCCAAGCAAACGTTATTCGATAGAAGGCGTTACCAATCCGGATAAACTGATAACCGATTTTTGGAACTTAGCCAATGATTCTAACAAAGTGAGTGTTAACATGCTTTCCGATGATAACGTGCAGGTAATTGACATGGACGGCAAGAAAGTCATCGTTATTCAAGTGCCCCAAGCAGGATATGGCATTAAGCCGGTGTACATCAATGGCAATCTTTTTAATGGATCATTCCGGCGCAATCACGAAGGAGATTATCGTTGTACAAAACGACAAGTGAAAGCTATGGTTCGTGATTCGTATGAGGAAGGGAACGATGGTACTATATTTGCTCAATGTGATATGGGTGATATTGACGAGGAGACATTGCGTCGCTACCGCACACTATTCCGTTATAAGAATGAGGGGCATGTCTGGAATGAAGTGGATGATACCACATTTCTGAAAAACTTAGGTGGTTGTGTAATAGATAAGGAAACAGGAAAAGTTTCTTTAACCATGGCTGGACTGATGATGTTTGGTACCGGTCTGGTCGTACGTGACCGTTTTCCAAACTTCCGTATGGATTACATAAACATGTGCAACTTGATTGGTGAAGAACGGTACAGTGATCGTCTCACTTACGATGGTCGTTGGGAGAATAATCTCTTTCAGTTTTTCAGCATTGTTCTGCCAAAGATGACCTTTGATTTGCCGCGTCCATTCCGTATGGAAGGTGTTACGCGCGTGGATGATACTCCACAACACAAGGCAGTGCGAGAAGCATTTACTAATTCCATTATCCATGCAGATTTGATGATGGAGTCCGGAGTTCTACGTATTGAGAAACACGATGACAAATTGGTGTTCCGCAATCCTGGTCTTCTGCGTATTCCTGTAGAACAAGTGTATGAAGGTGGTGTCTCCTTTGCACGTAACCCGAAAATCCAAAACATGTTGCGCATGGTTGGTTACGGCGAGAACCTCGGTTCGGGATTCCCTATGATATTAGCAGCATGGAAACAAAGCGGATGGGGAGAACCGGTGTTGAAAGAAAAGTTGGATTTGGACGAAGTGGAGTTAGACCTACCACTAAAGGCAGTTACTGAAAATGTTACTGAAAATGTTACTGAAAATGTTACTGAAAAACTATCTGAGAGACAAAATCGTATTCTTGATATTGTTAGCCGTAACCCAAATACTTCTATCCCTACAATAGCGGCAGAGATGAAAGTTTCGATAATGACTATACGCCGTGATATTGAAAAGATGTCTAATCGTCTCCGCCGCGTAGGTCCAGATAAAGGTGGACATTGGGAAATAATTGAATAGTCCTTTGGGACTGATGGGGTATTAGCTCATCTGGCTAGAGCGCGACACTGGCAGTGTCGAGGTGAGCGGTTCGAGTCTGCTATACTCCACAAATGATATTAAATTGAATATATGGTTCCTGTACAACAGCAAAAAGCAGCAAAAGAATTTGCTGATCGATGGAAAGGTAAAGGATATGAGAAAGGCGAGAGTCAAAAGTTTTGGACTACTTTGCTTACAGAGGTATTCGGTATTGAACATGTCGATTCATTCTTGCTTTTTGAGCAGCAAGTCAAATTAGACCATACTTCTTTCATTGACGGTTTCATCCCTTCTACCAAAGTGATGATTGAGCAGAAGTCGCTCGGCAAGAACCTCGCCGAAGGTATCAAGCAATCCGACGGCTCTGTGCTCAACCCCTTCCAACAGGCTAAACGATATGCCGCTGAATTGCCGTATAGTCAACGTCCGCGTTGGATCGTCACGTGCAACTTCCGCGAGTTCTGGGTCTATGACATGGAGCAGCCCAACGGCGAACCGCAAAAGATTCTCCTCGAAAACCTCGAAAAGGAATACTACCGTCTCCAGTTCCTCGTGGACGAAGGGAACGAACATCTCAAACGTGAGATGGAGGTTTCTGTCAAAGCCGGTAATCTGGTCGGTATTATCTATGATAGGTTATTAGAGCAGTACGGAGCCGACGATCCCGAAACGCTCCGAAGCCTCAATATCCTCTGCGTCCGTCTAGTGTTCTGCCTCTATGCCGAGGATGCAGGCTTGTTCAACAGCCGTACGGCTTTCCATGACTACCTCAATGCCAATCCTTCGCAGAAACTCCGCCGCGCGTTGGTGGATCTCTTTGCAGTACTGGATACACCCCTTGCCGAGCGCGACAAATATCTGGAGGAGGATTTAGCCGCGTTCCCGTATGTCAACGGCGGTTTGTTCTCGGATAAGACGATAGAAATTCCGCAATTTACCGACGAACTCAAGCAGCTCATTTTGGAGGATGCGTCAGCCGATTTCGACTGGAGCGAAATCAGTCCTACTATCTTCGGTGCGGTCTTCGAGAGTACGTTGAACCCGGAGACACGTCGTTCTGGCGGAATGCACTATACGAGTATTGAAAATATCCACAAGGTTATTGACCCGCTTTTCTTGGACGAGCTCAAAGACGAGTTCGCACAGATTCAAGAGATCAAACAGGCCGGTCCTCGCAAGCAAGCCTTACTGGCTTTCCAAGATAAGTTAGCAAGTCTCACGTTCTTTGATCCGGCTTGTGGTAGCGGTAATTTCCTTACGGAAACATTCCTGTCGCTCCGTCGCCTCGAAAACAAGGTCATACAAGCCATGTTCGGCGGAGAGAATGTCCTCACGTTCGATATCCTTATCAAGGTCAATATCGCACAATTCTACGGCATTGAGATCAACGATTTTGCATGTACGGTAGCCAAAACGGCATTGTGGATTGCCGAGAGCCAGACACTCAAAGAGACATCTGCTATAGCAGGACGGGCGATTGATTTCCTGCCGCTCAAAACAAACGCTTACATCCACGAAGGCAACGCGCTTCGTCTCAATTGGTCCGAGGTAATCGCCCCCGACCACCTCAACTATATCATGGGTAATCCGCCGTTTGTAGGGGCGCGCTTAATGGCTAAGGAACAGAAAGATGACCTGCTTGAGATTTTCGGCAAGAAATGGAAGAATATCGGTAACATGGATTATGTGTGCGGTTGGTATTTGAAATCAGCACAAATGATCAAAGCTAATCCTGTAATCAAAGCCGCCCTTGTTTCCACCAATTCCATAACCCAAGGTGAACAAGTAGCAAATCTTTGGAAGCCCCTCTTTGAGCAGTACGGCATCCATTTTGATTTTGCCTATCGTACTTTCCGTTGGGATTCCGAAGCCGACATCAAGGCCCACGTCCATTGTGTCATCATCGGCTTTTCTTCTTTGTCAGGTGCTTCGGGCGTCAGACCGAAGAAAATCTACCTCTCCGATGCCCAAACCATCGACGCGTCCAATATCAACGGCTACCTCCTTGATGCCCCGGATATATGGATTGACAGCCGTTCCAAACCGCTCTGTGACGTGCCTCCTTTGTTAACAGGTAGTCAGCGAATTGATGATGACCTCTTTATGTTTACTGACGAGACTAAAAATGAGTTTTTAAAAAAGGAACCATCCGCAGAAAAATATTTCAAAGTATGGTATGGGGCTGTAGAATTCCTGCATAATAGCCCACGGTGGGTTCTTTATTTAGGAAACTGCTCTCCTACGGAACTAAAATCTATGCCTCAATGCTATGAGATTGTACGGAAAGTACGAGAATATCGCTTAGCAAGTAAAAGAGAACAGACACTTAGAGCAGCTGATTATCCTAATCATTTTGGACTTGAGGTAATACCGAATTCTAATTTTATGATTGTTCCAGTAGTGAGTTCGGAGCGTCGCAGGTACATTCCATTAGGTTTTATGACCCCGGATGTTATGTGCAGTAATCAAGTAAACCTCATCCCCAATGCCACGCTCTACCATTTTGGAGTCCTGACTTCCAATGTCCACATGGCATGGATGCGTGTTGTTTGTGGACGTTTGAAATCGGATTACCGCTATTCAAAGGATATCGTCTATAACAATTTCCCGTGGTGTCAACCGACGGACGAGCAGAAAGCCCGTATTGAGGCTACCGCACAAGCCATCCTCGACGCTCGCGCCAAATATCCGGATTGCTCTTTGGCGGATCTTTACGATGAGGTAACGATGCCGCCTGAACTCCGTCGTGCCCACCAAGAAAACGACCGTGCGGTCATGGCTGCCTATGGCTTTTCTACCAAGATGACCGAATCCGAGTGCGTCGCAGAGTTATTCAAGATGTATCAGACATTAACTAAATAACTATTTTGTACCCCTTAAAGCACAGATATAAGTACGCGATTTCGGACGCAGGTACGCCTATTTTCATTGACGATATTACGCAAGAAAATAGACGCGATACTACTTATACCTGTGCTGGATGTGGCAAGCAACTTTACCCTGTGCTTGGCGATGTACGTGAGCATCATTTCCGGCATGAGAAAGATAGCGAGTGCTCTGACTATAATCGCTACTTGCACGAGTATGCCAAAGCGGTTCTGAAGAACGTGGATTCGATGGAGTATTACAATGCGCTTGCAGCGCAAGGTGGCGCACGCGCCCAGTATATCATGGCCGCGTCCTATTACTGCTCTGCAGAGGCACAACCTCTGCCGGTTGGTATCACTCGCGTCCGTACTCGCGCTGAAGCTGATTCGTTGCTCGACGCTGCCGCAAATCAAGGCTACAAGCCTGCCATCAAAACGCGCGAGTGCTTCCGCGAGTGTAGAGGTGATGAATAATTAACTGGTCACAATGGAGAATTACGCTTATATTATTGACGAAGTAGTTCATACCGAACAATCTCGTGTTCTTGTTCGCAAGATGATCCCAATCATGATTGGGTGGGCCAAGAAGGGTCAAACAGACAGAACATATAAAGATATGACTCACCTGCTTGGCTATCCGCGTTTCTCTGGTATTGGTCGAACGTTGGGACGCGTTGAGGATGTTATAGACCGGCTTCGTAACGAATCAGGAAAGAATGATATTCCTTCCTTGAATGCCTTATGTAAGAGCGAAAAGACGAAACTTCCTTCTGAAGGCTTCGCTTATGTCTATGACGGCTATAAGGACATGCCGTTAGAAGCCAAACGCATATTTGTTGATGGCCTTAATCTAAAGGCTGTTCGTTATGAAAACTGGGATTGGGTACTCAAAGTACTTGATTTGAAACCTGCACCGGTTCTTACGGAAAGCGATTTGCAGTATATTTCCAAAACCATATACGGATCTGGAGGTGAAGGACCGGAGCACAAGAAACTCAAGGAGTATATAGCTGCCCATCCGCAGGCTCTTGGGATACGCAATGTCGTTTTTTCCGAGACGGAACATGTTCTGCCTTCCGGAGATAGGCTTGATGTGTTCTTCATATTGAAAGACGGAACACATATTGCAGTTGAAGTTAAGCCCACCACATCTCCTGACCAGGATATCACACGTGGCATTTTCCAATGCGTGAAATATGAAGCCACTATGAAAGCGCTTCGTAAGTTAATGGAACAGGGATACGGCATTCTAACTTACCTCGCTGTGGGAGCAGATATTTCTCTCCTTAATCAGAAAATAGCAGATGAGTTAGGAGTTCGATATATGACAGTAGCAATTAAGTAGTTATGACCAGCGGTAAGTTACTCAAGAAATACTTTTGGTTCTTGCGAGCCTTTCAGTCCGGACCAATCTCCAGAGCGGAGATTAGTAGGAGGTGGTTGAGTTCGCCCATGAACGACGACAAGAAGTCTCTTGCTCGTAGTACCTTCTATCACATGAAGAATGAGTTGGAAGATTTGTTCGATGTGAGCATAGCCACCAACGAGAAAGGTGAGTTCTATATCGAGCAGTCCTTCAAGGAGAATGAGGAGTTTCGCAAGTGGCTTCTCAATAGCCTTGCTGTCGAGAGTTCGTTGGAGGACTATGCCAACATGCACGGGCGGATCATGTACGAAACCATCCCCGGAGGAGTGCAGTACCTGCAAACTGTCGTGGACGCCATGCAGCTCTGCTACCGTCTTATCATCCGCTATGGCAGTTTCGCCCATGAACCGCGTGAGTTTATCTTCGCACCATACGCCATCCGCATCTACAAACAGCGTTGGTATGCAATTGGTGAAAGCTCGGATCATCCGGGCGAGATTCGCACGTACGCTTTTGACCGCTTCATGCAAGTCTCAACTACCAATTCCAATTATACCATTCCTGATGGCTTCGATGTGAAGAAATACTTTGCCGATTACATCGGCTTGACTATGGGCGAAGCCGACGAGGTGCAAGATATAGTCGTGCGTGTTGCACGTAAAGGTGTTTCGTACCTGCGTACGCTACCGCTTCACAAGTCGCAGAAGGAAATCAATACTACAGCAGAGTATTCCGATTTCCAGTTCCATCTTGCACCGAACTTTGAATTTATGCAGGAGATTTTAGGACGTGGCGACGAAGCCGAAGTGCTTTCGCCGCAACCTCTCCGCGACAGATTCGCTGGCATTATCGCCAATTTACACGCTAAATATACCAAGTAATATGATACGCTTAAATTGCTTTTTTCAGGCCACCGATGGTGACCAGTACAAGGACGCTCTGCGTGCTGCAGTAGCTTTGACCGAGAAATCCCGCTCTCATGCCGGGTGCATCGCTTATGATGTGTTCCAGAGCGCGACTCGCTCCGATGTATTTATGATCTGTGAAACTTGGGCTGACCAAGCTTCACTCGATGCTCATGCTGCAACCCCGGAATTCGTTTGAATTTTGATCCTTATTGGTTAAAACTGTTGCTGAAAGTATAAAGAATAAGAAAAAATAATATGAAAAAACTAATCATCCTTGCAATCGCTGCGACAATGTTTGCAGCGTGCAGACAGACGAAAAAAGCAGATGGTTTTGCTTGGAACAAAGCTACCGTCTATTTTGTGCTGGTAGACCGCTTTTGCAACGGCGATAGCACCAATGACCAACAGTATGGTCGCTGCACCGACTATGGTAGTGAGCGCATGAATGCTTCTACCTTTCATGGCGGCGATTACGCAGGACTCTTGCAAAAAGCCAAAGAGGGATATTTTACCGACTTGGGCGTGGATGTCGTTTGGTTGACCGATCCGTATGAGCAAGTGCATGGTTGGGTTCCCGGTAGCGGTTGGGTCGTCAATGACTTCCCGCACTATGGTTACCATGGTTACTATCCGCTGGACTATACGGAGATGGATAAGAATTACGGTACGATAGCGGAGTATCGCGCGTTGATAGACGAACTGCATGCACAAGGTATCCGTGTAATGGAAGGAGCCAACATCAACGATATCGGTTATCCGACATACTTAGATGCCATCCAGCAGGGTTTTGCCACCGTGCCGGGTATTTCTTCGGAAGCCGCTGCGGTAGAGCATCGTCGTGACATCAACTACGATGCGTGGTTGACAACCATGTACGATCAGCCCGATTGGTACACTACCGAATGGTTGCGCCGACCGGCGGAGACGGATGACCCGTATCAGATGACGCTCTACGGCTTACCGGACTACTTGACCGAAAAGACAGAACCGGTCAAACTTCCAACTTTCCTGCATCGTAAATGGGCACGCGAAGGTAATGACAATGATGCTTGGACCTGGCCGGCGATGAAAGCTTTGCGCAAGGACACCACGCTTGCGCCGGACGATTATGTGATACGGTTTATCGCAGCGTGGGTAGAGGAATTTGGTATCGACGGTTTCCGTTGCGATGTGGTGGGTTACGTGCATCCCTGGCGTTGGAAACAGCTGCATGATGCCTGCAACGAGGCACTAAACCGTTGGCGTGCCAAACACCCCGAGCAGGCGGCTTCCAAGTGGACAGACGAGGTCATGTTCACAGGCGACTATGACGATGCATATATCACCCGTCTGCCGTTGTACGAAGAAAATGGGTTCAATAGTATGGTGAATATGTTCTTCCCGAAGGATGGCAACCTGACCACAATCGCGCAGACTTGGCAGGCATACAGCGATTCGATGTCGGTGTGGCAGGCTGCAGGGTACACATGGTATCCGTTCTCTTATTTAAATAATGCCTATTTCCGTGAAGCAGACATGGAG
Organism: uncultured Bacteroidales bacterium; assembly: GCA_900319105.1. GTDB lineage: Bacteria > Bacteroidota > Bacteroidia > Bacteroidales > Paludibacteraceae > Colicola. The sequence goes on along the minus strand of ONND01000018.1, from coordinate 2,792 downwards.
CATATGGACAAGTGCGCTACTTGTTTCTTGCTTTCCCCCGGAGCTGTGCAGATCTTCTATGGTGACGAGGTGGGGCGTAAGACGTCTGACGCTATTTTGAATGTAGATATGGCACAGGGATTCCGTAGCGACTATGATTGGTCATCGCCTAACGATACGCTCTTGGCGCACTATCGGAAGTTGTGCGCGTTTCGTAAAAATCATTCGGCAGTGGGAGTAGGAAAACAGACTATGCTGAATTCCACTACGGTAATACGATCCTTTGGCGAAGATACGATAGTTATCGCTTTGAACCCGCAAACCGCGAAAGCAATACCGATTCCTTTCGCCGACGGCGAGCATGTGCGGAATGCGTATAGCGGCGAAACAAGTATTGTTCAAAACGGACGAGTGCTCCTACAACAATCCACCGGACATGTGGCACTTATAGAAAAGACCAACGAATAGAATCATTAGTTTGATTTTCAAGCCTGATGCAGAACTTCGTAGCCATAGATTTTGAGACTGCCAACTTCCAACCTTCCAGCGTCTGCTCAGTTGGTATATGTATCGTGAAGGACGGCGAGATAGTGGATAACTATTACTCGCTGATTCGTCCGGTACCGAACTATTATTGCCAGCGTTGCCAAGATGTGCATGGTCTCGGCCCATCGGACACGAAGGACGCGCCCGAGTTCCCGGAGGTATGGGCAGAGGCCATTGATCGTGTGAAGCAATACTTCCCATTCATCGAGGATGGAGAGGTGCCCTTCGTCGCTCATAATAAGGCATTCGACGAAAACTGTCTGAAGGCGGTCTTCGCTGCCTATGACACAAAGTATCCGGATTATGAGTTCGACTGCACCTTGCTCAAGTCTCGCAAGGTTTGGCCGGAAGGACATCATAACTTGGATATCATTGCCGGTTATTGCGGCTATGATATGACGAACCACCACCATGCCCTTGCCGACGCAGAGGCATGTGCCATCATTGCAATGCAAATACTGTAGTTATGAAAAAAGGTGATGTTTTTCCTAATAGCGAGTTCTGCGATACCATATGGGAGCCTACTCCTAATGGTGGCGATGTAACCTTCATCGCCTATTATGACAAGTATAGAAGACCTTGTAAGAAAGAGTCCTCTGCGTTTACTGTTACAGCAGAATTTCGCAAAGACGGAACGATGGTTTATCGCGAGACAAGTGAAGTTCCAACGTTAACTGATAAAGAATGGGAAGAAGGGCAATTACTAAAAGCAAAAGATTATGCTACTGAACATGGCTGGATAGTTAAGGGGTACGGATGGAGTGATTGGAATGAGTTGTATGTTAGATATAATAGTCCAGAAAGTTTAGAGCCAGTTATAGTTATGATAAGTAAATATATGCTTCAGGTAAAAGTTATTACAGATTTGGGAGAGAGGAATAAAGCATTAAAGATAATTAAAGGATTATGATAGTTACAACTACACCGACCATTGAAGGTCACACCATTAAGGAGTACAAAGGTCTTGTTTCCGGAGAGGTTATTTTCGGAATGAACTTCCTTAAAGACATTGGCGCGTCGCTTCGCGATTTCTTTGGAGGGCGAACCGAGAGCTATGAGAGCGCTATGCTCGAAGGACGCGAGACAGCGCAGAAAGAAATGCGCGAGCGCGCCGAGCAACTGGGCGCCAATGCAATCGTGGGCGTTAGCTTTGGCTATGAGACGATGGGTCAAGCCAACAGCATGATTATGATTTCCATATCCGGCACAGCCGTTGTTATCGACTGATGAGATACAGCCTTGCATATAATAAGCAGGTATAGAATATTCCTTATGGGCATCTAATAAAAAAGACAAGCAGATGAATCGGAATTTAGCAGAATAAACATAAAGTATATTCAGCGAATTAAAACAAAAAAATGAAATATTTTCAAATATCTTTTACGTTAGTGTACAAAAGGAACTGACCCCGTTTTTGCATGGAATTGTAAAATTATGCATTAAAAAAAATTGAAGTATAAATACCAATTTGCAGAACCAATATCATAATGCTTTCAGCAGTGATTGAAATTAATCTATTAAAATAATAATACTGAAATGAAGATCGAACTATTTTCTAACGAAGATTTTGCTAAAGCCTTTCCTTTGGCAGCAGGCGCATGGGGCGAATTTTATGCCGATGAGCGGCATTGGTTTATCGATGCATTGGCAGAGTATATCCTCCGCTATAACTACAGCAATCCCTTGCTGGCCTTGAAGGCTGTGGGCGATGATGGCGTGATTCATGGGGTGCTTTTTGCAAACTTACATGACGACAAGGCGGATGTTATTCAGTGGCGTGAAAACATTGAGGCCCAGATGACCGACCATGAGCGTGAACGTTTCCGTCTATTGGCTGACTATATGCTAGAGGTTGATGGGAAAACGGTGCAGTGCATGAGTGATGGTGATGTGAAACTATCACTTTTCATCAGCAATCAGAAAGGATGTGGAAAAAAGTTGTTGCAAGAAATGATGGATAAGTTCCGGCACAGAGACCTGAGGCATCTATACCTTTGGACCGACACCAGTTGCACCCACGAATACTACCCACAACATGGTTTCACACTGGCAGGTCAGTTTCTCAGTGATGTCTATGACTCCTATGCTCCTGGCTACACCACATATATCTATAAGAAAGACATATCATCTGAGAGCAAATGAAAGAATGGCTGTTTCTGGTTTTGTCAGGACTGGCGACGGGGGCTTCTTGGCTTTGCTATTTCTATGCGATAAAGGTCGGAGAGGTATCGAAGGTTGTTCCCATTGACAAATGCAGCCTTGTCCTG
>ONND01000005.1 GCA_900319105.1 uncultured Bacteroidales bacterium | reverse complement strand
CTGGTTTTTACCTGATTATTACCTGATCCCAATTTTTTCAGCTGCTAATACTGCTCCTAATGCAAAGCCCCTTCTTCCCTTGGCGATGTGGGTAATAATAATGGTGTCTTCCTCGCTATCCCATTTCACCTCATGCGTCCCCGGCACTTCACCCTCGCGGATACTCTCGATAGGCACTTCCCTTCGTACATCGTACATCCGTTCTTCGTACATAGCGGAGATTTGCTCCGCAAGTGTCTTTGCGGTGCCACTCGGTTTGTCCAATTTATGGATATGATGAATCTCTTTGATGGATGGCATATAACCTCCCTTCCCTTCAGGGGAGGGTTGGGGAGAGGCTTCTCTTATTTTCTCCGCCAGAAACTTGTTCAACTCAAAGAATATATTCACTCCCACCGAATAATTGCTGCTCCACACGAGCATCACTTTGCCTTCCGTATTCCGAACAACCCATCTGTTTCCTTCCTCCCTTCCTTTTAGGGAAGGGTCTGGGTTAGGCTTGTTTATTCCTGTAGTACCGGAGACAACCGGCACACCTTGCGCCCACGCCTTGCGGATGTTCTCTTCCGCCGTCGCTGGAGTCGTGAACTCTATCGCCACATCCGCACTCCTGAACGCCTCTGTCTCAAACCCTTCTTCCGAAGAATAATATCTTACAGGCGAAGCCGGTCCTACAGCGTTAGCGGTCTTACAGTCGCTTTGCGACGGTCCTACAGCAACGCGGTCAATCACGCAAGTGATTTCATGTCCCCGACTCAGGGCCACTTCCTCAATCATGTGACCCATTTTTCCGTATCCAATAATGGCTATTTTCATCTTCTCTATTAGTGTGTATGCGTGCGCGTCTAGTACGTGCGCACAAAATCGGCTACAAAATTACAAAAAAAAATCAATATATGCAAATGCATATATATAAAAAGAGTGCCGAGGCACTCCTTTTATACGATTTCCGTCAATTTTTCTACATCAATGTGTATTTTTTATCCACTTCTTCGGCCTGATCTTCGTCCCATCTGGCAAAACAGGCTTGGTTAGCACCTTTACCCATTTCGGTCTTCCTTTCGACGAATCCTGCGATTGGTATTCATAGCTGTGCGGACAAGGGTTTTCTGGATTGAAACCCTCTTTGCCTTTTACTAACCCGAGATGCCAACCCTCGGGATTCAATATCCCTTCTTCCCAAGTCGTATATGCCCATACGGTCTCGCCCCACCAGCGCCACGGACGAGCTAACCAAACCATTCCTTCTTTGCTCTTCAAGGATGAACTCAAATCCAACTCATCCTCAGTCGCTACCCGTATATGACATTTATAAAACAAGAGCCCGCGTTGATGAGATTCCCCTCCTTTTAGGGAGGGGGTAGGGGTAGGCTCGCTTCGCCCCGCACTAATATAGCATTTATCGCCTTTCTCACCGTTGATATTGGCTACAATAGTAGCCTTGTTTACGCACATCGTCATGCCGCCGAAGATAAAATCTACCCCACCGGCCAGCACACCGCCTTCCCAGTAGATACTTGCTCCTTCATCGCCGTACAACACATCCTGTCGTCCCACAGCACGGCAGTTCTTCAGACGTGCGTTCGTTGCTCCCTCGGTAAATGAGATAGCCGCTGCGCGTTCCCTGTATTTCTTCTTCTGTACTTCCGTCGAACCCGCTTCTTTCGGACGTTCGGGCATTATTTTCTTCGGACGCTCTTTCTCTGTCCATGGCATCTCGGATTGGCTGATATCTACCAGACTGTCTGCCGCTTCCTTCTCGCTTACATACAAGTTAAAAGAGTTCTCGAAAATGATATTCTCTGCCTTGAAATCCGGCGCAGTTACCAGCACCGACGCATTCCATCGCCGCTCTCTCGACCCTCCATAGTTCACGCGGCTACCCATGGATTTATATTGGTATCCGTGCCCGTAGTACCAGGTAATCCGTACGGCGTTCTCGTCGCAGTCCACACCGTAGTTCTTCAGCCCGACGGAAGGTTTCTTGCTGGCGTTCTTCAGCGTCAGACCCGGCACATCGATAGTCAGTTCCTCCTGATACGTACCCGGCTCAATCAGGATAGTTGTCTTCTCACCCTTAGCCTGATACACCGCCCGCGCACTATCCAGTGCATCATTAATACGCTCGCCCGAAGAAACATGCAGCACTAATGCTAATATACTCGCTACGAAAATCTTCATTGTTCAATCTTCAATTTTCAATTTTGTCTACCCGCATTTCACATTTCTTGCAATCGAACGTGAGACGCAACGTTTTACCTGTTCGTAACCGCAAATAACGAGGCTCCTTATCCTTTGGATAAGGGTTGGTCTTGCGACAGTGCCCCAACTCGAAGAGCAGGCAGTACTTGCAAGTCATCAAAGGAGGGTATTGCGTCTCCATTCGTTCAAAACACTAATAGGTATAAAATACGGCTTACTCTCAATCCGCACTCCGCGTGCTATATACGGCGTGTCGCCCAACTTGGACAACTGTGTACGGATGGTTTCCATCGCTTTTTGTTCATTTTTTGCTTCCTCATGCGCATAGACAAAGGAGCGTTCTTTATCTCCGATACAGATTCGGAACCCGTCCTCGGTTTCGCTGAAGATAACATCCACCGGAATCTTCCGTTCGCTCTTCAGGCTCTTGACAAACTCGACATCCAGATTTCTATACAGCCCTCTCCCCTTTAGGGAGGAGATGGAGGTAGGCTCTTTATTCACCTTCACTATATTTCCTTCTACACCGTTGACGTTAAACCCTTCGTTGCCGATACTTAGTCCGTCCCCGTTATGCAGTACAACACCTTCTTTGAGCCGCACTTTCAGCGTGTTTCCTCTTGTTTCCAGCACTTCTCCGATATACTCTCCCGTGGACTTGGGCGTGTCCCAATTAGCCATGTGAGGCGTTCTGCCGTGCAGAAAATAATCTATTCCTCCGCGGTGGAAGGTCTTCTCCGGGTTGGGCACAAAAGAGCGGGTGAAAACCGGTCTGTGCTCTGTCAGCGAAGCGGTCTGTGTTCTGAGGTCAACCTGGTAGCGGTCTAATTTCTCCCGATAATACGCTGTGATATTCGTCACATAATCAGCGTCTTTTAGCCGTCCCTCGATCTTAAAAGTAGTCACTCCCGCTTCGATCAGTTCGTCCAGGTAGGCACTTCGGTCCAAGTCTTGCAGACTCAATAAATACCGCTGATGAATCGGTTCTCCCTTCTCGTCCAATACTTCATTCCCTTCGCTATCCAACAGGTCGTACGCCATGCGGCAGAACTGCGCACAAGCACCTCGGTTCGCACTTCGTCCAGCCAGCACTTCGGATATATAGCATCGTCCCGAAAAACTCACGCATAAAGCTCCATGTACGAACGCTTCTAATTCGATATCCGGCACTGCAGCATGGATCGCCCGAATCTCCTCAATCCCCAATTCGCGTGCCAAGACCACGCGCTTGAACCCCAAGTCCCGTAGCCGCTTCACCTGCTCCGGCGTGCGGTTATCGCATTGCGTAGAAGCATGGAGTCGGATAGGAGGCAGATTGAAATCCAGGAGATGCAGATCCTGAATAATAAGCGCATCGACACCTATATTATATAGCGCGTGCGCGAGCGAGACTGCTTGAGGATACTCGTCTTCATGCAGCAGGGTGTTGAGTGTCACGAGCACCTGTACGCCGTACGTATGGGCGTAGTTGACTACCTCGGTCAGATCTTCGATACTATTACCGGCTGCTTGACGCGCACCGAACATCGGTGCACCGATATAGATAGCATCGGCACCTGCTTGGATAGCCGCTTTCGCTACTTCTTTGTCGCGCGCCGGAGAGAGGAGGCTAAGCGGTACATTACGATGCCTGCTGTCACCGACACGTTCATCGAGTGCTTCGTTCCGTATTGGGGTATCTCTATACATTGGCTACATTGATCTATTACTTCTTGTTGAACGCCGAACACCTCATGACCTAATACAACGGCGACCTTTGTACTTTGTACTTTGTCCCTTTGTACCTTTACAGCCGCTTCTTCTAATGTGATCGAGTCGTGTGCCTGCTCAACGGCATAGACACTGAAACCTTCCTTCTGCAAGGCCTTTACTGCGTCAAGAGTGTGCTCAAAATATTGCCATTCAACACTCTCTTCTGCTCCCAGGGCCGTTTTATGGATCTCCTGGTTCGGAGGACAGCAGCAAATGCCGCAAAGCACTACACGCTCGATACGCATGGCGTCGGCAGTACGAAAAACAGCACCTACATTATGCTGGCTGCGGATATTATCCAATACCACCACAAGGGGCAGTTTGTCTGCCTCTTGGTATTCCGCCACGCTCAGGCGGTTCATCTCCGCAGTGGTCAGTTTTTTACTCATAGTACAAAGGGTAAATGAACACGCAAGATCTGCGCTTCTTCGTCTATATCCAGGATAAAATCTTCGTGAAGAGGGATCATCCTTCCGTCTTCAAGCGTCGCTAAGGTATTGATGGTTGATTCATCTACATCGGCAATTACGCCTACCGTTTGCTCTTCATCTACAATCGTATACCCCACTAAATCCTGCCAGGTCAGCGTTCCTTCGTCTTCCTGCTGTACATCGCTTCGTAGCACAAAACCTTCCTCGCCGATCAGCTCGGAGATGTTCTCCGATCGGAACGGTACAAATAACCCGTCCCGCTTGACGAACACGAAGGCCGGCAGGTCTTTGTAATGGGTGCGCTTGATCACACCGATGGATAGCAGATCTTTATCGGAAATCATTTCTTCTGAGTAATAATGATTCGGCCGCCGTTCTGGGTGATGTTCATTGGTCGCAGTGCTTCCTTGCTGATTCCTTTTTGAGGCATGGCATAACCGCTCCCGAGGTCGTATTCTTCCCCGCATTGCGGGCAAACGGCAAAAATACCATCCATCTCGCACGGGCTCTTCTGTCCGCGTGCCGCGCAATAGGGGCAAGCTAAATCAAATGCTACGTATCCGGCCATGCTGATATAGGCTACGATGCCGCCGTAACCCCATGCGTCTTGTACGGTCACCGGTAGCTTGTACACTCCGTTCTCCTTGTATCCTTCGCGGTTCACGGTGATGTACGTATTATAGTTGCCCGGCATGAAATCCACGAAAACGCTCTCCGTGTTGATCTCTACATGCACAGGCGCATAAGGAACACTGCTTTGAAACGTAGTGTTATTGCAGCCCCAGCAAAGGAGGCATGCCAGCACGATGATCAATTGCCCGAAACGCCGCATAGATGTACCGTATAAATAAGGGTGGAATAGGGAGGAATATAGGTCTGTGTACCTTCGGTACCGTGCCCCTCCGCCTTGTTGTATTTGTTGGACTGATATTTCTCGTAGTCATAGCCCAAATAGGCGGGGATATAAAGCTCTATATCGCCGTGGCAATGGATCTTATGGCAGCCTTCTTGGAAACCGGGTATAGTCTGAGCCAGCGAGAAAGTCTGATTTTTCGCGCTTTGGATGACGTAGCCGTTAATCAGTTTCAGGGTGTAGTCGCATACAATGGTGCTGGTGGAGTTCGGTTTGGCTTCGCCGTTTTCTGCTCCCGGATCTGCCTTGACTTTATATTGCAGACCCGACGCAGTGGTCTTAACGCCCGGTTGGGTCTTGTTATGCTCCAGCCAGATCTCGTTCTGGACCTTCCAGTCTATCCATTTATTCTCCTTACAGGATGAAAGAGTCAGTGAAAAAATAAATGAACAAATGGTAAATGACCAAATGGTAAATAGTTTTATTTTGTTATCCATAATTCGGGATTGAGTATGTTTCTGTCTTTGTATATTTGGAAATAGAGTTCTGTCTTTTGGTCTTGCTCCGGGTCGGTAAAAATAGTACCGATGACTTGTTTGGTCTCTATTTTATCCCCCTGCTTGACGTTCAGTTTGCTTAAGTTCGAATAGACGGTGCGGTAGTTACCGTGCTGCACGATGACGGCGTACGTACCGCCTACCAGGAAGCAACTCGTCACTTCGCCCTTATATACCGTACGGGCTTTCATGCCGGCGGTCGTCTGGATGTAAATACCTTTGTTATCCATCGTCACCTGGCTATATACCGGGTGTTGCTGTTTGCCGTAATGACCGCTGATCATTCCTTTTTCTACCGGCCATGGCAGACGACCTTTGTTCGCTTCAAATCCTCCGGCAAGCAGTTTCTGCTCTTTGGTTAACGAGGTCTTGGAGGCCTTCTCCGTCTGCTTGCGAATCATCTCGTCGATCTTCTTGTTCAGCTCAGCCACACGTTTCTGTTGCTGTTTGAGCTGCTTGTTCAGGTCTTTCTCTTTGCTCTTCAATTGGTTGAGCATGTTTTGCTGCTTGCGCTCGTCGCGTTTGAGGTTTTCCTGCTCGCGTTTGCGGCTGGATAGAGCGGTCATCTTGTCGCTCTTGTTGGCTTTCAGCAAGTCGTTCTGCGTATCGATATCGGCCTGGGTCTTCTCTATCCGGCGTACTTGTTCCTGACGGAAATGTGCGAATTCATGCAGGTACCGTGCGCGGCGTGCTAACTGCTGAAAACTGTCGCTGCTCAACAGGAACAGCAACGGCGACTGTTGAACCCGGGCAAAATGACTCGCACGAACCATCTGCGCATAGTCGTTCTTATGGTGCTCTAACACGTTTTGCAGCGAATCGCGGGTAGAGCGTAATTGCTTCATCTCGTTGTTCAGCGCTACGATCTCGCTGTCCAGCGTACGGATCAGTTTCTTCTGGCTTTGGATATTCTTGCCGATGAGTTGCAATTTGTTCATCGTTGCCGTCTCATCTTTCTTGGTCTGTTTGAGCATCTTATTGGTATGCTCGATCTCCTGCTGCAGTTTCTTCTGCTTCTTCTGCAGATCCTTCACGCTGTCCGCCGCGAAAACAAAAGAATAAGGAATAAGGAGTAAAGACATAAATGCCATTACCCGAATCATGCTCGTCTTTACTCTTGCAGCGAGTGCAACGAGCGGTCTTTGTTCTTTCAGTGAAGCGGTCTTCATAGCCATTTACTGATATCTACTTTCTTGTATCGGTCCGTACGCAGATGATGGATGCGTACCGGCACATCTAACTTGCGCGCAGGGTACTCGACCGTTATTTCTGCGATCTGTTTGCCTAATGTATAGACGAGACGACCTTTCTTTTGACCGTTAGGCAACTCTCCCGAGCATAACTGCTGCAAGGTTTCCCAACTCACTGCGGGAACAATCTTGCGGTTGAGCTCTGCGTAGGTTGAAACGGCGTACGTGCCCTCTAATTTATTGATGCCTACAATCTGTTCCGGAGTCGCTTCGAAGCGGGCCATCTCCAGACCTGCGATAGGCATGACGCTGATCACGAGCATCGAGTCGCGTACCACTTGCAGGGTGGTGTTCGCGCTGATCTTCTGGTCGCCTAAGATGATAGTTGCCTTTGCGCCTTGCATGACGCAGGTGTGCCATGCCGGCATTGCCGGCTTCTCTTCAACAGGCGGGGTACTGCTCACCGCTTGTTTCTTTGTCCCGCAACTCACCATCATTATTGCGGCACAGATGAATCCTATAATCCTTTCACTTCTCATCTATTGTCCTTTGACCTTACTATCTCAATATGCCGTTCTATCTCTGCGCGTGTAGCGTCTTCCTGGCTGTTACTCAGGGCGCGGTTGAGATAAAAGAGCGCCAACTCGTTTTGTCCCTGTTGGTAGAGAATCCATCCGTACGTGTCTAAATAGACCGGATTAGTCGGCTCTTCACGGATGGTGATGGCACTCATCTGTTCCGCTTTCTGCAAATCGCCTTTGTGTGTCGCTAAATGGTACGCATAGTTATTGAGTACGCCCAGATACATCGGTTCCAAAGCAAGAATCTTGTCATAGATAGCATAGAGTGTAGCCTTTTTGGCGTTCGTGTGCTCTAACAGCTCCATTTTCATCACCAGAAAACGTAGGTTCATCGGGTCGGTCTCGAGGTACTTGTCCAGTGCCTGCAGGGCTTTCTTGGCCTTGCCTTGTGCTGCATAGAGCCGGAAATGCATGTACGCACTCGATGCCTCGTCCATCTGATGACGGTCGATCTCGTCCTGTGTCTTTAGTGCCTCTTCCCAGTCTTGCTGCTCGATACACTGCTTCATCTTCATATCCAGGTAGCGCTGCCACTGACCTTCCGGATCCGCTTCGTACGCCTGTTGGTATAACTCTGCGGCCTGATCTTTCTTGCCAATACCGTCGTATAGCACCCCTAAGAACGCACTCGTCTGACCGTCATTCGGATTGAGCATGTGACAGAACTCTAACAACGCGTACGCGTCAGCGTACCGTTCCTGCTCAATCGCCTGTTTGGCGGCGTACCAGTAGTAACGGAACTGCTGGTCTTGTTCTGTACTCAATGGAACGGCTTTCTTTGCTGACGTCAACGGAAGGGCTGTCAGCAACAAAATAAAGAGGGTAATATGTCGTATATTTCGGCTCAAAATACGCAGGGTTAATATCGAGTTAGTCTTGAGGTAATGTCGAGGTCATACCGGGATTAATAAATGTTCTTCATTTCCTCCCGCTATGACCAAATCCACCCGCACCGCGTTCGGTGTCGCTCAGTTCCGTCACTTCTACCACCTCCGGTGTCTCATGCTTGGCGATCACCATCTGGCAAATGCGCTCACCCGGTTCGATGGTCTGCGCCTCACCGCTCAGGTTAATAAGGATCACTCCTACTTCGCCGCGGTAGTCGGCGTCAATCGTACCCGGCGTGTTCAGCACCGTCAGTCCGCGCTTTAAAGCCAAACCGCTACGCGGACGTATCTGTGCTTCATAACCTGCCGGCAACTCGATATACAAACCTGTCGGAATAAGCTTGCGCTCCATCGGAGCCAGCGTGATCGGCTCACTGATATTACAGCGGATGTCCATGCCTGCCGCCTGCGCACTCTCATATTTCGGCAGCGGATTAGCACTCTTATTGATAATCTTCAGTTCCATAATACTTCCTTAAATCCTTTGTCCATTGTCCATCAAAACCTCTTTTCTGCCAGCACCTTCAGTCCGTCAGCCACGATCTTGATATGAATATCTTTCTCCATCGGTACCGGATCGCCGTCGAGGTGGAAGGGAGCTTCGTTCTCGCGCTCTAACGTGACCTCTCTGGCGCGGATAGTATCCATGAAATGGCTGTTGTCAATGCTTCCTGCGAACAGACGTAAGGCTAACGAAGCGCTGCCCAAGATAGCACGACTCGACATCATCATAATATCCATCTTGCCGTCCTGAATACTGGCTTTGGGCGCAATAAGTGCCTCGTAACCCCACTGATTCGCATTGGCGAACGTGATAAGGAAGGCCTTATGGGTGACGTCTAATCCGTCGCCTACAATGTGGTAGGTCTGCGGGCTGTAGGAAAAGGCGTCTTTTAATATGTTCTGCAGGTAAGTAGCAAACCCGCGCTTGCTACTTCCTGCAAAATGATCTGCAATTAGTGCATCAAATCCCGTGCCACAAGTGCTGACGAATAGTCTTCCGTTCGCTAAACCGTAGTCCACACTGATCGGTTCCGAATGGTTGAGCATCTCGATCGCTTTGTTCACGCGGATCGGGATATTCAGGTGACGCGCAAAGCCATTTCCGCTACCCATCGGCAGGATACCCATAGCCGTCTGTGTGTCACGCAAACCACGTGCTACTTCGTTCACTGTGCCGTCGCCGCCTACCGCCACTACTGCGTCAAAACCCATGCGGGCGTATTGGCGGGCTAACTCGGTCGCATGACCGGCGTACTCTGTGTAGGCGATATTAGGCAACCACTGCTCGCTGTCCAACAGCTGCATGATTAGTTTCGGTAACTTGCGCTTGGCGCTTTGGGTCTCTTTCGAACCCGAAATGGGATTGATGATAAATGCGATATTTTTCATTGTTACATATTATTTCACACGTGTACCTTGTACATTGTACATTGCCCCGTTGTGCATAATAAAGAGTTGACCGTCAATCAGTATTTTCTTGTTTCCGGCTTTCTCTGCGTTCACGTTCTCTACATCCGTCGAACTACCACATTTCAGACTGTAGTTGCTGTAGCTGGCGCCCTTTCCGCTGATGACGGAAATCGAAGCGACATACGCGCGCTTGGAGGTGGTGGCTACAGTGATTTCGTTGGTGGTCACGTCGCTCTCCGCTGCAAACTCAAGATTGCTACCCGGAGCCTGAGCGTCACCCAACTGGGTAGTACCGGCGGTAACGGTCAGTTTACCGGTGTCCGAACCGTACTGAGAAGCGTTGACAATCACTTTGCTCACCGCCGTGCTTGCAGAAAGGGTCAGAGTGATAGAACCGGTCGCTTTGCTGGCGCCCATCTTGACGCCCTCTTTACCTTTGTACAGTTTTACGCCACTGTAGGATGCGACACCATAATCCGAAGATACTAACTTGTTCTTAATGTCCTCTGCACAGTCTTGGGTTCCGTCGTTGTCAACGGTCACAAAGGTAACAGCCGCTACCTCTTGAGGCGTCGACTCGCCTTCACTCACTTCCGCAAACACAGCGTAGTAGGTAACAGCCTCTGTCACGCTCTTGCCTTTCGCATCGGTGAAAAGGTCGGCGGGCTTCTTGCCGCTTACGCTACTGCTCTTGGTCCATCCTACGAATACGTTCGTTTCCGAGCAATTAGCCGGAGCCTCCGGAAGAACAAGTGCATCGTACTGCGTGAACGTCGTTGTGCTCGTCACACCCTTCACAGACCATGTAACAGTTACTTCCGGATAGTCTGGTTTATCCGGCATAATACCGACGATAACATCCTGATTGGCGGTGAAATCATAACTGCCACCGCCGGCTCCGCCGCTACCGGGCTTAAGATTGCTAAGCCTGTAGTATCCGTCGTTACTACCGCTCCAGCCCCAGTTGAAATGGAAATAGCCGGCATCATCATAGCCGTCGCAGATGAAACAGTGCCCACCGCTTTGCTCATCACCTCCGCTGTATATGATTGGGCGCTGCAGGTCCAACTCAGCTTTGATCATCGCGGTCCAATCGTCATCGCTCCACTTTTTGTAGTATTGGTAGCCGTCCTCGGTATAACCGTCACGCATGTAACCTGTCGGTTTTTTATAGCCGAAGTAATACCAGAGGGCGTTCTGCGCACAACCTCCTTCATTGGCGTAGGTCGTTCCCCAATCCCAATCTTCGTAGTTAACACTCATCGTTCCAGAACCGCCGTCTGCATCATTACCGTACATCATCTCGGTCGCTACGCCGCAGTGATACATCAGCGTGGCAACAGCGGTCGCCTCTGTTGTGGTATAACTGCCGGTGTAACTGTTCTTCATATTTGCCCAATCGTACGTGGTCTCGCCGAAATTAGCACTCTGCTCACCATAACGTTTCGACTTCGCGCCGGTATTCGAATTCGGGTCCATGGGCTGATAATTGTGAATGCCTGTTCCCTTTACCGGCCACTCCCAATATTTCATTACTTGCGCCATCGCAGTAGCTACACAACCCGTGTAAGCCTTACTGGTGCCGCTACCCGGACAGAGATCCCAGAACGGATCGTCCTGATCCCACGTGGTCTTTACCAACGGACCTACTACCGCGTCGCCTTTTGCTTTGCGCACACTCTTCTTGAGTGCGGTCCATTCTTGTGCTACTACTTCGTCCTGAGTGGCACCATCTGCCTCAATCTTCTTAACGAAGTCGTTGTACTTGCCCATCCATTTGCGGACGTTATCAGGCATGTTGTCGGTACGGAAATGACCCGTCTCCGAATACGCTAAAATAGGTGTTATAACATCATTGGCTGCTACGATCACCCATCCCTCGCCGTTCTCGTTCTCGTACACATAATACTGGTTCTCTTCCTGCGCCGGAACGGACTTCATGACCATCTTCTTGGCAGGAGTTTTCTTAACGGCAGAATTGGACGAAGCAACATTCATGAAGTTGTTCGCTACCAGCGCAGCGTCATCCCGACTGACTCGCTCTGCCCATGCTTGGCTTAGACTTAAGGTTACTACGATGAGTAAGCTCAGTACTCGATTCATTTTTTTCATAAAATAGTTTTTTTTCTTTTTTTGTTTTTTTTTATAATATTCAAAAACGCTATTCCGCATTTCGGGCACAAAATTACAACATTTTTTTCATATATGCAAGCGTACGCGCGTATTTCTGCCATTTTGTCGGAAAAAAAGTGCATGGTACGCATTTTGTTCTTGTGTATATCAAAAAAAAGTAGTACCTTTGCGCCGCATTTTGTATGCTGTACCACGTAAATGGTACATGGTAAATGAATAAATTGTAAATGGAAATATGAATTTTTTAGAAATTATTACGAAACTATTCGGTAACAAAGCGCAGAAAGATATGCGCGCTATTCAGCCGGTAGTAGAGCAGATCAAAGCGCAGTACGAGACGATTGATGCGCTCTCCAACGATGAACTTCGTGCCCGCTCTTGGGCGCTCATGGACAAGCTACAGGCTGCCGTCGCAGACAAGAAATCTCAAATCGCAAATCTCAAATCTCAAATTGAGACCACGCCTATCGAGAAACGTGAGAAGATATACAACGAAGTAGATAAACTCGAAAAAGAAATAAAGGATAAGTACGAGGAGGTCCTCACGGAGATACTTCCCGAGGCGTACGCGATCGTCAAATCGACCGCACGCCGTTTCGCCGAAAACGAGACCATTGAGGTGACTGCAACCCAGATGGATAAAGACCTGGCTGCTGATCCGCGTTTCGACTTCGTGGAAATAAAAGAGCCAACAGCCAATAGCCAACAGCCAATAGCCGTCTATCACAACCACTGGATGGCGGGTGGAAACGAGATCCACTGGGATATGGTCCACTATGACGTGCAGCTCTTCGGCGGTGTTGTGCTGCATCAGGGTAAGATTGCCGAGATGGCTACCGGTGAAGGTAAGACCCTCGTGGCTACCCTGCCGGTGTACCTCAATGCCTTGACTCACGAAGGTGTACACGTGGTTACCGTCAACGATTACCTCGCTAAACGTGACTCCGAGTGGAACGGACCGATTTATATGTTCCTCGGCTTGACGGTGGACTGTATTGACAAGCATCGTCCGAATAGCGACGAGCGCCGTAAGGCCTATGCTTGTGATATTACGTTCGGAACGAATAATGAGTTCGGTTTTGACTACCTGCGTGATAACATGGCTACCTCGCCGCTTGACCTCGTACAACGCGGGCATAACTACGCCATCGTCGATGAGGTCGACTCCGTCTTGATCGATGATGCCCGTACACCGTTGATCATCTCCGGTCCTGTCCCCAAGGGCGAGGATCAGATGTTCGATGAGTACAAGGATCGCGTGGCTGCGCTCGTGCGCCAACAGACGACCTTGACGACGAACCTCTTGGTGGAGGCGAAGAAGAAAATGAATTCCTCGGACGACAAAGAGCGTGAGGAAGGTGAGTTGGCGCTCTTCCGTGCCTACAAAGGTTTGCCGAAATCCAAAGCGCTCATCAAATATCTCTCCGAGCAAGGAGTGAAGGTGCGTCTTCAGAAAACAGAGGAGTTCTACCTCCAGGAGAACGAGAAGAACATGCACATCGCTACCGATGAACTCTATTTCGTCATCGATGAGAAGAACAAGTCCATCGAGCTGACCGACAAGGGTATTGATGCCTTGACCGGCACGACCGATGACCCGAACTTCTTCGTCCTGCCGGATGTCGGCTCAGAGATGGCGGAACTGGAGCACGAGACAACTCTCTCTGCCGAGGAAAAACAGCAGAAGAAAGACGATATCCTCACCAATTATTCGATCAAGTCCGAGCGCGTACACACCGTACACCAGCTCCTCAAGGCATATACGCTCTTCGAGAAAGACGTCGATTACATCATCGACGGCGGCGAAGTGAAGATCGTCGATGAGCAGACCGGTCGTGTGATGGAAGGCCGCCGCTGGTCGGATGGACTCCATCAGGCGGTTGAAGCCAAGGAGAACGTGAAGGTGGAGGGTGCTACCCAGACCTTTGCAACGATCACGCTGCAGAACTACTTCCGTATGTACCATAAACTCGCCGGTATGACCGGTACTGCTGAGACCGAGGCAGGTGAGTTCTGGAATATCTACAAACTCGACGTAGTGGTCATCCCGACCAACAAACCGATCGCTCGTATAGATATGAACGACCGTATTTACCGCACCAAGCGCGAGAAATACAACGCCGTGATAGACGAGATCGTAAACATGGTGAACCAGGGTCGTCCGGTATTGGTGGGTACGACTTCCGTCGAGATATCCGAGTTACTGAGCCGTATGTTGACGCTCCGTAAGATCAAGCATAACGTCCTCAACGCCAAGCTCCACCAACAGGAGGCGCAGGTCGTTGCGGAGGCGGGTAGAGCAGGTGTCGTAACGATCGCCACCAACATGGCGGGTCGTGGTACGGATATCAAACTCACGCCGGAGGTCAAGGAGGCAGGAGGTCTCGCTATCATCGGTACCGAGCGTCATGAGTCACGTCGTGTGGATCGTCAGTTACGTGGTCGTGCCGGACGTCAGGGAGACCCGGGATCGTCCGTCTTCTATGTCTCGCTCGAGGATGATCTAATGCGTATGTTCGGATCCGATCGTATTGCCTCTATCATGGATCGAATGGGCTTCCAGGAAGGCGAGATGATCGAGCACTCGATGATCTCCAGCTCTATCGAGCGGGCACAGAAGAAAGTGGAGGAGAATAACTTCGGTATCCGTAAGCGCCTCATCGAGTACGATGATGTCATGAACCAGCAGCGTAACCTCATCTACGCCAAGCGTCGTCATGCCCTCATGGGAGAACGTATAGGCGTAGATATTACGAACATGATCTACGAGATTGCAGAGGGTATAGTGGCGGACGCTAAGTCGGCTAACGATTACGAAGGACTCAAGTACGAGGCAATGCAGAGCTTTGCGATCGAGTTGCCCTTCGATGAGGAGGCTTTCAGCCGTACCAAGCGTGCGGAACTCTCCGACCAACTCGCTGAGGCGGCCCTCGATAGTTTCAAACGCCGCATGGACAAACTGACCCAGATAGCCGATCCGCAGATCCAGTACGTCTATGAGACCAAGGGACAGATGTACGAGAATATCCTCGTGCCTATTACGGACGGCAAGAAAGTCTATAATATCGCCGTCAACCTCAAAGCGGCCGCTGAGACGCATTGCAAGGAAGTGGTCAAGGAGTTCGAGAAACGTATGTTGCTCTACGTCATCGACGATGAGTGGAAAGAGCACCTCCGTCAGTTGGATGACCTCAAGCAGTCTGTACAGAACGCTTCCTATGAGCAGAAAGACCCGCTGTTGATCTATAAACTCGAGTCCTTCCATATTTTCAAGGCGATGCTCGATAACCTCAACCGCCGTGCTATCGCGATCCTCCTACGCGGTCAGATCCATGTGACCGAGCCGGACGCGGTACAGCAAGCGCAGCAGCAACGCCGGATGGACTATAGCCGATATCGTACCCAGAAAGATGCAGTACAGCAGGCGGCACAGGCTTCCGGAGCAGCGCAGGCTGCCGGGCGCGACACGCGCGAGCAGGTTCATCAGGGACCGATCATCGCCGATAAGAAACCGCGGCCTAACGATCCTTGTCCTTGTGGCTCCGGTAAGAAATACAAGCAATGCCATGGCAAAATGAATGCCGCAGGCATCTAAGTTCGAAATGTCGAAATATCGATATATCGTTATATTACTCTTAGTTTGCGCCGCCATGCCTATGACGGCGCAACAAGTTTATCCCGATACTTTCAAGTTATCGGAGCAGCACTCGACCGCAGATATCGACCTCTTACTCTTGAACATGGTGTCGGCGCAGAGCGCGCAGATACACGCCAACGATACAACCGACACCTTGACGCTCATCGAGCGCATGAGACTCGACTCGATCCAACGGGAGATGGCGGAGGTGGACTCCCTTAGAGCGGTGAATGCCCAATTGGCGGTCAAGACCGTAGAAGAGTTTTCTTCGGTGCAGATCGAGAAGTCCCTGATAAAGGATATAGAGGAAGATCGCGCGGATGTCCTCCGTGCGCTGCGGGAGATGAAGACTCCTTGGCGTCGCGAGGCGCTGCTCATGGCGCAGATCACCCAGACCTACGTCACCGATAACTGGTACCAGGGCGGTTCGTCGGCTTTCGCCGGGCTCGGTATCGCCAAAGGGCAAATCAGTTATATCAGCGAGCGGTTCACCTGGGAGAATACCGGCGAATGGCGGGTCGGAGGTACGACCGTCAAGGGAGATAGTCTCCATAAGGTCAATACGACCGACGATCTATTCCGTCTCAATACCAAGGCGAACCTGCGCATCGTACCGAAGCTCTTCGGCTCGTTCTCGGCGGAGTTTGAGACCCGCTTCTTCCCTACCTATAAATCCAACTCGCGGCAACTCAAGTCCGGGCCTTTCTCCCCGTTGCGTTTTACCCTCGCCGTCGGTTTGGATTATAAGCCGGTGAAGAACCTCTCCGTCTCCTTCTATCCGCTCTCTTACCGTCTCACGCACGTCAAGGACACGGCGCGCGTCACCGTCACGGACTACGGACTCAAGAAAGGTGAACGAACCCGCCATAACGCAGGCTCGTTGATACGTGTCGAATACTTGTGGAAACCCGTTCGTGAGGTCGCGCTCGAGACGCGTTTTTATATGTTTACCAATTATAAGGGGGTAGAAATAGACCTGGAGGTGAACTGCGATTTTATCATCAATAAGTACCTCTCTGCGCGGGTAATGTTGCATCCCCGCTATGACACGGATGTCATCATGAAGGGCGACACGCACGCGAAGATCCAGTTCCGCGAACTGATCTCACTCGGCTTTGCCCATAAATTCCACTAATTACACAACTCCTCCAACGCTTGCCACCGAACGATCGCATCGTGGCCGTATTTCCAGATGTTGTGTTTGATCTTATCGAGACTCACCTCCTCGCCGAGGTGCGATTTGCTGTAGAATTTATCGGCGTAGCAAATGATTTTCTCTTCGAGGCTCTGCGGGCAGTAGTCGCGTTCGGGGATTGGTAACTCCTCGCGCTCGACCTGCTCTATCGTAATGCCGGTTCCCGTGTGTCGCTCTGCCACTAACGCATGTTTGGGATAGCCTTCCGAACGCAGTAACTCCGCTCCCAAATAACCGTGCTCAATGTACTTATGCGAGCCGCGGCAGTAGATCTTCGGTGCGTTGCAGAAGATAATACCTATATCGTGCAGCATAGCCGCTTCTTCTACGAAGGTACGATCCACCAGACCCTGCGCTTCCCATTGGGGGTGGGCATCCACGATACGCAGCGCCCGATCGGCCACCTGCCGGCTGTGCGTCACCAATACTTCCCGTAACTGTGGGTAGTTACCGTAGTACTTATCTATGAGAGCTAAATAATCCGTAATTCTCAAATGTCAAATCTCAAATTTCAAATCTCAAATCTCAATGTAATCCATTGAGAAATGAGCGTGCGTCCATTCGTTTCTTACCCGGTGCTTGGAGTTCAAGGATACGTACCGCACCTTCCTTACACGGGATGATAATATCCTTTGTACTTCGTACTTTGTCCCTTTGTACTTTTTCAACGGCAAATATTTTCACGTTTTCGAAAATATTTCCGTTGATAGTGAGGTTTGCCCAGGCGGCAGGGTAGGGACTGAGTCCGCGAACGAAGTTATGCACCTCTTCGGCGGTTTTCTCCTCGAACTTGATCTCGCAATCTTCCTTGAAGATTTTCGGTGCCGGACGTAGTTCGGCGATCTCGGGCTGGGGCGTTGTAGGCAGGGCTCTTCCTTGGTTCTCGCAATCGATGATCAGATCTACCGTGCGTGTCACCAAGCCGGTACCCAACGCCATCAGTCGGTCGTGAACCGACCCTACGTTCTCGTCGGGACCGATAGGGATCCGTTCCTGGAGGATCATGTTACCTGTGTCTATCTCATGCTTGAGCATAAACGTGGTGGCGCCGGTCTCTTTGTCACCATTCATGACCGCCCAGTTGATCGGCGCGGCACCGCGGTATTGCGGCAGCAATGAGGCATGCAGGTTGAAGGTCCCGAGACGAGGCATCGCCCAAACGACCTCGGGCAGCATACGGAAGGCCACGACGATCTGCAGGTCGGCTTGGTACGAACGCAGTTCCTCGAGGAACGCTTCGTCTTTCAATTTCTCCGGCTGTAGTACCGGAAGACCTGCCTCCAGCGCATATTTCTTCACGTCCGAGTACTGCATCTGATGACCGCGGCCTGCCGGCTTGTCCGGCATCGTCACTACGGCCACTACGTTGTACCCGCCTTCCACCAGCGCACGAAGACTTGCTACTGCAAACTCCGGCGTTCCTAAATAAACTATCCTTAGATCCTCTTTGGTCATACAATTTAACGTTTTTTCGATAGAAAAAACCATTTTAACTATTTAACTATTTAACGTCTTGATATTTTTTATCAAGACTTTTGGGCTGTTTCTCGACCACCGGACTCAGCGGCCTTCTGTACGCGCGTATTATAAGGAAAAGCCCCAGCACAATAAACGGAATACTGAGCCATTGACCCATGTTCAGCACGTGTCCTGCCTCAAAAGCCTCCTGGTCGTTCTTGATGAACTCCAACAGGAACCGAACGCCGAAGATGATCACGAAGAACACCCCGAGCAGCAGTCCCTCGCGTCTCCGTGCTTCCGTGTACCAGTACATCGACCACGTGATGCCGAGCGCCGCCAGGCAGTAGAGCATCTCGTATATCTGCGTCGGATGGCAGGGCACCGTCTGTCCGTCACGAACGAAGATGAAGCCCCATGGCAGGTCGGTCGGACCGCCGTATATCTCGCTATTGAAGAGGTTGCCTAAACGGATGAGGCATCCCGCTACACCTACGCCGATACAGAGCCGGTCCAGGATCCATATCCAGCTGGTGCCGAACTGCGGGTAGCGGCTGAACTTGTATTTATTGAGCAGGATAGCGGCGATGATGATTCCGATCGTACCGCCATGACTCGCCAGTCCGCCTTCCCAGATCTTGAGGATCCATATCGGGTGTTCGATATACGGGTTGCGGTAGGTGAACTCCCATCCGAAGAGGTGCCACGGTTCGCCGTACTGGTGCCACTCGTAGAAGAGGCAATGCCCTATTCGTGCGCCCAGGATAGCACCCGCGGTGATCCAGAAGAACAACTGGTCCGGCCACTCGGCGGGGCAGTTCTCGTGCTTGTACATCCGCTCGTTCATGATCCAGCAGATATAGATACCGAGCGCCCAGCATAAACCATACCAGCGTATTCCTCCGTCCCCGAAATGAATCAATATCGGGTCCACATCCCATGTAATGAAATCTAATATCATTTAATTTACAATGTACAATTTACAATGTACAATTTACAAAGGGCTCTTGGCGCTTGGTACAAAGTTTTAAGATCCGTACTTTCTATCGCCTCCGCACAAAAGCCTCTAGGACGCTTTGTTAATTGTTAATTGTTAATTATTAATTGATCACTTCCCCCAATTGAGTTTGTTCTGCAAACTCTTCAAAAAACTGTTATCGCCTACCTGTACCACTTTGACCGTGTACTTTGCGCGCTCGACATGCAAGCTCATGTCGGTACTCAGGCTCTGGCTGCGGCCATCCACAGACACCATATAGGCGTCGTAGCGGCTCGTCACACGAATATCAAATTTCCAGTCGTCCGGCACTACCAGCGGCTTGACGGTCAAGCTATGCGGCGCGATAGGCGTGAGGATGATCCCCCGGCTCTGAGGAGCCATCAGCGGACCTCCGATAGACAGGTTATAAGCGGTACTGCCGGTCGGCGTCGCAATGACCAGACCGTCGGAGTTATAGGTGTGCAGCAACTCGCCGTTCACCTTCAACTCGATCTGCAACATGCTACTCAGGCCCTCTTTGAGAATAGCGATCTCGTTGAGGGCGTTGGGAGCCATGATGATATTATCCCGAATGCTGCCTGATTTGTCAAAGACGCTCACGTTCAGCAGACTGCGTTGCTCGATCGTATAGTGGCCTTCGATGATCTGCTGCAGGATAGCATCGACGTCGTCGGTCTGCACCTCAGCCAAGAAACCCAGGTGACCGCAGTTGATGCCTAAGATAGGGATGTTTTTCTTTCCGATAGCGGCGGCGCTGGTCAGGAACGTACCGTCTCCGCCAATGGAGAGCGCAAAATCTATCGGCTCGAAATTGGTCTTTTCGTGAAATACGAAATCGGTGTTCTGGTTCTGTAGATCAGAGATCGTCGTTCCTTTAGGGTAGGTATGTTCGAAACTCGGGTAGTCGCGCAGGTTCAGTTCCTGTCGTAACTCATGGGATAGAACGACGTTGATTCCTTTGGCTTCCATGAACGCCAGAATATGCTGCACCTCGGTCAGCGTCTGGGGTTTCATTGCATTTCCAAAAATAGCGATTGTCATAAGGCCACAATATGCTAATTTAAAATTTGCTGCAAATTTACTGCTTTTTTTTGAATTATGCAAGTTTTATAGGAAGAATTTTTCTTTTTTGTGTTTATCGCTTTTTAGCGCGACTACTATTCAAAAGTATTTATCTATGTTTATGTTCTTAAAAAACCAAAAAATGCACTCTTCTCTTGCATATATCAAAAAAAAGCAGTAATTTTGCAGCGCAAAATGAATGCTATATGATTATGAAAACCCAAGATCCCAAACAAATGCCATTTGTTTCCGAGAACAACGGAGGTGCTGTGCCGCAGAAGGAATACTTTACGGCAGACGAAGCCATGGCTTTTCTTGAACCCCGCATTCGTGCTATGTTTAGATGAAAGACGTCGTCTATACACGGCAAGCTCTTTTGCAGTTTGAAGAGAGTGTAAAGGAGTTAGTAGAACAGCGGTACTTTAGCGAAGAAGATTACGCAGTCGATTATATGCGTGATATTTTCCGTTATTTTGCGCTTAATTTACAAAACTCCATTCGCGTGAAAGCGCCCGAATACTTCAATCGCTATAAAGTTGACGGAAAAGAAGTGTTCTATGTGCGATTTCGCAAGAGTAGCCACACTACATGGTACGCGTTCTTCGAAGAATTGGAAAATGTGTATAGTATCATATATTTAGGAAATAATCAACTAATTGGTCATCGGTTAGATATTACCCTCTAATTATTTTTCCTATCTTTGCACTCGATTTCAGCAAAAAATCATGAACACCACAGTATTATATACATAGTATATAATACCAAAGGTTTTATATACTGAAATTAGTGCGTGATAAGTGCGAGATAAGTACGTGGTAAGTTCGAAATTATTGGTCTAATCGAGAGGTAATCGACTATGCAACCACTATCCGGAATAGAATAAACAAACACCCTTTAAATACTATGGCTAAAATTAAACACCAACCCCACATCGAGGAAATGCTTGGAGCCCACTCCAAGGGAGGCACCGTAGAGCGTCGCAAACACTTCCATGATTATGAAGGAAATGAAACCAGAGTAGGCCGCCTCGAAGCCTATATACCGCACCCTCGCAATTACAAGGCAAATCCTATTTATGCCGGCGAGCGCGCGAACATGAACGCCTTCGGTAATGCCTCACATCTCGCGCAGGAGTTCATCGATGCGCTCAAACTCAAAACACCTCTTTCCGAAGAGAAACAAGCCTTTCTCGACTCTGTCAAAACACGTTTCTATGCCCAACTAAAGGGCAAACCCGATCCTATTGCACCCAAAGACGCGGAGGGCAACTATACTATCTATGCCCGCATAGACAATTTCATCCGTGCCGTCATCCGTAAGGAACATCCCGTCTTCTAACCCCCACACCCTACACCGTACACCATCCCGCACCCTGCTGTCCACTTCTCGGCGCTTCCTCGCCGAGCCCCTAACGACAGCGCACGCATGGACTAACAACCAAAAAAATCTTCGATTTTCTTGCATATATCAAAAAAAAGCAGTACCTTTGCAGCGGATTTTGTTAATGACTATGACAAAGCTTAGTGTAAATATCAACAAAGTGGCAACGTTGCGCAATGCTCGTGGCGGTAATCTGCCTGATGTACAGCGTTTTGCAGTGGATTGTGAGTTGTTCGGTGCGCAGGGCATTACCGTGCATCCCCGTCCCGACGAGCGGCATATCCGCAAGGAAGATGTGTATCAGTTGAAGTCGATGGTGACGACGGAGTTGAACGTAGAGGGCAATCCGACGGATGAGTTCATGGCGCTCGTGACGGATGTGCGTCCGACCCAAGTGACCCTTGTGCCGGATGATCCGACGCAGTTGACCTCCAACCATGGCTGGGACACGCGTCGCAACCTGCATTTCCTCAAAGGCATTGTGAACCAGCTTCACGCCTATCGGATGCGTGTGAGTATCTTCGTGGATCCCGATCCCGTAATGGTAGAATATGCCCTGCGCACGGGTGCTGACCGCGTTGAGCTCTATACGGGGCCGTACGCGGAGTTGTTCCCGGAGGATCCCAAGCGCGCGATAGAGATGTACCGTCCCGCCGCGGAGAAAGCGCATGAGTTGGGTCTCGGCATGAATGCAGGCCATGACCTGAACCTCAAGAACCTCAAGCCCTTCATCAAAGCTTTCCCTTGGACCGCAGAGGTATCTATCGGACATGCGATCATCTGCGACGCCCTGTACCTCGGTATCCAGGAGACTATACAGGAGTATTTGGACTTACTGAAGTAAGTCATTTGAGATTTGAGATTTGAGATTTGACATTTGTCATTTGAGATTTGAGATTTGATATTTGACATTTGATATTTGATATTTGAAATTTGAAAATTAATATGTTATTACAAATTGACACATTGGCTGCGGTAGAAGAACAGGTAGCAGCTATCGAAGAACCCGTTCAGCAATCTATGAACCTTTGGGAAATGGCGCAGTACGGCGGCTGGATCATGATCATCCTCGCTATCCTGCTCTGTGGCGCATGTTATATCTTCATCGAGCGCCTGGTGGTGCTCAAGCAGGCTACGCGCGAAGATAAATCCTTCATGGATCGCATTCGCGACTATATTCATGAGGGTAAGATCGACTCGGCTCAGAACCTGTGCAAGCAGACCGACACCCCTTCGGCGCACATGATCGAGAAAGGAATCTCGCGTATCGGCCGTCCGATGCAGGATGTACAGGTAGCCGTGGAGAACGTAGGAAATATCGAGGTCGGTCGTCTGGAGAAAGGTCTCGTCGTGCTGGCGACCGTAGCCGGCGGTGCTCCGATGCTCGGTTTCCTCGGTACGGTACTCGGTATGGTTCAGACCTTCTATAACATGGCGCAGACCTCCGGCGGTATTATCGAGATGAGTGCGCTCTCTACCGGTATGTACCAGGCGATGGTGACGACTATCGGTGGTCTGATCGTCGGTATTCTGGCGATGTTCGCCTATAACTACCTCGTAGCCCGTATCGACCGCGTTGTTCGTCTGCTCGAGAGCCGCACGATGGAGTTTATGGACCTGCTCAACGAACCGGCATAGTCGCGCAAATTTGCGGGGACCCCAAATAAAAATTAAACAAGTTAATTTTATGGCTTTAAAGAAACGTAATAGGGTAGAAGCGACGTTTGCGATGAGCTCCATGACGGATTTGGTGTTCCTCTTGCTCCTCTTCTTCGTCATGGCAAGTACAATGTCCTCTCCCAATGATATCAAGATCAAACTGCCTACCTCCCGTTCGAAGACGGTGACCCGTCCGCAGGTGGCGAAAGTGTCCATTGATAATCTCGGTAATTATTTTGTGGCGCTGGGCAAGGAGAAACCTATACCCGTGGATCCCGAGAGTCTGGAAGGTTACCTGAGCCGCGTACAAGAGGCGGACTCAACGGTCTATATCGCGCTCCATGCCGATGAAGACGTAGCGTATAAAGAGGTAGTTCGTGTGCTGGATATAGCGAATGAGCACCACATGAAATTAGTGGTCGCTACCAAGAAATGACGAAAAATCAAGAACGACATATAATAGCGTCTGTGGGTACTGCGATCTTCATGATCCTGGTCTTTCTTATACTGTGGTTCACCTATCTGACCGCGGTTGTACCGGAAGAGGAAGAAGGGGTAGAGATTGCCTTTGGCGAGGTAGCTGAGGCCGGCGGATACATGGCCGAGCAGTCGGAGGCCGTACCGATGCCTGCGCCCGAACCGGCAACACCCGTTCAACCGTCCTCGCCTGCTGAAGAAGAAATGCTGACGTCGGAAGAGCAGGAAGCCTTGGCGCTCGCGGAAGCGAAGAAGAAACGTGAGGCAGAGGAGAAAGCACGGCTGGAGGCGGAGCGCAAGGCACGCGAAGCAGCCGAAGCGGAACGCAAAGCCAAAGAAGCAGAGGCGGTAGCCAAAGCCAACGCCTTCGGTTCGCTCTTCGGACAAAGCGGTAATACCACCGGTTCGGGAGACAGCCAAGGTGCCGGACAGAAAGGTAACCCCGTCGGGCACGGTTCTGTAGGAGGTAACAGCTGGAGCTTGTCCGGACGAGGCATCAAAGGAACGCTGCCGCAACCGTCCAACACCTTCAAACAGGAAGGTAAAGTGGTCGTTCAGATACGTGTGAACGCTGCCGGACAGGTAGTCAGTGCTACCGTCAAAGGCGGAGACGTATCCGACAAACAGACCCAACAACTCGCCCTCGATGCAGCCCGCAAGGCGAAGTTCACCGAAGGCGAACATGACCAGATCGGAACAATTACCTATATATTTAAGTTAAACTAATTATGAACTATCTGTTTTTAGACAATGGTTTCGAGGAAATCGAGGCAATTACCACTATTGATTTACTGCGTCGGGCGAATATCGCCGTGACGACCGTTTCTATTACCGGCAATCCGATGGTGCTGGGAGCACATAACATCGCCGTCGAAGCGGACGGACTGATTGAACGCATCGATTTCTCAGACGCCGAGATGTTGATTTTGCCGGGTGGACAAACCAAACTCGGTGAGTGTTCCGCATTGTGCGACCTGCTGATTGAGCATAACAAAGCCGACAAACTCATTGCCGCTATCTGTGCCGCACCCGCTGTACTGGGCAAACTGGGTATTCTGGAGGGCAAGCAGGCAACCTGCTATCCGGGCTTCCAGAGTGCACTGGGTGAGAGTTATGTAGGTGGATTGGTTGTGGAGAGCAAGAATGTGATCACAGGTAAAGGTCCGGGATTGAGTGCTGACTTTGCGTTCTGCATCATTGAGCGCTTAGTGGGTAGCGATGTCGCAGATCAGGTTTACGACGCGGCTCAGTACTAAACGGCCGTCGTTCGCAACGCGATAGTATTTCCCCTGTGTCTTTTCCGGCGCAGGGGATTTTTGTGCCCTTATACGCGCGCGTACCTTATTTATATTCTCTTCCGTCGCCACACCTCCATAGTCCCGTTCGATCGTTCGGGCGATACGTACCTCCTCCGGCGCTTCTATAACGATGATCTTGTCGCAAATGGTATCTAACCCTGCCTCGACGAGTATAGCGGACTCGATGAAAAGGACCGGAGCCCCTCCTAACCTCCCCGTAGAGGGGAGGGAAAGTATATCTGCTTTGACAGCAGGGTGGATGATGGCGTTGAGTTGCGCAAGAAGAGCCTCTCCCGACCTCCCCTGAAGGGAAGGAGAGAACACGCACTTACTGATATATTGCGTGTTGTAGATGCCATTGATAAATGATTTCTCGCCGAACAAGTTGATGATCTGTTGCTGCACGTCCTTGTTCTCGGCGATGATGCGTTTGGCTTCCTTGTCGCAGTCATAAACGGCGTACCCGCGGGCTGCGAGCGCTCGCGCGATAGTGGACTTCCCACTTCCTATACCTCCTGTAATACCAATAATCATAATCGGTCTGTGTTCTGTCAGTGAAACGGTCTGTGTTCTGTCAGCCCGTAGGGCGGTCTAAAACTGAAAATATATAAACGGTTGCATCTCGGCGGAGACGAACTGATAAATGACGATGATGGCGACACAGACGGCGAGGACCATCAGCCATAGAGGCATGGCGCTGAACCATAGACGATACCGGCGTTTGAAATTCGTCGGTACCCAGTGGATGAGCATTCCGGCGATGAACATCGCTACCACCCATCGGTACTCCCACAGGAAATCCGGGATGATGGCGTTGTTCCATGCCCCGCCGATCTGATTGACCATGTTCTTCGCCGTCGCCCACGCTACTTCATTTGCCGTCGCCGGATCGAGGTTGCTCGATGAGCGGAAGAACAAACGGGTGAACGTGATGAAGGTAAACGTCTGAAGGACAGCCCACGCGGTCGCCATCGCTTTTGTGAACGTATTCTCCGTTCCCTCGTAGAGGAAATAGATATACCGGATAGCGGTACCGACCCATATGATTGCTGCCCAGACGGCGAAGAGCCGCCATGCCGGAAGGTTGGTGTAGAAATCAGCGACGCATAGGCCGGCAGTCAAGAGCGTTATGAGGACGAAACGAAGATGCCATCCTGTCTCACGCCAGATCTTCTCTATGATCATTCCGAAACCGTTGATGCCTCCCCAGATGATAAAATTCCAACTCGCGCCGTGCCATAGACCGCCGAGCACCTGGGTGATGAACGAGTTGAGGTTGGAGTAGAGGAGTTTGCTCTTTGCTTTTAGCTCTTGGCCTTTCGCTTTTAGCCTGCGGTCAATAATGCCAATAGCCAACAGCAAACAGCCAACAGCTGCAATAATCCACCACCAGCCGGTGAGGGCTGCCGACACCAGCGCGATCAGACTCAACCAGAAATAAGTACCGAACCCGATCTTACGGTTTCCTCCTAAGGGGATATAGAGGTAACTCTTGAGCCATCGACCGAGCGACATATGCCACCTGCGCCAGAACTCCTGAGGGCTCTGTGACTTATACGGGCTGTTGAAGTTCATCGGCAGATAGAAACCCATCAGCATGGCTACGCCGATCGCGATATCCGTGTACCCGGAGAAATCCGCATAGACCTGCAGCGAATACGCGAAGAGGGCAAAGAGGTTCTCAAAACCCGAGAAAAGGAGCGGGTTGTCAAAGACGCGATCAATGAGGTTCACCGCCAAATAATCCGACATAATAATCTTCTTTCCCAAGCCGTTGATGATCCAGAAGACCGCGATGCCGAAAGCCCTGCGGTTGAGACGGAAGGGCTTGTATAACTGGGGGATGAACTCTTCCGCACGCACAATAGGTCCGGCTACCAACTGCGGGAAGAAGGAGACGTAGAAGCCGAAATCAAGGATGTTCCTCACCGGTTGTATCCGTCCCCGGAAAACATCCACCGTATAAGAGATTACCTGGAAGATATAGAACGAGATACCTACCGGCAGCACGATTGTATCAACGCTGAACCGACCCGCCTCGGCAAAACCGTTCCCTATATAGGCGAAGATATCAAATACCCGAAAATCTGTACCGCATAGGTCGTTGATGGCGTTCGTAAAGAAGTAGGCATACTTGAAATAAGCCAGTATGCCTAAATCTATTGCCACTGAGAGGGTCAAAAAGATTTTGGCTATTTGTGGTTTGTTGTTTGTGATGGCTGATTTTATCCGTCCGGCGATGAGCCAATCGCTCAGGGTTACAAATGCCAGAATAAGCAGGAAGAGCCCGCTCGTTTTATAATAGAAGAACCAACTGACAAAGAGTAGATAGACGTTGCGCAGGTGCAATTTGCTGTTCGTCGTTTTGCCAACAGACATTATTAGCGCGAAGAGCGCATACACCAACGCGAAGAACGCCCAGAAATAGAACTGGGTGAACAGCAGCGGGCTGTTCTCATCAAAGGCAAATATGTGGTGTAAAAAGTCCAACTTTCAACTTTAAAACTTCTTTCAACTTTCAACTCTCTATCCCCTCCAATATCCAATCTGCGACCGCATTTCCGGCTTTGCGTGCCCCGGCGCGGGTAAAATGTATGCCATCCGAGCCTGCCAGACCGATCTCCTGCCACCTCATCATACTACCGGCACCGCCCATCCAGCGATACAAACTGAAATAAGCGATGTTCTCTTCAAGCGCCATCTTACGCAGTAACTTATCCATGTAGGGCACCATAGGGAAGGTGTGCCATTCACCGTCCGTCTGAGTGAGCATGTCGCTCGGACCGATGAAGAGGAACGAAGCTTGCGGGGCGCAGGTCCGTAAGAAACGTACTTGTTCCCGCAAACCCCTTACGATACTCTGGATGGTGCCGGGGTTCTGGTTGGAGGGTATAGCATTGCCTCCGAACTGCAGGATGATCAGCCGCACGTTCTGTTCGCGGTAGAAATCCGCCAACTGTGTACTGTCGATCTTCGTGAAGACCGTACCCAAACAGCCTCGCATGGGGATATTATCGACGATGATACCTGTCTCGCTCTCCTGCGACAGACCATAAACGTTTCCTTTACCCGCCAACCGCACTGTGTCGCCGGAGAGAGTTGCCCGGATGGTACTGTCGGCGAACACTTGCCATCGGGTGTATCGTGCTTGCTTTCCCTGCGGCGTACAAACAGCCATCATCTGCTCACTGCCGCTCACCAGACTGTCGTTCATCTCCGCCATCTGTCCCATGACACCATACAGCCCGTCGCTACGTTGGTCACGTTTGTAGCCATAGACGAAATAGCGTCTCGGGCCTTGCGCCGGGCTTACGTACCGGCCGTTCATGAAGAGTTGCTGTTTTTCCGTGAGAGTAGGGATCGTCTGGGCGAGCGGCATTAGGCCAATACCCCGACCGCCGTAGCGCGCTTGAAGTGTAGAACGGATTTGCATCGTCATGCGGTCTTCTTCGATCTGACTATCCCCGTAGTGCATCACACGAATGCGCCGGTGCCCCACCTCTGCCAAGGAGGCATAGAATGCCTGCAGGAAGATACGGCTATCAGTGGTTGAATCAACAGTGATCTTGGGAATGGGTAGCCTCTCCTCGCTCTTCTCCGGAGGGGCTGGCGTATCTAGCGTATCTAGTCTCTCTAGAGTATCTAGTTGCTCTATCTCCTCCCCTTCATGGGGAGGTTGGTTGGTGCTTAGTACTTCCGCTATCGTCGGCCATCTCAGTTCCGTATCTCCCCACGCAAGGCGTCCGGGCAACACTACGCATAGTGCTGCCAGGCATCCCATCACACAGGCTATAAATATCAGAACTTTATACGGTCTCATTTCTTGTGTCCCTTCTCCTCCCCTTTCTTCCCCCCCTATATTACTTCTTCCACAGTGCTTTACTGAAGAGCAATAAGATCGTGAAAATCTCCAGACGACCGATGAGCATCACAAAGGTGGCTGCCCATTTAGCTGCGGCAGGCAAGGCTTCATAGCAACCGCTCGAACCCCATTGCCCGATGGATACACCTACGTTACCGATCATCGAAACGGCAATTCCAAGCGACTCATCGAAACCGATACCACAGCCGCAGAACCAGAGAGTCGTCAGCACGATGATGAGCATGTAGAAGAACATGAATGCCACGACATTACTCGTCGTTTGCTCACGTAATGTATGGCCGTTAAATCGAACCGGAATGACGGCGTTCGGGTGAATACGACGTTTGATCTCAGCATGGGCTGCCTTGGCGAAAATAGCCAAACGAACCCATTTCATACCTCCGGCAGTCGAACCCGAGGCACCTCCGGGAAGCATTAGAAAGAGTACGAATACCCATAGTACCGGCGGCCAAATCATGTAATCTGCGGCTACAAAACCCGTACTGGTGATCGTTGCAACGGATGTGAAAAGACCAATTCGGAAACTTGAGAGCATATGGGTATGGATATACAGACCTACGGCAAGTACTATTCCGGCGAAAAGGCAGGCGCCTACGTACCATTGGGTTTCTTCATCTTTGAGCATTCGTTGCGGGTGCCCGCGGAAGAGATAAATCAGTTGTGTAAAATTGATGCCCGAGAGGAGCATGAAGACGAGTATCGTCCACTGGATAGCCGGCGAATAGGCGATAACACTGTCATTATGGGTAGCGAAACCACCGGTAGAGATCGTACTCATTGCATGGCAAACTGCGTCAAAACGTCCCATACCAAGAAGCCACAGTAGGATTCCTTCGCCTACCGTCAGGCCGATATAGGTGATCCACATATGCTTGGCGGTGTCGGCGATACGAGGGCTCAGTTTGTCGTAACTGACTCCCGTCACCTCGGCGCTATAAAGCTGCATGCCGCCTAAACCGAACATCGGTAGAATAGCGACGCTCAACACGATAATACCCATACCACCGATCCATTGCATCAACGAGCGCCAGAGCAGGATAGAGTGCGTCTGTGCCGCTACATCGGTGAAAACCGTAGAACCTGTGGTGGTGAATCCGGCCATAGTTTCGTACCATGCGTCTGTGATGTCCGGCAGTGCGCCGCTTAGCCAGAAGGGTAGCATACCGAATAGCGAATAGACGATCCACACGGCGGCTACAATGATGTAGCCTTCCCGCTCCCCCACACGCTTCTCCGCATTTCGTCCGGCTGCTAGCATCCACCAACTACTCAGCCACGTAACGCCACACGAAGCGATCCATGCTCCGAAATCCGCCTCGTGATAGAACCACGCGACGATAGTAGGGATGAGCATGAATTGTGCCTCGAGCATCGTCAGCACACCCATCGTGCGAAATACGATGCGCCAATTGAAAGTACGTGTCATTTGAAAAATCGCTCTAAGGTTCGTATTACATAACTCTTGCAGAAGACTACTACCAAGTCTCCGGCGATCACTTGGGTGTCACCGTTCACCAATATACCTTCTCCTGCGCGGACGATACCACCTATGTTGGCATCTTTGGGCAGGTGTAAGTCTTTCACTTTAGAGTCGGTGATCGGGCTGTCCTCTTTGGCATAGAACTCCACGATCTCCGCGTCTGCGCTGGTCAGGTTGTGTACGCCGCGCACCGACGCATCGAGTAGCATCTGGTAGATATAGGATGCGGCGATGGTCTTCTTATTGAGTACCGTACCGATATCCAGACCTTCCGCCATGGGGATGTAGTCGAGGTTCTCCACTTCTGCGATCGTCTTACGCACACCAAAACGCTTGGCAGCCAGACAGGCGAAGATATTCGCTTCGCTGCTATCCGTTACTGCCACGAAAGCGTCGGCGTCCTGGATGCCTTCTTCCTTGAGCACATCCATGTCTGTACCGTCATCATTGATGATCAGCGCGTTCGGCACTTTCTCGCTCAGTATATTGCATAGATCGCGGTCTTTCTCGATGATCTTGATATTCATCTCTTCGGTCAACTCCGTCGCTGCTTTGCGGGCAATACGTCCGCCACCGAAGAAGAACACATTCTTAATCTCTCGTTTGGACTTGCCCAATTCCTCGCGCAGGAACTCCATGTTCTCTTTCGGACACATGCAATAGACCAGGTCGTTCTCCTCCACCGTGTCATAGCCTCGGGGAATGATGGTCTCCTGTTCGCGTTTGATCGCTACGATGCGGTACTTGCCGTGGTTATAGACGCCGGAGGCAAAAGTCTTGCCGAGGATCTTCGCCGTAGAGCGCACTTTGACGATGCAGAGTTCCAACGCTCCCTGACATAGATGCAGGTGGTACCGCATCCAGTTGGTGCGCAGGCTCTCCTCAATCTCGTTCGCTGCCAGCACCTCCGGATAAATGAGGTGGTTGAGACCCATGGACTCGAAGAACTTACGGTTCTCCGGCAGCAGGTATTCGTAGTTATCGATACGTGCCAAGGTGCGCTTGGCTCCAAGCGAGTTGGCAATCAGGCAGGCCGTCATGTTCTCCGTCTCATGGGGAGTGACCGAGATGAACAGGTCGCAGTCCTTGACTCCGATATCGCGTAGGTCATGAATAGAGGTGGGGTTACCCACTTTGGTTAACAGGTCATAGTTGGCACTCAGATCCCCCAGGCGCTCCGGACTCTCATCCAACAGACTAATCTCCATGTCTTCACGACTCAGCAGTTTGGCCAAGTGTGTTCCTACTTCGCCTGCGCCTGCAATAACGATTCGCATAAGCCCTCCTTATCTAATTTCAATAAATGGTATAATTCTTTGGTTGAACCATGTTCTACAAACTGGTCGTTCACGCCAAGCCGTATAATGCGCGGTGAGTAGCCATGGTCACTCATCCATTCGAGTACCGCGCTTCCGAAGCCGCCGGCTATAATGCCGTCCTCGGCGGTGACGATAGTCTTGTATTTTCGTCCTACTTCGTGTAATATCTCTTCGTCCAGCGGCTTCAACCACCGCATATCGTAGTGAGCTATTGGCTTTTGGCTATTGGCTATTGGTTTTTCGCTAACGGCTAACGGCCAACGGCTAACAGCTAAATCAATGGCTTCGCTCATCGCGTTGCCGATACTTCCGATGGTCAGAACCGCGATATCCTCTCCGTCCCGCAACTTCACGCCTTTGCCATACTCCACCTTCTTAGAGGGCTCTCCCCCTTCATGGGGGAGTTGGAGGGGGCTTCTGCCCCTTGGATACCGGATTGCTACAGGTCCGTCAAGTGTCTCCGCGAGTGTCAACATCTCTCTTAGATCCTCGGCTGTCCTTGGAGCGCAGATCTGCATGTTCGGTATTGGTCGCAGGTACGCGAGATCCAACAGACCATGGTGCGTTGCGCCGTCGTTGCCAACGATACCCGCGCGGTCTATACAGAGCACCACATGCAGGTTCTGCAACGCTACATCGTGGACGATATTATCGTATGCGCGTTGAAGAAAAGTGGAATAGACATTGCAGTAAGGTACCATCCCCGCTTTTGCCAGACCTGCGCTGAACGTCACGGCGTGCCCTTCGGCGATACCGACGTCGAACACGCGGTCAGGAAACTCCTTTTGCATGATACTCATCGAACATCCGCTCGGCATAGCCGGTGTGATACCAACGATCTTCTCATTTTTCTTTGCCAACTCCAGCAGCGTTTCGCCGAACACCTCTTGCCAAAGAGGCGTATCCTGGCTATTAGCTGTTAGCCGTTGGCCGTTGGCTACATTAAACTCCCCCGGAGCATGCCAAACGGTCTGGTCGTTCTCCGCGGGTGCATAACCTTTTCCTTTTTTGGTGATAATATGCAGCACTTTAGGACCACGGTGGTTCTTGATCTCGCTTAGGATACGAACCAAGCCCTCGACGTCATGACCGTCCGTAGGACCGAAATAGCGGATGTTGAGACCCGTGAAGATATTACTCTGTTGTTCGGAAAAAACGGCTTTCAGACTATTGTTGCGGCGTAACATCGCACGACGTTTGCGTTCGTCCATGAGGTGCAGTTTTTCGGCCAACTGATAAAGCCTCCAGCGCCATTTATTATAGGTTGAACTGGTAGTCAGATCGACCAGGTACTGCGTGATACCGCCCTTGAGCGGATCGATAGCCATGTGGTTGTCATTGAGAACAATCAGCAGGTTGTTCTTGTCCATCGACGTGTTGTTCAGTCCCTCAAACGCCAGACCTCCAGTCAATGCGCCATCCCCGATGATCGCAACCACGTTCTTGTCTCCGCCGATGTTCATACCTAATGCCGCGGAAATCGAGTTGCTGGCATGGCCGGCAATAAACGCATCGTATTCGCTCTCAGCGGGGTTGGTAAAAGGAGAAAGGCCTTTGAACTGACGGTTTGTATGGAAACGGTCCCGACGGCCTGTAAGGATCTTATGGGCGTACGCCTGATGCCCTACATCCCATACCAATTTATCCTCCGGCGTATTGAAGACATAATGCAGCGCCACGGTCAACTCAATCGCACCCAGGGACGAAGCCAAATGTCCGGGGTTCTTACTCAGCGCCTCAATGATGAATTGGCGCAGCTCTGCGCATACTTCCGGCAACTCTTCCACTCTCAACTTCTTCAGATCCGCCGGCGAATCAATCTTATTGATGTACTTATAGTCCATGTTTTTTTTCGTATGCTTTCGCATGTGCGCATACTCGCGCAAACTAAATCGGCTGCAAAGGTACTGCTTTTTTTTTAATTAAGCAAATAAAATCGTAGATTTTTTCTTCATTCGTTCCCTAACCCCTAATCGTTTTAAAAATCTTTGTTTTTTCTTGCACATTCAAAAAAAATGTTGTACCTTTGCAGCCGCAAAGGTTTTTTTGAAATGAAACTATCGGAAATAAAACAAGCAATAGGCTCTGTAGCCTCCGTCAGCGGCGATGATAATTTGGAGATCCGTTATCTGCTGACGGATAGTCGCCAGTTGGATGTACAAGGGAGCAATGTACAATGTACAAAGGACAAGGTACAAAGTACAAAGGCATCCCAGACTTTGTTTTTTGCTATCAAGACCGAAAAGAATGACGGTGCCAAGTATATCCCCGAATTGCAGGCCAAGGGTGTGCAGGCGTTCGTGACGGGAAATGCGTTGGAGGCCTTGCAAGCACTCGCAGCGTACGTGCGTTCGCAGTTCAACGGTACGGTCATCGGTATTACCGGTTCGAACGGAAAGACGGTGGTTAAAGAATGGCTCTACCAGTTGCTCAAGGACGACTATACAATCATTCGTTCGCCTAAGTCCTACAACTCGCAGATAGGTGTTCCTCTCTCGGTTTGGCAACTGACCGGCCGTGAAGAACTGCAAGCCAAGATGAGCAAGCCCAAGCCAGTGCTGTGTCTCTTTGAGGCAGGTATCTCGCAGCCCGGGGAGATGTCCAAACTGGAGCGTATTATCCGTCCGACGATAGGCGTCGTCACCTATATCGGTCATGAGCACGATGAGAACTTCGCATCGTTGGAGCAGAAGCGCGAAGAGAAAATGAAACTCTTTGCGCATGCGCAGACCGTCATCGAAGATCCGACGCACCAGAACGCACGCACTTGTGCGGCCGTGCTGCGGGCGTTAGGCTACGACGAGGAGACCATCGCTGCGAGAATCCTGCATCAGACGCACGAAACGGTGCTGTCGGTCAACCTCTCGGCGCTCGTGGACAACGTGCGTTACTTCCGGAGTCTCCTTAAGCCCGAAACCAAACTGACCTGCATGGTCAAGGCGTTCGCTTATGGTGCGGGAAGTGTGGAAGTGAGCAAGGCACTGCAGAAGAGCGGAATGGTGGATTACCTGGCAGTTGCCGTCGCAGACGAAGGGGTGGAGTTGCGCCGCGCAGGAATCACACTTCCTATTATCATCATGGATCCCGAAGTGGCGGCCTTGGACTTGATCATCGAGAACAACCTCGAGCCGAACGTATATTCCTTCGCCTCGCTGGAGAATATTATCGGTGCCGCCGAAGCAAAGGGGCTGGAACATTTCCCGATCCACGTGAAGATCGACAGCGGCATGCACCGTCTGGGCTTCTATAAAGAAGAGATGCCATCGCTCATCGAACGCCTCAAGGCTACAAATGCTGTACGTGTGGCGTCTGTCTTCTCCCATCTCGCAGGAAGCGACGAACCTCAGTTTGACGACTTCACCCTCTCGCAGATTCGTTATTTCGACGCCTGTGCCGAGGAACTAATAAAGGGACTAAGTGACAAGGGACTAAGTACAAAGGTATTCAAGCATATTCTGAACTCGGCGGGAATAGAGCGGTTCAGCGCTTACCAGTTCGACATGTGCCGTCTCGGAATAGGTTTGTATGGTTTCTCCTTCGCTGGTGCACACTTACGCAACGTGTGTACACTGCGCACGACAATCCTTTCTGTCAAAACCGTGCGTGCGGGTGAGACTATCGGCTATGGACGGCATACAAAACTCGGCGAGGACCGCACGATCGCTGTGATACCAATCGGCTATGCCGACGGTTTTGACCGCCGGTTCTCTAACTACGGCGGCGAGGTGCTCGTTCGCGGCAAGCGCTGTCCGGTCGTCGGAAACGTCTGCATGGACCAAGCCATGATCGATGTAACCGGCACCGACGCCCAACCCGGTGACGCCGTGGAGATCTTCGGCGATAAACTGCCGCTACAGGAACTGGCCGATAAACTCGGTACGATCACATACGAAATCTTAACATCTGTCTCCCGTCGTGTCCAACGAGTCTATTTCTACGAATAACCTGAGTATCGGCTACCGGCGAGTTGGCGGAGACCGCCATTCTCGCGAGGCAGTCATTCAATCCGGTTTGAGTTTCTCACTCTATGAAGGTGAGATGGTTTGTATGTTGGGCCCCAACGGCTGCGGCAAATCGACCTTGCTCCGTACGCTTGCCGGACTCCAACCGCCTCTGAACGGTACTTTTAGTCTGTCAGCGGAGCGGTCTGTCAGTCCGAAGGACGGTCTGTCTTCCGTCAGCGAGCAAAGCGAGCGATCTAAAAGCATCGCTTTGGTTCTGACGGAGCGGCTGTCATTGGAGAACACGACGGTTCATGATGTCGTGGCGATGGGACGCTATCCGTATACCTCTTTCCTCGACGGCTTGACTGACGAAGACGAACACATCATTGTCGAATCATTACAGCAGGTGGGCTTCGCTTCGTCAGGCGAAGCCGGTCAGTCTGAGTTCGGTCAGCCCGTAGGGCAGTCTTTCTTCAACGCCCATTCGGATGGCGAGAAACAACGCATCCTCATCGCGAAAGCGTTGGCGCAGCAGACACCGATCATCCTGCTCGATGAACCTACGGCACACCTGGATCTGCCACACCGTATATTGATCCTACGCCTTTTACGCAAACTGGCTCATGAGCAAGGCAAGACCATCCTCATTTCTACGCACGAATTGGATCTCGCGCTCGCGTTAAGCGACCGCATCTTGCTGATGTCTCCGAAGGCGCAAGGCGTACAACTCGATACAGCTGAAAACCTGAAAAAAGCAGACGCGTTCACGTCTGCCTTTGGAATGGATATCTTCAACCCTCTTGGGTAGAAGTTAGTGGCATCGTTCGGCAAGAAGAACCGTGGGCTTGCCATTCACTCTGCATCCAATGATATACTCTGTACCTCCATCGCGGAGGTGCAGTTTTTTCTTGAGTTGCTCTGCTGTCAGCGGATAATTGCGCACGAGAACGTTCGCATTTGTGATTTGTAATTTGTGATTTGGTAACTGCTCCAGAATCTTCCATACTCGTCCGGGAAAATTCTCCACGAGTGTCTCGGAGGTATAGAGGTGGGTGTTGATATCTAATTTATGCAACCCGAACCGCTCTCCCACTAACTTATACGCGCCGGCTTTGAGTATCGCGGCATTGGGCTCGTAGAGATAGACCGACTGCGCCTGACAGAATACAGACCGCCCTCCTGGCTGACAGACCGCTTCGCTGGCAGCCTCTTCCTCTCTTGTGAAAGTAAACGCCTGTTTGGGATGTGAGAGATCGATTGCTGTGATCTGTCCCGAACCTCCGCTCAACAGCAGCACTTCCTTGACCTCATTCTTAATGGCGACGACATAAATGTCCCAAGTCACTTGCGACAAGGCGTTGACGGCTTGCGTCAGATCCAGCATGGGTGACAGTTTGATCATCAGTCGCTTGCTGTGTTGCAATAAAACAGGGAGTAGTTCTACTACATTCGGTGTACAGTCTTCGAGCCGGAAGACCTTGCCTCCATGACTGTCTCGCCGCGCTGGATCAAGAAAAATAAGGTCATACAAACTTGCGGTATTGAGAAAGTCTTCGGCGGTGGAGTTGTGAATAGATATAGGCTTTTGGGCGAAATTATGCTCGGCAATGCGGCATAGTTCGCTATTTTGCTCAACATAGTCTGTATGTTGGAATTGTTCGCTCATGAAGTACGTATCTACTCCATAGCCGCCTGTCAGATCAACCATCCTGTTGCCGCTAACAAGGCTTGCTTTATACCTGGCAGCAAGTTCCGAGGAGCACTGCTCGCAACTCAGTCGCACGGGATACCACCAATCCTCGATGGCGGCAAAAGAAGGCAGTTTGTCTGCCGTTCGTTCGCGACCCTCGACTTGCTGCAAGAACCATCGCCATTCGTCGTCGGAGAGGTGCTTGTATTTATTGCGCTGCAACGCCAAGTCTTGCACCATGATAGTAGTATTGTAGAATTTCTTCGTACGTCTTACCTTCGCTTGCCATCACGGCAGCACCGATCTGGCACAACCCTGCGCCGTGACCCCAACCATGGCCGATGAGCGTCCATACCCCGTTCTCGTGCTCCACTTCAAACCAGGAACTATAGAGACAGCTTTTCGATAGCCAAAGACGTATTTTTAACTCTTTGCCGATGACCTCGGTGCGTTTCGTACCTACGATTTTCAGTTCGTAGATACGTCCAGAAGCACCTCGTTTGAGGGGAATAAGACCGATGATCTCTCCGAAATCGATACCGGACTTGGTGCGAATGATCTCGCTCAGTTCGTCGGCAGTATAGGTGACCTTCCAGTCCCGAAAATCCTTGGTCTCTTGGTCATAGTCATTGAGCACGAGACGCAGTACTTGGGGCGAAGGAGATTTGCACCAGTCGCATGGAACGGACTGAATATACGGTACGTCTATATCTTCCCAGCACGTCCGCCATACTTCGGTTCGTCCGCCGCAACATTTATAATACCGGCAGTCGCAAATCTCTTCCTTGGTACTTAGTCCCTTGGTACTTACCAACACCTGTCCCTTGGTTGCACAGACGGCTTCAACGGCGCGCTCATTTATCCGTCTCAGTCCTTCGTACCGCTGGCAATGATCGTCAGCACAAACATGAAACCCCTCATGATTCGGGTGCTCCATGGCACGTATCGCCCAAGAGCGGCTGATGACCGCGTGGGCTTTGAGCAACTCCATCGGACTGTTCGCACTCATCTCTGAACTGATGACCGAGCAGAGATAGTCTTCCAAATCAATGGTGTTGATCGCGGTTTGTGTACCATCGGGGTTGTCGCGGATTTCCAATTCCCCAGCGAACTCCTGGTCCTCATAACGATCCCAGTGGAAACCGATACCGATCCGCACGTTCTTCAACACGAACGTTTTTTCGCGCTGTTCGAACTCAATGTGCGGTGCAGTTAATATGCCTACTTTAATCTTCACTAATCCACTAACCCCTAATCCGAGCCAAGAGTTCAAAAGTGCGCAAGCGATCCTTGTACCAGTTGTTACGGTTCATGGCGACTATGTCGCAGTTGGCATCGGAATTATCTTCCCATCGACGGCAGTTATAGACGACGTCGTAGATACGTCCGATAGGATAGTCACGACTGATGCGCAAACCAACAGCATAGTCCTCGCCGTACTTCGTTGTCGGGTAATTTATCGTTCGCAGGAGTGGCACATAGAAGCCACGCGGAGCACCTAAACCGTTGATGCGGAGAGCGTTGTTACGTCCGTTATCGTCCGTCCACTCGCGGTGGTCAATCACGCCCGGAGGCAAGATCTCACCGGCCATGTTGGTTAATTGATACGTACCGATGACCATGCCGTACTTAGGCGTCGCATGGCTGTCTTGCTCCGGGTCTAAACCGGCGAAGGTGTCGATGAATTTCTGCACGGTGTTCTCGTCGAAATAGGTATCGTCGCTATCCAACTGAATGGCATACTTGCCGCACCGCGGGTCATGAATCGCCACGTTCCAGTTGCCGCCGATCGCATGCCAGGTCTTGTCCTGGACAATATAAATCAATTCACCATTCGCACCATTAAGCGAAGCGTCACCATTCATCAATTCTTGTATTTTCTGAGCGGTACCATCGGTGGAGTTATCATCGACCACGATAACATTGAAGGAGTAGGGAGCGCGCACTTTTTGGCTCAGAGCCGAATGAATGGCATCGGCGATGGTCTTAACACGGTTCTTGCAAGGAATGATAACACTTGCCGTTACAGGGTATTCTCCGGCTTGAGGAAGAGTCTTGTACTCGCCGGGTTGGAGGTAAGCTCCAATGCGCTTGAGGTGCGCCGTAACACACGCTTCCATCTCTATCTGAACAGCTCTGTTGCGCGGATCGACATAGTCGAAGAGTTTCTCTCCGGACTTACGGGTGTCGTTTTCTACCTCATAATAGAGGTATTCGGGAATATGGACTAATGGTACTTGGTCCTTTGTCCCTTGGTCACTTTCCGTGGCTCTCAATCGCAAGTCGTACAATCCGCCGAACTCATACTCGGTGTCCATCTGTGAGACAATGGATTTCAGTTTTTGGGTGTCCCACAGCAGTACCGCACCGAAATCGAAGTCATCGCGCAACGCACCTATTTGGTAGTCAATGACCGGAGCTTCGGAAATGTCCCATAACTCTTCCTTTGTACTTTGTACATGGTCCCTTTGTACTTTATTGAAATGATCGGCATAGACCATCGTTGCGCCGGTCATTTCCAGTACTTGGATCATTCGCTCTTGTCCCAAATACACCCATTCGATGTCGGGCTTGAGACAGATCATCGTGTACTGCGCTGAGGCTTTTTCTGCTATTTCTTTGATCGCCTTCGTCGAGCATACTCTGCCCGGTAAATAAAAAGTGGATATCATAATGCTATTTGTCACTCAATAGGAAAGAAAACCTGTCCCTCTTTGGGCTGTAAAGCTTTCCATCCTGCAGCTAATTTATATGGTTCAACGGATTCAGCCGGAACTTCAATCCGCAGCCCCTCTTTAGAAATACCGGAGAAGGCATTACTGCTCGTCTGCGGTACTTGCACGGCATAACAGCGAATATGTTTGAGTGTGGAACATCCGGAGAAAGCTCCATTAGCAATTTGTTCAATAGATGCCGGAAGGGTTATCTCTTCCAAACTTTTGCAAGCATGGAAAGCATTATTCTCTACCACAGCCATCCCTTGCGGGAACGGAATGCTGATCAAGGAAGTGCAACCATTAAAGGCATTCTTCGGAATACGATATGTCTGCACATGTAATGACACTTGTTGTAGTTTATCGCAACCTTGGAACTCTCCTTCGCTCAAACAAGCGTTTTCCAATTCAACGCTTTGCAAGCTTTTGCAGTTTTGGAAAGTGGCATTTCCAAATGTCTTGATGTTAGCGGGAATTTTTATTTGCTCTATAGCAGTGCCACTAAATGCTTTTTTCCCAACGTGCGTTAGTGTTACTCCCAGTTCTACCGTCTTTAGACCACTGCAAGCCATAAATGCTTCATCTCCTATAATCTGCAGCCCAGCCGGTGAGCGAAACTCTGTTATAGCGAGACAACCATTAAAGGCTTTTTCTTCAATGGAAGCCAATGCCTCAGATAGGGTGATTTGATTCAGCATTTTGCATCCTACGAATTGTTTGCTTCCAATCGTTCTGTTTAGAATAACTGCGGATTGTAGTTTTTCACAAGCCGTAAAAACCTCCTGTTCGATTTTTTCTACGCTCGCAGGAATGGCTATGGTTTTTAGTTCAATGCATCGCGAGAAAGCTTTCTTTTTAATGGAAGTAACATTCTCCGAGATAATAGCAGAGTCCAACGAAATGCAGTTGGCAAATTGTTCTTCACCGATAAGTTTGTTCTCTATTGAAGCACTGCGCAGCGCTTTGCATCCTTTCCAGACCGCATTCCCGATATTGGCTATCGATTGGGGAATAACGATTTCTGTTAATCCTGTGTTCTCGAATGCGGAATGGTCGATAAAAGTGATGCCCGGTAAGATAGTGAAGTGAGTCAATCCTTCACAACCGTGAAAAGCATGATTGCCTATCGTTGTGATAGAAGTGCCATAATTGATTTCTTTCAACTCCTTGCAACCGGCAAAGGCTCTGTCCGCAATAGATGTTACAGGATAGTCTCCTGCTGCACATTCAATAACGTCAGGGATCGTTACAATGCCGGTGTATTTTTCATCTCCGGCTACAACGATAGCTTTTCCATCTGTTTGCAGCGCATAGTAAACACCATCAATGCGTATGTCATACTTGGCCGCAACCATATTAGCGACCGTACAAAGTGCGGCCGCTAATAGATAGATTTTTTTACAAAAATGAGTCATGGGTTATTGCTTGATTTCAAATTTATAATACTTCTTTCCCTTCGCAGAGTACCATTTTCTCAGCCAAATATCGTTCTTTATAGGAGTGTATGCTACAAAGAATCCGTTCTTTGGGGATACAGCATATACGTAGTTCTTTACTGTCTTTACTTTTCCGTTAACGATTTTGTTAACTTTTTCTTTCTTGTAGAATGATTTTGTCGCATAGTTGGTAATTTGGGCTACATAGAAATCAAGATTGATAGTTTGTTCGCCTTGCTGCTGATCAATGCAATAGGTAATTTGGTACCCCAAAGTGAGCGGCGATTTGTTGGCATCGAACGACATAGATTCGGAGCGTCTTACTTTCTCCTTCAG
Source organism: uncultured Bacteroidales bacterium (assembly GCA_900319105.1). Classification (GTDB taxonomy): domain Bacteria; phylum Bacteroidota; class Bacteroidia; order Bacteroidales; family Paludibacteraceae; genus Colicola. The sequence goes on along the minus strand of ONND01000005.1, from coordinate 106,239 downwards.
TCCTTCAATGCGATAAATAGAATCTACAATATCATAGGAACTGAATTTTCTGTTTTTATGAGCCGGAATGAGCAAATAATTAGATAAGCGCTGTACGTTGTAATTGGTCAAATCGTTCAATGCATATGTTGTGTCATTAAGCGAAATGGAGGATTTTTCCCAATTCAGATAAACGTTCTTGTCTGTTTTGTTTTCAAGAACAAAGGTGCTTTTTCCGTTTTCGTCCCACATATCCAGCATGATTTTTACGTTGCTGTCTTCATACACATAGCCATCTTTTACGGAAGCAAATTGCCCGGGATTGACAGCTTTGGTAGTACTTACTTGGTAGTACGTTTTTACACAAGAAGTGAAACTCATGGCTACGATGAGAGTCAAGAGACCGATAAATGATTTTTTCATAATGATAATGTGATTTTTAAGTTAGTTAATTATATAGACAACTTTATAATCGCAAATTTTCAGCCGCAAAGGTACTACAAATTTCTGAGATATGCAAATTTTCTGCAAAAAAATATAATAACTTTGGCTTATAATTTTATGTTGTAGGAATTATTGCATCTTTATGGTATTCTTTGAGTCCCTCAATGGGGTCTTTGAGAATGGTGCCGAGAGGCAGGCCTTCCGCCTTCATGGCTTCCTCTAAAATAGGCTTGTAGTAATAGGCAATCGAACCGACATAGCCGATAGGCGCGGAAGCTTGGTATTGCACCAAATTGCGACGGATGAACTGCACAAAATGGTCATAGACGAGGTCGTGGATTCGTTTGTCCTCTATATGGTCCGCGCAGAACTTTGATAGTTTGGCAAGGAAGCGGTTTGGAAAAGGCTGGCGATATACTTTTTCGATAATATCCGCCATGGAGGTCTCATATTCTCGGAAGAACGCTTCTTTGAGGTCATCGCCCAACTGGTTTTTGAGCAGGTCGCCCACCAAGCGTTTACCCAGTACGGCGGCAGAACCTTCATCGCCGAGGATATATCCCAGAGAAGGAACACACCAGTCAATCGCATGACCGTCATAGTAGCAACTGCCGCTACCGGTGCCCAAGATACATGCCACACCGGCGTTATGACCAAGCAGACCCCGTGCCGCACCGAGCATATCCGACTCAACACTCACTTCGGCTTTTTTGAAAACGGCTTCAAGAGCTTTTTGGACAAACACTTTCTTCTCGGGCGTGCAGCCGGCTCCGTAGAAAAACACATGCGTCAGGGTGCCTGCCCAAAGAAGCGGAGCTATCTGCGGGAGAAGTTGGTTACTGATGCTATTCTGCATCGCGATCGTGGTTTGAAAAAGCGGGTTGATTCCATCGGTATAGACATCCGAGCATTGTCCGCTCGCTGTCACTAAACACCAATGGACCTTGGTACTTCCGCTGTCTGCAATTAAAATCATAGTCTTAAATGTCAAAATCCGCCGCAAAGATACACTTTTTTTTGCATATATCAAAAATTTTCGGGAATTTTTGTCGAATTATTTGGATATTTAGAAAATTTTCACTAATTTTGCAGGCTGAATTGATAATATGGACGAGAACGCGCTTATATTTCGGAGTTTTGCGAGCGGTAGTAGCGGCAACTGTTACTACTTGGGAACGCATCAACGGGGCATCCTGATTGATGCGGGTATCTCTGCACGCCAGATCCAGAAATGTCTGCGTGAGATGGATTTGGATTTTCCCAATATCATGGGCGTTCTTGTGACGCACGATCATGCGGATCATATACGTGCGGTAGGCACTTTGGGCGAGCGCGTACATCTTCCTATATACACGACGGCGGAGATTCACGAAGGCATTGACCGCAACTACGGCGTTCGGGAGAAACTACGTACAAGTCGCCGTTATTTCGAGAAAGGCAAAGAGTGGGAACTCTTCGGAATGCGTATCAATACTTTTGGTATTGAGCATGACTCGACGGATTGCTTGGGGTATTGTATTGACTATCTGGGCCAGCGCTTTGTGCTGATGACCGACTGCGGGTCGGTGAACGATGAGATGGAGGCGTATATCCGTACGGCGAACCATTTGGTGATCGAGGCGAACCATGACGAGCATATGTTGCTCAATGGCCCTTATCCGACCTATCTGAAGGAGCGTATTCTGAGTCCGCGCGGACACCAGAGTAATGATGTGTGCGGCGAACTGCTTGAGCGCAACTGGCACCCTGAATTACGAAATGTATGGCTATGCCACTTGTCCCTGGAGAACAATAGTCCCGAAGTGGCGTACGACACGGTGGCTTCTTATCTGGAAGAGATAGAGATCATGCCCGGCCAGGATATATTCCTTAAGCCGCTTGACCGTACTTCGCCCAGCCCTGTGTACGAATTGAATGAGAAGATAATTTCCCAATAGTTATGGAACGATTAGTTATTATTCCTACTTACAACGAAAAAGAGAACATCGAGGCAATCATTAAAGCGGTAATGGATCTGCCAATCGAGTTCAATGTGCTGGTTATTGACGACGGTTCGCCGGACGGCACCGCTACCATCGTCAAGGGACTGATGGCGGGTAAGTACAAAGACCGCGTGTTCCTTGTAGAGCGCTCCGGCAAGTTAGGACTCGGGACCGCGTATATATGCGGTTTCCAATGGGCGATCGAGCATAAAGCCGATTATATATTCGAGATGGATGCCGATTTTAGTCACAACCCGCAGGACTTGCTCAAACTGTACGACGCATGTGCCAACGAAGGGGCAGATCTGGCGATAGGAAGCCGCTATGTGACAGGTGTCAATGTGGTGAACTGGCCGATGGGACGCGTGCTGATGAGCTATTTCGCTTCGAAATACGTACGTACGGTGCTGGGTGTGAAAATCCATGACACGACTGCCGGATTCGTTTGTTACAAGCGCCATACACTCGAGACAATGGAACTCGATAAGATCCGTTTCAAAGGCTATGCTTTCCAGATAGAGATGAAATATACGGCCTATAAATGTGGCGCGAAGATCATTGAGGTTCCGATCGTGTTCGTCAATCGTGTATTAGGCACCAGTAAGATGAGCGGTGGTATCTTCTCGGAGGCACTTTTTGGTGTGATTCGTCTGAAAATCAGTTCCTGGTTCCGTCATTACCCCAAATTGTAAATGGTAAATGACTAAATGGTAAATGTTTTTTATGAATTCGTTAGAACAACAAATAAATGAATTGGCAAAAGCGGCTGTGAAGTCGCTTTATGCTGTAGAGGCAACAGACGAGCAGATCCAACTGCAAAAGACCCGTCCGGAGTTTGAGGGAAACATCACCTTGGTGGTGTTCCCCTTTGTTAAGATAGCCCGCAAGGCACCGCAACAAGTGGCGGCAGAGATAGGCGAATGGCTAATGGCTAACGGCCAAAAGTTAATAGCTAAATTCAATGCTGTGCAAGGTTTTCTGAACCTCGTTATTGACGATGCGTTCTGGATCAAGCAGTTAGAGGCAATCGACGCGGATGGGCAGTACGGCCGTTTTGATCGTCCCTCGGACAAGGCCCTTCCCTTTAGGGAGGGGGAAGGGGTAGGCTCCCCACTGATGATGGTGGAGTACAGTTCGCCGAACACCAACAAGCCCCTTCACCTCGGCCATGTGCGCAATAACTTGCTCGGCTATTCGATCGCAAAGATTCAGGAAGCGAACGGATGGAAGGTGGTGAAAACCAATATCGTCAACGACCGCGGTATTCATATATGCAAGTCCATGCTCGCATGGCTCAAATACGGAAATGGTGAGACGCCTGAGACCTCCGGTAAGAAAGGTGATCACTTGATCGGCGACTATTACGTGCGTTTCGATAAGGAGTACAAGAAACAGATCTCTGAACTTATGGCGGCCGGTAAGGACGAAGAGACCGCCAAACGCGAGGCACCGCTGATGCTCGAAGCGCAGGAGATGCTCCGTAAATGGGAAGCCAACGATCCTGAGGTGCGCGCCCTGTGGGCGAAGATGAATAGTTGGGTCTATGCCGGCTTTGACGAGACATACAAACGGATGGGCGTTTCGTTCGATAAGATCTACTACGAATCCAATACATACCTCGAAGGTAAGTCCGAAGTAGAGAAAGGTCTGGCGTCCGGTGCTTTCTACCGCCGTGAGGACGGTTCCGTGTGGGCGGATCTGACCAAGGATGGTCTCGACGAGAAACTGCTGCTCCGTTCGGACGGTACTTCGGTCTATATGACCCAGGATATAGGAACCGCCAAACTACGCTTCCAGGACTATCCGATAGACAAGATGGTCTATGTGGTCGGCAATGAACAGGAGTACCATTTCAAGGTGCTCTCTATCCTCCTCGACCGCCTCGGTTTCCCCTTCGGCAAGGAGCTCGTGCATTTCTCCTACGGCATGGTCGAACTGCCGAACGGTAAGATGAAATCCCGCGAAGGAACGGTGGTCGATGCCGACGATCTGATGGATAAGATGATCGAGGATGCTCGCGAAATCAGTAAGGATAAAGTCAATACCCTTCAAGGTATCACCGAAGAAGAGGCGAATGAGATCGCCCGCAAGGTAGGCCTCGGTGCACTCAAGTACTTCATCCTCAAGGTCGATCCGCGTAAGAACATGCTCTTCAACCCCGCTGAGTCGATCGATTTCAACGGCAACACCGGGCCCTTCATTCAATACACCTACGCCCGTATTCAGTCCGTGCTGAGAAAGTCTGTCAGTCCGAAGGACGGTCTGTCTTCTGTCAGCGTTAGCGGTTTTACAGGCGCAGCCGGTCTTTCTTTGGATTCCAAAGAACTTGCCCTTATTCAGCGCCTCTGTGAATATCCGGCTACGGTGCGCACCGCCGGAGAGGACTTCTCGCCCGCGATCTTATGTAATTACGCGTACGCCCTCGCGTGCGACTTCAATTCCTTCTATCATGATCTCTCGATCCTCAATGAACCCGACGAAACAAAACGTGCGCTTCGTCTGCTTTTGGCTAAGAATGTAGCGAAAGTTTTGTGCAGCTCAATGGCACTTTTGGGGATTGAAATGCCGGATAGAATGTAAATTTACACGAAATTTGAAAGATTTTTGCAAAATTATTTGCGTATATCAAAAAAAAGCAGTAATTTTGCACGCTTTTTCGGTCGAGAAAGCAGAAGTATTTATACGGAAAGGCTTGTTTAAGTTTCGCTCGGGGAGCGAACGCCGCACCGCCCTAACATTTAAACAAACGTATATAAATGTACGCAATTGTAGAAATGAAAGGCCAGCAGTTTAAAGTAGAGGCTGGCAAAAAACTGTTCATCAATCGTATGAACGAACTCGAGAAAGGCGCTACCGTTGAGTTTGAGAACGTACTGCTCCTGGACAACGAGGGTAAAGTAAAAGTTGGTACTCCTTATGTGAAGGGTGCTAAAGTGGTTTGCGAAGTACTCGACAACGAGTGCCGTGGCGAGAAGATTCTTGTTTTCCACAAGAAACGTCGCAAAGGTTATCGCAAGCTGAACGGTCACCGTCAGGACCTTACCAACGTAATTGTTAAAGAAATTGTTATTGCTTAAAAGAAAGGACAACAGAGTATGGCTCACAAGAAAGGTGTCGGTAGTTCTAAGAACGGCCGTGAATCAGAAAGCAAACGCCTTGGCGTGAAGATCTTTGGTGGTCAGTTCGCAAAGGCAGGTAACATTATCGTACGTCAGCGTGGTACGGTTCATAACCCGGGTGAAAACATGGGTATGGGATCTGACCACACTTTGTTCGCGCTCTGCGATGGTATCGTAACCTTCCGCAAGAAACGCGACAACAAATCGTACGTCTCTATCCAGCCGGTTGCTGAAGCTTAATCGGCGAGAGAGAACAAACTATCTCCTACCGAGGGCTTCGCCTTTAGGTGGGAGATTTTTGTTTGTACTAAATCTTAAAAATAGTAAACTTTTTACCTCCAAAACAGCCTCAAAATATTGTAGAGGTTTTGTAGAGGTAATCCCGAGGTTTTACCGAGGTAATCAAGAGGGTAAGAAATCTTAATAATCGTATATATTATTTATGCTTACACTAAAACAAATTTATGACGATAAAGCACGCGTTATTGCCGGACTGGAGAAAAAACATTTTGCCGGTGCCGCGGAAGCGATTGACGAAGTGCTTCGTCTCGATGGAGAGCGTAAGTCCGCACAGCAACTCAAGGATGCCGCTGCGGCAGAAATGAACAAAATCAGCAAATCGATTGGTATGCTGATGGCGCAGGGGAAGCGCGGAGAAGCCGAAGAGGCCAAAGCGCAGACAGGTGCGCTCAAAGCACAAATCGCTGAGTATGACGAGAAAATGGCTGCCGCCGAAGAGGCGCAGACCAAACTGCTCCTTACTATCCCGAATGTCCCGTACGACATCGTACCGGAAGGTGCCTCCGCAGAGGATAACTTGGCGGTTACCATCGGTAACTGGCCTAACCTACCGATGATCGACGCCATCGCCAAGAACGGTGCTGTGGCACTGAAATACTGGGATGGCGAGACGGATGAGAAGATTGCTGCTGAACGTATTGCCCAGAGCGAGAAGTTGGCGCACTGGGAACTCGCTAAGAAATACAACCTCATTGATTTTGACCTGGGTGTCAAGATCTCGGGTGCCGGTTTCCCCGTTTATATTGGTCAGGGTGCCCGTCTTCAGCGTGCGCTCATCAATTTCTTCCTCGCGGAAGCTAACAAGGCCGGATATACGGAGATCATGCCACCGACAGTAGTGAACGCTGCGTCAGGTTATGGAACAGGTCAGCTGCCCGACAAAGAGGGTCAGATGTACCACTGCGAGGTGGACGACCTCTACCTCATCCCGACAGCCGAAGTGCCGGTGACGAACCTCTATCGCGACGTCATCATTGATGAGGCTCAACTGCCGATCAAGAACTGTGCTTACACGGAGTGTTTCCGTCGCGAGGCAGGTTCGTACGGCAAAGATGTACGCGGTCTGAACCGTCTGCATGAGTTCTCAAAGATCGAGATTGTTCGCATTGATACGCCCGAACACTCCGACGCTTCGCACAAGGAGATGTTGGAGCACGTGGAAGGCTTGCTCAAGAAGCTCGAACTCCCGTATCGTATTCTCCGCCTCTCGGGTGGTGATATGAGTTTCACGGCGGCTCTCTGCTATGACTTCGAAGTCTATTCTGAGGCGCAACACCGTTGGCTGGAGGTGTCAAGTACCTCTAATTTCGACACCTATCAGGCAAATCGTCTGAAGTGTCGTTACCGCCGCACCGAGGATAAGAAAGTGCAACTCTGCCACACACTGAACGGTTCGGCTTTGGCCCTTCCGCGTATCGTGGCTGCTCTGTTGGAAAATAACCAGACGCCGGAAGGTATCCGCATCCCGAAAGCACTGCAACCCTTCTTCGGCGATGATATGATTCGCTGATTAGGAGGACGCAGGTATGCGAGAGAAATTTCGGTCATTCCTCAGATTTTGTATAGTGGGTTGCTGCGCTGCAGCAGTCCACTATGGTGTTTATTATCTGCTGCTTATGGCCGATATGCCGGTGAATGCAGCCTATATAGCCGGATACCTGATCAGTTTTATCGGTAATTTCTTCGCTACCAGTTATTTTACCTTCTCTTCCCGTCCTTCGTGGGGACGCTTTATCGGTTTCTCCGGAAGCCATGCGCTCAATTTTGTGCTGCATATAGTGCTGCTCAATCTCTTCCTCTGGCTCGGCATCCATCGCCTCGTGGCGCCTGTATTGGTCATGGCGGTGGCGATGTTGGTACAATATACCGTGCTGTATCTGGTGTATCATTTTCCGGCGCGAGCGATAGAGGGCAAAGTACTTCTCTCTTTCGATACCGAGGAATACGATGTACCCAAGGAACATGGGGTGTCATGGGATCCGATAGAGCAGGGAATGGAGATCTCCCGTTTCGGTACGACGCGCATCCTTGATTGTCTCAAGGAATGTGACGTACGGGCGACGTTCTTTTGTACCGCTAATTTTGCTCAGAACGCACCGGATCTGATAGCACGTATCATCCGTGAGGGGCACGAGATCGCTTCGCATGGTTGCGACCATTGGCAGCCGAAACCGGAGCACGTGATCGAGTCCAAACACGTATTGGAGGACCTCACGGGAAAGCCTGTTTACGGGTATCGTCAGCCGCGTATGTTCCCCGTGGATATCCAAGAACTCAAGCGGCAGGGTTACGAGTATAACGCATCGCTCAATCCGGCGTTTATCCCCGGACGGTATATGCACCTCGACATGCCCCGCACGTGGTTCTACCAAGACGGACTGCTGCAGATCCCCGCGTCCGTCAGCCCTTGGTGCCGAATACCGCTTTTCTGGCTCGCATTGCATAATTTTCCCCTGTGGTTCTACAAGTCCCTCGTGCGCCGTACCCTGCGCCACGACGGCTATTTCAATACTTATTTCCATCCATGGGAGTTCTATCCCTTAGGAGAACGTCCCGAATGGAAAATGCCGTTTATCATCCGTCATCATGCCGGTGATCCGATGTACGAACGGCTCAAAGAGGTAATCATGGATCTTAAAGCCCGCGGAGCGGAGTTTGTTACCTATCATGAACTGGCTCAAACGACTATATAGATATTTCCTCTATCCGGTCAGCACCAACCGCACGTTCTATCTGACCATGCTCTTTCTGGCGGTAATACTGACCATAGTCAGTAATATCGGCATGTCCACTGATATCTTTCTGGCGTTGCTGATACCGCTCTGGGGGGCGTATCTGTATTGCGTGCTGGCTACGCTGCTTCGTCCTGTCAGGCTTCATTGGGTGGTATGGATAGTAGCGATCCTCTTTTGGCTGACGGAGATCTTCTCGGTGCTTTTCTATTCGTCTCTGATCACAGTGCGTCTGGTCAAACTGGTCCTCGAGACAGATACCCGTGAGGCGTCGGAGTTCCTCTCCGGCCTATGGGCGATGCCTGCTTTGTGGATTACGCTCGCTTGCGGCGTGGTGGCTGTCTTGCTTGCCAAAAGAACCACAATGCTTTGGCCGTCGCTGCCGAATAAAGTGCGTAAAGTCCTGTTTGGACTTTTCTGTATCTGCACTTTGTGGTCCGCTGTGCGGGGCGAAGGTTCGCATATCAAGCTCATCCGCTGTTTCTCTCTCGATTCGGTGGCGCAACTTAATGACGAGCGCTACCTGCCGTGCCTTCGAACGCCTGCTATACGCTTTGCGTATGGCGTCGCATACTCAGTGGTAACGGTGCGCGAATACAAGATCCTGGTGCCCGCTGTCGAACGAACTCAGGTGGACGCTTGTACCTTTCGCTCGCCTTGTATAGTGCTTATTATTGGCGAGTCGTTCAATAAGTATCACACGCCGCTTTATAACGAAGCTTCGCTGCCTACAACGCCTAACCTGTGCCGACTGCGCGACGAGGGGCAACTCTATCTCTTCTCTGATGTCGTCACCCAGTCTAACCTCACGGCGCAGGTTATGCAAAACATCCTTTCTACCTGGAGCGAGGATGAACCGGATAACTGGATGAACCACACGCTTTTTCCTGCAGTCTTCCGCAAAGCAGGCTATGACGTCTATTATTGGTCTAACCAGTTCGTCGCGGATGGCGGAGGTGGTCTGTTCTCCAATTTAGGCGGAGCGCTTCTCAATCATCCGGATCTCAATCGCCTGCAGTTCACCGCGCGTAATAGCGCTACTTTCGCCTATGACTCGGGACTGAATACCAACCTGCGTGCTTTCATCGCCGATTCGTTAGGCGGTACGCTTTCCCGTCCGAGCCTGTTCATCGTTCATTATATAGGTCAGCACGTGAGTTATGCCGATCGTTTTCCGTCGGACTACAACCGCTTCACGGCGGACAGCCTGTCGCCCACGTATGGCGGTGCGCATGGCTGTGAGATACGCGCGCAGTACGCCAATGCTACCCTTTTTCATGATCATTGTGTGAATGAATTGTGGCAACTTTTTGCGGATCATGATGCGGTAGCGGTCTATCTCTCCGATCATGGCGAGGAATGTTATGACTACCGTAATTTCTATGAGCGTTCCGACCAGAACCACCTCACACCGCAGGTGGCGCGTTACCAGTTTGAGATACCGTTCTTCGTCTTGACGTCCGATGCCTTCCGTACGAACCATCCTGACCTCATGGAGCAGATACGTGCTGCTCAAAACAAGCCTTTTGTAAATAGCGATATATGTCATATGCTCTTTTCACTTGCCGGCATAGAGACTCCCGACTACCGCACCGATCGGGACTTGCTCTCGCCGCAATACAACACCACACGGCCGCGTTATATAGGCGACCATGTGGACTATAATACACTCATTCGTCAAATCCAATAATGTTCTTCTGATATGAAAAAGACAATCACCATTCTGTTGCCCGCCTACAATGAGGAGGCTTGCTTTGACCACCTGCAAGAGTGCATGGATCAAGTGCTGAAGGACAACCCTGCCTATAACTGGGAGTTCCTGCTCGTCAATGACGGCAGTACGGATACCACGTTGGATAAGATGGTCGCGTTGCATCACAAAGACCCGCAACACTGGTCTTATATCGACCTCTCGCGTAACTACGGCAAGGAGGTGGCGATGATGGCTGGCTTCGATTATGCCAAAGGAGATGCGGTGATTATCATGGATGCCGATATGCAGCACCCTGTCTCGGCGATCCCGGAGATGATCAAGGGATGGGAAGAAGGCTATGACGATGTATATGCGCAGCGCCGCTTGAGCCGCGAGTCATGGTTTAAGAAGAAGACCTCGCAGTGGTACTACGTTATGCTTCAGAGCCTGACGCGTGTGCCCATACAGAAGAACACCGGCGATTTTCGCCTCCTCGACCGAACCTGCATCGAGGCACTGCGTAAGATGCGTGAGTCGGAGCGTAATACGAAAGGACTCTACTCATGGATAGGCTTTAAGAAAAAAGGCATCTATTATGACCAGTTGGAGCGGCAGCAGGGTACCTCCAAATGGCGGTTCTCACAACTCGTCAACCTCGCCATCAACGGCATGACCAGTTATACCGTCGCGCCGCTACGCATAGCGATGTACCTGGGTATAGGCGTCTCGTTTGTGGCGTTTATCTATCTGGTGTATATCCTCATTACCACCTTGCTTTATGGTGATCCGGTGGCCGGCTATCCGACGATTATGGTGACCATCCTTTTCCTCGGTGGCATTCAACTGCTCACGATAGGCGTTTTAGGCGAATACCTGGGGCGTATTTTCAATGAGACCAAGAACAGACCGGGTTATTTTGTACGCAGATATAACGACGAGAAAGTATGAAAAAGTTCCTGTCTTTCTTTACGGTTTCCCGTAATATCTACTGGTTGGGGTTTGTCATCGCCGTAGCTGCTTCGGCGATTGAGTTGTTCCGCGGCGGGGCGGAGAACTACTGCGTCTTCCGGGATGCCACTTTGCAGTTCTGGCAGGGTATCAACCCCTATACGCAGGATTTTGTGGATGTTCACCATCGTTTTTTCATCTATTCGCCTATCTTCTGTGTCTTGTTCGCACCTTTTGCGTTCTTGCCGTTTTATCTTGGCGGTTTTGCATGGAATCTGTTTGGCTATACGGTCTTTTATTTTGCGGTAAAGAACCTGCCCGGTGTCCTTTCGGAAAAGGCGCCGTTGATCATGCTATATCTGCTGCTGACGGTGGCGCAGAGTTTGTTCTGCTTCCAGTTTAACCTCTTGGTGGCGGCGATCTTCGTATGGGCGTTTGTGCTACTGGAGCGCGATCAGTCTTTCTGGGCAATCCTCCTGATCATGCTCTCTGCGACGACCAAGATCTACGGGGCTATCGAACTGGCGCTTCTGCTCTGCTATCCGCGTTTCTGGCGTAATGCAGGTTATGTTGTGCTCACGGGAATAGGTTTTCTCTTGCTTCCTGCGCTTAATGGAGGTGTGGAAGGACTGCTCGCCGGATATGAGAACTGGTTTGCTCAGTTGACTTCCCATCAGTCCACCGGCACCTACTATTCAATCCTTTTTGTGCCGGGAATACGCACCTTCGCTTTGTCCCACATGCGTATTTTTCAGGCGGCCGCCCTGCTCCTCCTGGCGATTCCGTTCCTCCTTCCAATACTCCCTCCCTTTAAGGGGAGGGGCGGGGTGGGGCTTCCTTTCCGCGTCGGCGCATTGGCAGGACTGATGGGGTATATCGTCCTCTTCAGTGAAGCGGCGGAATATACGACTTATACGATCGCCATGACGGGCTATGCCTTGTGGTATTTTTTGGAGGACAAGCGTCCTGTCTTTGACAAAATCCTTTTCTGGGCGCTGTTCGTCTTATGGTGTGTGATGCCGATCGACCTCTTCTGCCCCTCCAAGATCTGCAATTACGTCCATTCGACTCTCTGGCTTGGCGTCCTCACATACACCCTCGCCTGGCTTCGCATCATCTACACCACTTGCAAACCGGTTCCATCTGCGCAATGCCATCAGGCTCTTCAATAATTGCGGATTTTAATCCGCCTCGCAAAAAAAAAGCACAAATCCTTGCGTATGTGCTTTTTTTTGTGTAACTTTGCAGCGTTTTTAAATTAACGCTATGAATACAACGTATATACTGCTGATCGTGTTGGTCGTTGTGGTAATGATTTTCGGGTTCTGGTTGATCCAGTACTCGCAATTCCGCAACGAGGAGAAGAAACGTATGTGGGAACTCAAACGGGAGAGCCAGAAGACAATTTCGCCGATTCGTCTGCGGGCGTACGAGCGTCTCACGCTGCTACTTGAGCGTACCAAGCCCGAGCACATGATCATGGAGCTGCGCCAGAACCAGCCGGACGCATTTACGACCTGGACGGTCATGCAGATGCAACAATACTTGCTGCAGACCATCCGCGCGGAGTTTGACCATAATCAGTCGCAGCAGGTCTATGTGAGCGAAGAGGTGTGGGACTTGATCATCAATGCCCGTGACCAACTCGGCGCGTTCGTCATCGCTATGGCGGCGCAACTGCCGAAGAACGCGAACGCACAGGTCTATGCCACAACGCTTCTGACGGCGTTTAACTCGAACGGATTGACACCCTCTGATAAAGCACTCGAGGAACTGAAGAATGAAGCTAAATCGCTTATGTAACATAGTAGGTCTGTTGCTGCTGAGCGTAGGACTCTATGCCGCGGATTCGACTACGGTGGCGACGAAAGAGTCGAAGCCGAAGCAGCCGATCTACCAAGGCATGACGCTCAAACTCGATATCGGAGCGGCGGCTTTGGCGGCGGCTCTCAGTTCGGGTAAGTTGCAGCAGTACGAGTTGGCGATGAACTGGCGCCTCAAGTATCGGTTCTATCCTACGCTGGAGTTAGGTTGTGCCGGAGGGCAGACGAGCAAAGGCGATTCGTTACACTATAATCAGTATGGCGGATACATGCGTGTGGGATGCGATATATGTCCGTTCAAGCGGCATCCCGAGTCCCCGCACGCCCTGCTGCTTGGTATCCGTATCGGCACGGACTTTCAGCCGAAGAAAGTGGATTGCTGGGGAGAGGTTGTTGCGGGCTGTCAGGTCGAGATAGCGAAAGTGAAGAATACCGGATTCTATATGGGATGGACGGGACGACTCAAAATCCTCTTTACCCGCGAGAAAGACGGGTTGCTGGCGGACGAGATGGGACCGATATACATCCCCGGCTTCGGTAAGAGAGGAAACACCCGATGGGGCGCAAGTTATTATTTAGGATGGAGGTTTTAAATACTTTAATATTATGAATTCAACACAACTTATGAATCGCGCAGCGGATAACATTCGTATCCTGGCTGCAGCAGCAGTAGAGAAAGCTAAGAGTGGTCACCCGGGCGGTGCGATGGGTGGCGCGGACTTCATTAACGTCCTCTTTAGCGAGTTCCTTGAATATGACCCGCAGAACCCGGGCTGGGAAGCGCGTGACCGCTTCTTCTTGGATCCCGGACACATGGCTCCGATGCTCTATGCACAGCTCTGTCTGGCCGGTAAATTTACCCTCGAAGATCTGCAAAACCTCCGTCAGTGGGGTTCAGTTACGCCCGGACACCCGGAGCGTGAGATCGAGCGAATGATTGAGAATACCTCCGGTCCGCTTGGACAGGGACACACGTTCGCTGTAGGAGCTGCGATCGCTGCCAAATGGTTCAACACCCGCTACGGTGAGATTCATAACCCGACCATCTATGCCTTTATCTCCGATGGTGGCGTTCAAGAAGAGATCTCGCAGGGCGCAGGCCGTCTGGCCGGACACCTCGGACTCGATAACCTCGTTATGTTCTATGACTCGAATACCATCCAGCTCTCCACAGGTTGCAGCGAAGTGACCTCCGAAGATGTGGCTGCCAAATACAAGGCGTGGGGATGGTATGTTCAGGAGATTCCGGGTAATGATCCCGATGCGATCCGTGAGGCAATCATCAAAGCGAAAGCAGAGAAAGGACGTCCGTCGATCATCATAGGCCATACGACGATGGGTAAGGGATGTGTGACGGCCGAAGGGGCTAACTGGGAAGGCAAATGTTCGACCCACGGAGCACCGCTCTCTAAAGCCGGTGCGTCCTTCGAGAAGACCATCGAGCACCTCGGTGGCGATCCGACGAATCCGTTCGCTATCTTCCCGGAGGTGCAGAAACTGTACGACGATCGTGCAGTGGAACTCTGCGAAATGGCGAATAAGAAATATGCGCAGTACTACGAATGGAAACAAGCTAACCCGCAGGCTGCGAATGAATACGAGACCTTCATGTCCGGCGAGACACCCTGCATCGACTGGAGTCTGATTGAGCAAAAACCCGGAGCGGCTACCCGAAATGCTTCAGCGACCGTACTCAGCCATCTGGCAGAGAACGTGGGTAATATGATTGTTTCGTCCGCCGACCTCTCGAACTCCGATAAGACCGATGGTTTCCTCAAGAAGACCCACGCCTTCAAGAAAGGCGATTTCAGCGGTCAATTCCTGCAAGCCGGTGTGTCCGAACTCACCATGGCGTGCGTCATGATCGGTATGGCGCTTCACGGCGGTATTATCCCTGCCTGCGGCACGTTCTTCGTATTCAGCGACTACATGAAACCTGCCGTACGTATGGCTGCTCTTATGGAACTGCCTGTTAAGTTCATCTGGAGCCACGACGCCTTCCGTGTCGGCGAAGATGGTCCGACCCACGAGCCGGTTGAGCAAGAAGCCCAGATCCGTTTGATGGAGAAACTCCATAACCACAGCGGCAAACCGTCGATGCTCGTTCTTCGTCCGGCGGACGCCGAGGAAACGACGCTCGCTTGGCGGCTGGCAATGGAGAATAACGACACGCCGACCGCCCTCATTCTCAGCCGTCAGGACATCGCTCCGGTGCCTAATGTGAACCTTGAAGGCTTCCGAAAAGGGGCATACATCGTCTCCAAAGATGAGAATCCGCAAGTCGTTCTCTTGGCTTCGGGATCTGAGGTAAGTACGTTGTTAAGTGGCGCAGAACTCCTTCGTGCAGAAGGTATCCGTCTCCAGATAGTAAGCGTTCCGTCCGAAGGTCTCTTCCGTGAGCAACCCAAAGAGTACCAAGACTCCGTCCTGCCGAAAGGCATCAAGCGTTTCGGTATGACTGCAGGCTTACCTTGCACCCTCGAATCACTCGTGGGCGAAAACGGCGCTATCTGGGGTCTCAACTCCTTCGGCTTCTCCGCTCCTTACAAGGTCCTCGACGAAAAACTCGGCTTCACCGCCCAGAATGTCTACGACCAAGTAAAGAAATTGCTATAAGAATACCACAAAACGATGGACGATAATTTTGCCATACAACTGTTTGAAGGAAAGCGCGTCCGCATTGTGTGGGATCCCGAGCAAGAAAAGTACTATTTCTCTGTCGTAGATATAGTACAAGTGTTATGATCCGGAATTAGATTCCAAGTGGGGTACAATTTGTACCCCTGTTGAAATGAGAGCTTTTGATGGAAAACGGAGAAAAGTTCAAGCCGCTGATTTACAAGGCATTTTCCGTCTCATTCAGTCTATTCCATCTAAGAAAGCGGAGCCTGTCAAACAGTGGTTGGCAAAATTAGGCGAGCAGCGAATAGACCAGATGATTGATCCGGAGCTGACCTTTCAAATGGCGGTGGAGGACTATCGCCGCCAAGGTTATTCTGACAAATGGATTAACGAAAGGATGCGCTCCATCGAAATGCGCAAAGAGCTGACGGACGAATGGCATCGTGCAGGTATTACAGAGCAGAAGGATTTTGCAATTCTCACAAATGTCCTCACACAGGCTTGGAGCGGAATGACCACCGGTGAATACAAACGCCACAAAGGTCTGACCAAAGAGAATCTGCGTGATAACATGACGAATGTGGAACTGGCGCTAAACACGCTTGCCGAAGTGACTGCGACGGAAATATCCCGTCAACGCAATCCGAAAGGAATGGCTCAGAGCCGCCAAACAGCTAAAGAAGGTGGCGAGGTCGCTCGCAACGCCCGTGCGGACATCGAGAGTCGTTTAGGTCATTCCGTCATTTCGTCAGAACGCGCTTCGGATCACATACGCCCCATAGAAGAAAAAGGCAAAGCAGAATTGCCATTCGAGGATAAAGAAGATAAATAGATGACCCATACGCAATAAGTTGAATTGCACATTTGAGCATTGATGCGGATGATATACTAAAACATGTAAAATAATAAATCCCGCCTTTGGCGAAATAAGAAATCGTCCCTCTCCGAGCGGTGCTTCCGAGCACTCCGGAAAGGAGAAAGACAAATATAGAAACAAAGAAATATAGAGAAACAATCAAAATCAGCGATGCCCAATAACGACAAAATAGAGCGGCTTCATTCGTTAGCACAAACGGATTCCGGTTATGCGCAACTTGTGTCACAAATATCTGATTTGTGGAACGATGCACGCACGCAGGCTATCTCTGCGGTCAACACCTCGCTTTTGGCTGCAAGTCGGCATACCGGTGAATATATCGTGGAGTTCGAGCAAAAAGGCAAACTGAAAGCGGAATACGGCAAGCAATTGCTAACCAATTTATCTAAAGACCTTACAGTGCGCCTCGGGAAAGGCTATTCAAGGTCTAATCTCTTCAATATGAGATTGTTCTACACGCATTTCCCAAAAATCCAGACGGTGTCTGGAAAGATGAGTTGCTTATGGAATATGCCTTAGCGGGTATTGACAATAACTTATTTGCAGCGCGTTACCAATTGTATTTGCCGAACAAGGCAGAGTTACAAGAACAACTGAACCAACTGATGGCAAAATAAAATAAACGTCCCTCTCCGAGCGGTGCTTCCGAGCACTCCGGGAAAGGAGAAAGAAAAAATCTGCATCAAATGTGCGGATTTTTTTGTGCACATTACAAGGCTTTGCAGCACAAAATACGAATTCTTTTGCATTTCTTGTTGAAAATCTTGTGTATTTCAAATATTTTTAGTAACTTTGCAGCCGAAAGTTGCAAAGACATGCGAAACGACACAGACATATTTTCATTAGAAAGCACCTTGTCGGCATTTTTTGATTGTGTCACCAAGAGCAATCTAAAGGGGTTCGCATATCCATATTTGGATGCGATGACCACTCTCTTCTATGGTGAAACAAATGCGCTGATAGTGCCGTTTGCTTTGGACGACGAATCTACGGCGAGTGTTATTGCGCAACTGAAAGAACACCTGCAACCATATATACCGGAGTCACTTAAAGTGCTCAATATGCCTCTGACTTATTTGTTGGACGAGTTGATTTGTAACATTCAGCAACATGCCCAAACGGACAAAGGCTATGCGTATTTGATGTACAACAAAGCGGCGAAAACCATAGAGATCATACTTGCGGATTTTGGTATAACTATATATGGAAGCTATGTGGCAGCACAAAAACACCTTGACAAATTAGGTGATAGCGATGCAGATGCCCTTAATCTCGCGCAAAACGGTTATTCCGTAAAAAACCTACCGGACACGGAGAACCGAGGTTATGGTATTTCTTCTAATATGAAAATGGTGGTAGATGGTCTGAAAGGTGAGTTTGCTGTTTTATCCGGTAGTGCTCTGTTGCTGCAAGCGGCAAATAACCGTAAGATCCTGGCCTTACCGCCGGAGATAGATTTCAAGGGCACAATGATTATGGTACGTATTCCGGCTGAGGTGCCCGATGGTTTTAACCTATATGATTACATGAGTTGAGTATGAAACAGATTATTAACATACAAGAGCAATATGGCGCAGAGTTACACACGCGTCAAATGATGGAGCGTTTGGCTGCTTCGTTAAGTCTAGAGAATGAATATCTGCTGGATATGGAGGGTGTAGAGCAAATCTCCCGTTCGGCAGCTGACGAACTCTACAACCTCACGCATAGCGAAATGCATGTGGACTTAATCAATCTCGAACCTTTTGTCGAGAAGATGCTCTCTGCTGTCACCAAAGGTCGTTTCCTTCCGCGTCAACACACGGCAGGCGACATGCCAATTATCCATTGCGCCACCATCGGCAGCGTCCAACACCAACTGATGGCAAAATAAAATAATCGTCCCTCTCTGAGACGTAAAAGATGGAGAAAGAAAAATATAAAACAAACAAAATCAGCCTATGGCATAAAACAACAGACAAACAACATACATAAATAATAGCGTTATAAGCCAAACTTGAGTTTTTGAAACCTGAACAACTTCAAAACTTATTGTGAATCAAGCAAAAGCATAATGACGCTCACGCTTTTGGCGTGGGCTTTTGCGTAGAATTTGATTCACAGGGTAAGTTCAGGACCTCAAAAACTCAAATGAAGCGAACAAAAGTTCACGCTCTTTTTATGTTTATATTATAAACAACCCTAAATGTTATTAAATTATTATGAACACAAGAAAGTTTTTTCTTAGTTTGTTGCTGTTGGTAACAGCAACATTCATGAGCGAAGTCTTCGCTCAAAGTGCCGAAGAAGCGGCAAAGTATGGCCAGCTACAAGAAATCCAACTTCAGAAAGCAGGTCAGTTAGGTAAATTCATCAAGAAAGCAGACCCCAATGCCACTGCGCTTAAGATTTCTGGTGAACTAAATGAAAAAGATTGGGCTATCTTGTTTAGTTTGCCCAATATAGCCTATTTGGATTTAGGAGAAGCTACAAATATCGCGAAAGAATATGAATGGAAAGAGGGAAAAGAGCGTAAACGTACTTACTTAGGGGATTATACAACAATGATGTTTTCAGAAACTTTAAAGTACCTTGTCGTAGAAAAAAATTCTAAACAACTTAGCTTTCATAAAACAAGATATAATCTCGACAAACTTGTTGTTGGATGCAATTTTGAATTTTACTTTTCACAACAATATAACATGAAATCCACATCTCTAAAAATTACAAATAGTGGTTGTAAAATATCAAATGAGAATAAACTGAAAAAGAACTTATATCAACCATATGGTAGTTCTAAGTATAAGTGGGAATATACTAATATCGTAAAACACATAGGAGAGGAGAGATATATTCACGATAGGGCATTTCATTGTGATACGTTATTTTTGCCGACTAAGTATGCTCTTTCTTGGTACATAATTGGTTTTGTAGATCCTAAAATTGTAATTGTTGAATCGCCCAAGAAAAAGATTATAAATAATGATATTTCTTCAAGTATAATTAAAGACCTCTCAAATACCGAATTGGAAGAAGGTGCATTCTTTGATAATAAGTACCTAGAGCATATAAACCTTGGTAACGATGTTACTAAAATACCAGACTGTTGTTTCTGGGGATGCACACAGTTAAAAAATATAGATTTGACTAATATTACTGCTATAGGTAGTAACGCATTCTCGTTTTCAGGAATAGAATCCATTAAGTGGCCTCTCGGAGCCGAAGAATTTGATATTAGTTGTATTGAGGCAAGTAGTGTTAAGCAAGTTGATTTAACAAATCATAACTATCCACCTATCCTAAAAGGAAATATTACAAACGATGTGATAAACAATGTTGAATTTATCATACCTAAAGGAACACGAAAACACTACAAAAAAGAAGGATGGGAAAAGTTAAATTACATAGAAGATGGAGCAGAAGATACATATACATTCCAACTTGACAGTATTGGAACATTACCCCATCTTATCACAGACGATATTTGTTTAAATATCAAATCTCTTACACTAAAAGGTATTCTGGACGAAACAGAATTTGATGCCATAAAAAAATGTAAGAATCTAAGGTATTTAGATATGCGAGATTGTTTTACCTTTGAGTCTACGGAAAAGGCAAAAGAGAGATATTTAAATGAAAAAGGTAAAATTGATGCAATGAACTGGTTATTTAGTACCGCTAAGCAAATGAATGAGCAAAAATACAATAACCAAGAAATTTCTACAGAAACAGCATACCAGACGCATGTACAATTGGAATATTTGAGTTTACTTCTTCCTAAATCCATGTCTGTAGAAGATATTGAAAAGGTTGTAGGATCTGGGAAGATAATTTATAGAGAAGAGTGTTATTTACCCGAAGCGGCTTTTGCTGGTCTAACGCAATTAGAAACTCTTATCTTGCCACAAAAATTGTTATGGGTAAAGAATATATTTGGCAAAGAAGATCCCGAGAAACTAAAAAAAGTCCAATTTTCAAACGAAACGAAAGTAATAGGAGATTATGTCTTCGCGGATTGTAAAAGTCTTGAAGAAATAAATATCCCAGACTCATTATATTTTTTAGGGCAGAGTTGTTTTAGAAATTGTGCGATTAAAAAAGTTGATTTGAGAAATTCTAAAGTTCAAGCATGGGCATTGGATGATAGAACCTATTTTGATGAAGTAAAGTCAATCGGATTGCCACTAAACGCCTTCTTTGATTGTCCATTACAGGAATTTTATTCACCTATTAATATTATAAAACCGGCTGGCTGTGAATGGCTAAGTAATGAACAAATGAAAAAATTATATGGAGTTACTTATAATTATTATGGAGATAAGCGTTTAAAAACAAATAATGCAAACAAAGTAGTTTTGTATTTCTATTTTAATGAACCTTTCTGCGATGCAGAACATGTAGAAAATATCTATGGTAAGATCAAAGAACTCCATATTCCGCGTGGTCAAAAAGCCGCTTGGCGTGGATATCCGAATCTTATAGACGATATTGATTTGTGAAACAATTTAAATCAAATTTGTTATGGCTAAAATTGATTTTATAACTCGAAATACGCATAGCCGTTATGCGCAAGGAACAAATTTTGTAAAAGGCGATTACTTAGAAAAAGTAGTTAGTTTTATTGCGCATCTTATGGGAGGTGGTGCTAAAGAAATAAGCAGAGCTGACATCTGGAGATTATCAGGTAAAAACGGTCAAAGAATTACTAAAAATGTTTTAGATGCTTGCAAAGGGAAAGATTTGTAATTTATTTAGTACATTTCCTAATATCATCACACAAAGGCATTCTGCAAAGAGTGCCTTTGTTGTTGCCTTCTCGCACTATATCTAAAAGTGCCACGAGAGTGGCTTGAGAGTGGCTGATTGACTGCTACAATTTGGCGAGTAGAACAACCACAGAAATCTTAAGAATCGTACATTTTTCGAAGCATAAAATGGGCTTTTTTTATGTGAGTTTTTTATCGGACTTATATCGGAGGCAAAACGGAGTTAAGTCGGAGTCAAGTCAGAGGCGACAAAATCTTAATAATCGGATACTTTTTAGGGTAATAAGCGGATAAAAAACAGGACGGTGACGTACGTAATGGTAACGAGATGGTAACGGGAATGAAGGCTAAATAGAGGCTCATTGAAGAGTAAACGGAGGCTAAATACACGCAAAAAATCTACAAAATACTTGAACTTCTTGCATATGTCAAAAAAATGTAGTAATTTTGCGAGCAAAATGGATTCGCTTTATGAACTACAAATTACTACTCCTTTCACTCGGTCTGACAATTACCGGTTTGGTTCACGCCCAAGTTTCCAGCAGATTCACGTGGGACACTATTGTTGTCAATGCGCCTCTTATTATTAACAAAGGGACACATGTTGTCTCTTACGATTTCTACACGAATGACTCAACAGAACGGATTGTGTCCGCTTCTCCAGTGGAGTTTGATAAGACAAACCGGACTTGCAAAAAATTGGCAGGACCTTTTAAATCCTTATCCACGTTCAGAAATCAATACGAAGACACAATGCTTATAATGTGCAAGCAAAGTTTTAACTACACGTTGCAGTTCAATCAAGAGGGAAAGTTCGTATTTCCTGAATTTTGTGTCAAAACTACTTCCGGACGGACAATTGTTTCCAAGCCGTATGAGATATACGTCACAAACGATTCGGTTGACTTGAAGAGCAAGAAAATTCTCTTTGTAGAACCAACTGTCAGCAACCTAAGCCCTTCAATCGGCGACACGATTCTTTATGAAGTGCGCATAGTGACAAACATCACAAGCGCTGATGCTATATCTGTGTTGAAAGTGAAAATGACAGGAGATGATGACCAATGGTATAGAAAGGAGCCGCTTGAAAGCTTCATTCAGAACTCGTTATATGAGGGTATGCCCGTGTCAACAAAGGTAGTGTACCAAGCAAAGATCGCACCTTTACGGAAAGGCCGACAAGACATTAGTTCGGAAGTGACACTGCGTATTCCGAAGAAGCAGCAAAATAGATCTATTTTTGACAGTTTCTTTGCGGATACTAAGGACACAACTATCCAAGTCACTCCTATTGAACTCATCGTTGATTAGTTCGTGAGTTGCGCGTATAGCGACGCAGAGACGCTTTTGGGCTAAATTTCATTCTATTTGGCAA
Source organism: uncultured Bacteroidales bacterium (assembly GCA_900319105.1). Lineage (GTDB taxonomy): Bacteria > Bacteroidota > Bacteroidia > Bacteroidales > Paludibacteraceae > Colicola. Next base: position 83,600 of record ONND01000005.1, on the reverse strand, counting down.
AAAAATGCCCGAATGCTTGCGTATGTCAAAAAAAAGTAGTAATTTTGCAAGCAAAATTGTTTTTTAGTATGGAATATAATTTTTCAGAGATTGAGAAAAAATGGCAAAAAGCGTGGGAAGAGAACGGTGTTTATACCGTTTCCAATGAGTCCGACAAGCCGCACTACTATGTGTTGGATATGTTCCCTTATCCTTCGGGAGCGGGATTGCATGTCGGTCACCCGTTAGGCTATATTGCCAGCGATATTTACAGCCGTTACAAACGGTTGAAAGGCTTTAACGTGTTGCACCCGATGGGTTTTGACTCCTATGGTCTGCCGGCGGAGCAATACGCTATTCAGACCGGACAACACCCGGAGAAAACGACCTTCGAGAACATCGACCGCTATATCTCGCAGCTCAAGAAAATCGGTTTCTGCTACGACTGGAACCGCGAGGTGCGCACGTGCGATCCGAAGTTCTATAAGTGGACTCAATGGGCGTTTGTGCAGATGTTCAACAGCTATTTCGACCCGAAGACGCAGAAAGCACAACCTATTAGCAAGCTGATTGCGGAGTTCGAGGCGAACGACCCGAAATGGGCGACCATGAGCGAGAAAGAGCAGCAGGAGAAGTTGATGAACTATCGTATCGCTTATCTCGCGGATACCAAAGTGAACTGGTGTCCGAAACTTGGAACGGTACTCGCGAATGACGAAGTGAGTGAGGGCTTGAGCGTCCGCGGCGGTTATCCGGTGGAGCAACGCGTCATGAGGCAGTGGTGTCTGCGCGTGAGTGCTTATGCCGGCCGTTTGTTGGAGGGTTTGGACCGCATTGATTGGACTGAGAGTCTCAAAGAAACCCAGCGCAACTGGATCGGCCGTTCTGAAGGAGCAGAGATGGTATTTAAGGTACAAAGGGACAAAGTACCAAGTACCAAGGAAAATGAAGAATTGTCCATGACCATCTTCACGACTCGTGCGGATACGGTCTTTGGTGTGACGTTTATGGTTCTTGCGCCGGAGAGCGAGTATGTACAACGGGTCGTAACGCCGGAGCAGAAAGCAGAAGTGGACGCTTATCTGGCACGCTGCAAGAACCGCACGGAGCGTGAGCGTATTGCCGACCGCAAAGTGACGGGTGTGTTTACCGGCTCGTACGCTATTAACCCGCTCACTCAAGGCGAGATACCTATTTATATTTCCGATTACGTGCTCGCGGGCTACGGAACAGGTGCTATCATGGCGGTTCCGGCACATGACAGCCGCGACTACGCGTTTGCGAAACATTTCAATCTGCCGATCATTCCGCTGATTGAAGGAGCGGATGTTTCTGAGGAGTCGTTTGATGCCAAAGAGGGCAAGATGATCAACTCCGGTTTCCTCAACGGCATGGAAGTCAAGGACGCTATTCAGGCGATGAAGGAATATATCACCAACACCGGCATCGGTCGTGTGAAAGTGAACTATCGTTTGCGTGACGCTATCTTCAGCCGTCAGCGTTATTGGGGCGAACCGTTCCCGGTTTATTACAAGGACGGCATGCCTTATACGCTGCCCGAAGAGTGTCTGCCGCTCGAACTGCCGGAGGTGAGTGCTTTCCTGCCGACCGAGACAGGCGAACCGCCGTTGGGCAACGCCGCTGTCTGGGCATGGGACGAAGCGAACCGCAAAGTAGTAGATAAATCGCTGATAGACAACAAGACCGTCTTCCCGCTGGAGCTCTGCACGATGCCGGGCTTTGCCGGTTCATCTGCATATTATCTGCGGTATATGGATCCGCATAATGACGAGGCACTCGTGGGCAAACAAGCGAACGATTACTGGCGTCAGGTGGATCTGTATCTGGGCGGTTCCGAGCACGCGACAGGACACTTGATCTACTCGCGTTTCTGGAATAAGTTCCTCTATGATTTGGGCTATGTATGCGAAGATGAGCCATTCAAGAAACTCATCAACCAAGGTATGATTCAAGGTCGCTCGAACTTCGTCTATCGCTATATCGGCGAGGGTGCGACGGGTAACCTGTATATCAGTTACAACCTCATCGAGAACCCCGAATACAAGGACAAAGTGCAGCCGATTCACGTGAACGTGAATATCGTCAACAACGATGTGCTGGACATCAACGCTTTCCGTGCATGGATGCCGGAGTTCAAGAACGCCGAGTTCGTTTTTGCGGACGGCACCTCGTCTGAACTCACTGGCTACACCGCCGGCGCAAAGCAGTATATCTGCGGCTGGGCAGTGGAGAAGATGTCCAAGTCGATGTTCAACGTTGTGAACCCCGATGACGTCATCGCTAAGTTCGGCGCAGACACGTTGCGTCTATATGAGATGTTCCTCGGTCCGCTGGAGATGTCCAAACCATGGGACACCAACGGTATTGACGGCGTGCATCGCTTCCTGAAGAAACTATGGAACATGTACGAGAATGTCACCGATGAGGAACCGACGAAAGAAGAACTCAAGAGCCTGCACAAGCTCATTAAGAAGATCACGTGGGACATCGAGAACTTCTCGTTCAATACCTCTATTCCGGCGTTCATGATTGCGCAGAACGAACTGAGTGCGCTCAAGTGCAACAAGCGTGCAATCCTTGAACCGATTGCGGTTCTTCTCGCTCCGTACGCTCCGCATATCGCAGAGGAAATGTGGCATAGATGCCAAGCAATCAGCAATCAGCAATCAGCAATCAGCAATTTCGTTGTAAACGAATCGTGGCCGGTTTGCAACGAAGCGTACCTCGTGGAGGACAGTGTAAAATATCCGGTTCAGTTCAACGGCAAAGTGCGTTTCACGTTTGAGTGCCCGAAGGACACCCCGAAAGAGGAAGTCGAGAAACTTGTCCTCGCGCACGAAGACACATCCAAATATCTTGCCGGCAACACGCCTAAAAAAGTCATCGTCGTCCCCGGCCGGATTGTCAACATTGTGATGTAATAACTTTCTCTGAAAGAAAAAGTGAATATGCAAATAGCGGGCAGCCAATAAATGGTTGCCCGCTATTTCTTAATAATCAATCGTGCATCTTTTATTCTGCCAGATTGACAGCATAATATCGAACTCTGCCTTGCGGTGTACATCCCGTGATAAACAGAACGCGGTCGCGCTCGGAGGCTGAGTTGGCACGGCGGACGATGTCGTCAAGGTCTTCCTCGGTGCGCACGGAGCGGTTGTTGACTTTCAAGATGATGAAGTCCGAGGGAACACCGGCACTCTTCAGTTTGCCTGCCTTGAGCGACTTGATCTGCAAGCCGTAGTTGATACCCAGCCGCTCTTTCTGCGCATCGGTCAGTTCGGAGAACGTAGCACCCAGGACAGACGCTTTGTCTTCGGCTGAGATGACTCCCGTGCCTCCTTCGCGGTTGGTGAGCGTTGCCTGAACGGTCATGGTCTTGCCATCACGGAGCAGCGTCACGCTCACTACATCACCCGGACGGTGACGACCTATATGTTCCTGCAAGTCAGTGCCGGTCTTGACAGCCGCATCGTCAACACGCGTAATCACATCGCCGCTCTTGATGCCTGCTTTCTCCGCCGCACCGTCCGGCACTACGCGTTCCACGTATGCCCCTTGAAGGGTCGTCAGTTTTTTCTCTTTCTGAAGTTCAGATGTGATCTCACGCATCTGCACGCCGAGGATAGCGCGTTGCACAACGCCGTACTGGCGGATGTCGCTCACCACTTTCTGCACGATACTCGTCGGAACGGCAAAACTGTAGCCTGAATAGGAACCGGTCTGCGAGGCGATGGCGGTGTTGATACCCACCAGTTCGCCGCGTGTGTTGACCAGCGCACCGCCGGAGTTGCCAGGATTGACTGCCGCGTCGGTCTGGATGAACGACTCAATCTTCATCTCTGCGTTAAGGATGTTGATGTTACGCGCCTTGGCGGACACGATACCTGCCGTGACGGTCGAAGTGAGGTTGAACGGATTGCCGACCGCAAGCACCCATTCGCCGACGCGCAGGTCGTCGGAGTTGCCCATCAGGATCACCGGCAGACCTGTCTCTTCGATTTTCAGGAGCGCGATATCCGTGTTCGGGTCGGTGCCGACCAGCGTAGCCGTGTACTCGCGTTTGTCGTTGAGGACAACCTGAATCTGGTCCGCACGGTCGATGACGTGGTTGTTAGTGACGATATAACCGTCCTCGGAGATGATGACACCCGAACCGGACGCCTGCTGCGCCGGCATCTCACGTTGCTGTCCCGGACGGCCGAAGAAGAACTCAAAGAGGTCCATCTGCTGCGAGGAAACCTGGTTGCGGTAGGTCGTCTTGACGTGGACTACGGCATTGACAGAGAGTTCCGCCGCATTGGTAAAATCCGTCTCGCCTGCCTGCGGCAGAGATGCAAAACGGCTGTAGGCGACAGGGATTCCGGTGGAATCATTAGTGATTTGTGATTTGTAATTGGTGATTTGAAATTGCGGATTGCTGTATTTCAAGACAGCGAGTGTTGTTGCGGCGCTGACGGCTGCGACGAGCAGTCCGATGCCCAAAAATCTAAATATCTTTTTCATAGTTCTGAATAATTTTAGTTGCAAGTACTCCTTTGCAAAATCCGTGCCAAGACCGACAGGTTCACATAAAAAACAGCCGCCAGAGTCATGCGACCTGACGGCTGATAGCTGTGATTACTGACAGCTGAAAACTTACTTCACTTCCTCTAGTACTTGTCTTCATAGAATTAAATAGTTCAAATGTTTGTTATTCTCAATTGGAAGTGCAAAGTTACTAATTTTTCTATTAAAAAACAAATAAAAAATACATTTTATTCCTTTTTTTACTACGTTCAAACGATTATTTTGAAGAAAATCTTGCACATTCGGATTTTTTGTAGTAATTTTGCATGCAAAATTGCAAGGCGCTATTTGAAAGAATGAGAAAGGAGAACAGAAAACAAAAAAGAGAGCCGAAACTCTCTTCCTTGTGAACCAGCTGGGGCTCGAACCCAGGACCCCATCCTTAAAAGGGATGTGCTCTACCTGCTGAGCTACTGATTCTCTCGCGTGAACTACGGCTTAATACGACTCGCGACAATGTCGCTCATAAGAATTTTCGCCGTGTTCCCGCTCTCCCCAAAAATTAGAAATTTTCGGGGACCCCAAGAGGGACTCAAAAAATCTAATTTTCGAAAAGCGGGTGCAAAGGTACTACATTTTTTTGACATGACCAAATTTTTTTGAATTTTTTTAACAAAAAATAGCATTTTAGGGCATTTTTATGCAAATAAAATTAGAAAATAAGCGAAGAAAGACCATCAATGTGCAAGTTGGCAACATTTTTATCGGTTCCGACTACCCCATCCGAATTCAGACGATGGCGAACACTTCGACCAACGATATAGACGCTTCTGTCGATCAAGCCAGACGTTGCATCGAAGCCGGAGCAGAGTTGTTGCGTTTCACGACGCAGGGTCTCAGAGAAGTGGAATCGCTCCGCGAGATCCACGCGCAAGTGTTAACCGCTGTGCCGCTGGTGGCGGATGTACATTTTAATTCCGAAGTAGCGGACGCTGCGGCGCAAGTGGTCGAAGCCGTCCGTATCAACCCAGGCAACTATAGCAAAGACGAGACCAAACTGAGGGAGCGTTTTCTCCACCTGCTTGATCTATGTCGTCTGCATCATACGGCAATTCGTATCGGTGTAAATCATGGTTCACTCTCTGAGCGGATGATGAACCAGTACGGCGACACGCCGCAAGGCATGGTAGCCTCCGTCATGGAGTTCCTTCGCATCGCCGTCGAACAGGATTTCAAGGATATCGTCATCTCCGTCAAGGCCTCCAATACACGCGTTATGGTGGAAACCGTCCGCTTGCTGGTCAAGACGATGGACAAGGAGCAAATGGCTTTCCCCTTGCATCTTGGTGTGACAGAGGCCGGTGAAGGCGAGGACGGAAGAATCAAGTCCGCCGTCGGTATAGGTGCCCTGCTCGCAGATGGCATCGGAGACACCATCCGTGTCAGCCTCTCCGAGGCGCCGGAGAACGAGATTCCGGTTGCCCAAGACCTCGTGGACTACTTCACAGACGAAGACTCCATCCGTTATGATGGCAGTATGACGGCCGAGGTATTGGATAATATCGGCGGTGACGCAGAGATCCGTTATACGAGTTATGAGACGGACTGGAACCTGTACTGCCTGCAGGCTGCGGCTGAATGTGGACGTCTGCTTTGGGATTACAAGGCTACCGAACTGACGCTGGTCAATCCGAATTTCTCGGAGACAAAACTCAATTTCCTGAGCAAAGATATCCTGCAAGCCGCGCGCGTACGTATATATAAAACGGAGTATATCTCCTGCCCGGGGTGCGGACGAACAATGTTCAATTTAGAGGACACCATCCATAAGGTAAAAGCTGCGCTTGACCAACGACTAACGACTAAGGACCAAGGACTAAAAATAGCCGTCATGGGCTGTATAGTGAACGGCCCCGGTGAGATGGCGGATGCCGATTACGGCTATGTGGGAGCCGGACGTGATCGCATTTCCCTCTATCGCGGCAAAGAGTGTGTCCTCAAAAATATCCCGCAGGAAGAAGCCGTAGAGCAGCTATTATCGCTTATCGAGAGCGATCAAAAAAAATAGTCAACTATAGAATTATTAACAACTAAAATACTAACCATTATGCAAAAATCTCCATTACAGATCGCGCGCCAGAACTACAAGCCGAAAATGCCGGTTGCGTTGCTGGGCGCCGTACGCCTCGTAGAGGGCGAGAAAACACAATCCGTTGCTGACCAGGAAGAGATCAAGAAACTCTTCCCTAATACCTATGGTCTGCCTATTATCACGATGGAACCTACGACGGGCGAGAACAAATGTGCCGAGCCGTTTAACGTCGGTGTGATCCTTTCCGGCGGTCAGGCCCCCGGCGGTCATAATGTCATCAGCGGTCTGTACGACGGTCTGAAGGCATTGAATCCGAACAACAAGTTGTATGGTTTCCTCGGTGGTCCGAGTGGTTTGATTGACGGCAAATACCAGGAACTCACGGGTTCTATCATCGACGAGTACCGCAATACCGGCGGTTTTGATATCATCGGTTCCGGTCGTACCAAACTGGAGGAGACTTGGCAGTTTGATAACGGTATCGAGATCTGCAAAAAACTTGGTATCAAGGCAGTTGTCATCATCGGTGGTGACGATTCGAACACCAACGCGTGTGTGCTCGCTGAGTACTATCTCCAGAAACAATGCGGCATCCAAGTCATCGGCTGCCCGAAGACTATCGACGGCGACCTTAAGAACGAGATGATCGAGACCTCCTTCGGTTTTGACACCGCTTGTAAGACGTACGCCGAGCTCATCGGTAACATCCAGCGCGACGCTAACTCTGCAAAGAAATACTGGCACTTCATCCGCCTCATGGGACGTTCGGCATCGCATATCGCACTCGAGTGCGCACTCCAGAGCCAGCCGAATATCTGCCTCATCTCCGAGGAAGTGGAGGCAAAGAAAATGACGCTCAACGACATCGTCGAGGATATCGTAAAGGTGGTTGTCAATCGTGCTAACGCGGGTCTTAACTTCGGAACCGTTCTGATTCCGGAAGGCCTCATCGAGTTCATCCCTGCCATGCGAATCCTCATTCAAGAACTCAATGATATGCTGGCTGCTAACGAGGAGTTCACCTCGCTTGACGGCGATGACGCAAAACGCGAATACGTCAAATCCAAACTGAGTAAGGCTTCCTGCGACCTCTATCGTTCGCTGCCGAAGGGTATCGCCCGTCAGTTGACGCTCGATCGTGACCCGCACGGAAATGTGATGGTATCGCAGATCGAGACCGAGAAACTGCTCATCGAAATGGTAGGCAAACGTCTGGCTCAACTCAAGGCAAACGGCGAGTACAAAGGTAAGTTCTCCGCGCTCAACCACTTCTTCGGCTACGAAGGACGTTGCGCTATGCCGTCGAATTTCGATGCCGACTACTGCTACTCGATCGGCGTGAACGCTACTCACCTCATCGCTGCAGGCAAGACGGGTTATATGTCGCTCGTGCGCAACCTTACCAAGCCTGCTGCTGAATGGCTCGCCGGTGGTGTGCCTATCACGATGATGATGAACATGGAGAAGCGTAACGGTAAGATGAAACCGGTGATCCAGAAAGCACTTGTGGACCTCAACGGCAAGCCCTTCCAATATCTGCAGGCACACCGTGAGGACTGGGCAGATCCTGAGACCAGTTACATCTATCCGGGTCCGATCCAGTACTATGGTCCGGCTGAGGTATGCGACCAGCCGACACGTACACTCTTACTCGAGCGTGCCGGTAAATAAACGGATTATCAACCATGCGGATTAGGTTGATTCTCATCGCTTTATGTATCAGCATGTCTCTGTCGGCGCAATCCGACAGAGACATGCTTGATGCGTATCGCCGCGAAGACATGTCCGTGTGGAAAACCTATATCGACACTCTTCCCTTTAGGGTGGAGAAGGGGGGAGGAGCCCTCCTCTATGAGTATGGTTACTGCGGCTATGTTGTCTCTGCCGATAAAGAGGCGGCTAAACCGTACGTAAGCCGTTTTAGAGAACATGTGGAGGCGTGCAGAAACTCCCTTCCCGTCGGACATTACGAGATGTATATGTCGGCGGTATATGTGTTTGAGCTGCGCCTTCATGAGTCTTTTCACCCGGTTAAAGCAATGAGTCTGGCTAAAGAGGCGGCCAAGAAAGCGCCTCATGACCCGCTGACTCTATCTTATTTAGGCACCTCGCTCTTCTATGCGCCACGACCTTTCGGTAGCAAGAAAGAGGCGCTACAATGGTTTGAGAAAGCGCAGACCTATTTCCGTGACCCGAAGTGGCAAGACAGTTGGGCGAGAGAGGCCAACGAGATGTATATACGTCTTTGTCACGATAAATATCACTTGTAAACCCGATATGAAACCTTATTTACATTGCGTCAAATATTACGAATGTGATCGTATGGGTATCACGCATCACTCTAATTATGTGCGTTTTATGGAGGAAGCCCGCATCGACTGGATGGACCAGCTCGGTTATGGTTTCGAACGCATGGAGGCTGAAGGAGTGGTGTCGCCCGTTCTGTCCGTCGCACTACAATATAAACATCCGACTACCTTCAAGGACGTCATCTCCATCGTCGTCAAAGTGGAGAAAATAAGCAACCTCAAGATTTCGTTCGCCTATACGATGACGGTGGACGACCAAGTCGTTTGTACTGCACAGAGCACCCATTGTTTCTTGGAGAACAACCGTCCTGTGTCGCTGCAAACCCGTTTCCCGGAATTTTATCAGTTGTTAATCAACGATTAATATCACTCAAGGCGAGGATTGCAAGGAAGGGTCACTCCTTTCTTTTTAAAACAATAATATAGTATGCAAGGCAATTTTATATATCATAATCCTACCAAACTTTATTTTGGTGAAAATTCTTTGAGTTATCTCGCGCAGGAGTTGAGTTCCTTGGGTCAGACCGTGCTGCTCAACTACGGTAGCGGAAGTGTCAAACGAAATGGTCTCTACGATGAAGTAGTGGCAATGCTGCGGACTGCGGGGAAAAACATCGTTGAGAACCCCGGTGTGATGAGTAACCCGACGCTCGAGAAACTACAAGAAGGTGTTCGTATCGCCCGCGAGAACAAGGTTGACTGGATCTTGGCGCTCGGAGGTGGTAGTGTGTGCGATTATTCCAAAGGTGTAGCTGCTTCCACTTTCTTTGATGGCGACTACTGGACCGCTTTCTGGCTCGAAGGACATCAGCCGGCGGAGGACCAGAAGATTATACCCGTCGCTTGTATCCTCACCATGGCGGGAACGGGCTCGGAGATGAATGCAGGGTGTGTCATTACCGATGCAGCGAAGAACTACAAGGTCGGACATGTGTTCGATAGCCGCCTCATGCCCCGTTTTGCGATCCTCAATCCGCGCTATACTATGACTGTTCCGATCGATCAGATGAAGGCGGGTATATATGATATCATGAATCATATCTTCGAGCAGTATTTCTCGGGAGAGGATGATAACACAAGCGATTATATAGCGGAGGGCCTGATGCGTGGACTCATCGTGGCGGCGAGGGCTGCTGTCAAGGATCCGCGGGATTACGAAGCACGTTCGAATATCATGTGGACCGCTACATGGGCACTCAACACCTTACTCAAATGCGGTAAGAAACAGGACTGGATGGTTCACCAGATCGGCCATTCAATCGGCGCATGGACCCACGCGCCGCATGGCTATACCTTAGCGGCTGTCTCGATGGCTTATTACCGCCGTGCGATGCAGTTTGGACGGCCTAAGTTCGAGCGCTTTGCGCAGAACGTATGGGGCGTGAAGACGGCTGAGCAAGGACTTGAAGCTCTCAAACAATGGATGCTGGAGATCGGTCTGCCCCTTACCATTACTGAACTGGGCGCTACACCCGGGATGATTGACTCTATCGTCAGCACAACGAATTATTTCCCAGCCGGATACATGAATCTCCAGCCGGCGGATATCAAAGAAATCCTCTTGGAAAGTCTGTAACTATGAACTACGAAGGAATCCTCTTGGGCGCGGGTGCGTTCTTGTGTATCGGACTTTTTCATCCGCTGGTAATGAAGGCAGAGTACTATTTCGGAGTCAAGTCCTGGTGGGCGTTTCTGCTGCTGGGACTACTGACTGTCGTTGGTTCGCTCTTCGTGGAGAACACTTACCTCTCGGTCTTCCTGGGCATCTTTGCTTTCAGCTCCTTCTGGAGTATAGGCGAGGTCTTCAAACAACGTGAACGGGTGCGAAAAGGATGGTTCCCTATGAACCCTAAACGCAAGAAAGAATACGAACAATAAAAAATAATACAACAATGGAAGTCAAAACGACAGAACTCATCCGCACGTCCGAGACGTGGGAGGGTGCTACTTTACCTGATTTCCCGACAGGCAAACCGGAGTTAACTGTTTTCAGAACCGTATTCCCCGTGGGAGGTATTACCGGATGGCATCATCATACGGCGGTCAACTACGGCATTATTGAGCAGGGCGAACTGACTATCGTTTGTCAGGATGGCAAAGAGAAAACGTTCCATGAAGGCGAGGCAATGGTGGAGGTGATCAATACAATCCATCGTGGCGAGAACAGAGGAAACAAACCTGTCATTCTCAACATGTTCTACTTTGCTACGCCGGGACAGGTCCTCACCGTCCAACATCCGGAGTTGTAGAACTACTGCACAAAAAAGACACCCGTTTGGATGTCTTTTTGCGGTGCGGACGAGACTCGAACTCGCGACCTACGGCGTGACAGGCCGGTATTCTAACCAACTGAACTACCGCACCCCGAGCGGTCTCCCGTTTAACGGGAGAAGCGGCTTCCGCCCAAAAGGGCTTAACACTCGCTTCATTCAAAACCGGGTGCAAAGGTACTGCTTTTTTTTGACATGACCAAATTTTTTAGCAACTTTTTTTGAAAAAAATGCATTTTCCATTATTTTATGCCTTGAAAAATCCTTTTTTAGGCTGTTTTTTTGCGTATATGGAGTTTTTTTTGTACCTTTGCAACCGAATTAATCATAACGCTTATCACATGAAACGCATTCTCTTGCTCTTAGTCTTCTTCTTTGCTTCCATACTTGTTTATGGCGCAAAAATGAGTGTATCTTCTCCCGATCGGCTAACGGAAGTGTTTGTCCGACTCAGTGACCAAGGGCAACCTCAATATCAAGTGCTGCAGGACGGCCAGCGGATGATCGATTGGTCCGCTTTGGGAATCTGTGCTGCAGAAATGGATCTGCGGGACGGTTTCAGCCTGCTCTCATCTGACGAAAAGACGGCGGATGAGACTTGGCAAACCGTTTGGGGAGAAGAGCGTCTTATCCGCGATCAGCATAATGAGTTGACCCTGCATCTGACCCATCGGTCCGGCATGAAGATGGACCTCGTTTTTCGGGTTTTTGATGATGGTTGGGCGTTTCGTTACGTCTTGCCGGATTCGAATATCCGTCTGACAATCACCGATGAATATACAGAGTATCGTTTCGCGTCGGACCCGCAGGCATGGTCGATTCCTTGGCGCACCGAGTATTATGAAGGTATCTGGACCAAAGCGCCGATGAGTGCTAAGACCGATACGCTATGTTCTCCAATAACCTTGGAACTGCCGGACGGACGGTATGCCTTTCTCCATGAGGCGGCGTTGACCGACTATCCTGCGCAGAACGTCTATATGCAGGATGGCGCGTTGAAGACGTACCTCACGCCGTGGTTGGCGAACGGTCAGACTACGTGTGTCAAAGCCTATGTCACCTTGCCTTTTGCTACTCCGTGGCGCTTCGTCATCCTGACGCGTAACTTACCCGCCATGGTTGCTTCCCGTATCATGCTCAACCTCAACGAACCCTGCGCAATAGATGGCACATCGTGGATTAAACCGATGAAGTTCCTTGGCATTTGGTGGGGCATGCACATCAAGACCATGACTTGGGAGCAAGGACCCAAGCACGGAGCGACGACGAAGAACATGGAGCGTTATATGCGCTTTACCAAGGATCATCATATCCAGGCAGTGCTGGCAGAGGGTTGGAATAAAGGTTGGGAGGACTGGAAGCATTTCTCCTTTACCGAGCCCTACGATGACTGGGATATGCCTTACCTGAGCGGTTTGGCGAAGGAGTTGGGCGTGCAGATCATCGGACATAACGAGACCGGCGGCAACGCGGCGGATTATGAGGAGCAGCTGGAGGAGGCCTATGCCTACCATCAGCACCACGGAATCCATGCTATCAAGACCGGATATGTGGCGCCTATTATCCGCACGAAGGACGGATTACAATGGAATAAAGGGCAATCAGGCGTCCGTCATTACAGGCATGTCATCGAGACCGCAGCTAAGTACCGCATCTGTATCGATAACCACGAACCGGTGATGCCGACCGGACTGCAACGCACGTACCCGAACCTAATGACACAGGAGGGCGTGCGCGGGCAGGAATGGAATGCGTGGAGCCAGGATGGCGGTAGTCCCTGCAGTCATGTCACAACGCTGCCCTTTACCCGTATCATGGCGGGTCCCGTGGACTATACGCCCGGAGTGTTTGCCTTTGAGAACCCCGGCAACGCACTCAATCCAACCGGCACGAGAGGATCTGCCGAGAAAGGCAAAGCGCCAAGAGTCCATAGCACCCTCATGAACCAACTCGGCCTCTTCGTCTGTTTCTACAGTCCCTTGCAGATGGCGTGCGATCTGCCGGAGAACTATATGAAACATCCCGATGCGTTTAAGTTCATCGAGGACGTACCTTGCGATTGGGAGCGCTCGATACTGGTGGACGGAAGGATTGGCGAGTACTGTATTTTCACTCGCCAACAGCGGGGCGAAGCAGACTGGTTTATCGGCGGTATTAACAATGAAGAACCGCGTACGGTAGAAATCCCGCTTACGATGCTTGAATCCGGCAAGAAATACAAGGCAACAATCTATCGGGACGGCAAGAAAGCTCATTGGGAGACCAAACCCTATGACTATGTCATAGAGACACGCACCGTCCATGCCGGCAAGACGCTTAAGCTCCGCATGGCTTCCGGCGGTGGCTTCGCGATCAAACTCTCCGCTATATAAAAATTTGCAATGAGACTCTGAGACTTTTGAGACTTTAAAATCCCATATCATTTTATTTTACTTTGCACTTTCTGCACTTTTTGCACTTTCCCGTTCCAAAGTGCAAATAGTGCAAATAGTGCAATGTCATTTTTTTAATGAATCAGCCAAATTTGGAACTTTTTGGGGACCTTCCCTCCCCTTGAGGGGGAGTCGGAGGGGGTTTCCAATAAAAATCTTTGATTTTTCTTGCATATGTCAAAAAAAAGCAGTACCTTTGCAGCGCATTTTATACGGTGCGGAAAAGCACCCTGTTAAATCGTTGATAATAAAATATATATAGTATGGCTGAATTTAAGTATGCACCCATGTTCCAACTCGGCAAGGACGAGACGGAGTATTATCTGCTGACCAAGGACTATGTGTCGGTCAGCGAGTTCGAAGGACACGAAATCCTCAAAGTACAGCCGGAGGCATTGACCCTCATGGCACAACAGGCTTTTCATGACGTCAGTTTTATGCTGCGTCGCTCGCATAACGAGCAGGTGGCGAAGATCCTGCGCGACCCGGAGGCTTCGGCGAACGACAAATACGTTGCGCTCACTTTCCTGCGCAATGCAGAAGTGGCTTGCAAAGGACAACTTCCACTTTGTCAGGATACCGGAACTGCTATCATCCACGGCGAGAAGGGGCAGGAAGTATGGACCGGTTTCTGCGATGAGGAAGCGCTGAGTAAAGGTGTTTATAACACATATACCGAATGCAACTTGCGTTATTCGCAGAACGCACCGCTCAATATGTACGACGAGGTGAACACCAAATGCAACCTGCCTGCACAGATTGACTTGGAGGCAACCGAAGGCAACGAGTATCGTTTCCTTTGCGTGACCAAGGGCGGCGGATCGGCTAACAAGACCTATCTCTATCAGGAGACCAAAGCACGTATCCAGAACCCCGGTACGCTCATTCCTTTCCTTGTGGAGAAGATGAAATCCCTCGGTACTGCTGCTTGTCCGCCTTACCACATCGCGATTGTCATCGGCGGTACGAGTGCTGAGAAGAACCTGCTGACGGTCAAATTGGCGAGCACCCATTATTACGACTCGCTGCCGACGACCGGTGACGAGACCGGACGAGCTTTCCGCGATATCGAACTCGAGAAACAACTCCTGCAAGAGGCCTACAAGATCGGTCTTGGCGCACAGTTTGGCGGTAAATACATGGCGCACGACGTACGTGTCGTTCGTCTGCCGCGTCACGGCGCCAGCTGCCCGATCGGTCTCGGCGTTAGCTGCTCGGCCGACCGTAACATCAAATGCAAGATCAACAAAGACGGTATATGGATTGAGAAACTCGATAACAACCCTGCATCCCTTATTCCGGAAGAACTGCGTCAGGCAGGCGAAGGCGATGCCGTACGTATCGACCTCAACCAGCCGATGAAGGATGTTTGCGCGATCCTGACGAAATACCCGATCGGCACGCGTCTCTCCCTCAACGGAACCATCATCGTCGGCCGTGACATCGCTCATGCGAAGATCAAAGCGCGTCTGGATGCAGGCGAACCGATGCCGGAGTACCTCAAGAATCATCCGATCTACTATGCCGGCCCGGCGAAGACTCCGGCAGGTATGGCTTGCGGTTCGATGGGCCCGACCACGGCAGGTCGTATGGATCCGTACGTAGATGAGTTCCAGGATCACGGAGGCTCGCTGATCATGCTCGCAAAGGGTAACCGCTCTATCGACGTTACCAATGCTTGCCGGAAACACGGCGGCTTCTATCTCGGTTCCATCGGTGGCCCTGCCGCTATCCTGGCGCAGAATAATATCAAGTCCATCGAGTGCGTCGAGTACCCGGAACTCGGCATGGAGGCTATCTGGAAGATCGAAGTGGAGAATTTCCCCGCTTTCATCCTCGTGGACGATAAAGGAAATGATTTCTTTAAGCAACTTAAGCCTTGCGCGGGCTGCACGATTCTCTAATGGCTAGTAAACGACATAAATACCGGTTGGCGATGCTGGATGACATCACGCTGCGCGAAGTGTTTCACTTCCGCGTCAGTCTGTTGGGTGCTATCAGCATGATTACGCTGTCCATCATCGCACTGATTGTGTTGCTGTCCGTACTGATCGTTTATACCCCGCTGCGCAATATATTGCCGGGGTATAGTGCGAGCCTTCGTCAGCAGTTGGTACAAGAGTCTGCTCGGGTCGATAGCCTGCAGGCGGACTTGACGCTGCAACGGCAGTACCTGGATGTGATCAAGCAGCTCACCGCCGGCGATATAGAGACCGACAGTGTGCGTAGCCTGGACTCGCTGCAGCGAGTGGAGCGTGCGCAGATACTCGAACAGCAACGCAACGAAGTGACCGAGGCTTTCATCGCCCAATACGAACAGAAAGAGCACGAACGTCTCTCGCTCTACGAAAATGCGTTGAGCAAAACGATGCCGCAGTTGTACCGCCCCGTGCGCGGGGTGATCATGCAGTCTGCCGAACCCGATGAACATCAGTATGCCGTGTGGGTAAAGACAGCGCGGAATGAGAACGTGCTCTCTATCATGCGAGGGCACGTCGTGTTGGCTGAGAGGGCGGAGGATAACACCTATACCCTTATTGTACAACATACGCCGTATATGTCCATCTACCGCCATGTGGCGAAACCGCTGAAGATACAGGGCGCGTTGGTAGAGGCCGGCGAGGCCATCGGTATCATGGACGGTGAGAAAGAACTGGTGTTTGAAATCTGGGAGGCCGGGAGGTTTGTTAACCCCGAGGAGGTGATTGTATGGTAAAGCAACTTTGTATATTAGGCTCGACGGGTTCGATCGGCACACAGACGCTGGACGTAGTGCGGGCGTACCCCGAGCGCTATAGTGTGTACGCGCTTTGTGCGAATAGGAGTATTGACAAACTGGTAGAGCAGGCGTCAGAGTTCCGACCCGAAGTGGTGTGTATTGCCGATGAGACGCTGTATGAGGAACTCAGCCATCGGCTGTCAGACGTCGGTTTTGAGGGGAAAATATGGAGTGGAGCGGATGCGATAGCCGATGTAGTGACGATGCCGAGTATCGACATCGTCGTGGCTGCGATGGTCGGCTATGCAGGTCTCAGACCTACCATAGAGGCAATTAAAGCGGGTAAGACGATAGCCCTCGCGAACAAGGAGACACTCGTCGTGGCGGGTGAGATCATATGTGACCTCGCAGCGAAGCATCATACGCCAATCTTACCGGTGGATAGCGAACACAGTGCTATCTTCCAGAGCCTTGTTGGCGAAGACCAAAACGAGATAGAGAAAATCCTTCTGACGGCGAGTGGCGGGCCTTTCCGTACCTTCAGCCTCGAACAGATGAAAACCGTGACAGCAGCCGACGCTCTTAAGCACCCCAATTGGTCTATGGGCGCGAAGATAACTATCGATTCCGCCTCTATGATGAACAAGGGATTTGAGGTCATCGAGGCCAAATGGTTGTTCGGTGTGCCGGTGGAGAAGATCCAAGTGCTCGTTCATCCGCAGTCGATCGTCCATTCGGCGGTGCAGTTCACAGACGGAGCCATCAAGGCGCAACTCGGTGCACCCGACATGCGGCTGCCTATCCAATACGCCCTCTCCTTCCCCGAACGGCTGAAGAGCGATTTTCCCCGTGCGAACCTGCTTGCTTTGAAGGATCTGAGTTTCGAAGAACCCGACTTGGCACGTTTCCCGAATTTGGGGTTGGCGTACGAAGCAATGCGACGCGGAGGAAATATGCCCTGCGTACTCAATGCCGCTAACGAGGTGGCTAACCTGGCTTTCCGTGAAGGAAGATGCGGTTTCCTGCAGATGAGCGACATCATCGCCAATACGATGGATAATACGGTATTCATTACAAAACCGGTTTATGAGGACTATGTCGCCTCAGACGCTGAGGCTCGCCGTCTCGCGGAGCAAATGGTACATGGTAAATGAATAAATGGTAAATGAATTATGGTACAAGCAATTCAATTGTTACTCGCCCTTTCTTTTCTCGTGCTGATACACGAGTTGGGGCACTTCACGTTCGCTAAGATTTTTCATGTACGCGTGGAGAAATTCTATATGTTCTTCAATCCCTGGACGAGTATCGTCCGGTTTAAGAAATTCGACGGCAAATGGCATGTTAAGTTCTTCGCTCCCAATGAGGACGAGGAATGGAACAAACATCCCGAGACAACAGAGTGGGGAATCGGATGGCTGCCTTTCGGCGGTTATTGCGCGATAGGTGGAATGGTCGATGAGACGCACTCGACGGAGGATTTGGCGGCTGAACCGCAGGAATGGGAGTTCCGCTCCAAGCCGGCGTGGCAGCGACTACTGATCATCATGGGCGGTATTCTCGTCAATTTTATTGGAGCGATTGTGATCTTCATCCTGATGCTATGGACTTGGGGGCAGAGTACATTGCCGCTGCGCAACGTCACGACCGGACTCTATTACTCCCAGATCATGCTGGACGAGGGATTTGAACAACAGGATAAGATTCTCACGGTGGACGGAGAAGAACCAGGTACTTTAGGCGAAGCGGTGCAGGCGATGATCATAGAAGGCAAACGTCATATAACGGTGTTACGCGGTAACGATACCATCCAACTGACGCTGTCCGAAGACCTTGGTACACGCTATCTGGCGAAACAGAATGCGTTTGATAAGGCTGAGCGCGAGAAAGCACGCTCGGATAAGAACTATCAGAAACGCCGTTACACCCTGGTGGCTGAGTGGATCCCGTTTGTCGTGGATTCGGTCTTACCGGATAACTCGGCGGCTTTCGCGGGTATAGAGAAGGGCGATAGTATAGTAGCGGTTAACGGCGTAGCAACGCCCTGTAATATTCTCCTTACGGAAGAATTGCAACGCTATCCGTGCGATTCGGTCACGGTTGAATTCTATCGTCATGGCGAGTTAATGACAACCCGTGCATTCTTGGGCGACCAATGTAAATTGGGTATTGTTCCCAAACTCGATATCTTTGCCTTCGAGCAGACCGACTATACATTTTGGCAGGCCATTCCCGCAGGTATCCAATACGGCTGGGATATCCTCGCGATGTACGTCAAGCAGTTCCGCTTGGTATTTACCAAAGAAGGAGCACAGTCTGTCGGCGGATTCGGAGCCATCGGCTCGATGTTCCCCTCGCAATGGAGTTGGTACCTGTTCTGGCATATGACAGCCTTCCTTAGTATTGTTCTGGCATTCATGAACTTCCTGCCGATTCCTGCCCTGGATGGTGGATATATACTATTCCTGTTAGTGGAAATGATCACTCGTCGCAAACCAAGCGATAAGTTCCTTGAGAAAGCCAACGAAGTGGGTTTCTGGATCTTGATTGCATTGTTGGTATTGGCGAACGGAAATGATATCTTGAAGTTATTCTTCTAAACGGCTGTGTATGAGGTATGTGGTCGGTCTGATAGCATCTGTGATGCCGCTTATGATGTGGGGTAAGAATCCCACGATAAGCGGTTACGTGCTGGATGCCAAGACCGGCGAACGTCTCATTGGAGCAACGGTGGTAGATATGTATAGCGGAACTGGAACGGTGACGAACGTGAATGGGTTCTATTCGCTGACGCTTCCTGGAGATTCAGTGCAGTTACAGGCGGGCTATGTCGGGTATGAAGCCCTTCCGACTGCGCCGTTCATGCTGCACACGGATACACTGGTGGAGATGCCGCTGATGACAGCAACGATGTTAGACGAGATAGTAGTGGCCGGCAGACAATCGCTCTCCAGTCCCCACTCGGTACAGATGTCGGCGGTCGATGTACCGGTGTCGCAGATAAAAGGTATTCCGTCCATCGGTGGCGAAGTGGATATCATCAAGGCGATACAGTTACTGCCGGGAGTGCAGTCTGGCTCGGAAGGTTCGTCCGGACTTTACGTACGTGGCGGCGGCCCGGATCAGAACCTCATCATGTTGGACGGCGTGCCCCTCTATTCGGTCAATCATATGTTCGGCTTCTTCTCGGTATTCAATGCAGATGCAGTGAAGAACGTGACCCTCTATGAGGGTAATTTCCCGGCTCGGTATGCCGGACGGCTATCATCCATCATTGATGTGCGCCAGAAAGACGGTGATGCTTATGGTTACCACGGTAGTCTGACGGTCGGTATTGTCTCTACCAAACTGAGTGTGGAGGGACCGGTATATTGGACAAAAGACGAATGGCGGCGGTTCCGGAACAAAGAGAAAGTGAAAGCGAAAACAACCTTTATCATTTCTGCCCGGCGTACACTCTATGATCTGCTCGCCTTACCGATCACAACGGCGCTTTCGTCTGCCAAATCGAAAGGTGACTCCATCTCTACCGGAGGGTATTATTTCTATGACGTGAATGCCAAACTGACCCATACTTTTTCTGCCGACGATAAGCTGAGTGCATCCTTTTATATGGGCGACGATGTGATCTATAACCGTATTCGCAACAGTCATCCCTTACACCCCAAGGAACCGACCTACATGAGAATGCGCTATAACTGGGGGAACATCTTCGGATCCGTTCATTACGAGCATCGCTTCAACGGGCGATTGTATAATACCTCGCAGGTCAGTTGTATGCGCTATAAATACAAACTGAAACTTAGGGAGACAGACCAACTCAAAGAGGGTAAGACGTCCGCTACGGAACGCGAGACGGGTTACAACTCCTATATACTTGATCTGACAGCACAGACGCATTTCGAATGGCGTCCGAACGCACGCAATGAGGTGCATTTCGGTGCAAACTATACATGGCATACTTTCCATCCGCAGGTGGGACATTTCCTTGTGAATACCTCCGATGGGCGACTGGATACCACAATCTCCGTCGGCGGTACGGTATATACGCATGAGGCGGGTGTTTATATCGAGGACACCTATTCGCCATGTACCTGGTTCAAAGGTGATGCGGGCTTGCATGCCGCGCTCTATCATACGGAAGGAAAGACATACTACTCGTTCGAGCCGCGTGTCGGGCTGCGCTTCTTGCCGCATAAGGATGTGGCGATCAAAGCCAGTTACGCCTATATGACCCAGTACGTACATATGCTCTCGAATAGTTCTGTCTCGCTGCCTACCGATCTATGGGTGCCCGTGACTGCTAAAGTGCCACCTATGCGATCGATGCAGGTAGCCGCAGGGGTGACCTATAACATATGCAACCAAGTCGAGCTGTCCGTGGAGGGCTATTATAAAAAAATGCTGAATCTGTTGGAGTACAAAGACGGTGCGTCGTATATGGGCGGTAAGAACTGGCAGACGCAGGTGGTGATGGGAGACGGATGGAGTTATGGCGTACAGGTTCTTGCCAAACGCACCGTCGGAGCCCTTACCGGATGGATTGGCTATACATGGAGCCGTACTATGCGCCAGTTTGACAAACCCGGGCAAGAACTGAACTTCGGTAAACCTTTTCATGCCAAGTATGACCGAGAGCATGATCTGAGTGTAACGCTCCAATACAAGATCAACAAACAATGGGAGATTGCCGGTACATTCGTCTATGGAACCGGAACACGGGGCACCTTGCCCTTACAGCGATACGACGACTGGCTCTATGGTGAGATAGACCACCCGGGGAAAGGAGTAATAACGGAAGTTAACTACGTCAGTGAACGAAATAATTTCAAGATGCCGGACTACCATCGTCTGGATTTAGGCGCAACTTGTCATCTGCCGGATAAGAAGCATGCAGACTGGGATCATATGCTCAATATATCCATATACAATGTGTATTGCCGGCTCAATCCCTTTCTCGTTTATCCGCGAGAAGGAAAATTATATAAATTCAGTTTGTTACCGATATTACCGAGTTTAAGTTATACCTTCAAGTTCTGAGATGAAGCGCTGGATATATATATTGCTGATACCGCTCCTCGTAGCCTGCGAAAGCGAGATCCATTATTCGGGTAAGGAGACGAACCCGGGGCTCGTGCTTGAGGCGCTTCCTTTAGCGGGTAGCGATACGTTGGTATGCTATATTAACCGTTCGCATTTTATCGTGGATGGCTCGAAGACCTCGCCGGAAGAACTCAAGGACCTCTCAATTGACCTCAGCGTCTCGTCTGGTGTATGCCGCATCATCTCGGATTCCGTTGCAGGTTTCATACATCACCTCAAACTGTCAAATCCCCTGCCTGCGGGTGACACGCTCCGCATCGCAGTTTCCCATCCCAACTATCCGACGGCAGTCGCAGAAGAGTTCATCTTACCGCGTTTTGAACCGAAGATAGAGACGATAGTAAAAGATACAGACATAGATGGTAGGATGGAATACCGTCTTTCGGTTGCTCTGCCCGACTATCCGTATCCGGACATCCTCGTGGGAATTCTCAGTACTGTGCATATCACACAAACCTACATTGGGCCGCATTGGGATAAGGAGAGTCAGACCTCCATCATAGATACCGTAGTAACTAAATTGCGCAGCAAAGGCATCTACTCCAAGGATGAAATTTTTGCGCTCCCGGAGAACCGATATAACACATACTATGGCGCTCATTACTCGACGGAGGAGGGCTACCTCTATTTACAAACAGGCTATCCTGCTGGTAGGAAAACGCAGTTTACACTCTGCACAGGAGTCCGTAGCAAACACAAAACGAAAGATGCAATCTTCACATGGGTGATTGATTCGATCGTGGTAGATTATGAGGTGCATAGTGAAACTTATACCCTGTTTCGCAGCTCCATGGAGGAATATATTAGCCAGCGGACTTCGTTCAATTATGCTTCCGGCATGTCCCTGGAAGAGCCGCTGCTCGTATATAATAATGTAAAGAACGGCTATGGTATTCTTGCCAGCCTGACCCATACGAAAATTGTGATTAAAGATAAGGAATAAAATGGATTATTTTGTACATGAATCATCGTACGTCGATGAAGGTTGCCAAATCGGCAAAGGCACCAAGATCTGGCATTTCAGTCATATCATGAGTAACTGCATCATCGGTGAGGACTGCAATATTGGCCAGAATGTGGTTATCTCGCCGAATGTGGTGTTGGGAAGGAACTGTAAAATCCAGAATAACGTCTCGGTTTATACTGGTGTTCGTTGCGAGGATGACGTGTTCCTCGGTCCGTCGATGGTGTTTACCAATGTGATTAATCCCCGCGCAGCGGTGAGTCGCAAAGATGAGTATCGCGACACAATCCTTAAACGCGGTGCTTCGGTAGGTGCGAATGCGACCATCGTTTGTGGACACACGCTTGGAGAGTACTGCTTGATAGGCGCCGGCTCGGTAGTGACCAAAGATGTACCGCCGTACGCTCTCATGGTAGGGAACCCTGCACGCCAAATAGGGTGGGTTAATGCCCACGGCGATAAGTGTGCCAGCCTCGAGGAGGCCATGAAATAATGACTTGTAAAGAGTAAATGATCAAATAGAAAATGACATTATGATACAACGAATTCAAACCCTTTATTTATTGGCAGTTGCAGCACTGGGTATCGCACTCATCTGGCTGCCTGCAATCATTTTTGTTTCTGCCGAAGATGCGGAAACATTGCGTATCTGGGAGTTAGGTGCTACCGGGCTGACCGAAGTGACGGAGACGGAATTACCTCCCATCGTGCTACAAGGTGTCTGGGGACTAACCCTTACTACGGTACTCATTCCCGTATTGGCGCTCATTGATATCTTCCTCTACAAAAAACGCATCCTGCAGGCAAGACTGAATATCTTCCAGGTTATGCTATGTCTTGGATATTACGGCGTGATGGCTATCTATGTATGGCTGATGAAGATGACCGTGGAGAACGTACAATGGTCTCCTGATTTTTGGGCGGCGATCCCGTTGATTTGTATGGTATTAACCCTGATGGCTACGCGTCGGATCCTCAAGGATGAGGCTTTGGTGCGTGCCGCTGATAGAATTCGGTAAGTATGAATCCCTTGTTATTGATTCTCCTTCAAGCTACTTTGACTCCGGAGCAGATAGAAGCTAAACGCGATTCAATCCGTGCGGGAGCACGTATGATGATTGAGACTGCGAAGAATGACCCGCATACTTTCTGGCTGGAAGTAGGCGAGGCGGCTCTTCAATTTGGCGTTAAGGTTTTAGTAGCGCTCTTGCTCTTTGTCATCGGTCTTTTGCTCATTCGATGGATGAAAAATATCCTTAACAAAGTGTTTGCCCGCCGTAAGACGGAACCCACGATAGCCTCGTTCGTCTCCTCGTTTGTAACTATTTCAATGACCGTCCTTTTGGTCATTATTACCGTTAGTACGTTAGGGGTGAACACTACTTCGCTGGCGGCACTTTTAGCTGCCGGAGGTATGGCGATAGGTATGGCGCTCTCGGGGACCGTCCAGAACTTCGCGGGAGGTATTATGCTCCTGGCGTTCAAACCGTTCAAGGCCGGTGATTTCATTGAGGCTCAAGGTACTTCGGGCAAGGTGATAGAGGTGAATATCACGGCTACTAAGATTCTAACGCTCGACAATCGCGTGGTGATCCTCCCTAATGGCGCACTCTCCAACGGCGTAATCAATAATTTTAACGGTCGTCCATTACGTCGAGTGGAATGGTCAGTCAGTGTTTCCTACGGCGTGGATGCAGCAAAATGCAAGGAGGCTATTCTCGCAATTGTCAACTCCGAACCTCGTGTCCTGCAGAGCAATACAGACATGAAGAAACTATATAAAGAACTCAATATATCCGCTTTCCAACTCTCGACTGTCAACTATCGCATGGAGACCATTCCTGCCCCATTTGTAGCGCTCAAGAGTCTTAATGAGAACGATATCACTTTCGTCGTGCGTGCATGGGTACGAGGCGGCGACTATTGGGATGTTTTCTTTGCCTTGCAGGAGCGTTTCTATACCGAACTGCCGCCGCAAGGATTCACCTTCGCTTATCCGCATGTGGATGTAACGATGCTGAAATCTTAATTTTTAAATTCGTAATTTGTGGAAACGCTTTTAGGTAAAACAATAGAGGAACTGCAGTCTGTCGCCCTCAGTGTCGGACTACCTAAGTTCGCAGGAAAACAACTCGCCGAATGGCTGTATGTTCGGCGGGTGCTTTCCTTTGACGAGATGACTAATATCTCTCTCAAAGGGCGGGAAGCACTCAAGGCAAGTTATGCTATCGGCCGTCATACGCCTGTTCGCGAGGCCGTCAGCATTGATGGAACACGCAAGTATCTATTTGAAATAAAAGCCAATAGCCAAGAGCCAATAGCTAATAGCCAATTCATCGAGTCGGTTTATATTCCGGAGGATGAGCGGGCAACGCTTTGCGTCTCTACCCAGGCTGGCTGTAAGATGGGTTGTAAGTTCTGCATGACTGGCACGCTTGGTTTTCATGGTCACTTGTCGGCGGCAGAGATTCTTAACCAGATATTTGAAATAGATGCGTTAGCTGTTGCCGATGGGCGCCAACCGATTACTAATATAGTGTATATGGGAGAGGGTGAACCGATGGATAATATAGAGAATGTGCTTCGCTCTCTGGAGATCATGACGGCGCCTTATGGCTGTGCTTGGTCACCCAAACGCATCACTGTTTCGACGGTCGGCGTGCCGGCAATGAAGCGTTTTCTGGATGAGAGTGAATGTCATCTGGCGGTTTCACTTCATAACCCATTTCCTATTGAGCGTGCGCAGATCATGCCTGCAGAGAGAATGATGCCCCTCGCCGATGTGATTGCCCTTCTCAAGCAGTACGACTGGTCACATCAACGCCGTGTCAGTTTTGAGTATATATGCTGGGCGGGAAAGAATGATTCTCCACGCCATGCTAAGGAATTGCTTCGTCTCTTGCGAGGTCTGAATTGCCGTGTCAATCTGATTCGTTTCCATGAAGGAGTGGAGCAGGTAGCCAAAACCCAAACGGACGAACGCCATTTCCCGGGCTCCAATGAAAAACAAATGGAGTGGTTTAGAGATTATCTTTCCGATAACGGGCTGACCACCACCATTCGTAAATCTCGAGGCGAAGATATTCTCGCTGCTTGCGGTATGCTGGTTAACAGCTTAACAACTTAACGTTTTAATAGTTTAACGTTTTAACAGTTTTAGGCAAAATGCTACAACATTTTGCTCAATTGCTCGTAGTATTTAGGCGAAACAGGCACTTGTTGGCTATTAGCTACGTCTAGTTCAGCCTGAATGAATCCTTCTTTGTCTCTGCGCAATACGGTCACATGGCGCGGATTGACAAAGTACGAACGCTGGCAGCGGATAATACCATGTTTATCCATCAGTTCTTCAATGCCCCGCATAGATTGGCGAAGTGAGTATTCCTTGAGTTTGCTCCCTTCTAAATAATGGATTGTGACGTAGTTCTCCTGCGCCTCGATAAATAAAATCACGTCGTGCGCAATGACGAGCTTGAGACGCCCCGTGCTGTCCATAAAACGAACAAGGTCTTCTTCCGCCACTTCCTCTTCATCCGGACGGACGTAGGCAAAGAGCAAGGCAAAGATGATATAGGGATAACTGAGAATAGCAAATACCAACTGCAAACATTTCGCTAACGCAGGGAAATAGCCGAAGTGACCATAGATCAGCGCCATGTATAGAGCAGCGAAGCAGGCCCATACAAATAGTTCTCCAAAGCACCAGATCGTGTATTGCCACCAACTCAGGCGGAATTGTTTGCCAATCGCATTCATGGATAATCTGGATATGAGCATGATGCCGATGAGGATACTTGTTAGCATCAGAGTATTGAACGTTATGGTCTTTGATGCGGTCTCCAAAAACTCAAACATCCATCGGCTCTCATAGATGAGTATAAAGCCCAGAAAGAATACCGGAATGGCCAATATATGGATCAGCATGGTCGTTACCGATAGCAGAGATGAAGGAATTTTATGCATAATTTAGTCTCATTTTTTAGTGTGACGAAAATAGAAATTACATTTTTTCGTCACTATATTTCTGTTTTAGTCACCAAAACTATAGTTTTCATCACATTTTTTCGTCACTAATCACAATTTGTTGCACGCTCGCTCAAAAAGCAGTAATTTTGCATCGATTTTAAAAAAAACTCATAGTTATGGACAAGACTTTTGTTATTCAACCCGAGAGCGGGTTACAATTTAACTGGAAAGCTATTGCAGCAAATCCGAGTGGTCACCATGAGCCAAAACTTGACTTAGTCGCCTATAAAGCACTCTATACAAATAAGATTGCGCAAGTACGCGCACAGGGATTGGAGCCTGTTTTGGTTAGTCTTCCTATCATGGATGAGAACCGTTATTTCGCTTACATCACCCGTGGTATGACCATCCAAGAGCGCAAGAATCTGCTTTATTGGCTCGGCGGCAATACAGAACGTTTGCGTAATATACACGCGTTGTATAACTTATCGTTATTCCGTTTGGCCGCTGTGCAATGTATTCATATTGTTGATATCACCAGCCCGATGCTCGAGTGTGCTCATTACGAGCAACTACTCGAACAGGACGGAGTGACGCTCTCTGAGACGGGCAAGGCGCTTGTCAACAGAGAGTTATCGACGCTTGCTAGCCGCCTTAGCTTGCTCGCGAGCTAAACGTTGTTGCTCACGTTGCATTTTTTCTAAACGCTCCATAAAGCCGGACTTTGGTTTCCCGGCTTTTTTCTTTTTGTTCTCCTCAATCTCCTTGAGCATCTTCTCGTCATCCAGCGTCCAGCGGAAGATCATCGTCTGCAGGATCGTGATGAAGAGCGAAAGGAGGTAGTAGTAGGATAGTCCGGCCGCATAGTCGTTGAAGATGAAGAGGAACATGAGCGGCATAGCGTACATCATGTACTTCATGAATTTCATATTCGGATCGGTTGCCTGAGACTGCATCGTTACGTAGGTATAACCGAAGTTGGCAATGGTCATCAAAAGACAGAAGAGCGACAGGTGGTCGCCTAACAGCGGAATATTAAAATTCCAATGGAAGATGGCATCATACGTAGAGAGATCCTCTGCCCACCAGAGCGATTTGCCACGTAACTCAATGGCCGTCGGCAGGAACCAGAACATAGCCATCAATACCGGGAACTGGAATAACATCGGCAGACATCCTGACATTGGACTGACACCTGCTTGCTGGTAGAGCTGCATCGTTGCCGCCTGACGTTCCTGCATTCTGTCTGCCGGATATTTCTCGTTGATGGCATCTAACTGCGGTCTCAACGCGCGCATCTTTGCGCTCGATTTATAGGACACGAACACGAATGGCAGGATGATGAGCTTGATGACGAGGGTCATCAGCAGAATTACAATGCCTATGTGCAGACCCCAACTGGTAAACAAATCAAACATCGGGATCACTAAAGCCGTATTGATCCAGCTGACAATCTTCCAACCCAGCGGCACTAACTTATTGAGATACAGACGATCGCTTCTATCTGCATCCTTGTCGTACGCTTTAAGTGTGTGGTAGTGGTTCGGACCCATGTAAAAACGCATACCCGTGATGGTCTTGCCTGTCAGGTCAAACGGCACCGAGGTGGTCGTCGTGTACGATTTGATATAACCTGAGTATTTATTTTCCGGGTGGGAACTGAATTGCGATGAAGAGAACGCATCATCGGCAATGAGAACGGTAGAGAAGAACTGATCCTTATATCCAATCCATTTGACGCGGGTGGACTCTTTCTGACTGTCATCCTTACTCTCGCTTAGTTTTTCCATCTCTCCGCCCACTAACATGTATTGCAGTTGCGCATAACGCTCTTCGAACTTACGCCCTTGTTCTTGTTGTGGGATACGTTGTGACCATTGGAGTTCCAATGAGTTGACATTCTGCGCCAACTCACTCTGCATGTTATGTGGCACAAGGGAGAGATGAACCATGTAGTTGTCCGACAACTCATATACGAAATCCAACCAGGCATTCTCATTCGTGCCAGGCAGACGCATGATCGCTTTGTTCGGCTCCTCGCATGCAACAGGAGTAAAGATCTGTTTGGAAGTCTGCAGAATACGGTTGTTGATGGTCACGAGGGTAAAACCAAATGTCGACTCGTTGGCGCGGAACAAGCATAACGGATTAATGCTATCGCCCGATGTATGATATTCTAATAGTTCAGCGCGCTGAATAACACCACCATAGGTGGATAGTGTTAGCCGGACATGTTCGTTTTGAAGAGTCACCCATTGCTCTTCCGGTTTTGTTTCTTCTTCCTGTTGAGGTGTGGTCGTTTCTAATTGTGCGCTGATCGAATCCGAGAGACGCTGAGCCTCTGCTTCTGCCATCCGGGCTACGCTGATTGAATCCTGAATACGCTGACGTTCTGCCAACTGCTCTTTCGACGGACGATTGAGCATGGAGAATCCTACAATAATTGCGGCTATAAGTAAAAAGCCGATCCAAGTGTTTTTATCCATTTATCTATTTTTTGTTTTTAGTTAATTTGCCAAACATAAAGCCTATATAAAGGCGTGGTCCCGTGGGGGACAACAGATTGCTCCACTTGACGTTATCAGTCAGTTTGCTGCTCGATTTTCCGAAGGGGAGCATGTAGTCAATGCGAATAAGTAACGCTGTATGTGCTTTCAATGCGATCTCAATACCGATATACGGATCTAATAGAAAGAAAGGCGTTTTGGTGTACGAGGCATTGTATATCGTACTATCCGAAGTGGTGACAATCGAAGCTTTGTCGGGTACGAATAAGCGGCTCGTTGATCCGCCGCCAATCGTCATGCCGATGAGCGGACGTACTTTACCCCAAGTAGTATACACGTCACAGCAGGCACCGCCCCAACCCATACGGACACTCGACCCTGTTCCCATTAGAGGCATCGTGCTTACAAAGCCTTCTGCACCCAGATGGATATGATTGATCAGGTGAAAACGCAGCGCACCGCCGATACCAAAGCAGAAACCGCGTTTCGGTAGACCCTTTACATAATCCTCATTTCCCAAACCGCTGTTACTGAATACCTTACGAGGGTCATCGGAGAAAAGGTAGCCTCCATGTATCATCATGCCTCCGCTAAAACCGGTAAAGACATCGGAGGCTTTCTTTTTCTCTTTTTGTGGACTCTCTTGCCCCGTAGATGGCTGCGTTGTACCGGAAGACGGTTGAGCAACAGAGTCATTAATAACCGTATTCTGCCCTTGGGCAAACGCGCCCAAGGGTAGAATAACGAATAGGAATATCAAAAGTCGTTTTGTCATTCGCTGATGATATCAAAGGCTACATCCATCATATTGGTGAACGAGTTCTGACGCTGCTCGGCGGTCGTCGCTTCGCCGGTTAGAATATGGTCGCTGACAGTGCAGATGACCAACGCTTTTTTACCGGCACGAGCTGCATTCATATAGAGTGACGGAGCTTCCATCTCGTCGGCTAATACACCCATCTTTGTCCAGTTCTTCTTGCGCTCGTCTTCGCAATAGAAGATGTCTGCGGAGAAAACATTACCAACATGGTACTTGTATCCGCGTTTCTCGGCTGACTCTACAGCTTTGCGGCATAACTCAAAATCAGCGATCGGGGCATAGTGACCCGGCAGATTGTATTGCGAATCCCAGTTGCTGTCTGTGCAGCTGCCCTGTGCAATGACCAAGTCGCCTAAGTTCACGTACATCTGGCGGGCGCCGCAGGAGCCTACACGGATGATCGTATCTACATCATAGAAATTGAACAATTCATACGTATAGATACCGATTGACGGAATACCCATTCCGTGTCCCATGACGGTCACTTTTTTACCTTTGTACGTGCCGGTGTATGCCAGCATGCCACGTACATTGTTGACTAATACAGGGTTCTCCAGAAAACGCTCTGCCATTAGTTTGGCGCGCAATGGATCGCCTGCCATTACCATCGTCTTTGCAATTTCGCCATACTGCGCACCGATGTGCGGAGTTGGACAATTTTCTTTTGCCATAATTGTTTGTGTTTTTAAAAGGTTAATATATCTGTAAACTTTCAACTTTCAACCATTCACTTTGTACCAATTGATCGCTTTTTCCAGATCTTCCGGCGTGTCGATGCCGATAGTCGGCGTCTCGGTAATACCCACGCGGATGCAGTATCCGTTCTCAAGCCATCGTAATTGTTCCAACCGTTCCTCAATCTCCAGCGGGCTCTGCGGTAACTTCGTAATCTTCGCCAATACATCTGCGCGGTAGGCATAGATGCCGATATGACGGTAATGACTGCCGTCCGCACAAGCGATTACCTTGCGGGAGAACATCTTCGCGATACCTGTCTCTTTGTCCCATTCCACTTTTGGCGTGTTCACATTCTCTAACGCCTCTTGACTGTCTTTGTCGGTGTACGGACGTACTAAGGTGGCAATCTCGGTACCTTCTTTCTCAAAGCATTTCATCAATGTCTCGATCTGTTCCGGCTGGATGAAGGGCTCGTCGCCTTGGATATTGATGATCACGGTGTCCGTGTCGTTCTGTGTGCGCCAGGATGGGGTAGTGATCGACTCAAACGCCTCCAAACAGCGGTCTGTACCGCATTTATGATCAGCGCGTGTCATCACTACTTTGCCGCCGAACGCCTCTACGGCATTGTAGATACGCTCATCGTCCGTAGCTACTACTACGGTGTCCAATGCCTGGGTCGCTTGTTCATATACTCGACGAATAACGGTCTTGCCGCATATTTCGGCGAGGGGTTTGCCCGGAAAACGCGTTGAGGCGTACCGGGCAGGAATGATGCCTATAAATTTCATATATCTGTTTTACTGTTTATTGTTTCGATTAACGATAGTAGCCGGATGGCGCCTGCGATTGTCTTCACATTAGTGATCGTAATATACCGTCTTCCGGTCTTAAAGCCTTTTTTGTCTCTCTCTTCGTGCAGCGAGCACCGTTCAGGGCGGGTCGTGGCGTATTGTACAAAATTACCAAATGCTTCCGATTGCCAGTACGCGTCTTTATGCTGTACAAAATACATGGTCAGATGTTCACCCTTGAGCAATATCTTCTCAATTCCCAACCGGCAACACAGCCAGCGCAAGCGTACTACATCCAATAACTCCTCTGCGGTCTCCGGTAGTGGACCGAACCGGTCTATCAGTCGTTTGCGGTAGTCCAGTAACTGCTCTTCGCTGTGCAGATTGTCCAACTCGCGGTACAACGTGATTCGCTCGGATATATTCTCGATGTAGTCCGTCGGGAAACATACATCAATATCGGTCTCCAATTGACTGTCTGCACACCATGTATGCCTTTCCTTTGTACCTTGTATATGGTCACTTTGGACTTCCGCGAACCCTTCTTCTTCCTTCAGCTCCTCTACCGCCTCATTCAATATCCGTTGGTAGGTCTCGTAGCCTAAGTCGGCTATGAAACCCGATTGCTCGCTGCCGAGCATGTTGCCTGCGCCGCGGATATCCAGATCCTGCATCGCCAGACTGAATCCTGCGCCTAACTCTGCAAACGTACTGAGGGCCTCCAAACGTCTTCTCGCGTCTTCGGTCAGTAGCTCCTTCTCCGGCGCAATCAGATAGCAATACGCCTTACGGTTGCTACGTCCCACACGGCCGCGCAACTGGTGCAAGTCTGCTAAACCGTAGTGGTTCGCCGAGAAAATAAGAATCGTATTCACATTCGGTATATCCACGCCCGACTCGATGATCGTTGTGGAGAGTAGGATGTCGTAATCGTAGTTGATAAACGCCTCCAAGCGCTCTTCCATCTCTCCGGCGGGTAATTGTCCGTGAGCCGTAATAATCCGTGCTTCCGGACATAACTTGCGAATCTTGTTCTCGATGCGCGGTAGCATCTCAATGCGGTTATTGACGATGAACACCTGTCCGTTGCGCTCCATCTCTAACTCAATCGCATCCTTGATGATATCTTCGTCTTCTACCGTGATCAGCTCCGTTTGTACCGGATAGCGGTTGGGCGGAGGAGTGGTCATGATACTCAGATCTCGGGCACCAAGCAGCGAGAATTGCAGGGTGCGCGGGATAGGAGTCGCCGTCAGCGTCAGTACATCAACGTTCGTGCGAAGACTCTTCAACTTCTCTTTTGCTGCCACGCCGAACTTCTGTTCCTCGTCAATAATGAGCAATCCCAAATCGTGCCATTTGACACTCTTCCCGATGAGCTTGTGCGTGCCGATTAAAATATCAATCTTTCCGGCCTCCAGATCAGCCAATAACTCTTTCGTCTCTTTCGCGCTTTTCAATCGGCTCAGGTACTCAATCCGAACCGGCAGGTTCTTCATTCGTTCGGTGAAGGTGTTGTAGTGTTGCAACGCCAAAACGGTCGTCGGTACGAGTACAGCTACCTGTTTGCCGTCCGTTGCTACTTTGAAGGCTGCACGCATCGCCACTTCTGTCTTTCCGAATCCCACATCGCCGCAAACGAGGCGATCCATCGGCATCGGACTCTCCAAATCGCGTTTTACATCTGCCGTCGCCTTGGCCTGATCCGGTGTGTCCTCGTATAGGAACGACGCCTCCAACTCATGCTGCATGTACCCGTCCGGAGAATAGGCAAAACCTTTCTGCTGCTTGCGGGTCGCGTATAGCTTGATCAGGTCGCGGGCGATATCTTTCACTTTGTCCTTTGTCCGCTCTTTCAGCCTCTCCCATGCTCCCGAACCCAAACGGGCGATCGTTGGCTCACTGCCTTCACGGCCTTTGTATTTGCTGATTCGGTGTAAGTTGTGAATGCTGACAAACACATTCGCCCCGTCGCGGTAATTCAACTTGATCATCTCCTGCGGCTTGCCGTTCACCGGCGTGGTCACCAACCCGCCGAACTTGGCAATACCATGATCGCTGTGTACCACATAATCACCCACCTGCAATTGGTTGATCTCACGCAAGGTGATGATCGCTTTACCACGTCGTGCGTTCTCGCTGGCGATCGTCACACGGTGGTACCGCTCGAAAATCTGATGATCTGTGTAGCAGCAGATCTTCAATCCCTTATCTACAAACCCCTCATGCAGCGTTGCTTGAATGGGAATAAATCGGACAGGCGAAGCCGGTCTGTCAGCAGAGCGGTCTGTCAGCGTCAGCGGTCTGTCAGCGTTAGCGGTCATTTCAAAGATCGCTTTCAAACGATCCAGCTGCTTCGTCTGCTCAGCCAGAATATAGATCTTGTATCCTTCCTCGATATGTTGCTTCAAATCCTCCGTCAGTATATCAAACTGCTTGTGGAATACCGGCTGAGGAACGGTGTCAAAGCTGATCTTACTATATGCCTCCGGCGCACCATTCGGCTCTTTCGACAGCGAACTTTTCTCGCCAAACTCAATAGTGCATCTACTGCTAATCGAGAGAGAATCCCGAGTTAATCCTAGACCATTGAGCTTGTATTGCGCTACTTGCCAACTGTTAGATACCCATACATACGCCTCTGTCAGATAGTCAATAATCGTACTGGACTCTTTGTCGCTCTCTACATCTGAGCTACCGGTTATTTCTGCGCGCTCCACTTTTGCCTTACTCAACTGATCTTCGATATCGAACTCACGGATACTGTCTATCTCATCGCCGAAGAAATCAAATCGGTAGGGGTTGTCGTGGCTGTAACTGTATATATCTACGATGCTGCCTCGGATAGCGTACTGGCCCGGCTGAAACACAAAATCCACATGCTCAAAGCCCAATTCTGTCAGTTGTTCACTTAATTTCGTCTGCTGTATCTCCTGACCCACCGCAAGCTGGAAACTGATAGCGGATAACTTGTCTTTTGCCGGCACCGGCTCTGCCACAGCCTCTGGATAGGTGACGATGATGAGTCTTTCTACGGAGCGGCCGGTGCTTGCTAATGCGCTAAGTGTCTCCGTCCGCTGGATCATCATCGCCTCATCGACAGTGCGTCTCCGTTTGCCGGAAGGAAAGAACAAGACCTCTGCCCCTAATGCTTTCAGATCACCATATAGATATTGAGCCGCTTCAGAGTTATCCAGTATGATGAATAAAGGCTCCTTTACGTGCGTAAGCGCAAGTGCCCGCGCGCTCGCGTGCAAACCGGCTAAGAGAAGGTGCATGCCCTTCCCTTTGCCCAACTCCCGATTGACTAAGGCCAATTCGGGGTGTTGTCCAAACAATATGTTCAGATCTTCAATTTGCGTCAATCCCTATGGAACAATATGTTATCGTGTTATCTTGAGTGTCTGACCCGATTCGGTTACAATCACATATACGCCACGTGGCAACGGCATCGTGTAGATGTCCTCGTTCGTCGTTGCGATCTTACGGCCAAAGATATCATATACATTGACCCAATCGCCCACCGCATAAACCTCATCAATGCCTTCCGGCGAATAGAAAGTAACGGTTACGTTATATACGCAGCGATTAATGAAATCTGTTACTTCATATTTAACCGGCAGTATGGCACTGGTGGATAAGTCAACCGTCTCGCCGGAAGCCGGACTTACGGTCGTTTGGTCGCTTGCTAAAGTAACAACCGGTTGTGCTTCTTTGAGGTTGATATCCGGATATTTGGAGCGGTCAATATTGACCTTTATCGTCTTGTTGATCTGATCAATATCTCCGGCTATACCGTTGAGTGTGAAACTGGTTATCTGTACAGTCGGCACAGTGACGGTCGATTCGTTGTTCGTCAAATAGGTCACAACCGCGTTAAGCACCTTCTTACCGTCATCGGTGAGGTTCGGAGTACTGTTCTTGGCTATCGGGAAGGCAATATATTTTGCCCCGCCACGCATGGTTGCCGGAATCTCGTGAATGATCGTCTGCATCTTACCATCCGCCTCGTAATCTTCGATATCACGCGTCGGAGAAGTAGCCAGACACAGTGTTCCTTGCAGCAGAATATTGATCGGCATCATACCCTTGAAGGTAACGGTGTCCAAAATCTGAATCTTGTCGCCACGTTTCTTCTTCAGCGCCTTGAAGATCGGATGGTCATTGCGTTGTACAGTGATATAACAACCGCCCTGGCTGATACTTCCGTTATCCGGTTCGCCCCAACCTCCAGGCATCTCATCGTTGCGCTCATAAGCGTACGTGAACGCGTTCATATTCAGTACAGGGAGGTTTGCTCCGCCGCGTACTACTGCCAGGACTTCTTCGTTATTGGCATCCGCATCCTCGGAAATCAATATCCATTTATATTTCGCGTATTGATCTGCCGGACGCAATCCGTCCTCTTTGGCTTTACGGGAAATCATATTCCAGCCTCTGCTTGCCAAATAGGTATATACGTAGTCTTTTGCGTCAGCTCCTGTGTTCTTATATAGGTAGAGTACAGGATTTTCTCCGTAGTCCAGTTTCTTTACTCGGATAGTACCCTTGAACGTGGTATCGGCACCAACGGCAGTGATCTCATACGGATACAGACCTTCAAGCGCTGTCGGTGTTCCGCCGATAATATAGATGTTGTTCGCTGCGCCGCGACCGGAGATGCCTGCGGGCTGGCCGTTTGGCCAGGTTAACTGAACGGCAGTCTCGTCTAACGCATAGTAACGGAACTTGATCTGGTCCATCTCTTCGTTCTGATAAACCTCTACGTTCAATTCCGTCATGGCCTGAAGATCTGTCGCTACAGTAAACTTACCTTCTGCACGGCTGGTCTCAACGCCGTTATAGTAAGCTACAACGGCATATTTGTAGGTGCCGACCGGACACTGTGCCGTTCCTTTTATGGTCAGCGTGTCGGTCAATTCTCCTTCTTTCTTGGCTAAATGTAAAGAGATACCGGTTGCTTCTGCTCCAAGCCATTCAAACTTGGTCTCTGCACCAGGAATACTATTGTATTTTGTTACATATACAATCGGCTGAATAGCTTGAGTCTGCAGAACTCTCTGCGTCGAGTCATTACCTTTCAGATATTTCGTCCTCGGCTCTTGCGCTACACGCAGCGAGAAACCGCCCATATAGCATACATTGGAACCCGTGCAAGTAGTGGATATTTCAATTAAGTGTTCCGCGGTGGAGATGTTGTAACGACGGATAGTGTACGCCTCTGTGTTATACAACGACGGGTCTGTTGTTTGTTCTACTCCGTCCACCTTGACAACAAATACCTGATTACCATTTTTAGGATCAAGTTTCTTATCCATACCCCATAGCGAGAACTGATCGAAACCTTTTACGTGGAATTGATAGGTGTCTGAACTGCTCAAGCGGTGCTCTCGAATGCCTTTTTCTACAAATACGAACTCATCTTTGGACGAGGCTTTTTTACATTCCGAAGCACTATACACGGTTCCTTCAAACCATGTATCTCCGGGACGTCCGACGTTCTTTGTTGCTGTGGTTGAACCGCTGATGCCGTTTGTCTTCCCATCGGTAACAGTGGTGGTGGAGAAGGTCGGGTAGTCGCCGTCTTTTGTTCGTTCGGTATAATATACTTCATATTCGCGTCCGCATACTACCGTCAGCGGTGTG
This sequence comes from uncultured Bacteroidales bacterium, assembly GCA_900319105.1. Classification (GTDB taxonomy): domain Bacteria; phylum Bacteroidota; class Bacteroidia; order Bacteroidales; family Paludibacteraceae; genus Colicola. The sequence goes on along the minus strand of ONND01000005.1, from coordinate 46,794 downwards.
TTATAACCGCCGGCGATATCCTTGGCTTCATATACCTCCGGATAGTGAATCATCAGTTGGGTCGGAGGAACAGGAGTTCCTGCTGTTACAGTTACGTCGCAGCTTGCCGTTTTACCGCCATCTTTAGTGGTTACAGTGATCTTTGCGGTTCCTTCTGCTACGCCCGTAACAACTCCATTGGCATTCACGGTAGCAATACCGGTCTTGTCGCTCGACCAGGTAACGTCCTTATTCGTCGCGTTGTTTGGGTCTACGGTGGCTATTAACGTCTCTGTGGCTCCAACCTTAATTGATGCGGTCGCTTTATTAAGCGTCACACCGGTTACAGCGATGGTTTGTATCGTTACGGTACAGGACGATTTGATATTCGGATCTGTGGTAGAAGTGGCGGTAACTGTTGTGGTACCGGCTGCTACACCGGTCACTTTGCCATTGGCGTCCACCGTGGCAATGCTCGAGTTGGCACTGGTCCATGTAACGGCTTTGCCTTGGTTGGCGTCCGCCGGGGTATAAGTGATTGCCAATGTCTCTGATTCACCAATTCCGAGTGTGGTGGAAGACTTGATGCTGATAGCTGTTACAGGAATTGGAGCGGCGGGAGCATTGACAGTTACGGAGCAAGTTCCCGATTTGGTATTATCCAAATTAGAGGTTGCAGTAATGGTTGCTGTACCTTGTGCTACAGCTGTTACCAAACCGCTTTCGCTCACGGTCGCTATGCCTGGAGCGCTACTCGTCCATGTAACGGTCTTGTCTGCCGATGCCGGTGTGGCATCAACAGTAGCCGTTAATTGCTGTGTGCCATTCGGGTCTAATGTAACCGATGCCGGAGAAACGGTAACACTATTAACGGTCGGGGTAACAGGAGTGACACCTCCTCGAGTAATTTCTATGGAACCAAACTTAATATCTGAGTCTGCACGTTTAACATTAACGACACTCTTCCCCGCAAAAGCGTCCCCTGCTGCAACTGTGATTGTTAATGTGTTAGAGGTGTTCTTTGGAAAATCATTCGTTACGGTAACTCCATTCACTATGAGCCCTTTCCCCTTTTTGTCGCTTCCAGACTGGCATGCACAAGTGAATGTCAGTACATCACCAACCGCAAGAGTGTTTCCGCTTAACGTAAAATTCCATTCACTGCTGGAATTGAACTTATAAAAAGTTTGTGAGCCGATAGTAAGTTCGTTTGTGCCTCCAGAAGCCATATCTTTAGTACAATCAGCAGTACCTCCTTGCGCAGTATAGGAACCCTTCGCAGTAGTGGAACTTGTAACTGTGAACGAAAAAATAGTCTCTGCACAAGCCACATTTGCCACTAGGCAAGCGACCGCAATGAATAAACCTTTAAAAATGTTTCTCATATATTTTTTGTGTTTTATGTTTCGTTTATTTCCCGTAATTTCAATACCCCGCAATAGGGGATATTAAATCACGCTGCAAAATTACTGCTTTTTCTGCAAATACGTGTGCATATATTAAAAAAAAATGTGTAAAAATTGACACTTTGCACAAAAATCGTCGCGCGCGTACATTATTTATTTGCGTATGTGAGATTTTTTTTGTAACTTTGTGCCCGATTTTGAAAATAATGTTTCAAATAACTATAAATAATAACAAACTATTTCAAACAATTTCAAATATGAAACGTAAATTTTTATCTGTTGCGCTCTGCCTTATGGCTGCGCTGACAATGAACGCCCAGGATGTTGACAAAGCCAAGGTGACGGGGAATGCGGAAGCAGCTGCGAAAGCCGGTGATGATTTGAAGAAACTGGAGAATGCTGAGAAGGCATGGAAATTCGACGGTACGATCGGACTCAATGCTGCTGCAACAGGGCTTGTGAACTGGGCTGCCGGTGGTAAGAATAATGTGAGCGGACTCGCGTTCGCGAAACTTCACCTCCTCTACCACAAGAACACTATCGCCTGGGAAACCAACTTTGATACCGATTTCGGTCTGACTTGGATTGACCAGAAAGAGGATGCTTTCCAGAAATCCAGCGATAATATCAAATTGGCAACCAAATTTGGTTGGGAGTTTAGGAAAAACTGGTATCTTACTGTCCTCGGTAGTTTCCAGAGCCAGTATGCGCACGGTCGCAACTATATCGAGGGGTACAACCCGATTGTCTCCAAATGGCTCGCTCCTTCGTACACCGATATCTCTATCGGTATCGATTATAAGTACAGCTATAAAGGCGCAGATTTCTCCGTTTATCTCTCTCCGATTGCCGGACGTTTTACTACGGCTTACACGAGCAATGCTTGGAATAAGAAATACACCAAAGAGCAATGGCTGGCTGCCGATCCGACCCGTACTCCGGATGACTGGAGTGATGATGTTTATAGTGTATTGGTAGATAGGCAATTAGACCTGCGTAGCGTATTGCAAAATGAAATCGGTACTTATTCCTACGACAAAGAGGGTAACAAAAATCTCCGTAACTTCCGTGCAGAGTTCGGTTTGAGCTTCAAGGGTTCTATCGCATATACCTACAAGGATCTCAAACTCAGTACGACCCTCGCGCTCTTCTCTCCGTACCAAGGCAAGGGCTTTGATGTCAAAGAGGCGTGGGAGAAAGCCAACCCGGGTGAGACTTACGACGGTTATTTCCGCTACTCGAATAACAACCGTTACTTCGGCCATTTCGATGTGGACTGGGATGTTGCGCTGAGCTATCAGTTCCTCAAATGCCTGCAGCTAACGCTCCAAACGAACCTCAAGTACTATAACGGTACGCTCATCGCTAACAAAGATGGCGTAGAGGCTGAGCGCGTTCAGTTCAAAGGTATGATCGGTATCGGTGTCGGATACTCCTTCTAATGATGCAGGTCCTCGATGATTTGTCGCAAAATGTGCATCTTCTGCTGGAGCGCTATCACGCGCTTCAGCAGGAGAACGTGCTTTTGCAGGAACAGATCGAGCAGCAACGACAGGAATTGATTCGCACGCATAGCGAACTCCTCAATATTCAACAAAAGAATCGCCGGCTGGCCACGGCAAACGCCATGACCTCGGCGGAGAATGTCGAAGAGGCTACTAAACGCATCAACGCCCTCATCGCACAAGTGGATCGAGCCATCGCCGCCCTCAAAAAATAATAGCCAATAGCTAACAGCCAATAGCCAATGGCCGATTTAGACAAGCAACATATCAATCTTCATCTGGACGCCCACACCGTAGGTCTGGACGTTCCAAGAGAGCAGGAACCCAACTATCGCAAGGCGGCGGAACTGCTCAATAGACGGTATCAGTATTACCTCAAACTGCGGCCTAATGCCTCCGCAGAACAATTATGGATGTACACCGCGCTCGAAGTGGCGGTTGCACTCCAGTCCGACGCACGGGAGAAATCACTCGTCCCCGTCGAGAAACAAATCAAAGAATTGAATCAACAAATTAATAACACGATAAATCAATGATTACAACAATTTTATTTGGAGTAGCAGGACTCCTTCTTGGAGCCGGTATCTACTATCTCATCTCGCGCACTACGGCTGCTAACTTGCTCAAGAAAGCAGCAGAAGAAGCAGAGGTGATCAAGAAAAACAAGATTGTTGAGGCTAAAGAGAAATTTATCGCCCTGAAGCTCGAGCACGATAATTCTGTGCGGGAGCAGGACAAACGGATACAGCAACAAGAGCAACGTTTGAACCAACGTGAGCAACAACTCAACCAGCGACAGGGAGATGTTCAACGAGCACTCAACGAAGTAAATCAAAAAGTGCAGCAGGTAGAGCAGCGCCAGCAAGCGCTCGAATACAAGCAGCAGGAAGTGGACAAAATGCATCAGCAGGCGGAGAAACAGTTGGAGCAACTGTCTGGCATGTCGGCTGAGGAAGCGAAAAAGCAACTGGTGGAGGCTCTCAAAGATGAGGCGAAGACCGCCGCAATGTCCTATATCAACGAGATCATGGACAATGCGCGTCTTGAGGCCAACAAAGAGGCGAAGAAAATCATTATTCAGACCATCCAGCGTGTCGCTTCCGAGACGGCGGCTGAAAGCACCGTTTCCGTCTTCCATATTGAGAATGACGAAGTCAAAGGACGTATCATCGGACGCGAAGGACGTAATATCCGTGCTCTCGAGGCCGCTACCGGCGTGGAGATCGTCGTGGACGACACGCCCGAAGCTATCACCCTTTCCGCTTTTGATCCCGTACGCCGCGAGATAGCTCGTCTCGCTCTGCACCAGCTTGTTCAGGACGGACGTATCCACCCGGCGCGTATCGAAGAAGTGGTGGCTAAAGTGACCAAACAAGTGGAGGAAGAAATCATCGAAACCGGTAAACGAACCACAATCGACCTGGGTATCCACGGCCTGCATCCCGAACTCATCCGTCTTGTGGGTAAAATGAAATACCGTTCTTCGTACGGTCAGAACTTGCTTCAGCACTCGCGGGAAACTGCAAACCTCTGTGCCGCTATGGCAGGTGAACTCGGCCTCAATGTCAAGGCTGCCAAACGTGCCGGTTTGTTGCATGATATAGGTAAGGTGGCTGAAGATGATGTCGAGTTGCCGCACGCTGAACTGGGTATGAAACTCTGCGAGAAATACGGAGAGAAACCCGATATCTGCAATGCCGTCGGTGCGCACCATGACGAGTGCGAGATGACAACCCTCATCGCGCCTATCGTTCAAGCCTGCGATGCTATCTCGGGTGCACGTCCGGGCGCACGACGCGAGATTGTTGAGTCCTACGTAAAGCGTCTCAACGACTTGGAGAACCTCGCGATGTCTTTCCCCGGCGTCGTGAAGACCTACGCACTTCAGGCAGGACGTGAGTTGCGTGTCATCGTTGGTGCGGATAAGATTTCCGATAAGGATACCGAACTCCTCTCCTTCGATCTTGCGAAACGTATTCAGGACGAGATGACCTATCCGGGACAAGTCAAAGTGACCGTCATCCGTGAGGTCCGCGCTATCAATGTAGCGAAATAGTACCTGCTAAATGACCAAATGGTAAATGAAAGGACTTCTGCCTTATAGGTAGAAGTCCTTTGCTATTTCTTGGTATTGGAGGCTCCGGCCTCCTTTTTCGTCCTCAAGTACAAGTGTGTCTTCGCTTGTCAATATGTCGATATCCCGACATGTCGATTTCTCGAATTCCATCATCACTCTTCTCGCGGGCTTGCTTTCCTTCGAGTAAACGCGCGTCGCGCGCGTACAATATAAGGAGTAGTGCGCAGCAATCTCCCGCATCTCTTTTTCTGCCTCGGCGGGCAGAATAATTGCCAGGTGCCCATGCTCCTTCAGCAGTCGTGCGCTATGTTTCGCCAATTCCTCGTAACTCAAACTGTCCGTGTGGCGCGCCAACTCGCGTCCCTTGTCGGGATTTTTCAGACTATTCCGAAAATAAGGCGGATTACTTACAATGAGGTTGTATTCGTATCCGGGATTCCATTCTTGTATTCGAGCCTCAAAAGCCCGAACGCCGTTTTCTTTCGCCTGTTCTACGGCGGCCTCGTCTATGTCAATCCCTTCTACCTCCGCTTCCGGGTAACGCTGCATCATCATCCGTGCTATCAGTCCGCTGCCGGTGCCGGCATCCAGAATCCTGACATCTGACCTCTGACATCTGACATCTTCCATCTCCGCCCAGCAGCCGATAAGCACCCCGTCGGTGCCTACTTTCATGGCGCATTGGCTGTCCTCTATGTAAAATTGTTTAAAGCGAAAGCTCATAATGCTCGTGTTCGCAACAATGCTCATGCCCACGGGCCTCAACAAAGCAATGAATTGCCAGATATACACCTAATATGATGAAGAGCACCGCGCATATGTGACGAAACCATTTTTCGAAGGTCTGCATCTTGCTCGTCAGATTGCCGATACTCACCGCGCTGTAACTTACAAGCCATGCAATCAGCATGATCGGTAGTCCTGTTCCTAAACCGAACACCACCGGCATCAACCAGTTCCACGTACTCGGCAGTGTCAGCGTGATATCTATCATCGTCAGGAAATATACCAGACGGTGAGGGCAGAACGCGATAGCAAAGAATATACCCAAGATAAACGACCACAGCCAACTGGCGTCCGAGTCGGTACTCTTGAGAAATTTACTGATTCCGTGGTCGTGCTCGTGGTGATGATGACCGCTGAAGAGCAGCACAATACCGCAAATAAGCATGAAGCCCGCTAAGATCGGTTCTCCCCAATGTCCTAACACATGCTGGATTCCCTCGGTCTGCGCGCCCATCAGGAATGGAATACTGAGTAGTACATACGTCGCTAATTTGCCGAGAACGAACATCAATCCGTTTGTCAAAACCAGCCGTTTGTTATTGATTTCTTTGTCGATATAACTGATGGCCGTGATACTGGTCATCAGCGTACACGGATCCAATATCGTCAATAATCCCAACAGTAAAGCCGTTAAAATCTGTACCATAAATAGCCTCTTTCGTGAAAATTCGTGCAAAGGTACAAAATTATTTGCATATATCAAAATTTATATGTAATTTTGCAGCGTAAAATGGAGCAAAATGCAAAAAATAGTGCGTTACATAGGTCTGTTTCTGGTGGTGATGACAAGCATCGCTTGCCAATCCCGTTTAGAACGTACGCAGCGTAAGGCGGAACAACTGACGTCGCAACTGGTGTCGGCTCTGGACCGCAAAGCACCGATGGATACCATCCGTGCCATCGCCGAGCAGGACAAGAATATCGTCTTCTATATCTTCGATTCGCGGCAGGCGGTCTATTGGTCCTCCAATCGTCTCGCAGCCGATGCCATCTACCTTTATGCCTACGATACCTGGCGCGATATGACCTTCGCGAACGCAAAAGGTTTGGTACGATGGACCAAGGCGGGCATATATAATATCCTGACTATCCTGCCCACCGGCTATACCGAGTCGCCAGACGAAACTCCCGAGCCCCGTTCATCAGCGATTTCCACGCTCCAATATATCATCATCGGCATTTTTGCGACGATGATCCTTTTGGGTATCGTGGGGCTCATTCGTGCTCGCGGAATACGTAATATGCGCCTTTCTACGCGTATCATGTACATCATTCTTTCCTGCGTCTTAGCGGTGTTCATCTATATCTTCTTCATGTCCATCCGCTATGTGCATACGAATTTCGAGCACCGCCAGCGGCAAGAGTTACAGACCCGCTCGGAGTATATCCAGGCCTTCCTCCGCTCGCTTTATTACTGGGATGTCTCGCTCGTTCCCGCACAAGCCGAAGGCCTGTCCATCGACCTGCATGACCTCTCCTACGACATGAACCAGGATATCCACGTCTATTCGCTCACGGGCGAATTGCTGGCAACCTCCTCTCCGGCACTCTTCGAGAAAGGCTATCTCTCGCGACGCATGGCACCCGAAGCCTTCTTCAACGAGGAACACACTGCCGTTTGCTACGAGTTCATGAACTCCCGGCCTTATTTGGTTTCGTATGTACCTTTCCACAATGGTTCGTTTGTCACAATCGGGTACATCGCCGTGCCCTATTTCTTGAGCGAACAGACCCGGAACGCTGAGGTGGATATGTTCCTTTCACGCCTCTTACCACCGTACTTGTTGGTACTTGCCTTAGCCCTTTTCTTCTCCTTCTGGGCGGCCAAAAGCATGACTGCACCTATCTCTATGCTCAACGAGAAAATGCGGCATTTCGAGATCGGCGCAAAGGATAACCATATCGAGTATCCCTATCACGATGAGTTGGGTGCTCTGGTAGAGCGCTATAATTTGCTTGTAGATAGAGTCGAGGAGAGTGCCGAAAAACTGGCGAACGCAGAGCGTGAAGGCGCTTGGCGAACGATGGCGCGCCAGATTGCCCATGAGATTAACAACCCCCTGACGCCGATGAAGCTCTCTGTGCAGAAACTGCAACTCAAGCACGGCACCGACCAGTTTGACGCTTATTTTGAGAAAACATCGAAAATGCTCATTTCCGAGATAGACAACCTCGCGCATATCGCACAATCGTTCGCTACTTTCGCCAAACAGCCCGAAGTGGTGACTACCGAAGTGGATATCGCTGAGAAACTGTCCAATGTCATCACCCTGCAGCGCGAGAACGACGAGCAGATTCCTATTCGCTATGTCGGGCCCGATTCGGGCATTATCGTCCGTGCCGATAAAGAACAGATCAGTCAGGTCTTCGTCAATATCCTGCGAAATGCCCTCCAGGCATCACCTACGGATATCATCGTAGTGCTCAACGCCGCCTATTCGGACCGCGAAGTGCAGATCTCTATCTCGGATGACGGAACAGGTATTCCCGAAGACATCCAGCCGCGTATCTTCCGGCCGAACTTCACCACCAAGTCCAATGGAAACGGACTCGGTCTTGCTATCTCCAAGCATATTATCGAAGGTTCCGGAGGTCATATCTCCTTTGAGACCTCCAACAAAGGCACAACCTTCTTCCTTGTCCTCAAAAAGAAATAAAAAAAAGAAGGTAGTACTTCTTAGACTTTTCTAGCAACTAAAGTTACTACAAAAAAAGAAGGTTGTACTTCTTAGACTTTTCTAGCAACTAAAGTTACTACAAAAAAAGAAGGTTGTCTCACGACAACCCAATCTTTTCATTTAACCTTAAATCTAATACCATGAAAAACACGGTGCAAAAGTACTGCTTTTTGACGATATGACCAAATAATTTTGGGAAAAAGCGTCAAAAAACTATAATTTGTAAAATTAAGTTGACAAAATGTTGCAGTTAGTCGCATAATGAGAACAAATCTTCTCTCGGATTGACTAACATTACCGGTACGAGTGCCCGTTGGATGGCTTTTCTTTCCGGCGGTCCAAAGAGGATATCATCCAGTCCATAGTCTCTGCTGGCAGTCAGGATCAATAAATCATGCTGAAAATCCCGTTGCCGCTCGCTCGCCTCGCGTATGAGAGAGAACGAATCCTTCCGAGCCATACATACCTCATAAGTGATCTCTGATTTCTGATCACTGACCTCTGACATTTGATCTCTGACATCTGACTTCTGAAGTCTCTCATTCACCGCCTTGATATGTGTCACAATTCGGTTGACATTTTGGCGTGCGTGAGATCCATAGTCATTGGCCTGAAGAAGGATAATATGAGCTCCTGTTTTGCGTGCCAGATAGGTGCAAATCTCCGCTTTGTAGGTTTCTTCCTCCAGCATAGATACCGGAACAAGTAGCCTGCGTAACGGTTTGACAGTCATTGTGTTGGTCACAAAGACGTACGGTCTTCGCTCCTCGCGGCAGTCATTGAGATGTTGCTGGATAGTCCTGCTGTTGTTGGCACACTCTATGAGCCGTATATCTTCGTTGTTGTCCCAGATCATTGCAGTCTTTCCCAGTTAATAGTATCCATCGTATGCCGGTATTGGCGGGCAGCTGCGGAGTGGTTCCCGTAGGTGGACGAAAATATATGTGTGTTGTTCAGTTCGGGACTGGCGCACATAAAGAGATAGTCAGTCTTAGGCGCATTAAGCACTATATCAATCGTTTGTGGCGCCGGGCAGCGGATGGGACCCGGTGGCAAGCCCGGGTTCTTGTATGTGTTATAGGGCGATTCGACTGCCAGGTGGCGGTAAAGCACACGCTTGAGTTTGAAATCCCCTACGGCATACTTGATGGTCGGGCAAGCCTGTAGAGGCATGTTCCGGTGTACACGGTTGAGGTAAAGACTCGCGATCAACGGCAGTTCTTTTTTGTTATGGCTTTCCCCTTCTACAATGGACGCTACAATGGCTATTTCAATCGGCGTCAGACCGATCGAATCGGCTTTAGCGCGACGCTCATCGTTCCAGAATTTATTGTACTCGCGTTCCATCCGGCGGAACAGATTGTCCGGCGTGATATCCCAATATACCTCGTAGGTGTTCGGTATAAAGAGGCATCGGCTTGTCTCTTTGTTGAACCCCATCGGCGCTAAGTAGGCATCGTCCTCCAGATATCCTAACAGCGTTGTGCTGTCCATCAGTAAATGGCGCGTTACTTTCCCGGCTAACTCCTCTCGTGTACGGACGTAATTATTCCACGTGATACGTACCGGTGTCTGATAGCCGTATTTGAGACGCTCAATCAGTTCGCGGTCACCTATCTTCGCCTTGAAGGTATAGTGTCCCGGTTCCGGATGGCGTAAGATAGATGCACGCATATGCATCTTCAGGTCCACCTCGGCGCTGATGTCATAGTCTTCGCGAAGCAGATTGAGCACAGAGTCAATAGTGGCTCCTGCGTAAATATGATAACTATGCGACTCGCCGTCCTTCGACGTGAAGTTGCATATTTTCCAGCGGTAGTATTGCTCGGCGGCAAAAACGGTAAAAAGGAGTAGTACCGTTCCTATGATGCCTAATACCAAATATACGATCTTACGTTTTTTCATTTTCCTCCTACTAATCGTTTAATCTCTGATAGTTTATTAAGAGCCTCAAGAGGTGTCAGATTATTGATATCCAGCGATTTGACCTCATCGCGTATTTGTTCCAGTACAGGATCGTCCAGCTGGAAGAAACTGAGTTGCATGCCGGCCCTGTTTTCTCCTATTTCTTCAATAGGTTTGGCTATATTGCCGCTTTTGGCTGCTTTTTCCAGGTCTGCCAGGATCTGGTTGGCTCGTTCTATGATGGATGCCGGCATGCCTGCTAACTTGGCTACGTGGATACCGAAACTGTGTTCCGAACCGCCGCGCACTAATTTACGCAGGAAAATCACCTTGCCGTTTACTTCGCGCACCGACACATTGTAGTTGCGAATCCGCTCGAAGGTTTTCTCCATCTCGTTCAGTTCGTGGTAGTGGGTGGCGAAAAGCGTTTTTGCATGACCTTTGTTCTCGTGGATGTACTCCACGATCGCCCACGCAATCGAAATACCGTCGTAGGTGCTCGTTCCACGGCCTAATTCGTCGAAGAGCACCAAACTGCGTTCGCTCAGGTTATTCAGAATGGACGCCGCTTCGTTCATCTCTACCATGAAGGTCGATTCGCCGAGGGAGATATTGTCGCTGGCCCCGACGCGCGTGAAAATCTTGTCCACCACACCTATTGATGCGCTTTCCGCCGGTACGAACGAACCCATCTGTGCTAACAGTACTATCAGTGCCGTTTGGCGGAGTAGGGCGGATTTACCCGCCATATTTGGGCCGGTGATAATAATGATCTGTTGCCCGTTGTTGTCCAGCAGTACGTCATTCGCGATATATTGTTCTCCCGGTGGCAGTTGTTGCTCTATCACGGGGTGACGTCCCTGACGAATATCAATCACAAGGCTGTCATTCACATCCGGGCATACGTAGCGGTTCTCTGCGGCAACCGTTGCAAAACTGAGCAGGCAGTCCAGTTGTGCCAGCACATTGGCGTCTAATTGCATCTGCGGTACCCATTCGCTGAGTGCCAGCATCAGCTCCTGATAGAGCCGGTTCTCGATAATTTGAATACGTTCTTCGGCGGTGATGATTTTTTGCTCGTACGCCTTCAGCTCTTCTGTGATATACCGCTCGGCGTTGACTAAGGTCTGCTTGCGAATCCATTCTTCCGGCACTTGGTCTTTGTAGGTGTTGCGCACCTCAAGATAGTAGCCGAACACGTTGTTGTATCCGATCTTGAGGCTCTGAATGCCGGTTCGCTCCACCTCGCGCTGCTGGATCTGAAGTAGATAATCTTTTCCGTCCGATTGAATTGCTCGTAACTCATCCAACTCGGTATCCACGCCGCGCGCGATGATATTCGGCCGCCCTTGTGCCAAAGGCGGATCTGGTACTATCTCCCGTTCGATACGGCTCCGCATCTCATTGCACGGGTCGAGTTGTTCGCCTAACAGCGTCAGATAACTGTTATCACGCGCCTCGTCGCAGATACGCTTGATAGGACTGACAGCCCGTAAAGCACGGCCTAACTGCACCATTTCCCGTGGACCGATACGGCCGGTGGATATTTTGCTCACAATGCGTTCCAAGTCGCCCACTTGGTTCAGCGCCTCGCGCAGTCCTTCGCGCGCTTCCGGTTCTTTGAACAGGTGTTCCACTACGGTCTGGCGGTTGCGGATAGGACGTACATCCTTTAGCGGAAAAGCCAACCACCGGTGTAGCAGACGGCCGCCCATCGGCGTAATCGTGCAGTCGATGATGTCATATAAGGTGCGGCTCTCTTCTGTCTGACCGCCGATGAGTTCCAGGTTACGAACTGTGAACTTATCCAGCCATACATATTTGTCTTCCTCGATACGGCTCAGGTGTTGGATATGTCCGGTCTGCAGGTGCTGCGTCATGTCGAGGTACATCATAATACCTCCTGCGGCAGTAACACCCGCCGGCATTTTCTCTAATCCGAAGCCTTTCAGCGAACTGACGCCCCATAGTTTCTGTAACCTCTCTCTTGCCGTGCTTTCCACAAGCATCCAGTCCTCCAGCTCAAACGTGAAAAACTTATTGCCGAATAGATTTTCCAAATCAGCCTTGCGGCCGCGCACATACAATACCTCTTTCGGTGCGAAATTAGTCAGCAGTTTGTCGATATAGTCGCTGTCTCCTTGTCCCGCGAGGAACTCGCCGGTAGAGATGTCCAAAAAGGCTACACCGATGGCATGTTTGTCGAAATGCAGACATGCCACCCAGTTGTTCTCTTTCTGCGAGAGGGTAGTATCCGAATAGCTGACACCCGGCGTCACCAGTTCTGTCACACCGCGCTTCACCAGTTTCTTTGCTAATTTGGGATCTTCCAACTGGTCGCAGATCGCTACTCGCAACCCCGCTCGCACGAGTTTGGGGAGGTAGGTGTCGAGTGCATGGAACGGGAAACCCGCCATCTCCATCGCCTGGTTAACACCACCTGCACCGTTTGAACGGTGCGTGAGAGTGATGTTCAGTATCTTGCTTGCTTTCACGGCATCCTCTGCGTAGGTCTCATAGAAGTCCCCGCAGCGGAACAGCAGCATCGCATCCGGATACTGCGTCTTAATGTCGCGGAACTGCTTCATCATCGGTGTTAACTCTTCTGCCATATATTTTTCTTTTTTTTCCTCTTCTCCTCCCATTCATGGGGAGGTTGGGAGGGACTTTATCTTAGATCCACTGTAATTTTCAAATTATATCTTCTGCCCGTCAGGTAATTGGGGCTGGCCCATTGTTGGCCGTACGCGTCTGATACCCAAAAATAGGAGTTCACGTTCCGCCAGCCGACGACGTTGAATACCTCAAACTGGATAGCCCATTGCTTGACATGCTTGGCACTCGGCTTACGCATGAACTTAGCCGTCTGCGCATTGAAGACGTACGTTGCACCGAGGTCGATGCGTTTGTACATCGGCATACGACCCCATGCCTGGTTGTTACGCGGCGCATAGTAGGGCTGACCTTCCGAAAACTGCATCTTGAGGTGGAACTTGAGTTGCGGTAATTTCGGAATGTAGTCTTGGAAGAGCATCGAGAAATTATATCGCTGTTCCGTAGGACTCGGGATCCATGCGCCACCTTCGTTCAATCGTTGCCGCGCGGTCATGGTGGAGAAGGATATCCAGCTGTCTGCTCCGGGTACCAACTCGCCGTATAACTTCAGATCCAAACCGCCGGCATAGCCCCTGGAGTCATTGCGGCCGGAGTAGCGAACACGCACATTATCCACCGTGTAACTCTCCATGCGGTCAATATGCTTGAAATATCCCTCGGCGGTCAACTTAAACGGCCTTCCCCAAGCGCGGAAATAGTAGTCGCCGCCTAATACCACATGCACCGAGCGTTGCGCTTTGAGATCGCGGTTGAGCTGCATTCGCGTCACGCCGTAGCTGTCGGTGATAGTGTCGCGTAACTCTTTATAGAACGGAGCCTGATAGTACAAACCGGTAGCCAGACGGAAGCAGAAATCGCGTTTCCATCCCGGTATCCATTCTACCGACGCACGGGGCGAAGGAAGTACCTCGTTGTTCCAACTCCACCATTGCAGACGGCCGCCTACCGTCAGTATCCATTGACCCGAACGGGTGTTCCATTTATGGCTGTTCTGTATATATGCCTGCACTCGCGCTGTCCGCATGGCTGCATCGCCGCGCAACGCGTAGTATAGTTCCATCGTTTTGCCGTTGTCGGGCATTGAATAACCCGCCGAGTCCCGCCATTCCCATTCATTGAGAGCGTCCTTGATAAACTCCGCCTGACCGCTGAGGCCCCAGACGAGCGTGTTGTTGCCGAGGGTCCAGCTGCCGTTGTGCGCTAAGGTCACTACGCCGGCTTGAAGCGTGTTGCGCGCGTGCTGATGGAATAGGCCTGTGCCCAGTACCGAACTCTGCCCCGCACTCGGGTCCAACTGCTCGGAATGTGGATTGCCGGCCGTTGAATTCTCCTGCCCGTTGGACAGCACGTACTGACCGGTGATGTCGAAATTCTCCCGCTCGTTGGTGTAGAACCCGCTCAAATCAAAGCCAATACTGATTTCTGATTTACGGCGTTTGAATTCGCCTTTTGCGCTTAACGCTGCAAAAGCGGTTAGGAACTTGTCTTTCTCCTGTCCCTCGTAGTAGATATTGAGTTTCTTGGCGTTCTGTCCGCCGAAACTCTCACTCAGGCTGTCCGGCGTGAACCGGTAGTCATTTTGGCTCACATTTCCCAAGAACGCCATCGTCCAATCTGACTTCTGATTTCTGACCTCTGAATTCTTAATTTTCCATGTAATATAGGTCTGGTAGTCCAAGTACGTCGGCTGATAGTTGCCGGCAGTCCGGAGGCCGCCTAACATATATTTGCTGGTTTTGTACCTTAGACCGTGCATCATGCTGTAGGTACTGTCGCCGTGTCCCACATACACGTTCGCGCCTAAAAGACTTGCGCTGAGGCTTGCTTCGAAAGCGTCCGGACGTTTATAGGTGATGTCGAGTACCGATGACATCTTGTCGCCGTACTGTGCGCCGAAGCCTCCTGCCGAGAAATGAACGTTCTCCACCATCTCCGGATTGACGAAACTCAAACCTTCCTGTTGTCCGCTGCGGATGAGGAGCGGGCGGTGGACTTCGATGCCGTTGACATAGACGGAGTTCTCGTCGAAGGCTCCGCCGCGTACGTTGTATTGGCTGCTCAGTTCGTTGGTTTGACTGACGCCGGCAAACGTGATGAGCAGGCTCTCAATACTTCCTCCTGTGGCGTCCGGCATGACGCGTGTCGTCGCAGCATCAATGCGGTCCATCGTACCTTGTGTACGTTTGATGCCGCGCACCTCTATCTCCGTCAATACCTGCTCGTCCGTCAGGAGTTGTACATTGATATTCAGTACATCCTTCAGGTCGATGATGCGTTGTTGCACCGTAGTATAGCCAATCATCGAAAAATTCAGTACCACGGTGTCGGTTTCGTCTAATAGGATTTCGTAGTAGCCGTTTTTATTGGTTGATGTACCGCCTAATAGTTCCCCGGTATTGGGGGCATGTTTCCAAGCCGCCACGTTCGCCAACTCGATACCGATATTGTCCTGATCCGTCACATATCCGTACACGCGCGCTGTCCGCGCGTAGAGTGAGCCTACCCCTGCCCTCCCTAAAGGGAAGGAGAGAAGAACGATTAGGAATAATATGAGGAATTTTCTGTTGTTCATTGCAATACTCCCTTCCTTTCAGGGAAGGGTTGGGGTTAGGCTTTTATTCAAATTTTCAATGTATGCAGTCAGTTCTTCGCTGCCCAATCCGGTCTCGGAGGATGTTACAAACATCGGAGGCAACTCTTCCCACTCCTCCAATAATCGTTCTTTGTACTTTGTCACTTTGTCACTTAATGACACGCGCCCTAACTTGTCGCCTTTCGTAAACACGATGGCAAACGGAACTCCGTTCTCGCCAAGCCAGCGGATGAACTCCAAATCAATTTTCTGCGCTTCGTGCCGGCAGTCAATGAGCACAAACAGGCATACTAACTGCTCCCGCAGCAGGCAATACCTCTCAATCATCCGTTTCAGCGCCTCGCGTTGTTTCTGTCCTGCCTGCGCATACCCGTACCCCGGCAAATCCACTAGATACCCGGAGCGTCCTTCCGTTGAAGTGGGAGGAGCGGCCTCCGCCGAGGAGGGACCGAATTCTATCTTAAAGTGGTTGATCAGCAGCGTCTTTCCGGGCTTCTGACTTGTCTTCGCCAGCTTCGGGTTATGGCATAGCATATTAATCAGGCTGGATTTCCCGACGTTGCTCCTGCCGATAAACGCATACTCCGCCAATCCGCTCTGCGGACACTGACTCACGTCCGGCGAGGAAATCACATATTTCGCGTCTTTTACCATAGATGCAGGTGGAAGCCTTCCGGCGCGATGAGGATGTAACTGATACAAACGACGGTCATAAACGCCGCCGGAATAGCCGTTATCAACCATCCGTACCGGTATTTTTCTCTGCGGTATTTATAGAGCCATACGGTCCCCGCCCAAAGCGTAAAGCAGGCGAGCGTCTGGTTCGTCCATGCGAAATAACGCCAAACGATATTGAAATCAACGAAGACCATTCCGAATACGCAGAGGAAGAGCGGCAGGGCAATCGCCAAACGTTTTGGGATAGGCCGTTGGTCCTGTTTGAGGTAATCGGCTACGATCAAACGCGCCGAACGCAAAGCCGTGTCGCCGCTGGTAATAGGCGCTGCTATAACGCCGATGATAGCCAATATACCTCCGATCACACCTAACCAACTTCGGCTCACTTTGTCAACCACCAGCGCGGCGATGTTTTCCCCTTGGTGCGCTGCTGCAAACGCCTGCAGACCGTCAATGCCGTATAAACCCTTCTCCGGATCGGCGAAGAACGAACCTGCCGCTGCTGCCCAAATAAGCGCCAGGATACCTTCGGCCACCATCGCACCGTAGAAGATCCAGCGTCCTTGCCGTTCGTTAGTCATGCAGCGCGCCATAATAGGACTCTGTGTGCCGTGAAAACCTGATATCGCACCGCAGGCGATGCTGACAAACATCATCGGGAAAAGCGGCAAATGGTTCATATGCCGGTTATGCAGCCCGTCAAACACCTCCGGCATATCTGCGCTATGCCAGCCTAACATGACAATCATGATTCCGACACCCATAAACAGAAGAATACCGCCGAAGAAAGGGTAGAACCGCCCGATCAACTTGTCTACCGGAAGTACTGTTGCCAGTGCATAATATCCGAAGATAATAAGCACCCATACAATGGGTATCTGATAGACTACTCCGAAACGCTCTATTCCATACGTGGCTAAAGGCGCCAAGCCCTGCAGCAATGTAGCCGGACCGCTCAGAAAGGTTGTGGTCAGCAGAATCAGAAGAACCAGACTCAGAATGCGTATAAAGACTTGGATACCATGACCCAATTCTTCACCTACGATATCCGGCAGTGAGGCTCCGCCTTTGCGGATGGACAACATGCCGCTCATGTAGTCATGCACGCCGCCGGCAAAAATCGTTCCGAATACAATCCATAGGAAAGCCGCCGGACCATAGAAAATACCCATAATGGCACCGAAGATCGGTCCCAGTCCCGCAATGTTCAGAAACTGAACGAGGAAGATACGCCAAGGTTCCATCGGTACATAATCCACCCCGTCTGTCTTTGTCAGCGCCGGAGTCTTACGCTCCGGTTCAACTCCAAAAATCTTCTCAACCAGTACGCCGTAGGTAAAGAACCCCACTACCAGTACAATGAGCGCAATAATAAATGTAATCATAAAAACTATTTACGATGTATAATCGTTTAATTGTTTCAACGTGCAAAATTACTGCTTTTTTTTGACATATGCAAATAAAATCGTAGATTTTTTTTGTTAGGGGATTAGTGGTTAGTGTTTTTTAGAACATAAACATAGATCAACACTTTTGAAGGCTTTTGAGCTGCGCTCTATGCGTCCTTAGTTGCTAAAACCCACTTGTGAGTAAACTCCCAGATGGCTTTTACCATCTAACGCCGCACTCTGACGAGTTAAAGCCTTCAAAAGCAATAAACATTAAAAACATTTTCTATTTTTGAAGGAAAATTACAGCAAAAAGTGTATATATACATAGTATATATACAGAAAGAGCGTAAAAAGGACAAAATAAGGGGCTTATCCTTCGGTAATCCTACGGTAATCATTGGGTAATCTTACGGTTTTATCATAAGGAGTTCACGGTTTGGGCAGATAATAGACATAGTAACATCCTATGAAAAACCATATTTACACCGTATTATGACGTACAGGATGCGAACGAGATTAGAAGTTAAAACTCTCATGAGGATATGTACTTTCTCCTTAACCTACGCGCAAGAGAGGCGCGAGATATGCTGATTTGTGGACATTTGAAACGATGTTGAAACGAGGTTAATTTGAGGACTTCTATCTTTTAATAGAGATGATGGAAGTGCAGACCAGCATTTGCGGGTCTTTGGCCTGATTACGGGATAGCCATTTGAGGAAGGCTTCGTAAGATAATTCGCGGGGTAATTGCTCGTCACGGAAATTCTTGCCGGCTGGGTGGTCTGCAGCCTTGGTAAAGTCGTTGGGCGAGAAGATGAGATAGAGGGCATTTTGCTCCGATGAATTAGCGCAATTCAACGTATATTCCTGCGCTCCTTTGTCGTATTTGGAGGAAAAGAAAATATAGTCTCTATTTGCCTCAACAGGCTGACTACCTGTCTGTTGGCTCATGTAAGGCAGAAGGCAATAAGCGTTCTTTGTTTCGTCTATGAGATACACGCAGAGATAGCCGGCGACGGGCGAAGAAAAACGCAGAAAGAGATCACTTCCGTCACGAAACGTAACGGGCGATTCGAGGTCCTGTACATCCTTGATGAAAGCATAGCGGATATCTGCTTTTTCAGAGGTTGTGTTGCGTGCTTTACCTTCTATATGCACTCTTATTTTCCAGAACCCTTGTACGAACGCCATTTCGAGCACTTCCTTCTTGGTTGTCTCGATCCATTCTCCTCGCACGGCCGTGCCACCGAGGGAAAAGACATTTGTTTGAGATTGTGCGTCTGATCCGCTGCGGTTTGTAATGAGCGTGTTTGTTACCGCCGTCACATCGACACCGAATTTCTCTTCGAGGGCTTTCTGTTTGGCTCGTTCGATAGCTGTACGTTCGGCTTGTTCCGGCGTCTCACGGGAGTTATCGGAGACATATTCGTAAGTCGCCGCAACGCGCACGATGTTATTGGCGGCAAAGAGCGGCAGGCATAATGCCAAAATGAGGGCAAAAAGAAGGATTCGTTTCATGGTTATTTCAGTTTCCAGGATTGCCATTCTGTTCCGAGGGAGGCGGAGGGGATGACGCAGGGTGTTTGCATTTTCTCATTGACCACTACTGATTTGCGGCGCACCATTTTGCGTACGTAATTCGTTAATTCACCCAAAGTTACATCTCCTTGAGTCTCTTGGAGTTTCTGCAATAAATAATACGTGTACATTCCATGCCCTTTTTCTTCATACGAATGAGCCGTTTCCGCTCCAGTTGCAGATGTAAAAACCACCGCATTTCCTTGCGGAACATCATCTTTTACTTTTACAGCTACACCACGACCAGCGATTAACATTTCATCCGTACGTGTTGTTCCACTGAAGCAGGCATCAATGAAACATATCAATTGTTTGACAGGTACGGAATTAAATTCTTTGTATAATTTTTTTAGACTATATGCAGTTGCAATATTCTGACTGTTTCCATCTATAGGTAACAAGTACGCAGAGTGTTCTTCTTCGTCAGGAAAAGCATGACCGGCATAATAGAAAATTATACTTGCATCTCCTTCATACGCGCGAGCAGTCTCCTTTAGATTTTCTATGCAAGCTATAATATTTCCAGCAGTAGCATCTTCATAAAGATGGATATTTTTATCAGGTATACCCAATGTCTGACGGCAATATTTTTCAAAAACCCATCCATCATTGAGAGCATATGGAACTTTTGCTATTTCGTAATTTTCATTGGCGATAATATATGCAAATGTGTATTCTGCTTTTTGTTTGTTTTCCGGAATGTTGGTATCAACTTCCGAATTAGGTGCAGGGAATGAACTGACGGCTTTTTTCTTACCTCTGGGTTTTGATCTTTGCTGTAATACAATCTTCTTTGGATTTTGCAGCATCTCCCATTTCCCATTAACCATCACTTGAGCAACATCATGATTGAAATCCCCAGCACGCTCATAGATGAATTCAGTTATTGGTTTGAATGTTTTGCTATCCACATAACCGTACTTGCCATTTTTCTTGAGACAGATGATATTGTCTTTCGATGCTTTAAATGGTTTTTCTTCATAGATAATAGGCACTACTACTACGCCTACAGAATCTATTATTCCCCATTTATTGTTGCGTTTGACAGAACATATGTCATCTCCTATATATTTATCACATTCGTCATACATTTGCCGGGATGAAAGATGAAAAAATTTATCATCACATTGAGCAAAATGCTCGTCATAGGTATATCTATCCACATATTTGTATATAACAGGGACTATCTCCTCTCCTGTATACCAATATACAACACCTCGTTTCCCATTCTTATGAACAACCACATATTTTATCGAATCTCCTATGCGGGGAAATCGAAACTCATATTTGTCGTATTTTTGTTCGATTTGTCTTCGCACTACATCCGTATCTTTCGCAAAACATCCTAAGCCAGTAGCAAAGAAGACCAAAAAATATAAAATTAGACGTTTCATTGTAGTTTGATATTAGGGTTTAGCACTCTTAATTTGGACTATTTGCGGCACTTTTAAGTCTCTTGTCGATTTGTCTTTCACATTTTTAATCACATCCGGCATCATGTCCAATAGAGTTTTGTTGTCTGTATTGGATTGCATAGCTTTGAGAAGATAGTATGTAAACAATCCGTGATTTTGCAACGGATAGACATGTGCTGTTTGCCCTTCTGTAGCGGCTTCTATCGCAATGGCATTTCCCGTTACTTTATTCGGGGCGCTCTTAATGGCTACACCACGCGCCTGTACAAGCGGTTTATTCTCTTTAGTCATCCCATTAAAAGGAGCATCTATCAAGAATAATGCTTGTTCTATATTCGTTAGTTTGCCAATTTCTCCATACAGTTTGCTGATACTATAACAAGTGGAAGATATAGATTTTAGCGTGCCATCCGTAGGTAACAAATACATCTCTTTCGTGCGTTCATCAGTGACACCTTGACCACTATAATAGAATATCACTTTGCATCCCTCGTCATATACTTCAGCCAAATCTTTTAACCTTTTAACGGCAGAATAAATATTATTGACAGTAGCATCTTCGTAATAGAGTATGTTTTCTAAAGGAATGCCCAATGCGTGTATACAATACTCTTTGAAAATCTTACCATCATTATTAGCAGCGGGTACTATAAAATCGTTGTAGTTCTCATTTGCAATAATGACGGCAAAGGTATTCTCATCCTGTTTCTTAACTTTCGGAATGTTCGTATCTGCATCACTCACTATAGCTTTTGCTGCATCCTTATTAGACATACTGGCTATACGTTCCAATTCTCCTTTTTCCAATGCCGTGAGACTATAAATTGTAACTAATTCATTGTCTAATACAGATACTGTTCCATCTTTAATCTGCATAATTGAATCAACTTCCAAAGGCAATAGATTTCCCGTAACTTCATTTATCACCCCCTGTTTTTTGCCCTTTTTGAAAATGCAATATTTATCTTCTTTATTTGCATTATCAAAAATAGTGTTCGATTGTAATTTCTCGGCCGTAGTTAAAAATTTGTCTTCATAATAAACCTTATAAACTCCGTTTTTTTCCACTTGGAAAGAATAGATATTACCCCACGACCGAACCATATAATATTTAGGAGAGAGTGCTATTCTTCTTTTTTTATAATCGTATAATCCTATACCTTTGTCTGTTTCTATCATAAAATAACGGAGTTCATATGGACTGAAATCACTCATATTAAATACCCTATTATAAATAGGAGGTAATAATTCTGTTCCATTAGCATCGCAGAGTCCTTTTTTTTCACCTTTTGCAACACTAAAAAATTTTATTTCGTCATATGGATTAATACAGGGAAAAATATTGGTATACCCTCTTTTTTCAGGTATGAGTTCTTTTCCTTTTTCTGTAAATGCAGCTTTACCTCCCATAATAAAAGCAAAACCATATAACTCGCCATTCATTTTCCCTCCAATACTACCATAGTCTGATAGAAAAGGATATCCATATTTACATGGAATAATAATTTTTCCTTTTTTGTCAGCAACTCCATACATCTCATTGCTTGTTTCCAATATCCAAAAATATGTTTCAGAAGCATAGCCCTTAAAATTACTATCTACATATGTCTGTAGAGATACATAGTTATATTGACATGGAATAATTATCTTGCCACTAACATCTGCTATTCCATAATAGGAGTCGTAGGTTCCGGGACGAGTGTTACGTAATTTATAATATTCTACTCCATTCTCATTTACAAATGTAACAGATTCGTACTTCTGCTCTAGCCTGGCAGTAACAGATGGTCTTTCTTCTGCATAAGAAATAAGAATTTCACACATTAATAATGTGAGTAAAAACACGATTCGTGAGATAAATTGATTTTTCATAGGTATACCATTTTATTATTTCAGTTTCCAGGATTGCCATTCTGTTCCGAGGGAGGCGGAGGGGATGACGCAGGGTGTTTGCTTCTTGTCGTTGATCAAGAGAGATTGTTGGGAGACTTGCTTTGTGATGTAGTCGCCAAGATCCTTGAGGGCTATGTCTCCTTGTGTCTCTTGGAGTTTCTTGAGCAGATAATAGGTAAAGAGACCGTGCTGCTGCTCACGGTTCGGATAAGCCGTTTCATCACCTTGTGCCGCCGAGAAAACGACCATGTTTCCTAGGGGCACACCGGATTTGGCTTTAAGGGCTACGCCACGCGCTGATGCCAACATTCCTTGCTCGCGTTTAGAGCCGGAGAAACAAGCGTCCATAAAGACGGTAATTTGCGAAGCAGGCATGTTACCGAGCGTGGTGTAGAGGTCATCGAGTTTGTAGCACGTGGACATATCGCTGATAATACCATCCACCGGCAGTAAATAAGAGGATTTATTAGATTCATCCGGGATTCCATGTCCCGCATAATAAACGATGATCTGTGGCTCGTCGAATGCTTCTGTCAGATTAGCAAGCCAATTAACTCCGGCTTTTATTTGATTGCCTGTAGCGTCAGAGAGATATTTGATATGCTTCTCGCCGATACCCAATGTCTTAATACAATACTCCCGGAAGATATTTCCGTCATTGAGTGCAAAAGGAACTGATGCTACCTGCGAATAATGCTCGTTGGCGATGATAAGCACAAAAGTGTTGGGGTTCTTAACAGCTGATACAGGGATATTCTCATCAACATCGGAGATTAACGTAGCTTTTCTGATTTCCACTTCTGCATCATTACGCTCAATATTCATAGCGATAGAACTTCCTACATATTGACCAAATTGCAAAGGGATGTCCGCATTTTGGGCATATTTGCCGGTTTGCTCCTTGACGTCAACATTGATATCGATGTGTTCATCTGCCTTTTGATTTGCCATTAGTTCATATTCCAATTTCTTTGTCTCATTGGGTTTCATAGAACCGACATTCAAGTATTGATCAGAACCTCCCAACCAATTCACATTGTCCGGCAGTTGAAGAGTTACCGCCACATTATCTGCTACGCCTTGATCTGTGTTTTGCACAATGACTTGCAGTTTGAATATCTCACGGCGATTCAATATGCCGCCTTTTGCACCAGATACTTTATAGCTAGCCACTTGCACGTATGGAGTTTTGAGTTTATGCGTACCAATTTTTCCGGTAATAGGATCGGTACCATAACCATTCGGCTCGTCCACATAAATGGAAAATTGAATTTCTCCCGTTTTTGTGGTTTCGTTGGCAATAATAGGCACTTCAATCCATTGTTTTGAGTTATGATGGATAACAGGAAGCGGAACATCCTTGACAATTAGACCTTCTATATCTCCACTCATAGTCGTTCGTGCGACGCATCCAAAAGCGTCGCCTCTACCAGTATTGGTTACTTCAAATCGAATGACGCAATTTTCATTAGCATCAATGACTCCATTGTGGTCTTGATCCATAAACTGCTGCGATTGAGGCATCACCTTTAATAAAGGAGGTACAACATCTTTTTCAATGTGAAAAGACATAGGGATACTGGTGTCTGTTTGGGCGAAAACTAAGATTGTACATAATACGCATCCAATCAAAGCAAAAAATCTTTTCATTTTCATATACTATTATTTTAGGGAATATATGGTTGTATTGTCGTATTTCAATGTTTTTTCTCCTCCTCCAAATATTTTGCCATTATATTCGTATACAGGTATTTCGAGTTTGGAAAAGATATTTTTTCTATCTTCTATTTCAATTGAAGAAAGAGAAGAGCAATGTAGAATAACGCCAACTATGCAATCGTTTAATTGCAGAGTCGGAAATCGCGAATCGGCACATAGAATTCTATATTCTTGCTCATATTTCCAATCCTTCGACTTTTCAAAAAATACTGATTTCCGATGTGTACTAAAGTATGGCACTACTTCTTCAACTGAATTAATTTCTGTGACATACCATTGTGATATATGTTTTTTATATGCGACTAACCTACACCAGCATCGCATCTCCTTTGCTTTTTTTAGAAGTTTTCTTCTGTCAAAAACGAAACAAATACCTTTCCCTTTTTCTGCATAATGACTCCACATCGGCTCTATATCAAAGCCACATTTCTTGTGTCCATTAGTCAAAGATATTTGCCCTATAGAAGACAAATAATGTTGTATTGAATTTAATGTATTTGAATTTTCAATTAATCCATTTCCTCCATCTTTGCAACCTATTATCTTATTAGATTCAATATAATCATTCATATCCACTAATTTCCCAAACCTCATGCTATTAGTTAGTATAATCATAAGTGCACTTTGGTATTTAGTGTAATGGTAAAGTTTTTCTGTATTCACAAATCTTTCTACTGACATAATTATTTCTATTTGATGTTTTAGATTGAAGAAAAGATGCTAAATACGCTATTCGCCAAACAAACAATATAGTCGATTTCGTTTGTCTTAACATTATCATTATGCTTCTCATGTTGGTTGAAATAGCATGTAATAGCTTTTATGCTTTCTTTAATGTTACCTATAATTTCTGTCGAAACATTATGCGCCCCAAGAAAAGGACCAATTTCTCCTATTTGGTTTTCTAATGATTTATCGTTCTGCAATAATTCTTTCAAATAGATTTCTATGGCTAAGCGGAGATCGTCCAATGCATGCCGATAATCAGTTCCGGCGTTTATTCCATCTATTGCTTTGTCGTAAAGTTTCTTCACCGTATCATATTGAGAGATTTTAGTTTTCGTCTCTGCGCATTGAGGTAATGTGGCCTTGGACAAAATAGCTCCTTTATAAAAAGCATCCAATAACCGTTCTACTTCCTTCTGCATCTCATCTAATGAATAGAAGCGACTTGGATACACGGTTAAATTTCCTTCACCAGTGATATTGCATCTTCTTACAAACACTGACGAAGAAATAAGATTCCTTACGCTTTCTGATTGAGAAGAGTTTAATAACCAAACTTTCATATATTTGGAGTCAAATACTTCTCGCTTTTCAGTTTCATAATATTTAGGCATAATGTTTTAGATATAGATTATTGATTTATATCTTGAACTAAACGAACTGAGCAACTATAGGTTTTGCTCCATTCAGATATAGATGGATCTGTTTTTTTAGAATTAAAAAATATAGCGGACGCAACCTGGTCATATCCGGTTCCGGCAGTAGCGGTCCAGTATAATCCCGCTCCACCATCATATATCACCTCTAAGGAAATGGGATCTCGATATCCAGATGCAGGCAAAAAAACTGCGCCATTTGCTTCCATCAAACTCCACTGTGAACTATTATATGTATTAGCCGTCCAATCATTAGTTAATGGAGTAAATGAGATACCTTGCGGTAATTCCCATAAATCAGGTAATAAAATATACCCATGGATGGAATTTACAGTAGCGCGGCTTTTTAAATTACTTGCATTGTTTCTTGTTAAGATTATATATCTCCATTCCGCAAACAAAAGTGTGCGCCATAGACTAGGAGTATTTCCTCCATTAGATATTGCATTATATACACCCCAATCGCCTTTTGCATAATTTCCTATTAAGTTTGATTTAACATCATAATAACTTAACTCCCATGGTTGCTTTGTATATCCACTTGTCCCCCAACTGAATAAGTCAATCCATCCATTATATGTGGAAGATGCATTTTGATTCGCATAACCAAGTGCGTCATATTGATGATCGGCAAAGCGCCATGTTCCTTGTTTTGTCGTTCCATCTGCACATTGGTGTGTACCCAACATTGCATTATATTGTAAATTTCCGGGAGCGAAATGCACTTTATTCGTTGGACTTGTTGAAAATGCTGTTGATATTGTAGTGAATGATACTTGTGAGCCATACGATGTTCCTCTACTGTTTGTTGCATAGGCGCGCACATAGTACGTTTCGCCTTCTATAAGATTCGTTAGTGCACACGTAAATGCTCCTTTTCCGCTTCCACTTTGTACTTTACTATTAGATATTGTAGGATTCTGCGATGTGGAATAACAGATACCCCTCGCAGTAACGGTTTGGCCTCCATCAGCTGTTACATTTCCACCACACGTTGCTGTAGTGGTTGTTCTATTTGAAACCGAAGAGGTAGTAACCGTCGGTAGACTATATGCGGTTGTTTTAAAAGAAACCTGTTGACCATACGATGTCCCTTTGCTATTAGTAGCATAGGCGCGTACATAATAGGTTGTACCAGTTGAAAGTCCGGTAAGATTGCATGTAAATGAGCCTTTACCACTTCCGTTTTGCACTTTACTGTTAGATATAGTCGGATTTTGTGTAGTCGAGTAGCAGATACCTCGTGCAGTAACAGTCTGTCCACCATCAGCTGTTACATTTCCTCCACAAGTTGCTGATGTATAAGTTATATTTGTTGCAACTGATGTGGAGACTGTAGGCAGTCCATATGTGCTTGTCTTAAATGAGATTTGCTGACCATATGATGTGCCTTGATTATTAGTAGCATAGGCACGAACGTAATAGGTAGTGCCTGCAGAAAGCCCGGTAAGATTACATGTAAATGAGCCTTTACCACTACCGCTTTGTACTTTACTATTAGAAATAGTTGGATTCTGCGATGTAGAATAACAAACTCCTCTCGCAGTAACGGTTTGGTCACCATCAGCTGTTACATTTCCACCGCACGTTGCAGTGGTATAAGATATGTTTGTTGCAGCAGAGGTGGTGACAGTTGGCATACCATAATTTGGAGTCGTAAAACTTAGTTGCTCGCTATAGACAGTTCCTTTCTTATTTGTAGCATATGCTCGCACGTAATAGGTGGTTCCTGCAGTTAAATCTATAATCTTGCATGTAAAAGAACCAACTCCTTTTCCGCTGGATACTTTCGAACTATCTATAGTGGGATTTTCAAGGGTAGATAAACAAATACCTCGCTCAGTAATTGAATCACCTCCATGGGAGATAACTTCTCCAACACACGTAGCAGATGTATAAGAGATATCAGTGATAGAGATAGAGCCCATAGTAGGGACTACTATTTGTTGTGTCGAGAAAGTATTCGGTTGCGAAAAACAAGAATTGATTTTATTCAACACCTTACAACGGAAATAATATTTCGCCCCATCCAATAGAGAATCTAGATAAACTGCATATCTTTGTTCCGTTTTCTCTACTTTTGTCATTCTAGCCTCGCTACATTCCTTAAAAGTGGAATCAACAGTATATTCTAATAATACCTCGTTTATAGTTGCATTACAGCAAACATCGACTTTAATCTCCGCAGTTGTGTATGCAACTGAGAGTTCGAGATTTTCCAAAGAGAGTGATGCAATTTTTACTTTTTCATCTTTTTTACAAGCTGACAAAAGGACTGTTATTGCCAAAAGGATGATATATAATAGATTCTTTTTCATGATATCAACTACTTAGAATGTCCAACCTAAACCTGCTTCTATCTCAGCATATTTAAATCCAATGGTATTAATACCGACCCGAAGTGTAAGTCCATAGATGCTTCCTAGCAGACCCATGTTTGCGCTAAAACCTTTATGAGAAGTAGGAGAATATTCTATCCATTGACCATCCGTTGTCTCCCATAATAATTTTCTCCATCCATAACCCATTCCTAGGTAAAGGCCAAATGAATTAAAACGATTCTTTTGCACCTTGGTCGCATCAAGAATATCGAAAACTAATCCTGTATGAAACACCATTGAACTGGATTGCTTTCTTCCAGAATAAAAAGGCAACTCTCCTTTTACATACCCTCCATATGTACATGCGAGACCATTAGTTGCCAAACAGAAATTAAAATTTGAACGAAAATCCACAAACCAACCTAATCCATATTTATATGTCTGTCCGAAAGTAAGACCATAACTTAATTGAGGAACTGATGAATAAGCTATTTCCCCTAAAATGAAAGTCTCAATATCTGTTTTCCCTCCTTTATGTTTTGGGAGCGCATAAAATTGGTAAGGATCTAATGCGACTACACGGAAACGAACATTATCTGCGACAAAGGATTCTTGTTCCTGTAGAGGATACCACGTAATTCTGCGATCTTTTCCTCTTGCTACACGACATCCCACATCCCCTTTAACGGCTTTTAAAGGAGTAAAATCTTGACCATTTATAGACATTAACAATTGCACGTACGAACTCTCGGAAAGATCATAGCTAACGATGATGTCCTTTCTTTGTTGTCGAACGCGCACGTTAGTCGCATTCTCTGCACAAATAGAGAATGGCAATAAGATCATGAAGAATAGTAGTATTTTGTATTTCATATTCATAGGTATGTATCTGCTCTGTATAAACACACAGCGTGAAGTTCTTAGCTGCTGTGGGGCACGATTTCGCACACAAAAAGCGTGAAGTCCGTCTGTTCTTCACGCTCATCAAGGGCTTCGCAATCCCCGTAACTAGTAGAAAAACAACCGAAGTCCACGCCCGATATATACACCCAACCACACCCCTTTCGGGCGTGGAAGTGGATTACATATCCACGGGACATTCATTGTTGCTGTTTGGACTAGTTACAAAACGTTGCGAAGATTCTGATGAGTCGCAAACAACGTTTTCAATAAACGCCTTTATGTCACCGCTTTTTTACGCTGTCGGTGCCAGCGGCTCGGATTTAAGTCATAAGCTGGATTTATATAAGTTTAATAAACTCTGCTATCTTGATAATCTCAACCTTTGGCCATGGGATTTCTTTCAAAGGATTGAAATGTTTGTCATTAGTCACGATATACTCGGCATCAGAGGCTACTGCACAATCAACAAACTTATTATCGTCAGAATCCGCCGGAAGTAATTCAAAATGGACATATGTATTTTGAAAAATCGTAGTTGACAGATTTGCAATTGCGTCCACTATATTTCGAGCAATCTCAGGAGTTGTTTTTCTGGCTAATACCTCTTCGTATTCTTCTAAAATATCCGTATTGACGCACAAACAAATACTACCATCCACTACTTCAGTCCATATTTTATGGAAAGGACTATTGGACGGTAATGCCTGTAGCAGGCAGTTGGTGTCAAGAACGATGTATCGCATAACGATAAGGAGTTCTCATTCGTTCATTACCCCATTGTTCTATGGTCTGCTCATTGATCGTACCATTCTCCCAGAGGGCGTCTATCTGTTTTTGCGCTTTGTCCGCAAAATAGCGCGCAAGCATATTACGGAAGTCCACATAATCCTCTTCCGACTGCATGCCCCTCACCAGATTGAGCACGTCTAATTGTGCCATTTGAATGTAACTCATAGTATTCTCGTTTTGATTTTGCGCTGCAAAATTACACAAAAAAAATGACACTCGCAAATAAAAGTGCCATTTTTATGCATTTTTGTACTTATACAGACGTTTACGGATTCTCACGTCGCTTTGCTCCTAACAATCCTCAGTCCCTGCTCGGGGGAGTTCTGCACAACCCATTAATGGTGGGAGGCTTGTCAGCCTTTCTTTTTTGTTATATATAGCTTTCGCTTATGCGAGCATAGACTCAGCTACACATAACAAAAAAAGAACATCTTACGATGTTCTCTCACCCTTATAGGGTTGTGGGCGTTTACGGATTCGAACCGCAGACCCTCTGCTTGTAAGGCAGATGCTCTAAACCAGCTGAGCTAAACGCCCTTTTTTTCAAAAGCGAGTGCAAAGGTACTGCTTTTTTTTGATATGACCAAATTTTTTTGCAAAAAAATGCACTTTACCCCTCATTTTTTTGCAAAAAGGCGCAAATTATACCATTTTTTATCCTCAAAACGCATAAAAATGGCATAACAGACGATGGTAATCAGGATCCCGACAACTATCCCTGCGAAGACATCCGCGCTGAAATGTTGGCTCAAATAGATCCGGCTGTAGCCGCCCAATAGTGCAAGCACGAAAAGCGAGAGTTGCGCTATTGTAGCTGAGAATTGAGGGTTGAGAGTTGAGAGCAATTGTTTCGTTGAGAGTTTATTAGTTAACAGGATACATACGACCAACGCCAGAGCGAAGAAACTCGTCGTGTGCCCCGATGGGAAGGAGAACCAGCTATGTACATCTACGCCCGGAGTGAGGGGCAGTTGGATATCCGGATGATGGAGTTCAAACCATTTGAGAGGTCGCGGGGCATTGACGATATTCTTGAATAACTGCGTCGTTAGTGCTGACCCGATCATCGCTGAAGAGGCAAAAACACCGTCTCCCAAACGCCCGAAGAGCAACAGACAGACGCACACTACGTACGGAAACCATTCGGCTACTTGGGTATAATACCTATAGAATATATCGCGCGCGGGCGTGTGGCGGTCGCATAGCAGCAGATGTAATTCACCCTTGTCCAGGCCTAAAAGGGCTAAGCCCAATACTATGAGAAGTATCAGGCTTAGCGTTAGGAATACGGCGTTTTGTTTAAAAAGATTTTTCACTTTTCTCTATCCACCTTTTGTTTATTTCACGCGCTGACCATACGTGTCATACGTACGACCCTCACGGAGGATATAAATGCGGTTGTTAATCAGTTGTTTTTGTGCCGGCATTGCGTTCGGCTGCGGGTTATAATCCGGTACGGTCTCTATCCGTTGCGAGCAGGATGGCAACTTCATACCATTCTGATCCGTTAACTCCACATAGTACGTGTCGCCTTCGTTGAACGGTGCATCGGTATGATAGATAGACTCGGTAGCACCCGGAATCAGTTCTCCGTTGCGGTACCACTGGTATGCCACGAACTCGTAACTCGTGTTACCTCCATAACCCTTCTTATATACCGCCAGCACATTGTTGAACTTGTATGCGAAGATATCTTCCGGATAGAAGATCTTGAAATCGATGTCGAACGACTTTGTGTCGCCGCAGTTCTCATCCTTGATCAGCAGTTGTGCCTTATAGATACCCGGTTTGGTGATCGATTCAACAGGAATGGTCAGCGAAGCGTCCGTGACATTACGATTTGGGATATCAATCTCCTGATCCGCATAGCCAGGAATCTTCAGTATGGACATGCCTTCAATATCACCCTTCGTCTTGGTATAGGTGACTGTGAAATTATCGCCCGGACATGCGTACTGGCCGGCAGGGGTGTTATTAACGGTGATGTCGAGACAGGTGATGACCTTGACGTAATACCGTATATAATGATTACATTCTGCTGCATTAAGGACGGTATCCACTACATCCTGCGATGCGTAATACGCCTTGCCGTTGTAGCCGTAAGCAATATCTTTACCGATGATGGTATCGCGGAATTCCTCTGTCTCACGATTATAAATGACATAATTGAGAACCACGGTATCGTAGCAATGTTCATGGACTTCTTTAATGTGCGGATGAGCTATCGAATCATCCCATTTGGCAGGATCCGCCTTGTAGTCCTCTAACGAAATACATACCGGTACAATATCGCCGAAGACGGTATCGGGACGAACAATACGGAAGGAGAAGGAAACGGAACCTAAGTACTGCTCGGACTCCGTGGTACATACCTGATGACCGTATAAAGCAGCGGTTACATCGTACCAGCCCGGCGAAGTATAAGAGTGCGAAGTAGTTGAAGGACCATAATACTCGGTTGTACCATCGCCGAAATTCCAGTCCACACGGGATATCTGGTCCGTACCGACGTTAGCATCAAAGAGAATCTCCTCACCGAAGCAGTATTTCTTATCGCTTCGATAACCGTTGGTAAAAGTCTCTCCATTCACATTTACACCTTGCTCCACAGCGGCAGATCCGGCAGAATAGGCATATGATTCATCATTACCGTTTCCATAAATGGTAGCAATCACACCTTTTGTGTTCTCTAAGCGGAATACATTGTAGGTTTTGCTAGAATTTCCGATTTGTGCTCGTGCATATGAATATGTAGGATTGCCAGGAACAGTTTGCCATACAAGCAGACTTGATTGATCGATCTCTATTATTTGCTGAAGAATAGAGTTGTATGACAACGCTGATAATTTGGTATTTGTGCAATTAGAAGTTTCAGTAACAACATTGAGGAAATGATCTTCGGTTTTAGAAGTGTAGCATGTTCCAAATGTAATATTGCTAATTTTCTGTTGGATAGGTGATACCCAAACAGATGATGGGTCTCCTTGACTATTCTTAATCTCATCGCCATTTTTTCCTTTGTAGGAGTTACCTGTGTCGTAGTTATAAACGGCGCACGGACAACTGGTTTCGATATATGCAACATCAGCGGTAACAACAAGGTCAATAGGACTCGTGCCCGGTTTGTTTCCATTCGGATCATTGGAACTTTGGAGCATCATGTAGAATGTCTCTCCTTCGTTAATCGTGGCTTGCGGATAGCCGTCAATTATGATTTCCGTTCCTTTATTAGTGGCGGTGATACCAATGAGGTTGCCGTTTTTCTCCAACGAGCGTGTGACGATAAACTGTGTTCCCCAGTACTCAATGGGCATTGACTGCTCGAAAAGACCGTCGCGCGCTGCAATGTCGGTAGGCAGGTTAGTTAGAGGCACACCGTTGAAGATGGCAATTTTCTTGCCGTCTTTTGCTTGTATATGCGTTCCTGTCAACTGCTTGTCTGCTTGACTCATGAGGTAATAGGTCTGACCTTTGACGAGTTCAACGGTGTAGAGTTGTCCGCTTTGATGACCATCATATGTATTACCATTCGGGGTAATGTCCACCTTGGTGCCATCTTCTGTGGCGAGAATGGTAGTCATCGTAACGGTATTATTCCAATCGCTCTTGACAATAGGCCAGTAGTCCTGCGTGTAATACTCGCTTCCGAGCGCTGTGAGCGGCAGGATATTACTTGCATCCATAGAATTGAGTGTACTCAGGATAACGTATACTGATATATTTTCAGTAGCTGTAATATGCAGACCGTACATATTCTTTTGTCCAGCTAAATTACATACTTTATCGGCGTCTGTCATTGTGGTAGGGTACCATTTGCTGGCATCCATTGGTACTTTGACTGGTCCCGCATTCGGATTTGTTTGGTTAGTAGTCCCATTACCGAACTCATTCCATGAACCGGCTGCTACTTGCTGGGTAATATTTATAGCATTCCCAACACCTCCTGTGATGTGTACAGTACAAGCTTTCTCTGCTGAGACGGCAATGTAGGGTGTTGGTTTACGTTTGCTGGCATCCTTGTCTGGCGAGCAGATAATGGTCGAACTAACCCAGAACTCTTTGCCTTGTGTAGAGGCTTGGCTCCATGCGGGGAGGGTAGTGCATGCGAAGATCGCTACAAGCAATAGTGACTTTAATTGTTTTTTCATATCGATATGTTATTTCTTCGTATGTTCTATATCGGAACTGTCTCGGAACATGATCCCGTGATGGTCCCGTGGAAATGTCTCATTTTACCTTACTGTATCTCGATCTCGACACGGCGGTTGTTCTGACGACCTTCTTCCGTATCGTTGGTATCGATCGGTTGGGTCTCTCCGCGTCCTTCAGCCGACAGACGCTCCGGAGCAATACCGCGCTCGATGAGGTCTTTCATTACCGCATTCGCACGGCCGTCAGACAACTTCTGGTTAGCTGCATCTTTACCTACGTTATCCGTGTGACCGATAATCTTTATACGTACTTGCGGGTTACGAGCCAGGTACATATACAAGTCGTTGAGGGCCTGCTCCGAACGAGAGAGAATACGTGTCTTATTCGTCGCAAAATGGAGGTTATGTACGATGAAGACCTCACCCCTCTTAATCGGCGTAAGGGCTATATTGAGCGAGTCGCCGATATTGGCAATAGCCAGATTAACCGTGTTATAACCCATCTGGGCGATATGCAGCGTGTATTGCGGACCTGCCTCTAACATCTTACGTGTCGAACCGGAGATGGAGTCAGTCGTCAGACTGTAAGCGGGCTCTGCTGCATCGCTGCGCATGATCTGGATCGTAGCCGGCAGCACTTGGTTCGTCTCCTTATTATAAACGCGTACGCGTAATACAGGACGCGGCTGCATAGCGATTGTTACATATTGCGTCTCGCCTACTTTCTCCACCTGGAAGACTTGCGTTGCATCGTAGTAGCCTTCCGCCTTGGCGGTCGTGGTGAACGAACCTACTGCGTGTTTCTGACGGAAGCCCTTCGGACCGATCTGTTTCTCACGCAGAGCAATCTTACCGCTCTCGGTGCCACGTGTCTCAATATGTGCCACTTTCAGCGGTTGGTTCGTAGTAGCATCCACTACGCTATAGATAGCATAAGCAGGAGGCGGCGGTACCGGACGGGCTTTCTTACCCGGAACTTCGAACTGGATGGTGAACTTGGCACCTACAAAGAGGTTGTTCAACTTGGTATTGCCGTTCATTGCCAACATTGTATTCGATTTCTGCACTTCCACCTGATTGCCGGCAAACTCCATCGGGAGAGCCGCCGGGGTTGCGTTGGTATTGAGTACTCCATACTCCGCGAAGAGCGCAACGCGGTAGTGAACATGCTCGCGGCCGAACGGCAGACGTTGACCCGCTTTCACCTGCTGCTGTTTCTTCTTGGCGTCTTTATCCGTGCGAGGTTGTTTCTGCAACCATTCATCCAGATCAATACCGAACTCAGCGGCTACGCTTACATCCGGCTGTTTGAACTTAATCGGTTTGTCGGTCTCGCCGTTTAACTTATAGATACCTCTACCGTACGGATCAATGAAGGCAGGGTCATATACCGTGACATCATATTTGCCTTTCTGGCTGTAGGGCGCAGCGATCGAGTAATGGATCTTCGCACCGACGAGGAAATAGTAACGGCTGAATTGTGCACCGAACATCACCGGTACACCTACCTGTAACAAGTGACGCATTTCTGTCATTCGGTCGAAGAGATAGTTGTACTTGGCGTTGTAGGTCAGATCGGTACGCTCCGCCTGGAATCCGTAAGCCGAACTGGAGTTCAGATAGCGGAAGTCGAGACCTGTCTCAAAGAGGAAATGACCATACTCGAGGTTATAGGTAAAGTCAATACCTGCGCCCGGGCCACCGATTAGTTGCTGCAAAGCGTTCTTCTGGTTCAACGTACCGGCTCCGAGGTATGCGTCTTTGAATTTATCCATCATAGCTGCATAACCTACGCGGAAACCTAAGTTGAAGTAGGAGATAACTTCCGTCTTCGGGTTCTCCAGACTCTCTTGGTATTTCTCGTAATCGCGAACAGCTTTTTCCTCTTTAGCCTTGATAGCTGCTTCTTTCTTGGCGCGTGCTTCTTCACGCTCAGCGGCAGCCTTAGCGCGTGCAGCAGCCTCTTTATCGCGTTCAGCCTGTGCCTTAGCGGCCTGTTTAGCGGCTTCTTCACGTTTCTGCTCGGTAGCTTTGGCTTTAGCGGCACGCTGCTTCTCTGCAGCCTCTTTCTTCTCGGCAGTAGCTTTAGCGGCAGCAGCTTTCTTCTTCTCCGCCTCACGTTTCTTGGCGTCAGCGGCTTTCTGTTTCTCACGCGCTGCTTTTGCTTTCTCTTGCTCTTTCTTACGTTTCTCTGCGTCCTTCTTCTTTTGCGCAGCAGCTTTCTGTTTGTCCGTCTGCGTAGCAGGAGTCGGTTCCGGCATAGCGTTCATCACTATAGGAGCGCAACTCAAACTAAGAATAACACTGGCAATCAGTATGTGTTGAAATACGTTTCTCATATCTGTGTTCTCCTATTTGATTAGTGGTTAATGAAGAATTTGAAACTACGGCTCTTGCCATCAGTGCGAACACGCAAGAGGTAAAGGCCGTTCTCTGCCGGAACAGGAATCGTACATCCGCCGTCAGGGATATTGAATTTCTCATCGCGGTAGATGTCACCTTTGACATTGATCCATTGCGCGTAGCACTCGATATCGGTCTTGCCATTCCAGTCAGCGTTCACGAACACTTTCTCGCGTCCGTACTCATAATAAGCGCTGATAATAATGCCGTCCGGGTTGGTGTCAAACTGCGCTTCTTTGCTATTCGGATCGAACTCCTTGGCGCAAGCGCACGAACGACGTTGGTCTGCCTGGCCTTTGTTGATGGTATAGCAAACATAGAAAGCATCGTTCTTATATTGTTCAACCGGTAAATCGTACATGTTGAGGTTCGACGAAACCTGGCCTTCTATCGCGGTGCTATCGCTCTTGCGATACCATTGGAATTCGCTTAAAGTCATTCCTTTCAGATCTTTATGATCTTTCAGGATACCCAGCACATTGCTGTAACGCTGATCGATCACGTCATTACCTACCGGCAGGCTGAAGAACATCGTAGCGGTGGTGTCGCCACAATTGGACTCAATATCAATCGTGATACCATAAGGTACACCCGATTGTGCCTCTGCAGGAATGTTGATCAGGAAATTAGTCGGGGTGATGCCGATTTTTGTCGAATCAAATCCGGCTGCGAGAGCTGTTGAATCGAAGCCTATATGTACATGATCGCCCGTCAGGTCAATCGTACTCGTATAAGGAATACGTCCCGGCGCTTGAACACCGCCTTCTGGACAAGGAATATCCGGATCGCCGATAGAGAAACTATAGCGTCCGATGGTTACTTTGATAGGAATAACCGTTACTGCAGATTGACCCACGCACACATTGCTACTGTTGCGGTAAATCGAACAAGAAGCATTGAAATCTTGTGTGCCGTTGAAATAGTGCTTAACAATAGTAGTCGTATCTTGAATGAGTTTTACATCCGGTGTTCCATCCCCGAAATGCCAAATAATACTATCCGGCAGGAAGTCCGGCTTGCATGCAAATTCAACGGTGTCTTTACCGCAGAGTTTGTTCTCTTTGTCCGGAGAGAACTCCTCACCATTGATATAAATCGACTGGGAGAGAGGAACGGTCGCACCTCCGGCAGAATAGCCGTAGGACTCTTTATTTCCATAACCGTAAACGTGAGCAATAAAACCGGTATTTCCGGTCAAATGGTGGGTATCCCAAGTGATGTTCTTGCGAGCGAAATACCACTTGTCATCACTGCCGCTAACGGGTGAGAAGTCATCAGATATATCTTTATCGTCCAATTTCATGCTGGCTACACCTTCTTTGTCCGTTACAATGTTGACATAATGGGTGTTGGATGAACCATACGTAGCAAAAGTGATATCATTGATTTGCTGCTCAATCGGATTTACCCATACCATCGCCGGGTCTCCTACGGGGTTGGCATCATAAGTGTTACTAACCATAAAAAGGTGTGTGGCAGCAGGACAAGAAGTCGTGATAAAGCAACTGCTGTCTATTACCAACGGATCCGGTAATGTCTGGTCATCTTTGTGTTCTTTCTTATAATCCGAGTCGGTACATTTTACACCTTTCTCACCTATCTCAAACTCAAACGTACGTTTCAGATTGGATGCAAAATCGAAGGTATGTGCCAGACTATCCTTAATGGATCCGTCGGGCAGCGTGTATTTGATATGCACCTCCGTACCATCTTCACGTGCCATAATACGGATAATATCACGACCACGTGTCATGGAAGCAGTGATAGCGAATGTATTTCCCCAATATTGAACCGGCATCGCTTGTGAGAACAAGTGATCTCGGTCGCGAATCTTATTCGGCAAGTTGGTATGTGGTGCGCCTTGGAATACTGCAATCTTCTTTTTATCACGCGCTTTCAGCCATGTACCGCTAAAGTCTGCGTCGTTTCCTGCATGCTTGCCGGTCCAAATATAGTACACTTGTCCTTTATTGAGCACGGGCGTGGTGAGCGTATCTTTTCCTAATTGGAAATTGAGCAGTCGTTTTTGATTTTCAGTCAGCAGTGTATCTAACATGTCTTCAGGGAGATTGTTGTCTTTAATATACTTCTCCAAATCTTTTGCTGCGTTTTGCAATGCAATCATGTTGTCCGTATAAACGGTTGGACAATAATCCACAACCGTATTGTCTTCTGTGGCAATGATACAGAAATGCGTACCTTGTGGCTTGTTCTGATGGTCAGAAGGAGCAACTGTTTGAATTAGGTACTCGTCTAACAATGAGGGAGTAGGAAGTACGTTAGTGGCATCAAATGATTTCTCACGTCTGTTACTTGCGAATAACGAAATAGTCCCTGTTGATTCAACATGAATAGCACTATGGTCAGCAGAGTCCGGATATATAGTATAGCATGTGACACGTGCTTTTTGGGCATCGGTGCGAGTACGTGCATATTCTCCTCCATCTCCGGTATAAAACGGCACTTCGGCAATAGAACCTGCGGTAAGCGTTGTGTCAATCTTTTCACCGGTAATAGGGTTAGTGAACGTTACCTTGCAATCTTCCTTGGCAGAAACGGTCAAGGCCAACGTAATGGCTTTGTCAGAAGCATCGCTGTGATCATTTTGGTCCGCTTGCATAAACGTAACCCAGAAATCTTTACCTTCGGTCGATTGACCTTCATCGATTACATCTGCTCGTGTGCTGATTGTCGGCATAGCCAAGAGGCAGATGAGCAGCATGTTGAATAGTTGTTTTTTCATATTGATTTGAGTATTAAATGTGTGCGTTTTAAATCACGCTGCAAAATTACTGCTTTTTTTGCACACGCGCGTATACATATTTGCGAAAAATGTGTAAAAATTGACACACTTATCGTATCTGCTGTCCTAAAGTGCTGTAAACTGACGCATTTCGTATGATGACCATACGTCCGTCTCTTATTTCCTTGCGCGTGACGCTTTTTTCTGCCGGCGTATTACAGACGCCGGTTCCCTTGTCGTTGTATGGGTCGCCGTAGGATTGCTCCAACTGGTAGAAATTGACTACCTGTCCTCGTTTATTACCCCATATGTACTCCACCAGTTCGGGATAGTCAATGAAAGGATTACGGTTGCCTTGAATCTTGTTGACCTCGATCGCGCGGTTCAACTCTTTGGAACTTACCGGATCCATTCGATGCCATTGTACCAACAGATCGCGAAGCCAAGGTTGGAACTCCTGCCAATTTTTATTAGTGACTGCTGAGCCCGGTTCGCCTGTCTCCAACCAAGTAAGAGAATCGCCGTAGCAAGCAGCGATATAGAAATACGCCCGTGCAAAATCACCTTTATACTCATCCGCCGGACAGAAGACACGGTCCAGACCATGGATGGTATCTTTGCCCGTAACGAACGAACCGTTGTAGAACGAACTATCCGCCGGAATACCCGGTGCATGGTTCGATTTGCTGCGGTTAGCCGAATAATCTCCCGGAACTAGATGATACAGATCGCAATAAGCCGGATTCACGTCGCCGCCCCACCAACTCTTCGGCAGCATATGCTCAATATCAAAGCCCGCTACACTCGCTGTAGGCTTCTCGGGATTGAAATAGCGCACCTCGTTCGAGTACATATCCAATACCTGGTTGGTATTGGTATCGCGGTCGGTATGGAAGAACGCATCCCATGATTTTTTCTCGCCGCTGCCATAACGATACCGTTTGCCGCAACAAATAATATGCCCGAGATGATTCTTCAGGGTCGAATCTGCTGTCAGTTGTGCAAACTGATAGTAGTTGCCCGGCATCGGACCTATCGCCATGCGTGTTGTATCCAGATCAAACGTGCTGGCTCCTCCGGATCCCGGAGGCACAACGGCTAACTGAATAGCCAATTGACGAGTACGTTCAATACCGTCCAAACCGGTTGCTTTGGCGATAACAACATTGGTGAATGGAATCGCTTTGGTTACGGTATCCAGGGTGATACTATAGAAAATATCCACTTCGCCTCCGTCTGCCGGCAGACTTGTCTGAGAGAGCGTAAAAGGCGTGCTGTTCTTCTCAAATGACAGAGTTACGGCGCCATCAATATGCTTGCCGACAAGTTCAAAACTGAGTACATCTTCCAGCGGCTCATCTTTGCTGACCCATTTGACGCCTCCGAAATCCATCGTCGGGTATTGCATCTCCAGTATGGCTCGCGTCGGGTGGGGATCTGCTGCTTCAAACTCGATTTTCTGGACATACCAGCGGTTATTCCCCGCTACTTTGGCGGCTATATGAATCGAATCGACATCCTTATTGAGAGTGAAACTGTATGGACGTATCTCCGTGCGATGACCTGCCTCCCATGCAAAGAAATGATCATATGCCAGGAACCCTTTTTCCGCAGCGGTGTCTTTCACGTGCGGATACGTCGCCGCATAAATCGTCATGGTGGTAATATGATAGGTGTCGTCCAGACCCAATACCAATTCTCCTTTGACGGTACCCGTTCCGCCCTTGATACCAAAACCCGGTTTGGCACGAGCCACTTTGGAGGCAAAGTTAATATGATCTGCACAGTTGTCCGTGGCGGTCAGAACAAGTGCTTCCAGTTTGTCGGTAGCACTTCCGTCCCCGTTCTCGTTGCTGTTGAAGACAATCGTGTACTTCTCTGCCATCATACCGATGGAGAAGCATAGCAATGTGAGGATAAGAAAACTTTTTTTCATGGTATCAAGGATGAGGATTTACTTTTTAGGACGGCAGGCTAAGAGCAGATTCAGCACTACATACCAAAGGATACACGCTGTTCCGCTGAAGAAGGCGAACTCGATATGATGGAGTTGTACTGCCTTGGCGATGCAATAACCGATCAAGATCACGCAACCGGCCAAGAAGCTGATAATCACTACTTTATCTCTCTTAAAACCCTTAAAACTGAAGAACGGAATTTCTGCGTTCAGCAGGTAGCAACTGATGAAGGACAGACCAATTAACGCCCATGCCATCCAGTCGAAACGCAGCATGGCGTACGGCATACAGCATATACCGCCCCAGAAGATAGCGTTGGCAGGAGTCGCCAGACCGATAAACGAATCGTGCTGACGCTCATCGACGTTGAACTTCGCCAGACGTAGTGCCGAGAAAGCTGCCATCAGCAAGGCTAAACCTGCCCACCAGCCTAAGATAGGTCTGAGCCAGCAGAAGAGCATCATCGATGGAGCCAGACCAAACGTGATATCATCTGCCAACGAATCCAGTTGAATGCCAATGGGGCTTGGAGCCTTCAGCAGTCTGGCACTCAATCCGTCGAAGAAATCGAAGAATGCACCGGCCAGAATGAACACAAACGCCCAAAGGAAGGCGCCTTGTGTCGCTAAAAAGACGGATATACTACCGCAGAGCAGGTTGCAACTGGTAATCGTATCGGGAATGATTCGTTTCATCATAGGATAGTTAGTTTTTCTAGATTTCTAGACTTCTAGACTTCTAGATTTCTAGTCTTTTATACACAAAATAGGTTATTACAAAGGTCGTTATGCTGCACGCATTGGCAATCCAGAAGAAGGTGGAATAGCCTACGGCTAACTCAATCGAGCCGGCTACAAAGCCCGGAATCATCATCGACAGTGCCATGAATGCAGTACAAATCGCATAGTGCGACGTCTTGTACGCGCCATCCGAGAAATGCATCATATACAACATATACGCCGTAAAACCGAAACCGTAGCCGAACTGCTCAAAGCTGACGGCTGTTCCGATGATCCACAGCGATTCGGGTTGCGCCATACTCAGGTAACAATAGACAAAACTCGGTAAGGTCAATGCTGCCGCCATCAGCCAGATGGAGCGTTTCAGTCCCTTGCGCGAGATATAGATTCCGCCTAAGATGCCGCCTAACAGCAGGCAGATGACGCCGATAGTGCCGTACAGCAGTCCGACCGTGTCGGTACTCAATTCCAGGCCGCCGCCTAAGATCTGGCCGTCGCGAACGAATGTCTGGCGGGTGTCCACCAGGAATGGTTGGCTTAGTTTCACTAAAAAACCTTCGCTCAGCCGATAGAGCAGCATGAACAAGATCGCTAATCCTACGCCCGGCTTGGTAAAGAAAGTGGCGAACGAACTTGCAAGTTCGCGCCAGACTTCCCGCCCTTTCGCTATTTCGCCATTTGCCGACATGCGCGGTTGGTCTTCCGCGGGCCGTGGAAGAAGGAAAATATGGTAGAGCGAGATACAAAGCATCAATACGCTTGTCACGCCCAGCGTAACCTGCCATGAACCCGGTATGTCGCCTGTTTTGTTCTCTATATAACCGGCGATATAGACTAACACGCCCTGCGAAAAGACTGCCGCTATGCGGTAAAACGTCGAGCGTATTCCTACGAACGCCGCCTGGCTCTTCTCGTCATGAGCTAACATGTAATAGCCGTCGGCGGCGATGTCGTGCGTCGCAGAGGCAAAAGCAGCGATGATGAAGAGCACTAAAGTGAAACGGAACAATCCTACTGAGGTCGTCTTCTCCGCAATCATTTCCGCCGAAGGGTGGGGAAGCGTTAGCGTCAGGAGGATACAGATAGCGGTCAGTAAAACCTGCATCGCGATGATCCACCAGCGTTTGGTACGCAGGATATCCACAAACGGACTCCATAGCCCCTTCAAGAACCACGGAAAATACAGCAGGGTCGTGAAGAATGCCAGTTGGTCGTTAGGAACTCCCATTTTAGCAAACAGCATCACAGAGATGCTGTTTACTAAGAAATAGGGGATTCCTTCAGTGAAGTACAGGGTCGGAACCCATACCCATGGTGATATAGATTGATTCCCTTTCACCTTATTATATTACGCACGCGTGCGCGCTTATTGGAAGTTAGCGCGGTTATCAGTTACCTCTGCTTTGTCCTCTACCAACTGAATAGCCTGGTAGGGCAGATAAGCATAACGGCTCTCCAACTGTGCTTTCTCCACCTCGGTGTTCAGTTCGTCAGCGGCATTGTTAGCTGCGCCTGTCTTCACAACGAACACAGCCATGTTGCCCTGAATCGGCTCGCTCAACGCGTTCTCGCCCAGAGCAATCGTCTTTCCGATGACTGCGGGCTCCATACCTGCGTTACCGAAACGGCTGTCAGCCAAGCTGACGCGCTCGATATGCTGAACCGGTTGGTTCATGATCTGAGCAGCGGCCTCCAGGGTCTCTGCGCCCTTGAGTTGTTTCTTGATATAAGCAGCTTTGGCATTGTTCGTCGCCTCAAACGTCAACTCTGCACGTACAGCGTCTAACGAACGATACTCGCCGTCGTTCACCTCGGTCAGAGCAGCTACGATGAACTGGTCGCCGCATTCGAATACATCGCTCACAGCGCCTTCTTTCGCGTCAAAAGCCCAACGCACGATCGTACGGCTGCCTTTGAGCTGACCTACTTTGTCGGTCGTCGCGGTCAGGTTATACTGCGGAATAACGGCCATGCCGGCTTCCTGAGCAGCTTTCTCCATGGCCTCTGCATTATTATTGGTCACAATGAACTGCTTGGCGTTGTTGTAGATGATGGAGTAGGTCTTGCTGGACGGAGTTACCTCACGTGCCAGAATAGCCAACTTCACTTTCGGGGTCGGTTTGCCGATCTCCATGATCTCGTAGGTCTGCTCACCCATACCCTGGGCTACCGTGAATTTGTCGCCGCGTTTGCCGTTCAATGCCGGCTCTGCGATATTCTTCGGCAGTTGGTCTGCTTTGAACCAACCTAATTCCTGATCCTCACCGCCTTCTACAATTGCTTTCAGCTCTACGGAATCCGGCAGCGAATAGCCGGCCTTCATGATACGAGCCATCGAGTAGGTGTTGTTCTCGAACAGGATCTCCGTGCAATCACCTGCTTTCGCATCCTTGGCAAAAGCAAACTCCTTGAATTGGGCAGGAACGGTCTCCTCCGAATAATCACGACCGTCGTACATGATATCCGAATTGGTGTTCACTACGAGGGCGATATCGTCGGTAGTCTTGAATTCCTCTTGGAGGTTGTTCATCAGCGTCTCTGCTGCCTTGAAATCGTCCTCCGAGGGTACGATATTGAAGGCTACGTATTTGATCGCGCGGTTCGGGGTCTGCTTGAACTGCTCTTTTTTCTGGTTGTACAGTTTCTTAATGTCACCCTCGCTTACTTCGACGAGACTGTCGGCTACTGTGTAATACGGCTGCATAGCGTACTCTGCGCTCACGCCTTTCTGACGGCTGTCAAAAGCGAACTCTGCGTCTAACGAGTTAGCCTTCAGCAGGTGTTGCAGCAATGCCGTGTATTTCTCCTGCATGTAACTGATGCGTACAGCTTTCTCCCAATACAACCAGTAGGTCTTAGCCTGCTGCAGGTTTGCGTTCTGTGCGGCTTCCTCGCTGCCGTCGTTGATAGCAGCAATCAGGTTCTTTACAGCGTCGCGGTTGAACTGACCGTTCTCATCCATGAAAGCGCGACGGGAGCGAAGAATCTGGTGAGGATTCTCACCGATGCACAACTCG
The DNA here is from genome assembly GCA_900319105.1 of uncultured Bacteroidales bacterium. Lineage (GTDB taxonomy): Bacteria > Bacteroidota > Bacteroidia > Bacteroidales > Paludibacteraceae > Colicola. The sequence continues at coordinate 2,168 of ONND01000005.1, read as the reverse complement.
CTCAACTCATCTACCGTGACATCCATTCCGATTTCTTTCGCCTGAGCACGCAGCGTGTAATCCATCATCATCATGTTCCATACCTGATTGCGGATCTGTGCGTACGTGTCCTCGTCAAAATCGGAACGTCCACTCTCAATCTTGTAAACTTCTGTCAACTGGTCCTTTGCGGCCTCATACTCCGTGTAGTGAATCTTCTGACCTTCAATTACGCCTACGTTCTCGCGGCTGCGGTTGAAGAAACTGCTACCGGAGTTCAAAAAGTCGCCAAGGATAAATGCCAACATGGCCAAACCCACAATTGCAATCAACAGGGCGCCATGATTTCTAATTCTTTGTAAACTTGCCATTTTTAATTATATTATTTTTTGATTTCTTTCGTTTTATGGTTGTGCTACCTCGTCCACGCGCATGATATAGCCGTTCTTCATCTGCGGGTTGCCGTTGTATTTGGACAGCGGACCTACTACCGTCACTTTCGATCCTACCGGCGGTACTTGCGTTTTGTTGCGGAAAGGATAGTTGTTCAGGAAGTTCGTGTATTGGCACTTCAACGACTGTTTGCCGCCGTCGCTGATGTAGAAATTCACATTCGTGTAAGGACGGGGGATGTTGTTCAAATCCGTCTCAATCGACGAGATGGTCGCCGTGATCTTGTACATCTCAGCAGTCGGAACATCGTTTTGCAACTGACTCAAGCCGATGGCATATGCGCTATCTACCGATACGATGATGCCGTTCGTGTCTGCTTTCAATATCGGCATCGTGTCCAAAATCTGTTTGTTGTTCTCTCCCGGGGACGGCATGTAAGGGTTCTCTTTGCAGCCAAATAGTACCATCGCTGCCAGCACGGTTGTGATAAAAATAAATTGTTTCATATCATGTATTATTTAAGATTTTTCTTAAAAATTCTCAAATTAGCGTGCAAAGATACTAAAAATATTTCACGCGCGCAAATAATTAAGGAAAAAAGTGAAAAAAAATTACTTTTTCTTGCGTATGTCAGAAATTTGTTGTAATTTTGCACGCTTTTTCGATTGTAGGGCATTGTGTGCCTGCACGAGAAGTGTAGTATTAACCTTTAATAGTTAAACATATAGCAACTATTACTCCCAGACCACGCGGTGGTCGTGTTATTAAAGAAGACCCGCATCGTATCAATGACAAGATTCGCGGCGTCGCACAGGTTCGCCTTATCGGCGACAACGTAGAGCAAGGCATCTACTCGTTTCAACAGGCTATGAAAATAGCGGATGAGCAAAATCTTGATCTCGTCGAGATAGCTCCGACCGCTAACCCGCCTGTCTGCCGGGTGATTGACTACCAGAAATTCCTCTACGCACAGAAGAAAAAGCAAAAAGAGGCTAAGGCCAACCAGAAAAAGCAGGAGGTGAAGGAGATCCGATTCGGTCCGCAAACTGATGACCACGATTACAACTTCAAACTCAAGCATGCCATCGAGTTCTTGAAAGAAGGCAACAAGGTCAAATCCTATGTCTTCTTCCGCGGACGCTCGATCGTCTTCAAGGAACAGGGCGAACTGCTCCTCGCACGTTTCGCCGCTGACCTCGCTGAGTATGGCAAGCCGGACAATGTGCCGAATCTTGAGGGCAAACGAATGATACTCAATATCAGCCCCAAGAGCCAAAAGTAATTGAAAAGTAACTGAAAAGTAACTGAGAAGTAACTGAGAAGTAACAACATCGTTTTAGCGGTTAATACCGACGGTCGAACGACGGTCGAACGACAGTCGAACGATGGTCGAAACCAATGTAAGGCGATTGTTGAACCCATAAACAAGTCGTAGGGCCTACCTTATTGGCGCGCCGAGTGCGCGTGGCTGCCCGAGACTTTAGTATTAACAAATTAAAATTATTACAAAATGCCAAAGGTAAAAACGAACTCCGGTGCAAAAAAGCGTTTCACGCTTACCGGAACCGGTAAAATCAAGCGTAAGCACGCTTACAAAAGTCACATTCTGACTAAGAAGACAAAAAAGCAAAAGCGCAACTTAACTCATGCTGCTATTGTTGATCAAACGAACATGCGCTCCATCCGTGAGATGCTCCTGCTTCGTTAAGTACTAACCATTAAAGTGAAAGGACAGAAACATGCCAAGATCAGTAAATCACGTTGCTTCGCGCAACCGTCGTAAGAAGATCATGTCG
>ONND01000023.1 GCA_900319105.1 uncultured Bacteroidales bacterium | reverse complement strand
ACATCACGATGTTAAATCGACTGCAAAGATACAACAAATATTTATAATAAACAAATAAAATTTTAAATATACAATGGCAAAAGTAGGATGGAGTGCCGGTATTGATTATGTATCCGGCGCACTGAGTAAACCCAGTAAGAACGGACAGCACAGCTGCCAGAAAATGCTGCTTGGTACCCACCGTATAGCAGCGACGACTAGCCCCAATTGTAACCGCATCTACCTGCGTCCGAAGATCGAGCGTTCGACGCCTCCGACGGTCAACGAGCTCTTCATGCGTCAGCGTTTCGCGGCAGTCAAGGCAGCCGTCAAAGCACGCGAGGAAGACCTCTCCAAGGTCGATGCCGATCAGGCAGCGTTCATCGCCCAGAAGGACACCGCAGGTGGCAAGAAGACCATGAACGCCTATCTCTGGAGCCTCGAGTGCAAGACCTACGACGCAGCCCACCCGAGGGGGTAATGCCCCCTCCGACTCCCCCGTAGAGGGGGAGAGAAGGACCCCGAAGCCTCTCCACCCGGAGGGGCTTTTTCTTATCTCACATTCGTTCGAACGATTAATTTTGCGATTTTTCTTATCCTACGGAACGATTATTGATAATTTTCTTGCATATGTCAAAAAAAAGTATTAATTTTGCAGCGATTTTGGAATTGAGTATGACTACTTACCTTCACATGAATCGATTTTGCAACGTTTAAACGGTGTCTGACAACTATGCAAGCCGCCGTTTTTTGATGAAAATCTAAAAAAACACAATAATATGAAAAGAATCTACTTATTAATCCTGGTACTTGGTACGATGTTACCGGGAGTTGTCTCCAACGTACAGGCGAACGACTATCTCGAGCATAGCAGTCACTATACGGTGCAAGGTATGGACAATAATGTGCTGCGGTTCAACTCACCCGACCCGGAGCAGCCGGCTACGATACAGACTGCTTTTTTTTAAAGCAACGGAATGCTCTTCATCGAGCGTAATGGCCGCATCTATGATGCGCAAGGAAAATTGGTTAATCATTGATGATTATAAGATTATCTATATGAAAAAACTCATTCTACCGGCAGTCCTTGTACTGCTCGCAACTTTTACATCTCACTTGTCTCCGCTTATGGCGGCAGAGGCGAATGTAGATTTCGAAAACGAGAACAACTACGATGCCTATGCTGCCGGCAACGGAAAGATCCATGTGAAGGTGCTGCTCTTCAGCGAGCGCGGATACGACCACAATGCGGGTCGTGGTAATAACCAGAGTCTGGGTAACGATCCTGCTCCAACGTGTCAGGCTACGGGTAGTCGTTTGCACACGAAACGTGTGAGCGGCGGCGAAGAGGCCATTTATCTCCATTACTGGGCGGACAACTATTACAACAATCCCAAAGCGAAGAGTCAGCATCAGTGGCCAAATGACAAGTGTTGCGTATGGGTGCAGCTATGGGGCGGCGTGATCGAGTGTGCGAACACGTATGACGGCACCAAGCGCACGATCGTACCCGATGGCACCGTCGTGCAAGTAGAACTGAAACGTAAGAAAGAGGGAAATTGGCTTACTTGGTTTGAGTTCGACTGGTATCCGCCAGAGGAGATGAACGAAGAGGAGTTTAGACTATACGTGACCACCAATCACCATAAATGGAATGAAGCCGGCTTTGGGACGAAGACGTATGACTTCGGCTTGTTTAGCGGTGCAGATTCGGAGCAGGCTCCACTCATCTCCGACCCGTTCTTCTATGCGGCTAACGACAAAGGAGCTGCAGGATATGGTAAGTTGGCGTATGTCTATACCTTAACCACGGACGTGCAGCAGTATTTCACTACGCAAGACGTCAATCCCCACATTCTCATGGAGCGTTCGGATATGCTGTTCGTAGATCCCGCCGATTCCGTGCAACACGGTTTCCGTACGTGCTTCTATGCTTTACGTGACGTCGATCATGCAACATGGCGGTGGGTTTGGTCGAACAAAATAGATATCCCTGCTTACCACAAGATACATAATTTCGAAGTCAAACCCTGGATCTATCATCGTGAGGATATAGACAAATGGTATGAGAACAGCCGCTATAAGAACCTCACCTGGCAAATACACTACCCGCAGGAAGAGGATGTTATGGAAGGCGATTATATCGAGATACAACGGGCATACAATGCCGACTTCTCGGACGCACAGACCATCGACCTCGTGCAGATTTACTACGACTCTACGGCTACAGTCAACGATATCCAGACCTATTCCTACGTGGATTCCACAGAGGCTGCATGGTGGAACCCCGTAGAGAAAAGCTATAATATCTATTATCGCGTGCGGCGTACTTCCTCCTCTATCTGGGACTGGGAAGTTAATCCCTATTCGGCTGCAGACACTTGCACCGTGGAGCATAAATATAGCGTCAATGGATTCTTTAAGGTCGGTATCAATCCTGACCCCGTGACCTACACACTCGACCCCGACTTTAGCAACAACAGAGCGGTGCATTTTGAGATTGATTTAGGCGCATTGTTACAGAATGCGGAGCGTACCCAAGATAAACCCGGATACTCGTTCTATTATTGGGATGATAACCAAAAACTCATCATCCGCAAGATAATGGTGGGGCAGCAGGATACCTTCCTCATTCAGATACCTAACGATAGCATCAAAGCGGCGATTAGCAGACAGTTCTATTCTCCTAATGATGATACGTATAAGAAATTGGATTATCAGGTGCACTTGACCGACCATGCCAGCACTCCTTGTACACACTATAAGTACGAAGCGTATATTGATACGACCGGAGTGACGGTCAAAGATTTGAATAATTATGAATTCCTCGTCCTTCCGATTGTAGAAGCCGCAGGCCCGGAGATATACTATACTTCCGCTGCCAATATCAGTACTTTTGCCGGCACAGACAAAGAGTTTTCTGAATATGTCTTACTCACCTGGGATGCTACAGAGGGAGATGTCGGCACCTACTCGGTCGAGGCTCGCCCTGATAGCGATAGCGGTTGGACGAAGCTAACAGAAGGCCTCAAACAAAACTGGTTCCAAGATACATACGCGAACCCCTTGAAAGCGGACCCCTGGCAATACCGGTTGATCATGTCCTATGAGTGCAACGGAAACGTACTCACACGCAGTGTGGAAACCACCGGACGACGTAACCCTTACGGCAAAATCAGCGGACGGATCACCTACGCGGACGGCACAGGGTGCCCAAATATCGAAGTCAATGCTTCACGCGTTTCCGACGGAGTAGTGCTACAGCGCGTTATGACGGACGAAGGCGGTTATTACCTCTTTGACAGCGTGCTATACAGCGGCGATGCCCAGTATGCGATCACCCCGGTTAGTCAGACCGCTGAGTTCCGATACAACAACACCTCCGCCACCTTCGCATCCGTTACATTGTCCTTAGACCACTGCATCGCTAACGGAACAGACTTTGAAAATATCTCCTCCGTACGAGTGAGCGGACGTCTGCTCTATGAGAACAGTACGATTCCGGTTCGCGATGCGAACTTCCTCGTCAACGGGCAGTTAGTGCGCGTAGGAGGGCATATCTACAAATCGAACGCTTCCGGTAACTTCGAGTTCATGGCGCCGAAGAACGCAGCCTTCACGTTGCAGGCTGTGAAAGAAGGTCACTGGTTTATGGGAGACGGATTCGTACGCATAGAGGGCGACAGCCTGCTGACGCTGACTAAGGCGCTCGACGGTATCCGTATCTATGACCAAACGAAAGTGCGCCTTATCGGCCGTCTCGCCGGTGGTGATATACAAGGCTCCAAACCCCTCGGTCACGGCCTAAGTACCAACTACCTGGGCGAGGACCTCAAGATGGTCTTTGAACTCGAGGGAGATAACATCTCGCAGATAGTGCACGTGCAGTCCGATCTGGATAAAGATACGATACAGCAATATGTGGACTCCACCTATACGCTCTTTGAGAAGAAGCGTATCACTATTATGCCGAACGTTACCACGGGTGAATACGCGGTGGATTTATACCCTGTACGCTATAAGATTACCCAAGCGACGGCACGCGGTTATGCCAGCCTCTTCACAGACGGCAAAACCAGCGAGACACTCGACCTGAGCGATGCCGCCAAGCAGCATAAAGAGTCTATCTATAACAACGATACCGTGCGCTACAACGAATCCTTCTCGATCACATACCATAGCCCGATACAAATCACCTGCAAGCAGTTGATTTATTCACGCGAGCTTGATTACTTCGGCGAGAAAGAGATGACGCGCAAAAACCTCAAAAACGAAACGGTGAACGTACCCTTGGCTACCAAGCGGAACGATGGTACATACGAATATCTATTCGGAGCGCCCGTCTTCGCTACGGGAGATTATTCGTTCCGCATCACGGCGCATGAGGACTACTACTACAACAACGATGAGATGTCCATCAAGCACGAAGAAGTGCGTATCCATGGCGGCAAACTCAAAGTCTATAACGGTCTGCATGACGACCGCAATACACAAGTCTCTACCCACCAGTTGGACGAAAACGGTCAAGCCGAGATAACGATACCCGTGGACTATGCCTCCTTCCTGAAAACAGACGAATCGGCACTGCGCGTACTGGACCTGAGTGTCGAATACCAAGGTGCCTATGTGGAGAAACAAGCTGTGAGCGCGTACGTCACGGGTAATAAAATAAAAGGACGCGACTTCGTTACGTCAACACACGGAGATATCGTCATCCTTGACATCTTGCGCGATCCGCCCGGATCACAGAGTTATGCTTTCGTTGAAGAGGGAACGACCTATAACTACAGCTATACCTATAACGTGGATATAGAGTTCGGTATGGTCCTCAACCTCGGTTACGGTGCTGAAGCAACTATGACGATGGGTACGGTAATGGGAGGATTAGGCGCAGGTATGTACGCAGGATATGTGGTGGACTACAGTAGTATCATAACTGCCCCTATTCCTATCTCCAGTAATTACCATTACCGAAAAGGCGGCACATACACCTTCAAAACCAACCAGCGTATTCAGACCGATAACGAACGCTATTTCGTGGACCAGACCGGTAACGGTAAGTATTTCGTAGGTCAGGATGCCGATGTCTATATCGGTGCCATACAAAACCTCTATTTCGGTATAACGGACGCGGTTAAACCGATTGACTCGCTGACGTATGTTACTCTGGCTCCGCAATTCACTACCGGAACGATGCGACTTATCTCTTCCGGACGCGATGCACAAGGGAAACCATGGTACCTCGTTATCGGTGAAGAGACCGAAATAGGCGAATATATCAACTCCACCTTCGTTTATACACACGATTACATCGAGAACACATTGCTCCCGCAACTCGTACAAGACCGAAAAGACCTGCTCCTCACCTGCGACAGTACTACGGCACGTGCCATCGCGGAGGCTAAAGGTAAACCGGTCTATTGGAGCCGTGTACAACCGACGGACAGCACCTTTGCTTCCGACTCAAGCTATGTGATGATGATCCCTACCGGAGCCGTTAAAAAACAATATATTGACGAAGTAGATGCTATCAACCGGCAGATCATCAACTGGGTTAGCAAAGCGTTTATCGCCAACGAAACCGAGAAGATAGAAGCGATCCATGGGCCTAACAAACAGAAAATCGGTACATGGACTGTTAGCGGTGGAACACAAGTATCCCACACCGAGGAGTATGACTACAGCGCAACCTATATGAAACGGATTGACTATCCGGGATTCTCGATTAGTACCAACAAAGGCCTTGGACGCGACCTCGCACAATCCTTCGGAAGTGCTGTCCAGGATAAACTGACCAAGCTATTCAGTAATAACAGACCCGGATTAAATGTTCCGATGGAAATCACCTCGCAAACACCTACCGCTAAAATCAGATATGACTTCAAACCTATCCTGGACTTTGATTTCAACTACGACCCGAACCACACCACTACCCATACGAAGAAAACCGGTTTCTATCTGGAGCCTGATAACTTCGGACATGAGGCTGTCAGTGTCTATCGCGTCGTGAAAAAGAAAGAAGGCTTTAATGCAGCTTCGGAAGATATTCGCGAATTCATTACGACGAACAGCAACGTCGGTAATCAATCCGACAACTCGCCGGATAGTCTGTATGGCTCGTATGTGTACTTCCTCGAGGGCGGTGCTTCGCGATGCCCGTACGAACCGGCTTATAGCACGAGATGGTACACTCCGGAATTACCGCTCTCTGCAGGAACGTTGAACCTCGAGAACCAGAAACTGGATATCAACGTCCACGAGCGCGGTAACGTTCCCGCAGACCAACCGGCTGTCTTTACCCTTACCCTGACCAACGAGAGCGAAGGAGACTTCGGCGGTGCTGCGGCTCCTATCACCTTCTACCTCAAACAGAAAGAAGGTTCTAACCCCCACGGCGCACGGCTTATCATTGACGGTATGCCGCTCACGGGAGATGGACGAGCTATTAAGATAGCCCATAACGAGATCATCAAAAAAACGCTGCAGGTGTACGCAGGTGAAGGCTATGACTATGAGAATATCGTACTCGAACTGGCCTCACCGTGCGACCCGTACAACAAAGTGGCTTGTACGTTCTCCGTACATTACCTGCCTGTTTCATGCCCCGTGAACATCACTACGCCGCACGACAAATGGGTGATGAATACTATCTCATCACAAGACTCCGTAGGATGGTATCTGCCGGTGACGATTGACGGATTTGATGTCAACTACCGCGGCTTCGACCATATCGAGTTCCAATACAAACTCGCTACCCAGTCCGATGAGGCATGGGTTAACCAGTGCAGCTATTACTATGACGACTCGCTCTATAACGCTGCTTCCGGTAATAAAGCGATGATCACCTCCGGACGTATTGAGAACATCCGCTTCTACGGCGAGCGTGACCCGATGGAGCAGCAGTACGACCTGCGGGCCGTCTCCTTCTGCCGCTACGGCAACGGTTTTATCTACCGTGCTTCTCCTGTCCTCGTTGGAATCAAGGACACCCGTCCTCCACGTGTCTTCGGCCAACCCGAACCGGCGAACAGCATACTCGGAGTAGGGGATAACTTAGTCCTGCGATTCAATGAACCTATCGCCGGTAATTACCTCGATGAGGATAATAACTTCCAGATCACCGGCATCACCAACGAGACAGGTATCACAACCGGTACGTCGCTTGTCTTCGATTATTTCACGGGAACCTATGCCGAGACGAAGGTCAACCGCAGCCTCTCGGGATCCTTCTCTATCGACCTGCTTGTCAAGCCCACCGAGACAGACCAAGACGAAGTCTTCTTCATGCATGGCGACGGAAAAGACCTCTTGCTCTTCGGTAAGACCGGCGATAATAAACTCTGGCTCTCCGTAGGCAATGATGTTCTCGTCAAGTCCCGTAAGCTGGACGCCCTGATGACCGCCTTCACCCGCGTCATCGTCACCTACGACCACGAGACCGGACTCGTCCGTTTCTATGCGGGAACCCAGGAGGTAACCGATCCTGCGCGACTCACACCGATTGTCTTCGAGCATCCTATCACTGCTCCGCTGAACTTCGGTAACGGACTCGTCGGCGGCATGCTCGAGGCACGTGTCTGGACCAAGGCCCTCACTCCCGCAGAGGTAGCGAATACCCATCTCAAGTACCTCACCGGCTTTGAGCGCGAACTGCTCGCTTACTATCCGATGAACGACGGCGACGGCGAGGCGCTTACCGACAAGGCCAACGGCGCTACGCTCTTCCTGCACGGCGCTACGTGGAACTTCGAGAAGGGTATCTCCCTCCATATCCCTGCTACCGACTCTGTCGAGTTGGCAGGAGACCTCCTCGCTCGTTCGTCCATCCAGGATGAGACGCTCATGTTCTGGTTCAAGACCAACTCCCAGTCCGGCAACCTCTTTACCGCTGCTTCCGGCTTCCGTCTTGCTCTCGAGAACGGCAACCTCGTCCTCTATGACGGAAATTACCAATCACCTATCACCAATCTCCAATGTGCCGATGGCGCTTGGCATCACCTCGTCCTGACTATCAACCGGGTGTATAATAACGTATCCCTCTTCTTGGATGAACAGATGGTACACACGGCGTCTGCTGCGACCTTTGGTAGTATCAGCGGACGCATGTTGCTCGGTGGCGGGGGCTTCGACGGAAACATTGACGAACTGGCTGTCTTCGAGCAGGCGTTACCTAAGTCCTTCGTGGAGAACTATAGCCACATTTCCCCTTACGGCGACGAGATGGGTCTGATGGCGTACCTGCCGTTCCAGGAGGCAAAGGAGAATGAGTCCGGCATCATCGAACTGGTCTTCTCCGTCAACGACCAGCGTCAGTTCAAGACCTCCGACGGTAAGATCCTCCATAAGGAAGTACCGCTCATCATCAATCATCAATCAGACATCCTGAATTATGCCGATAAGGCCAACTTCGCGCCTGTCCGGACGCAGGGCTTGCTGACCAAACTCAATTTCGATTGGTCCTTCAACAACGACGAGCTGCTCATCAACCTCAATATGCAGGATAAGGAGATCAACAAACAGACGATTTACGTGACCGTCCGTGACGTCGAGGACCTCAACGGCAACCCCATGGCATCGCCGGTTATGTGGACTGCTTTCGTCGATCATAACAGCCTCAAGTGGGAGGACGATGACCTCGATCTGCATGTCCTATACGGTCAGGAGACGGCACATACGGCTTATCGCGACTTCCAGATCATTAATAACTCCGGCAAACGCCATCAATATACCGTTGAGTCTCTGCCGGATTGGCTCTCTGTCGATAACGCTTACGGCTCAATCGAACCGATGCAGGATAAGGCAATACGCTTCTATTACAACACCGAGATGCCCGTCGGACAATACATGGATATCGTCTATCTGACCGATGAGAACGGTCTCTCTGAACCTCTCGAAGTGGAATATACCGTCGAGGCAATACCGCCGTACGAAGAGATCAACAAAGGTCTCTACCCGCTTACCATGTCTGTCTGCGGACAAGTACGACTGACGCAACAGGGCGGAAGTACCGTCGTGGATTCAGACCCTGACGACCGCGTCTATGTCCTCTATCGTCATGAGTGTGTAGGAATGGCGAATATCGAGTATGACAACCTCTCCAACTCCTCTGCCCTCTTCCTCACTATCTACGGCAATGAGGCGATGACAGGCAAGCCACTTACCTTCCAGTTATGGCAGGCTTCGACCGGTAAGACACTCATCCTCGCCCCGGATCGGGACATTGTCTTCCGCTCCGGCGATGTGATTGGATGCAGCAACGAAGAACCCGTCATGCTCGTCACCTCCGGATCGGAGACACAGAATATAAACCTCCAGGAAGGATGGAGCTGGATCTCTACCAACCTCCGCCTCAATCCTGACTCCGCTCCGCTGAATAAAGTGATGACGGTAGCCGAACCGTGGAAAGAAGGTGACCTCATCAAGAACCCCGAGAGCCGGCAGTTTAGCACCTATTCCGAAGTGATGGATGTCTTCATGGGTACCCTCTCCGCGTGGGATTATACCCAGACCTATATGGTCTATTCCGCGCAAGAGAATATCCTTCGTCTCAATGGAGAAAACCTTCTGGAGTATGAGATGAAACTAACCTTCCGCGGAAGTTCGGACGGTTCCGGTCAGTGGAGCCCGCTGCCTTTCTTGCTCAACCGCAACACCTCTGTCGCAGAGACCATGGCGGGCTATTACGAATACGCTACGCCGGGAGATATCATCAAGAGCCATGACGCTTTTGCCACCTTCTCTACGGATCGTAAATGGATAGGTAACCTCAAGACCATGCGTCCCGGCGAGGGCTATTTCCTCCGCCGTCTCGCGCCTACGGATGTCACCGTTCCGTTCTATAACCAGCCCGCAAGCGCAGGCGCACCGAAACGGTCTGTCATGCCGGATACTCCGGAAGGCTTCCATACGTCCTCTGCAACCAACATGACGATGATTGCCATGATTAATGATGGAAATGGTGAGAATGGTGAGAATGGTGAGAATGGTGAAAATGGTGTATTGAAAGTTTATCTCGGGGACGACCTCGTCGGCAAAGCCGAACCTATCAATCCATCATTAAGCAGCGGAGCTGCGTCACCATTAAGCGAAGCGTCACCATTATATTTCCTCACCATCCAATCTGATAAGGTAGGTGAACTCCGCTTCGAGACCGAGGATGGTACGCCGCTTGCGAGCCCGATGCCGATACGCTACGAGGCAGATGCTCATCATGGCTCATTACAGACACCTGTTATCCTCAAACCCGGTGAGAACACGCTTCCGTACAAGATCATCGAGGACGACCACGTAGTAATTATTCGAAACAATGAGAAATATAGCATCACTGGTACTAAATTATAGTACCCTTCTAGGCGGAGGCCGCTCCTCCCGCGTTAACGGGAGGACGCTCCGGGTAAGAAATTATAAAAAACTCCTACTTGCTGCCCTGCTTATCGGGGCAGCAAGTACCGCTTCCGCTTGGACGGATTGCGGCACTAACCTCCAGTACGAGATAGACGGCAGTGGAGTGCTTCGATTCCGGTCCCCCGACCCGGAGCAGCCGGCTACGATAGGAACGATTGAGTTATTCATGGGCAACACGACCATCACTTCGTTTTCTCTGCCGGAGAATGTCACTATGATAAGTACACAAGCCTTCAACGGCTGCACGGCGCTAACTCATGTGGACTTGGGTAACGTACAAACAATCAGCTCGTATGCTTTCTACGGCTGTACTGCCCTTCAGGAGATTGTCATCCCTCCTACGGTGACGAATATTGGCGTTAATGCCTTTTACGGGTGTTCGTCGCTTACTGATGTGCTTTGCCGGCCTTATCCCGCTCCCACTTTAGGTACAGATGCCTTTACGGGCTGTGCCGAAGGGCTGAAGATTTGCGTTTCTTCACTCGGCGAGTACAGAAATAAAGACGTTAATTGGAAAGCTTATTACGACAACACGAAGTTGGTAGAATGTTTCCTCGACGAATACGATGAACAGACTATCGCTGAAGACAAGATCTCGACTTTCCGATCTACCCGAACCGACATCGACCTCTTCCGTACACTGCGGAAGGCAGGTTGTTTCAATACCTTGACGCTGCCGTTCAGCGTGTCCCTCAGCGGTTCACCTTTGGACGGGGATAACGTGGAGGTCTATGAGTTTGCCGGCGCAACGGTCGTGGACGGAGCGTTGCAACTCGACATCACGCCGCTCACCGGAAACACCCTCTCTGCCGGAACGCCGTATCTCATCCAATGGACCAATACCGGTGAAGTGTTGAACCGAATGCATTTCTCCGGCATCACCTGGGATGATAACCAAACGGCCGAGGATGCCGGAACGGGTGATGTGACCTACCATGGCTTCTACGGCAAGACCCATATCAATGACGAAACGGAAGCAGAGCAGCACCTCAATCTCTTCTTGGGCGGCGGCAACCAGCTCTTCTGGCCTTCGGACGGCGATGATGCAAATGCCAAGATGCTCGGTTTCCGTGCGTGGTTCCGGATCAACGGCTCGTCCGTCAGCGGAGCGCCTATCCGTCGCGGCATGCCCGCTACGCTCCGCATCGTCGCTACCCCAACCGGCGTGGAGGACCCCGTAACCCCTAACCCCTCACCCCTAATCCGTAAGGAGTTTCGCAACGGACAATTAGTAATCATCAGGAACGGTCAGACGTTCTCTTTAAACGGACAGAGACTATGAGAAGAATCCCCTATACCCAACCGCGTACAGAGATAGTCCCTGTACAAACACCCTCCGCACTCCTCTCCACCAGCGGCGGTGGTACTACGCCTATCGTCGGGGGAGAGAGTCAGACAAAAGCTTGGTAAAGAATTATAAACATATCGTTATGAAGAAATCTTTTATTTTCGCCCTCTGCTCGTTGAGCATGGTTTTGTTAGTACTTTTCTCGGGTTGTAAGAAGGACAAAGAGCAAGCCCCCGAGACTTTTGTTTCCGATATGGCGCGTCCCGTTTGGACGGCTCCTGAGAAGTCGGATATGACCTCCTCTATGACGGCAGTAGTCAAAGTCGATCTCAAGGCGCAATACCCGAATATCGCTGCCGACTTCGCCCTCAATGACAACGATCTGATCGCCGCCTTTGCCGGCGAGACCTGCCTCGGCGTCGCTGCACCAGATGAAGGCCTGTTCTATTTGTATATAGCAGGGCCAAATGAACAAATGGTAAATGAACAAATGGTAAATCTTAAGTATTACTCTGCTCACTACAAGAATCTCTTCAGGACCAAGGACGCTTTCCTCTTCCGCAACGATGACCACCTCGGCACGATTGCAGAACCTTTCGCGCCGACCTTCGTGGTGGGTAAATAGCGTTTTTCCGGCGCAAGATTTAGTAAGCACTGACTTCCTGCTGCGCTTCGCTTAATGGTGAAAATGGTGTAAATGGTGTATTTCTAAATGGTGACGCGGCAGAGCCGCTTAATGGTGAAATGGTAGTTAAAATTTGCGGGGACCCCGATAGGTGGGTTCGAGTCCATAGATTAAGTAACAAAAAAATGACCTCCACAAGGGAAGTCATATTTTTTGTTGCTCAACCAGGACTCGAACCCAGACAAACCCACAGTTGAGTTAATTTTCGTAACTTGCTGTAAATCAGCAATGATTTTGTTCAAAATTAGGATTTTGTGCGAGTTCTTGACACGATTTTGACACGTCTTAACTCGCTTTCTGACTGCAAAATTACTACAAATTTTTGACATGACCAAATTTTTTGGCCATAAACTTTAAATTAGGATTGCTTTTTTGAAAATTACCCCAAAAGTGGTCAATCCGGTAGCGTCTCTTTGCGGATTTCTGCCTCGGCGTTCTTAGCTAACTTCTTGCGGATTCGTTGCTGTTTCTTCTCCTCCGGAGTCATGTTGGTATATACTTTCACTTCCGGCTGTTTCTCCACCATCGGCACAATCATATTGAACTCAGGCATCGGTGGCAACTCTGAGATTGCTTCCGGATGAGCCTGTAAATACTTCAGCCGACTCTCCAGTTCCGCCACACGATGCTTCAATTGCTCCAGCATAAAATCGTTGGTCTCGTTCAGCATCATGTAAGCGCTCATCTGAGTTTCTTGCAACTTGATCAGTTTCTTCAGATACCCATTCTCGGCATCCTTCTCGGTTTCCATATCTACGGGCGGGTGCGCGCGATTAAATAAGGAGTCAATCGTCACACCAAAGAAATCCGCTATTCTCTCCAATGTCTTTGCTGTTGGATTCTTCGCCAAATAATGCAGGCTGCTATTAGGCCTTCCTGTCACAGCCATGGATAGTTCCGTTTGCGACTTGTTCTGTTTAAGCAATAAATGCTTGATGATTTGTCCGTTGTACATATATTTATGTGTTCAAAAATTACTATAGTGCGAATTTGCGTAATATATTCACTAAAATGCTATAATAATACGATTTTGTGCTATTCTAAATTGTATATGTCATAGAAAAGCACTAATTTTGCACCACAAAAGTACAAATAAATTCGCGAATATGCAAATAAATTATGCAATTTTAGTACTTTTTGATTGAAAATTTTAGTTTTAACACATAAAAACCTAACCACTATGAATTATTTAAACAATTTTTACCTGCAGCTTCCGGCTCCGAAGCGCAAGAATTTCAAGCAGACTGTGATGCAACGCACAGGCTGGAGTAACTCCACTTTTTATTACAAACGTGAGCATGGCAACATCACTCGTTTGGAGTATGAAGCCATCTATGACATCATCAATTTGCTCAAGCGTGAGATACGTGCCGAGCAACGCTTTGTAGATAATTACTACAGAGCAAAGTAACTAACCTTCAACCTTAACAATTATGTTATCCAACAGAACTATTGAATTAGTCCGTCTGCAGGTCAATGTGCGCGATGTGATTGCCGGCTATGCGAAGTTACAACAAGCTGGTAGCAGGTCGAAGTGCTGCTGTCCACTTCATCAGGAGAAGACTCCGTCTCTAATGATTGATCCCGCGCGGAACACGTGGCATTGTTTCGGATGCGGCGAAGGCGGTGACGCCATCGCTTTCATCCAGAAGAAGGAGAACATGGATTTTTCGGAAGCCGTGCGCCATCTGGCGAGTAAGCACCATATCTCCATAGAGGAAGATACGCACGAGCGTACGCCTGAAGAGCAGGAACAGGACAAACAGCGTGAGGCGATGTTCACGGCCTATTCCCTCATTCAGAAGTACTATGTTGCGAACATCCACAATCAGGATGATCAAGCTCGTGCCGCTAATACCTATGCCCTCAATCGCTGGGGTAAGGAGTTCGTCGAAGAGTTCGGCATCGGCTTCGCGTATGATGCGTGGGATGGTCTCATCAACTATGCGAAGCAGCAACTGCTCTCCAGCGAGGTGCTCATCCAACTTGGTCTCATCGCGCTCTCCGAGAAGTCGAAAAAGGATTACGACTTCTTCCGGGCTCGCATCATGATTCCCATCCGCGACCGCTACAATCGCATCATCGGCTACACGGCACGCACGATGGCGGACGATGACAAAACGCCCAAGTACCTCAACTCTTCCAATAGTCTCATCTACCAGAAGAGTCAGTCCGTTTTCGGTATAGACATAGCTGCTCGTGCAGCCGTCAAGGATGGCGTGTATGTGCTGGTCGAAGGCGCGCCGGATGTGCTGCGTCTGCAATCCATCGGCATCATCAATGCGGTCGCTTCGTTGGGTTCAGACTGGACGGATGAACAGTTCAAGGTCCTGCAACGGAATGCCACCAAACTGATCTTCATGCCCGATGCGGACTGCCCGAAAGTGGGCACTCCGTACGGAACCGGCATTCAGAAGGTCATGAAATCCGCTGTTCAAGCCTGGAACCTCGGTTTTGACGTAAGTGTCAAAGAGATTCCGTTAGGTCAAGAAGGTCGTAAGCAGGATCCGGATTCGTTCTGCAAATCGCGCCTGCTCTACGACGATCTTGAGACGCAGGATTTCCCTGTTTGGTATGCCCAGAAGCTCATTCAGACACAAGGTCTTTCGCCCACGGAGATTGTGGACAAAGTGGCGTTCCTCTTAGGCCGTCTGGAGCGTGAGTATGAGGTGGACCGGTACATCAATCTGCTTCACGATGTCATCCAAGGTAAGTCCATGTGGCGCAAGGCGATTCATGCGGCACAACAGAACCGCCGCGAGGAGTCACTTCGCTGCAACGATCAGAACTCGCATTACCTCGACCTCTTCGAGAAATATGGCTTTCAGACCAGAGGTAATGCGTATATCTCCATCGGTGCGAACGGCAAGATTTTCCAATGGTCGAACTTCCTCCTTCGTCCACTATTTCATATCTCCGATGGCGGATCCAATGCGCTTCGTCTATTCGAGATTGAGAACGAAGATGGCGAGAAACGTATCATCGAGTTCAAGGCAGAAGATTTAGTCAGTCTCAGCCGTTTCAAGCAGAAGATAGAGTCCATCGGCAACTATATCTGGTTGGCAAAAGAGGAACAGCTGACACGGCTTAAACAGTTCCTCTATAAAGCCACCGAAACGGCAGAACCTATCACCCAACTCGGTTGGCAGGATCATGGATTCTTTGCCTTCGGAAACGGTATTTTCGATGGTCGCACATGGCACAAAGTGGATGATTTCGGTATCGTGCGCTTGGGTGACCAAGGCAACTTCTACCTGCCGGCATTCTCGTCGATCTATGAGAAGCAGAAATCGCTCTACCAGTTCGAGCGGAGTTTCGTCCACTACGGATTAGGGAAGGTTACGTTACGCACATACGCAGAGCAACTGATAGACGTTTTCGGCGACAACGCCCCTGCTGGCTACCTTGTTTCGCGACGTCGTCACGGCGCAAACCAAGTCGTTTCCCATCCTCAATCTGTTTGGTCCGAAAGGCTCCGGTAAGTCCGAACTCGGTCACTCGCTTATGTCGTTCTTCATTATCGAGAACACGCCGCCGAACATCCAGAACTCCACGCTTCCTGCGCTCGCAGATGCTGTGGCGCAATGTGCCAATGCCCTCGTGCATATCGATGAGTTCAAGAACACCATCGACATCGACAAACGGGAGTTTCTCAAAGGTCTCTGGGATGGCACCGGTCGTAACCGCATGAACATGGACAAGGACAAGAAACGCGAGGTGACGCGCGTTAACTCCGGCATCATCCTCTCCGGTCAGGAGATGGCTACTGCCGACATTGCCCTGTTCTCACGATTCATCTTCTTGCGCTATGATAAGTCCGAGTTCACACCCGAATCCAAGATGAAGTTCCAGCGTCTCAAAGAGCTCCGCAAGATGGGTTGCACGCATCTGACAATGGACATCCTCCGCAACCGTGCGTTGTTCGAAGCCGAGTATGCACATTCCTATAAACAAGTGCAAGAGGATTTGCGCAAGGCGCTTGAGAATAAAGGTGTCGAGGATCGTATCGCCAACAACTGGGCATCCGTCTTAGCGGCCTTCCATTGCTTGCAGAACCGTTTGGATATGCCCTTCACTTATGCTGATTTGCTTTCGATTGCAGTCGATGGCATCATGGAGCAGAACAAAGAAACCAAGCGCAACAACGAAGTAGCTACGCTTTGGGACATCATCAGTTTTCTGCGTACGGAAGGTCATCTGTGCATGCAGGCGGATTATCGCATCGAAACCGTCTCGCACCTCAAAGTGGATAGCAGTTCCTCGCCTGTCGAGTTCGCGGAGCCCAAGAAAATTCTGTACTTGCGCTATAAACGTGTCTTTGAACTCTATCAGTTGCATAGCAAGAAGATCGGCGAATCGCTGCTGGCTAAATCTTCGCTGCCGTTCTATATGGAGCATTCGCCTGCGTACCTCGGTAAGAAACGCTCGTTCCGTTTTAAGAACGTCATTCAGGGTTACACGCAATCCAGTGTCCCGGATGGGCAGTCTGGTCTCACTACGGAGTCGGTGCTCGATCAAGCCTATTGCTTCGATTACGACATGATCGTCGAGCAGTACGGAGTCAACCTCGATGTGGTCTATGGCCTCACCAACGAGGATGAGTAACATCCGCTTCTGCACTACGATGCCGCTCTCATATAGGGCGGCATTTTTCATGTCTTTGCGAAATAGTTTACTTGCCGAGAAATGCCGTTCAACGCTTTCAACAACTGCAACACGTTCATTTTGCGCACTTTATCATGCCCACACCATTCAACACCCTTTCAACACCCTGCAACAGCCCGTACGAACCATTTTCAACATTCTACAACATTTATAGTATCTATTCAACAAATAGTATAATAGATAAATACCTATAAATGAATAACTTATCTTTCTGTTGAAACTGTTGAATCCGTTGCGGCGAAATAGATGTCATCTGTGTTGCGTTGATTTTTTTCATAGCCTTTCTTTTCGGCTGCTTCCACAATATAGAGGCTCTTTCCATATTTATACATCCTGCTTTTGCCCGTAAATTCAGGTTGTGGCAGTTGTGGAAGATGTTTCTTGGTTTTTATGCCTGCTTTTTTTGGCGGTCGAGTGATTTTCGTACTCTTTTGCCTTTGTTCCCCTCGCAGGTTAAATGGACTTGTGCTGCTTGTAAAAGGAGGAAGATCCAATGCTTGCTGTGCCTTTCCCACGGGCTTGCAGTACTCGGTGCTACCGCTCATCGGTTGCGCTGCATCGTTCACTTGTGCCGGTCATTTCTTGGCTTTCAAGTCCAAAGGTAGTTGGTTCTTTCCGTATGGCAAGGCTAAACATGTTCCGGCGCAAAGTGGTTGCTTAAAATTTCTCCAGCCTCAAGAGGTAGTAAATTTTTCAGAAGTCTTGCTGTTCCCGGAATGGAGAACTACACTTGCGTCAACTCTGAAAGCATTGTAAAAGAAACAAATCTCAAAACAATATGTCTAACAATTCAAAAAACAGTACAGTTATGAAAGCATCTAAGAAAAACAACCAGGCAGTTGAAGTGAACAACAATGCAGTTGCACAACCCTTAACAGAGCGTCAGTCGCTCCAGGCACTCTGCAAGCAACTCCGCGAGAAGTACGGCACAGAAGAGCGCATTAACAATCTCCTCTGCATCTATTACAAAGAGCTGCACAATCTCCCCATTTTGAAAACCCGCGAGCAATGGGAACGTGAAGGCTACAGAGTATTCGATAACAATCTCACTCGTTTCCCCGCTTGGGGCAAGCCGGTAAGCCGTCAGAACAAAGAAACAGGTGAACAGTACACCTTCTTCCCTGTCACCCACTTTTACGTTCCGCAAGCAGTTTGTCAAGCATAAATGTAGAAAGCCACTCGCCTCAAATGGCGGGTGGCAATCACCTCTAAAAAGAATGGCTTTATGAAAAATCAAGTTACACAACTCAGTTTTGATTTCGAGTGCGTTCAAGAGCAAGTTTCTCTTACGCAGAAAGAAGTTAAGTGCGAAATAAAAACGGTCCGCTACTCCATTTCCAGAGCAGAGTTCGAAGCTCAAATGGAACTTGAAAAGGATTTGATGTACGGCCGTGGCGCATGGCTCTACGCTCAATTGGAGCGCGAGCTGGCGCACGAGCGCAAGAATGCGAGAGCACTGGCTGAGTTCGAAGCGTTGAGAGCTGAAGCCTATAAGTATAACTTTTAATCTAAGAAATGGAATTGGGAGGGGCAACCCTCCTTTTTTTAGACCGGTCGCAGGCTCTTCCGGATGACCGGCATCCAGTTCTTTTGCGTGACTGTGAGCCTCTATTTCTTTTCGATGACGAGCATCGTAGTATTTATTACGACTTTCATTATTTGGGCGTTCCCTCCATAGTTCTGCAGATCATCCTCTCCAGAGCTACGTCGGTCGGGCTTTGCAGGGGTTCACAAGTTCCGCATTGTTACACAATACCGTAGCCCTTTCAATCCCTAACGCGAAATTAGCTTATTCCTCGAACTGCTGACGATGCTTCATGATAGTCGGCAGGTTCTTCGAGGAGGAATCTCCGGATAAACTTTGCGGACGATGAGGTCATCCGCTTCGAGCGTGCGCAACGTACTACTTAATACGCGCGTGCTGATATCCGGAATGACGCGATGCAGTTCATTGAAACGGATCGTGCCGTGCTCATTGATATCCAACAGCACGAGAAATCCCCATTTGTTACCAAACCGTGCGATGACATTTCGCACCGGGCACATCTCAAACATTGAGTTCTTACTATCTTTCTTTTGCATAATTTATTTCGTTTGCGAGTGCAAAGGTACTATAAAATACTGATATACGCAATAGTTTCAAAAAAAAAGTAAGTCGCAATAGTTTCAAAAAAAAAGTAAGTTTTTTATAAAAATTTATTTTCATAATGTGCTGTATTTGCAAAAATAGACAAAAAGGTTACTATGTCACCTATTTGTAACCTCTTGCACATGTCGAAAAAATGTAGTACCTTTGCACTCGATTTTGAAACACAAACACAAAAATTATACGATTATGAAACAGATTGAGACGATTAAGAGCGGCAAGAATTTTACCGCCGTAACAGCAGGTTCTTTTGCTGAGATTATTGAACACGAACTGCCGATGGGTCCCGATTTCACCCTCAAAGGCAAAGTCTTTTTAGGTCAGGCTTTGGGTACTACCGGAGCAGAGTTGTCTTACCAGACACTTGTTCCCGGACAAGACAGCGGTTTCCTTCACACGCACAAGACGCATGAAGAACTCTATTTCATCCTTCGTGGTGAAGGCACGTACCAAGTGGACGGCGAGCAATTCCCTGTTAAGGAAGGAGCTGTGGTACGTGTTGCACCGGAAGGCAAACGTGCATTGAAGAACACCGGCAAAGAGAACCTGACTATGCTTTGCATCCAATACAAAGCGAATGCGTTCACCGATGCAGACAGCCCCATGACGGATGGCAACATCCTCAATGAGCCGCTGAACTGGTAATTGAACTTGTCGTGATTATCAAAAGAATAATATGAGTGAAATACTTATTTCCGAGAAGCAAGTGCAGAGTGTGATGACCAAATCGTCACTGCCCGTGGGCGGTTACTCGGTGAACCCGTATGTGGGGTGTACACACGCTTGCAAATATTGCTATGCTTCGTTCATGAAACGCTTTACTGGA
>ONND01000025.1 GCA_900319105.1 uncultured Bacteroidales bacterium | reverse complement strand
TTTTTGCGTCGCGTTAGGGATTGAAATGGGACTGCCCCTTCCGGCGGAGCGGTCACGGACTTTCTCCCGTTCCGCCGGGAGAACGCTCCGGGGTGTAGATGTCAGGAGCGGATGCGCGGGGAATCCATTCGGAATAGATTTGTGCGGCGGTTTTGGAATCATTGCAGGTAACGGAATCATTGCAGGTAATGGAATGCAGGTAATGGTAAATCGTTTCGGTGGTGTCGTTTGGCAGCAAGTTCAGACGGCAGGTAAGAGTATCGCCCAGAAAAGACTCGTTGAGCCAGTGAACGCTCAAACAACGGATGGCGTAAGCGTCCATGAACGCCTGTTCTGCGGATTGCATGGCGATAGAGACGTACGTGCGGTTGTTGACATGCCCATTGAAATCAAGATTAATCGGATTGACACGGTGCTCGACCTGCTGAAGAAGTATGCCATCGGTGCCAAACCGGCGTTTCTTATGGCTCTCGGAAGTTCTTTCGGGCACAATAGGAATCCGGTCAACGAAAGGAGTAAACGGCACAAGCCGGTGTGTGTCTATATCCAGATGTGACCAGCAGCCGTAGCCGTGTGCCACTTCGACGCCATCCGACCTGCGGATACGGAACTCGGTGTACAGCCTTAGTGCGGTCAGTTCGCTATTCCAGATGGTCACTTCGATGTCGTCGGACCATAGTGCGGTCTGCTGTTCGAACCATGCGTTAAACTCGGTAATGATCCAGATGCGGTTCATAGAAGCCACATCAAACGGCGCGAGGTGCAAACAAGCCATGAACCGCGTTGAACAATCCTGAAAATAAAGGAGCACGGCACTCGGCGTCATGCGGTAGCGCGTGTCCATATCTGCCGCCGTGATCGAATAATGATGTACGTATTGGTTGTTAGGAGTAATCATATCAGTGTTCGGAATCGCCCCATGAGAGGAGTTGCTATTTTATTGATAGAGATAGCGCTTGATTGAGCGCTTTGGCGTTTTCTCGAACTCCTTGAACATAAATTCAAAGTTAGCAATGCGGCTATAAGAGGGTAATTGCCGATTGACATCCTCCACTGCCTGCAAGATCGCTTCTTGCAGATTCATACCATCCTCTCGCATTTGTTCCACATGTTCGTCGGCCAGATAGATGAGTGCGTGGAGTTTGTTGTCGCGGCTCACCACCAGCGCTTCGTCTATCGCCGGTTGGGCATTCAGCAGTGACTCAATCTCCTCGGGATAGATATTCTGACCGGAAGGTCCGAGAATCATCGTTTTGCACCGTCCGCGCAGGAAGATATTCCCTTCTTTGTCGATAGTTCCGAGGTCTCCTGTCCGCATCCAACCATCGGCGGTAAAAGCCTCTTGCGTTGCTTCAGGATTCTTATAGTAGCCCAGCATGATATTGTCTCCACGGAGCAAAATCTCTCCGGGAACAGTAGCCGGATCGGACGAGTCTATGCGTATCTCCATCCGATCGACGAGTCGTCCGCAGCTGTGCGCCTTGAACTGCTGCCACGGTACATACGAAACGAGCGGTCCGCACTCTGTCATACCATAACCTGACAGATAGGGAAAACGGATGTCCATAAGGCATTTCTCCACCTCGGGATTGAGTGCCGCCCCACCGGAGATGAGGCTTTTGAGTTTCCCGCCGAAAGCGTCCATCAGTCCTTGACGAATACGGTTTCGGATAAACCTGCCTGCAATGGGTGTATTCCATAGCAACCGGACAATCGGTTTGCTGACCACCGGGCGGATTTTCTTCTCGTAAAGTTTCTCCAAGACCATGGGCACGACGAGAATAATTAGCGGTTGACATTCGCGGAATGCCTTCATCAGCGTCGGCGTGGTCAGGCGGGTGATAAAATATACATGCGATCCTCCGGCAATCTGGTAAATCAGCTCAATCATCATTCCGAACATGTGCGCCAGAGGCAGCATGGAAACGAGATTGACACCGGGATGACATTCCATATTATCTATCGAATACTGCACATTGGACGACAGCGCGCGATAAGAGAGCATAACGCCTTTGGGGTTCCCTGTAGTGCCGGAAGAATAGTTGATGAGTGCGAGGTCATCGAGATTGTCTTCGCGGTAGTGCACATCTTCCGGTCGGAACCCTTTCGGGTAGCGTTCTTTGAAGGCTCTGTCCAACTGTTCATACGCCTTGCGGTATGCCGGATCAGAAACATAGATAGGATGAAAATCCAGCGTAGAGATTACGGCTCTAAGAGCCGGCATATTAGCAGGGTTGACCTTCTGCTCCACTGCCGGACCGACAAACAATACTTGTGCGTCCGAATGGTTGACCAGCCGCTCAATATCTGCTCCCGTGAAATCAGGCAGAATACTTACGGCGACCGCCCCATAGGAGAAAGCACTCATTAGAGCGATTGCCCATCGAGCGGAGTTAGCACCGCAGAGCGCAATCTTATCCCCCTCATGAAGCCCGAGTTGTTCATAGAAAAGATGCAACCGCGCCATCTCGGTTGCCATCGCACCGTATGTGTAAGTGAACAATTCCCCGTAGTTGGTCAATGCGGGATTGTTCCAACCCTCCCGAATAGAGCGGTTGATGTACGAAAACATGTGTTTGGTTGGTGTCGCCATAGACTAATAGATTTAGTTGTCCGAAATCAAATCGGATGCAAAGGTACTAAATCTATTTAATTTGTCCAAATCAAACCAAGACGAAGAAAATGTTTATTGCGATTTGGACAACTATTTGTTTGCGCGGAACTGAGCCGGAGAAACACCTGCCTGCTTGCGGAAGAACTTGCAGAAAGCAGCCTCCGTAGCGAAACGCAAATGGTATGCTATTTGCTTCACATTTAGGTCGGTAGAGAGCAAAAGCCGTTTGCTTTCTTTGCACAAGATATCTTGTATCATGGCTTGTGGCGACTTGCCAATACATGTGCGGCAGACTTGGTTCAGATAGGCGGAAGAAATCTGTAATTGCACGGCGTACCAGCTCACTTGCCGCTGTGTACCACCATCCAGCAGTTTCAGAAAGGCCACGTACAGTTGATTCATCCGGGACGAGACGATGGTACGAGAATCCCCGGAAGGACGCATTACCTCGTCCACCCACGATAATAATTCGTAGATGATAGACTGACCTTGCAGGAAGGCTACGCGCCGGCGGTAACGTCCTGTCTCCTCCGAATAGAGCGGCACAAGACCACGGTATGCGGTAATGAGTTTTAATTGCCGTGGCGAGAGGTGGATAATAGGATGCCGCAGGATAAAATGCAGTTTCTCAATCCAGTCGTCTTCATCGCGCAGACATGCGTACAATATATCCTCTACCTTCTTTCCGTCCAGCGCAAAGATCACACACCGGTAGCCCGACGACTGCGAGAGGACCCGCGGCAACCGGTTGGCGGGACTGAACAAGAGGTCATTCGCATACATGGTGTAAGTTGTTCCGGCATACTCAAAAGTAATCTCTCCCGCAACGCATTGCCACATATACGACCGCCCGAATGCCGAACCGTTTTCCAGCAGCAGGTCATTCAAATCACTTGTCACCACTATGTCCTTAAAACGTTTTATCTGCATATTTCTATCCCGGAGCCATGAATGAAATCCGCTTGCAAAGTTACACAAAAAATATGACATATACAAATTTTTAGCTCGTATTCTTTCGAGAAACTATATTTTGCAGCAAAATTCAAAGAAAAATGTAATTTTTTCCGAACGCGTTAGGGATTGGAAGGGCTACGGTATTAGGTACTAATGCGGAACCTGTGAACCCCTGCAAAGCCGGACGCCCGCAGGGTGTATATGCAGCCGGTACAGCAAAGGGCTGTAGTCACCCACCGGAGGTAATTGCAGCCACCGGCTGGTAGAGTGAAGGACGCCGCTGTTTAGTCCAGGGCGAACAAACGTGACAGAAAGAGGTAGACCGTAGGTAAGTATAACAGAAAAACCGCCGACTCGACACGAGCCAGCGGTCTCACAGCGTTTATTAACAATGTCTGCCTGTGTATACCCCAGTTGCAAACATGGTGCAAAGGTACTACAATTTTTTGACATGCGCAAGCCATGGACAAAAAACTTTGCACCTGTCCAATTACGTTGGACAAAATAATTAGTCGGCGTTCATAACAACGCCCGTCTTTTTCATTTTCTCCTTTCCGCAATGAGGGCATTTGCCGTCCACCGGATTCCATGAAACGAGCGAGTGCTCACTGCCGCACTCCGGACATTTGAAAAATGGGAAATGCTCGTTCAGGTCTTTCACCGGCACTTGCACCATGTCCTTGCATTTCTTGCAACGGAACTGCATAATCATGCCGCTAAAAAGAGGAAAGTAACCGCTTTCGTTTGCATGCGTCATAGCCGCGATGTAAATATAATGATCAAGGACAAAACTGGGCGGGTATCCATGCTCCACATTGTGGATGATTTCACTGTCTTTTATGTGCGAAAACACCTCGCGCTTCTCTTCCTCCGTGAACGGTAATCCATACCTGCAATTATCAAGCCCGCTTGATAATGCTTCCCAGTACTCCTGGCGATGTTGTGCGATTTCTTCAGCTGACATACGATTAGAAATTGAATGATAAGCCAGCACCGTTGCCGGTGTAATTGATATTCATTTCGGCGATCCGCTTGCCATGCACATTGAGCGGTATGCCGACAATCGTAAGGGCAGCACCCATCGGAAGGAGCACATAACCGGCTGCAGCGCAGTTGGCTTTGGTCTTTGCCTTGGCAGCCACCTCATCGGCCTTTCCGCCCGTATCTACGCCGGAATTGCCGACTCCGACGAGTATAGCGCCGACGATAGCTGAAGGAATACCGATACCCATGCAGACGCCGCCGGTCTTTTTCAGCGCATTGCCGATGACCAGGTTAGGATTGGCGGCTCGCTCGCTGACGAGTTGTGCGTGTGCTTGCCGCTCGACGCGGGTCTTTTCCAGTTTGGCCTTTGCCTTCTCGGAAGGGACAAACTTCCCGTCCTCGACGTTATATCGACCTATGCCGGAGATATTGAAGTACTTTACGCGCTCGGGGTAAATGGTTATCTCCTTATTCCCCGTAGCCGCGTAATACGCGCGAATGACCAGCGAGGTATCGGTAAGGTTGATCAACTCACCTTCCATGTTCTGATTGTTGTTGAAGGTGACAGTTACATTGGCTGCAAGAGCCGTGATGGTAGTGGCTACGCAAGCCAACAAAATAAGCAAAAACTTTTTCATAACGCATCGGGTTTTGAAATCCGGTGCAAAGTTAACAAATAAGTGTCCAATTACTTTGGACAGTTTTCAAAAAAATGCAAAAAAAGTGAATTTTTTCACGAAAATCTCGATTTTTGGCGAAAATCGGCGTGAAAAAAGGCGCTTTTTGCGTCGCGTTAGGGATTGGAACGGGCAAACTTGGTACACGGAGTGTGCGGAACCCCTGCAAAGCCCGACCGACATAGCTCTGGAGAGGATGATCTGCAGAACTATGGAGGAACGCCCAAATAAAAATAGTCGAACAAAATACCAAGGTGCAAGTCGCGCCAAAGACCAAGCTGCCGGTGGTGCTGAAGATACGCCCGCCCGTCGGGAAAAAGCCCGCCGAAGCGAGCCTTCCTCAACCGATAGGACCGAGGACGCGCTTGCGCTTGCCCTGCGCGCGCTGCGCCAACTCGGTAAACGCCATAGCGTTAATGCCGTACACTTTCCAATACTGCTCGTTCTCGCCTGCGAGATACGTGGCAGAATGACCGGAAACGTACTCAAAATGCTGCATGATGGCTTGGGCTGAAGACATGAGCGATTCCAACTGCTCATCGGTACAGCGACAAAGGATTTGTTCAAGAGTAATCATAACTAATACGGATTTTAGAAATTATATTTATAAGATTCGGCGCGGAGGGCTTCGAACTGCCGCTCTGCCTGTGCTCTTTTGCGCTCGCGCGCAAGCTCTTTTTCCAATTGGGAATAGAGCCATGCGCCACGACCATTTATTAAATCATTCTCAACGGCGAGGATTTCCTCGAAATCGGCTTTCGTGAAATGCGGTGCTTTCTTGACCGGCTGCTTTGCAACCGGCTTGGGCTGCTGCACTATGATTTCTTTCTTTACCTCGATAGGGGCGGTAGAAACCTGCTCAAACTCGAAGTTAAAACTGAGTTGCTGTGTGCTACACTGATTTTTCATAAAGCCTATTCATTTAAGAGGTTAAATGCCACCTGCCATTAAAGACAGGTGGCTTTCTTCATATCATGCTTGACAAACTGCTTCCGGTACATAGAAATGGGTTACGGGGAAGAAAGTGTAGGACTCACCTGTTTCTTTGTTCACCCGGCTTACCGGCTTGCCCCATGCGGGGAAACGATTCTCAACGGTGTTCATAACCTTGAAGCCTTCGCGCTCCCATTGCTCGCGGGTTTTAAGGATGGATAGATTGTGAAGCTTCTTGTAGTAGATACAAAGCAGATTGTTGATGCGCTCATCATTGCCGTACTCTTCACGGAGTTTCTTGCAGAGGGAACGGAGGCTCTGACGCTCTGTTTGCGGCTGCTCCATTGCATTGTTCTTTACTTCGGTTGCCTGACTGTTTTTCTTAGATGCTTTCATAACTGTACTGTTTTTGAATTGTTAAACTTATTTGTTTGTGATTTGTTTCTTTTACAATGCTTTCAGAGTTGACGTAGTGTAGTTCGCATATTCCGTGAACAGCAAGACTTCCGCAAAATTTACTACCGTTTACCGGCTGGAGAAATTTTTAGCTATCGCAGATCAGCGCCGGAACATGTTTAGCCTTGCCATACGGAAAGAACCAACTACCTTTGCATTGCTAAAAGGAACGACATAAATCGTCAAACGGGTAAGTAATTCAGGGACAGGACATGAAAGCCAAGAAATGGTTAGGCTCGAAGTGACAATGCTGAAATGGCAGCTGCTGGAGCGGGGCTGATAGGTAACTCTGTGCTCCGGTTGTACGGCTTGAGTGCTTCAACTGCTGTAGCAGATACAAGGCTTCCTTGACAGACTTTCAGCGGGCTTTATTGGGGCTTACGTGGCTTGGTTGAACACCTTACTTGAAATCGTTGCAGGGAAAAGGGTGTACAGTTTGGGCAAGAAACAGTGTCCACAACTTCCACAACCTGAATTTATGCGGGAAGAAGTAAAGTATGATTGTAGAAACAACCGGTTTATTGTGGAGGAATTGTGGAAATGAATAGGAGTTGTGGAAAAATGTGGAAGAAATGTGGAGCGATTTACACAACACAAACCCAGAAAAATCAAGGTTGTAGCAATTGTTTCTATTGTAGAAAGAAAAATATATATAATAGTGCGAAGAGTGGCAAAAAAGAAAGACGCACCGCGCTTCACAGCGCAGTACGTCCGGGATGATAATAAATTGAAGAAAAGTTAAGGTTTAGGCGGGGTACGGCTAATCCTTTACTTGGATCAACCGTGAGAGATGCCAGAGCACATCATGGGCCTCTTCAACGGCAATGTTCTGGGCGTGACAGGATGCGGAGACCGTCATGCCGGGCACGGATGCGTCGGTTATGATTACATGAAACTCGCTAATCAATCCGGTGTGTTCCGGGGTAGCTACTTTGACGATTTGCAGTTGCTCAGTCTGCGGGATAGCATTTTGTTCTTCGTTCATAATTGCAATGATTTAATTGTTATTATAATAGGGTACGTGTGTACGGCTATTCGAGGGTTATACCGTAGCGCTTGCAGATTTCGAGGTAATCGAAAACAAGCACCTGGTCGGTAAACGACTTCTTGCGATTGGTTCGCTGACCTTTCTCATCTTCCTCATACTGTACGATGCCATCTTTGATGTCATCAAACCGGACAGAGTGCTTATGACCAATCAGCTCGGGACTATGCTCCAGATAGTAATCGAGCGATGCCTTGGGAAGCACCTTCTGACCCGTTTTCTTGGCGTGCTCCAGATAGAGTTCAAATATCGTTTTAACTCGTATCTGAAGGATAGTCTTGGCTTGCTGATAGACCATCTTGCTCTCGTCGGTTGTCAGTTCCTGCACCGAATCGATGCGGTAATGACAACGCTCGTATATCTTGCCCTGCGAAGCCAAGAAGTTAACGATATTCCACCAAACTCCGACATCCTGGTTCGTTTTACATTTCTCGCTCTGTATCTTGATACCTTTGATGGCGATGGCTTTAAGATCTTCATAGGTAAAGGGCAGTTCGAGTTGGTTACGAAGAGTCTGGAAGGCAGCCAATGGCACCACCCAGTTCTTGAGAATACGTATCTCGACCGGCTCGCCTTTGAGTGCTGTTTGAATATCTTCCAGCGTGGAGATATAGGCAGTATGGAAGTTCTGCTCGAAATAGGATCGGTTGTTTAGTATCTGCAGTGTAAGATGCGAACACCCGAGCTTACGGACTTCCGTCATGCGCTCAAAGCGGGCTGTCTGTTCCGAGGTAGGCGTATGCAGATCGAAACTCAAGAACACGAAACGGGTAAAGAGCGCGATATCCGATACCGCCATCTCCTGACCGGAAATGATGACGCCGGTATCTACCTTGGTTATCTCGCGCTTCTTATCCTTATCCATATTCATACGGTTTCTGCCGGTGCCATCCCACAAGCCTTTCAGGAACTCGCGTTTAGTTATATCTATACTGTCCTTGTACTCGTCGAGATGAACAAGCGCGTTGGAGGTCTGTGCAACGGCATCCGACAGCGCCGCCACGGTAGAGTTCTCTATATTCGGCGGGTTGTTCTCGATGATGAAGAACGACATCAGACTGTGACCTAACTCGGACTTTCCGGAGTGTGGTGGACCGAACAAATTAAGTAGTGGGAACCACTTCGTATAATCTACGATTATATCACGGAATAGAGAGGCGAGAAGATAACACAAACCAATCTTCGCATTATCCCCGAAAACCTCTACAAGCATGGAAGAAAAACCTTTGAGGGTGACGCTGCCGTACGCCTTGTGAACGAAGCTGCGTTCAAACTCATAGAACTTGGTATCCTTGTAGAGTTTGGAGAATGCCGGAAGATAGTAGTTGGATTCGATAGGCTCCTGATCCGGATTACTGTTGGGGTGTTGGATGGCAACAATGCCGAACTCATTCACCGCTAACCATTGGCCATTATAATATATACCATTGCCAAAGGCGAAGAAGCCGTCGCGTTGCCAACCGAGTTGGGTGATGAGTTCAGCAGATTTGGTTGCCTTGTAGAGGTACTGTTTCAGTTTCTGAAGCTGTTCCTCTTTGGCTAACCATATATAGTTGCCCAGCGATTCCACCTTTTGTCGAAAGCGGGCGAGGGAAATAAGATCTTCCTGCCGAAGTTCGACTGTTTCCTGATGACCGTCTTTGTTTGTCATCTCATAGAGACGAATCGCTGACTGCGTGTCCTTGATGTGATAGAGTGGCTTCATGGTAAAGTTAGACCACACATATCGCCCTCCCTGTTGGTTGAGCGAATAGTAGCTATGGAACTCGATACCGAAGCCGAGTTCTTTGAGCAGATCCAGTTCCTTGGACAGGTTCTGCTTCATTTGTTCCTCCGCACGTCTGACACGTGCTTCTTTAATAGCACTTTGCCAAACCAACTTGGGAGGGTGTATCTTATTAAGTTGATCGATATAGTGGTTTAACTCGAAGCCTTCCTCCAGATAGGAAAGGATATCAGAGATGATAGCCACGGAATTAAGGGCTTTATCCTCATTTGCTTTATCGTTATTCTTGCTCTCCGGCGGGAATAACTTACGTGCATACCAGAGGATAAAATCCTCCTCCTGCACTTGGTCGAACATAGACTTGGTTTTGAAGAAACTGTCGGCATCCCGTTTATCGCCTTTGTCGCCTGTGCCAATCTCCTTGATAAAGACCTTGAACTTGATCTGAAAAGCCTTTGTTCCGGCTTTGATGACCTTGTTAATACCGACACCGAATTGCTCTCCGGCTTTGGGTGGGTCGGAATCCGGTATGAAGCACAGTGTATCACAGCGCTTCCGGAGTAGGGCTAACTGGTGGTCGGTCCAATCCGAGCCAAGACAAGCGACTGCGTTCTTGAAGCCGAGGATGTGCAGCCGGAGCGCGTCGGGAGCACCCTCGACACAGTAACACCGGCCTTGGGATGCAGCGGCAATCCAAGCCTGATCGATACCGAAAAGCGTATTCTCTTTGGAATAGACTTCGCTGTTGGTGGAGTTGATGTACTTTGGCGGGGTGTTGCCCTTCTTCGTAGTTTTGTCGGTTACTCCAGGAATGACGCGAGAAGTGTAGCCGATGACGTGCTTGGAACGGTCACGTATCGGAATCATGATCCGGCCACGGAAGAAATCGTAGATTCGTCCGTCTTCGCTCTGGGCGAGCAGATGGAGTTCCTTGAGTATTTCTATAGACAAACTATGCGCCTTCGCATATTCGTATAGCGAAGGGCCGTTAGAGGTGTAGGCATAGCCGATACCCTCATTCGCAACAAAATCATCGCTCCATCTATCCTTCGCATACTGATATGCGGCAACTGCCTCTTTATCGGCATTGCGGATGTTCTCTTCGTAGAATTTCTGAACGATTTCATATTGGTTCTGGACGGATTCTCTATATAAGCGCTTCCGGCGCTGCTCATCTGTTTCCTCGACGGCTTGATCATGGAGCGTGACATGATACTTATTCGCAAGGTATTGGATAGCCTCCATGAAGGACATGCCTTCCTTTTCCTTTAGGAACGAGACAACACCGCCACCTTTACCGCAACCGAAGCACTTGTAGATGTTCCGGGCGGGGTAGATATGGAAGGAAGGTGTTTTCTCTTGGTGGAAAGGACAATTGCACATGTAGCCGGAGCCGGACTTCTTGAGCGTAAGAAAGTCAGACGCTACCTCGGCCATGTCCACACGGGAGAGGACTTCTTCTATTTCGTGCTGAGGAATCATTGGAACATAGAACGGCTACCGGGTACACCGTATATCTTTATAGGATACGCGCCCTCGCATATACGCGCGCTCGCGAGACGATCTGCGAGCTTGCGCAGCTGATTGGGTTCAAGGCTATACATGGCGCTGATCTTCTGATTTACGATAGAGAATGAGACAGTGAGAGGAGTCTGCTCCGGATAGCCTTCTTCCGTACCGATACGATGATCGGTAATGAAAGCCAATAACTCAGACATGGGCACATAGCCTTCTTTCTGAAAGGCGTCCCTACAATCGAAGTTTATCTGCACCAGATTATCCCATCCTATAGATTGGAGGTGCATATTAAGCCGCGGAATTGCTTCCGCGAAAATAAATGTAGGTGTTTCCATGGCAATCAGTCCTCAAAGACATCGTAAATCTTACAGCGCGTTTTCTTGATGTAACAATGCCCCTCGGCGTTCCATGAAGCGAACTGCTTTGTACGTGAGGTTAAGATAACACCATCGGGAAGAGTAGAACTAAAATCCATTGCTACTTGCCCAACCATGCGCTGTACAAACAGCGGTTGACCGTGTTTGAAGAAGACTCCGGTAAACTCAACGTCCTCACCAAACCGCTTAATTTGCTTCGACCACTCGTCAAAATGACGGAGATTGACATTTTTTTTACTCATAAACACTTATTTTTACTAAAAAAATTCAAAAAAATCACTTTTTTCTTGCACATATCAAAAAAAAGTAGTAATTTTGCGGCTGCAAAGGTACAATAAAAAATTGATATGTACAAATAATTACGCATAATTTTGCAAAAAATGTGTAATTTTAATTGCGAAAATGCAATTTTGTACGCGAAAGTACCTTGAAAATGATAATAAATTGAAAAAAGTATAGACTATGTACAACGGAAAAGTTGTCAAAGCGTTGCTCGCAGCCAAGGGCTTAAAGGGCACGCAACTCAGTAATTACCTCTTTGGCGATCCACGCCGCTCATTGACCCCTCTATGTAACGAGGGAGTGAATCCCGGAGTAAATGTATTGGAGAAGATGGCACAGTTCTTGGAAGTGTCCACTGACGCATTCTTCACTCCAACGGAAGAGCTTCCGGACATCAATGAGCTGCTGACCAAACAAGCGGCACCGTCACCGGAGAAATTGGAGCAACTAGATAATGTAGATGAACTGCTCCGATTGAAGGACGAACAGATCCATCTTTTGGAGGATAGAATTAAGGCGATCGAAAGCCTTAACGATACCTACCGGAGAGAGAAAGAATTGACCGCTAAACTATAAGGTTTTGAAGCCGAAAATCATTCGAGACAATCAACTGAATCAATTGTTATGAAAAAACTAATCATCCTGGCATTGGCTGCGACGATGTTCGCGGCATGCGGAAAGAAGGCAGAAGAAGATGGTTTCGCTTGGAACAAAGCGACCGTCTATTTTGTGCTGGTGGACCGT
>ONND01000029.1 GCA_900319105.1 uncultured Bacteroidales bacterium | reverse complement strand
GACAGCCATAGACGCGGAGGACGACTGCATCAGCATGGTCATCACAGTACCCATGAGCACGAAAAGCGGGATTGTCCAGAAACGCTCGCAAGGCAGATGACTGAGCCAACCTGCCATGTGCATACCTATATCCAGCGATTCGGCAGCCTTCGAAAGCAGGTTCAAGCCCATGAACAGAAAAGCGAAACCGAAGAGAAACTCTCCCCAGTTCTTCGTTTTCCCCTTCCCGGAAAAGAACAGCGGCAAGGCTACTGCCAGCAGCGGCAGCGACAGCGCCGAGATGCTGACTTTGAAACCGACAAACGAGATGATCCATGCCGTAACGGTAGTGCCGATATTGGCTCCCATGATTACGCCGATTGCTTGCCGGAGCGTCATTAGCCCGGCATTGACAAAACTGACCACCATGACGGTTGTTGCACTACTGGACTGGATAAGCGCGGTCACGCCCACACCCGTCAGTACGCCCATGAAACGGTTACGCGTCATGGCGCCGAGGACGTTGCGCATTTTGTCGCCAGCCAGTTTCTCAAGCCCCTCGGACATGATTTTCATGCCATAAAGAAAGAGGCCGAGTGAGCCGATGAAGCTCAAGATGTGTAAAAATGTATTCATACTAATACGAATTAGAAAACAGAATATGCTTTAAGCAGTCCATAAATGACGGCAATTACAAATATACCTCCAACTAAAGCACGTGTCAAGTTGTAGATAAAAAGGATTTTTTTTACTTTTTTGTCGTCCATAAATGATTTATTTTAATTTTGCTGCAAAGGTACGTTGTTTTAATTACAGAGGTATGACAGATATATGACAAATCGGCAACAAAATTTGTCATTGATTTGTAATCGGTTTTGTAGGGTTATTGGCACAAGATTTGTAGTGATTAGATGTATGGAAATGAAGAACAAAACAATTCTGGTTGTCGATGACGAACCGGATATTCGCGAGATTCTTGTCTTTAACTTGGAACAGGAGGGCTACCGTTACATGTGGATTTGGTGTTACTGGATATTATGATGCCGAACATGTCCGGTCTGGAAGTCGCGGAAGTGTGGCAGAAAGAGGAGAACAGTCCGGCACTTATTTTTCTGACTGCATTGGGAGAGGAAGAGGATGTATTGCGCGGTTTTGAATTAGGCGCGGACGATTATATCCACAAGCCTTTTTCTTTAAAACAAGTGTTAGCACGCGTGGCAGCGGTCATACGTAGGCATAGTTCCGTAGATGTGACCACTGAGCCTTCTGGAAAATCCATTGTGTATGAGGACTTGGTTCTGTATGATTCCATGAAGACAGCAACCCTCTTCGGCAATCTTATCTCGCTGACGCGCATGGAATACGAACTGTTGGTGTTCATGCTGCAACACCCCGGCAAAATCTATTCGCGTGCGGAAATCCTGCGCTATGTGTGGCCGAATGACGGTTTGGTGTTGGAACGCACGGTGGACGTGACGGTCAATCGGTTACGGAAGAAAATAGGTACTTATCGTGAACATTTGAAAGCCAAGACAGGGTATGGATATTATTGGGAGAGATAGGAACTTCGGGCTGACGCTTTTTTTTGCTATCAGCGTGTTTTTTCTGGCGTACGTACTGGTGTTTGCCGTCTATCAGGCATACCGAGAACGCGAGTACAAAAAGGAACTGGCAGGCGTACGTGTAACGATCATCGACACGGACGGTGTGGTCCTCATGGACACGGAGAAAGACCCTCACACCATGCCGAACCACCTGCAACGGCACGAGGTGCAACAGGCGCTCCATGAGGGCTATGGATTCGACATTAGCCGAACCAGTGAGACGGACGGAGAGCGGTATTTCTATTCGGCGACATACTTCCCGGAATCCGGGCAGATCATCCGTTCTGCGATTCCGTATCCGGGCGAGAAGGCGGACGCGCCTATAACGAACAAAGGCTATATTGCTCTTTCGGTAATCATCTTTCTGCTGCTGTCGGCGATGTTATTTTTCTATACGCGACGTGTGGGGCGGCATGTGGACAGCACGATAGAAGATTACCGTCAACAAGTCCGCACGGCGGAAGAGGAGAAAATGCGGATCAAACATGCCCTGACCCAGAACACGGCGCACGAACTCAAGACGCCTCTTGCCAGCATTAACGGTTATCTGGAGACGCTGGCTGCTCATCCGGATCTTTCTTTGGAACAACGGCAACAGTTTCTCGGAAAATGTATGTCGCAGGCGCAGCGGATGACCGCCTTGCTGAGCGACATGTCCACGCTCACGCGTCTGGACAACATGCAAACGGCGTTGACGGAAAAGCAAGCGGTGGACATGGTGGAAATTGCGCGTCAGGCTATAGAGGATGTGCGCCCAATGCTGGATCAAAAACAGATTGCCATCGCTTTGGACATGCCGCCGAAACTGCCTATGCAGGGCGATTATAATCTGCTATATACCGTTTACCGCAATATTCTCGATATGGAACGGGCATAGATGAGAAGCATCTGCCGCATTTGTTTGAGCGTTTCTATCGCGTGGACAAAGGCCGTAGCCGTGACATGGGCGGCACGGGATTAGGCCTAGCAATCGTCAAAAACGCACTTTCCTTGCATGGCGGCACTTGTTCCGCAGAACTTACCAAACCTCATGGTTTAACCATCCGTTTCTTCATTCCTCAAAACTGACCGCACAAAGCTACAATAATTTTTCGAGATATGCTAATAAAATTTTGATTTTGCAAGTGAAATGAATTGATTTTTGCGTTGTATTCCGCCTTTGCCCTGCATTTCCGCCTAAATCGGAATATATATATAACACGCATACCTTTCTCCAAATCTATATAAAAATCGTAGATTTGACTAAGCGTCTATCCCAAATTTGTTCAAAATAGAGAAAAATGAGGAAATATTTGCAAAATTTCCTTATTTTGCTTGGTTATATCGAAAAAAAGTAGTATCTTTGCAGCCGATTTTAAAAGTGTAATTATGTTAATAGAACCAACACCTGCATTTTCGCAAGCAGAAGCCGGTGCCATAGGGCAAAAGGCATTCTCATTATTGTTTAACGCGGATTATCAATCTTTAATAAGGCGCATTAACAATGATTATCTGTATTGGGATAAGGCAAAATATTATCGGCCAGATGATGTTGAACCGGCCGTGTTTTGGACATCTATTAAGTTAATGAGACTTGCAAATATTCGGACATTACAATTCGGACAGTATAATTTTTCATATACGATAATTGACAAAATGCAGGCTCTGCTCAACCAGTTCGATATGAATTTTGGTGGCATGCTTAATTCGACATCTATTATTCCGGAGCAAGACAAGCAAATGTATCTGGTGAGTTCTATCATGGAAGAAGCAATTGCTTCGAGTCAGATGGAAGGCGCCAATACAACGCGCAAAGTCGCAAAGGAGATGCTCCGGAAGCAGCAAACTCCGGTAAATAAGGATCAGCAAATGATTCTTAATAACTATGAAACCATTCGCTATATATCGGAGCATAGGAATGATGAGTTTAGCGTGCCTAATATCAAAATTATACATAGCTATATATCCAAAGGCACATTGGACGATCCGCAGATGGAAGGCACTTTCCGGACAACCGATGATGTAGTTGTGCAAAATTCTATTACCGGTACTATAGTGCATACACCGCCCACGTATGCGCAAGTGGAACCGATGTTGGAAGAGTTGTGCGCTTTTGCCAATGATGACTCGGTGGAGAATTTCATCCATCCGATAATAAAAGCGATTATCATTCACTTTATGTTAGCATATATCCACCCGTTCGTGGATGGCAACGGTCGTACGGCACGTTCGTTGTTTTATTGGTACATGATTAAAAAAGGATATTGGTTGACGGAATATTTGTCAATCTCGCGGGTAATATACAAAAGCAAAGCAAGCTACGAAAAAGCCTATATTTACACGGAGGCTGACATGAATGACATCTCCTATTTTATTCATTATAACCTCAATGCCATGCAGAAAGCGTATGAGCAATTGAAGCAATGGTTGACAGAACAAGAGAAAAAACGCAGGGCAATGAAAAACTTCATCGCAATAGAGGGAATCAATGATAGACAAGCGTATCTATTGCGCCTCTTCTCGGAGAACGCAGACTTGGATATGCGTGTTAAAGAGGTCGCCACTCGTTTCAATGTAACGCCTCATACTGCCCGTGCTGATTTGCAACACCTTACCGAATTAGGTCTCTTGCGCGAAGTCGCTATTGACAAGAAAACCAAAGCCTATGTCCGTACCTCCGATTTTGAAAAAGTTGTGGAGCGATTGGCAAAGTAATAAGGATTAAAACACTAATAATTAAAGAGGTTGAAATATGGCATTTTCTTTTGAATTGGATAACAAAGGGTATTTGAGAAAACGAGAAAGCTATAATCTGGAATATAAACAAAATTTTCAGTTTGGCGATGGTATCCTCAAATACATTAAAACGTTGGTCGGAATGGCGAATAATAAAGGTGGCCAGATAATTTTTGGTGTTCAAAATAGTCCTCATATACCATTAGGTATGTCTAATAATCGATTGAGCGAAACAGACCCCAAGGAAATTGATGCGCGTATTTTCTACTATTTTTCTCCTAATTGCTTGTTCCTCGTGCGCACGCGATAGTTATTTATATTATTATTTTTCTCTTTCCCCCTTTTAATAAGGTGTTCTCCGCCGCTACGCTCTGTTGATTATTTCGCTTTGCTCACGGCTGTATATACGTCTCCGACGGGAAAACAAATTTAACATAGTAAAAGGAATAGGTTTAATGGCAACTACCTGCGGTGCGGAAACAAAAATAACAATTAATAGGTATTGCACATATCGCGCAAAAGCAGTACCTTTGCACTCGATTTTGAAACACAACAATTATGGCACACGAACATCACCATCACCATACCGCCCCAACGCAATCGTTGAACGGCATTTTTATCTTCTCTATCGTACTGAATGTCCTCTTCGTGCTCATCGAAGCAGGTGTCGGTTTTTGGCAGAACAGCCTCTCCCTACTCAGCGATGCCGGGCATAATTTGAGCGATGTGTTCAGTCTGTTACTGGTATTAGTTGCTTTCCGTCTGGCAAAAGTGCACAGCAACGAGCATTTTACCTACGGTTATCGCAAATCCACGGTACTCATCTCGCTCCTCAATGCCGTCATCCTATTGATAGCGGTCGGCGCAATCGTTATTGAGAGTATCCATAAATTCAGTGAACCGGCACAAGTGAACGGCATCGCCATCTCATGGACAGCGGGAGTAGGAATACTCATCAACGGTTTAACCGCTCTGCTGCTGATGCACGGTCAGAAAAGCGACCTCAACGTCCGCGGCGCTTTCCTGCACATGCTGGCAGACACGCTCGTCTCGGTAGGCGTAGTGATAAGCGGTATTGTCATCTATTACACGGGCTGGAACATTGTGGACCCGATTGTATCACTTATCATAGCCGCTGTCATTCTCATCTCCACATGGGAACTATTAGCAGATAGCCTACGGCTTGCCGTAGATGGTATCCCCGAAGGTATCGACCGCCACGAGATAGAACGCCTTTTGACCGAAGACGAGCAAGTACAAGAAGTACACCATGTCCATATCTGGGCAATCAGTACAACCGAAACGGCACTCACGGCACATATCGTGCTGAAAGACCTGTCTTCTTGGTCGAAGGTATCCGAACATATCAAGCATGAACTGGCCGAACACGGCATCTCGCATGCTACCCTCGAACCTGAAACGCCCGATGCTATCTGTCATAACAAAGAGTGCTAACTTCTAATCGCTAACCCTTCACCATTAACTGTTACACTCGCGCTCTTGAATACCATCCCCAAAATCCTCCCGGCTACCTCATCGGTGTGGCGCGGGAGAGAGAGCGGAGAGCAGCGGAGCGGGCAGAGGCGGGAGACAGCGGAGAGGGGCGAGGGGCGAGGGAACAGGGCAGAGAGAGACAGCATCGCCGATGCTACCAACAGTGTTTACTTCGTACCACTCAAGATACCGCTTTCGGTATCCTCGTTGTTGATGCGTTGATATCCGCGTGTCGAGGCTCTCGACCCGAAGTCCAGATTGACATTGAAATTGAGCATCAGCACTTGGCGATAGTTCTGCATAACGGCGGTATTGGAAGTCGGGGCAAGGGAAGAGAGATCTTTTGTGACGGTTGTTGAGCCGTGCGGAGAGAACGGATTAACCATCATAATACCAAAACCGAAATGCTCTGAATTATAGTTGATGCCTATATCGTGCGTCAACTCGCCGAGGGTCAGCGTTTCGCCCCACAAGTTATGTTGCGCCGTGACTACATCGGCATAGAACCGCCATCCCTTCAGCAGATAGAAAATGCCGCAACGCACACCATAATTGACATGCTCATGGTGGTAGTTGTTTCCCTGACTGACCATGTATTTGACAAATGGCGTGACATTGAACATCAGTTTGTTATCAAGCAGTTTGACCTGTACACTCGGTGAAACATTCAATTTGTGATAGCCGCGCTGATTGTCATATGTCCGGATGGCGTATGCAGTGCCGTTGATGATCTCTTCGTAGGTTTCTTCCATAATAGGCTTGTGGTCGTAGCTATAGTTTGCCCAAAGGTTGAGATTGACATGTTTGGACTGCCACGAGAGTTCCATTTCGTTCGATACGTACATGACGGATTTCAAGTTAGGGTTGCCTCGCCGCTTCTGGTACTTGTCTATCTGTTGCGTAATATCGGACAACTGCGACAAAGAGGGTTGATAGCCGGACACATAGCCTTTGTATTTCCAGAACCAGCCTTTTCCGGCTTGGTCAATGAGAGTGTGCATAACTCCGATACCTACCACATAGGAAAATTTATCTACTCTGTGCCGCATCTCCGCAAACGCGTAGGTCTCGGCAGTTGTCATGTTAACGGTCGCTTCGGTACTGCCTAAGTACGTGTTTTTCACCCATTGTTGGTTATGCCGTGCACCTACGGTGAGCATGATATTTTCCCATTCCTTTTCATAGATAGCTTCGCCGATAAGCGACCACTTGTCTCCTCTCACACGCGATATTACATCGGTCGTATCTGTAGAGACGGAGCCGAAAAGTGGCGTTTGCAGAAATCGGCGGTCGCTGTGCGTGTTGATGTATGTACCGACCACATCAAAATACAAGTGCTGCTTGTGCGGCAGGTTGTGCTGATAGTAAATGTCCAATGACGGTGACTGACTGCTGCTTTTGTCATGATCGTGTATCTCAAATGAATCCGTCGGCTGAAACAAACGGCTGTCGCGGTCTGACGGTCCGTAAGGCGAATATGCCATATTATCACGCAAGCGGATGTTCAGCATGTTTTTGTCGCCGTTGGTCCAGTTGTAATTCAGTGACACATTAACAGGATAAGTCTTGTAACGCGTCGGTTCGCCTACTTCGTTGTTCTCTATCTTGCCGGTCGAGAAGTCTTGTGCAAGGCGAGTGTGAGCTTGCTCACCCGACTCGCCGCCGCCAAGACTGGCAACGTGAGCTCCGCTCATGTTGAAATGGTAGGTCTCATTATTGGTACGCGTCCAATAAATATCGTACGGCGCATAAGTGGCGACTGCTTGTAAAGACGATTTGCCAAAATGTACCTTACCTGCCAGATAGTAATTACCGATACCCGGCAGGGTCAATCCGTTTGTTCCTGCAAGCATGAGCGAACCGCCTGTGTCGCGGTGCTTGACAATATAATCCACCACAGCCGCCGCACCGTTGTATCGCACGCCAGGTTGGTCGTGATACTCCACGCGGATAATATCTTTCGGGTTGATGGCTTTCACATCCGATGTGCTTGCCTCTACACCGTTGATGCGTAACTGTACACTCTCGTCAGAAAGTGTTTTGACGGAATTGTCAATAGGACTGATTACGATACGCGGAATTTGCAAGTTCTGTAACAGAGAAACGCCATCTGAGGAAGCCTGCATCTGCTCTTTTGATGGCAGAAGGATTTGCCGATCTACTTTCTGAATAATGGCTTGACTTTCTACAACTACCTCACCCAGTTCCGTTGCGCCTTCTTGCATTTGTATCGTGCCTATATGCGTATTGTCGGAAAGTTCCAAGATGTAATCACCATTTCCGGCATCAATGGTGAATTTGCCGCTGTTGTCTGTCGTGGTTCCGGCTATCTGCACCGTGTCCTGCATCAGCAAGACGGTTGCGCCGATGATGGCTGACTTGTCGTTTGCGTCTTTGATACGACCGGATATTTTGGCATTGTTCGCCGTTGCGGTCATTGCTACACAGAGCATCGCCGCGAAAAGAAATAGTTTTGTTTTCATACGATTATTTATTTTGTACTAGTTGTTTTGACAGATTTCTACTCATTCTTTCTGAAAAAGTAAAATATATTTGCATATATCAGAAAAAAGCAGTAACTTTGCAGTGTAAAGTATATGAAAGAGCAAACAAATAGGAATATCATTGTAAAAGTTCTGCAAAATATGAGAATACTAATTATTGGAGCCAGTTCTGGTATAGGTAGAGAACTTGCTATGCAGTATGCAACTAAAGGAAATGAAGTCATTGCAGTTGCACGTCGCGAGCCGTTACTTCGCGAACTTTCCCAATATTCTTCAAACATACGAATAGCACAATGTGACATATCAAACATTGAAGAGACAGGTCGCCTTCTTTCTGATATTTTTAGGGGAACCATTCATTTGGCTATAATATGTTCCGGAATAGGAGATTTTAATTCGGAACTTGATTTTGCGATAGAGAAACAAACCATTGATGTTAATATTGTAGGTTGGACATTTTGTGTTGATACAATATACAAGAAGTATGAAGAGCAGTCCGGTGGGCATTTGGTAATACTCAGTTCGTGTGGCGGTCTCCGTGGTGAGCCTTTGGCTCCTTCTTATTCTGCTTCTAAAGCATATCAAATAAATTATATAGAGGCGTTATACAAAAAAGCATATAAAAGTAAATTACCTATTCTTATAACTGACATTAGACCCGGACTTGTTAATACAAGGATGGCTAAAGGTAGTGGCTTGTTTTGGGTGATGCCGACGGAAAAAGTAGCAAAACAAATCATAAATGCTATAGCTAAGAAGAAAAATGTCGCTATCGTAACAAAACGATGGGGAATTATA
Source organism: uncultured Bacteroidales bacterium (assembly GCA_900319105.1). Classification (GTDB taxonomy): domain Bacteria; phylum Bacteroidota; class Bacteroidia; order Bacteroidales; family Paludibacteraceae; genus Colicola. The sequence continues at coordinate 1,366 of ONND01000029.1, read as the reverse complement.
CATTGGGTTATGCAACATCTTCCTCGTTCTTTGTATATCCGAATGTAAGGATATAGATTATTGATTATGATTGTTCAATAAGGGCATAGAGCAACCGTTCTACATACTATGGTATGAAGAAATTTGGTAAAAAACTTTGATAGCCGCAGAACGGTCGCTACAAAGCCTTTTTTATGGGAAAGAGCAGATTATTTGTCTTTGAGCAAGACCACCACCGAGCAATCTTCCTCGCGGATATTACAAATGATGAACTCGTTAGGAGTGGCTTTCTCGTTGTGCAAAAAAGTGGCATCGTTGCCGTCAGCCGAATGGGACTGCATCAGTAGTTCGTAGTCCTTATCTTTTGCCAACTTCTGAATGTCGTTGTAAAGTACCTGCTTCTTGTCGCATTTGGCAGTAATGATGATCATTCGGTTATAATTGGCGAACCTGCTGAGGTCAGTGCCTTGCGTGTTCGCTTCATCGACAACCACTTGACCGCCTGTCGCGATAGACAAACCGGCACTGAACATGGCTTGGTTGATGCAAACGTATTCCACGCCTTCCATTTTGGCGTACTTCTCAAATATCTTATTTTGGGCTTGTGCAGCGATGCCGCAAAGGGCGATGACTGCAACTAAAAGAATTCGTTTCATATCAGTATAATTTATTGGTTTATATACGGTTGAATTTTGCCTAATGTCTCATTGATGTCGTTTACTTGCTCGGTTGCAATCATCGTTGAACGCAAGAACGGAGCCGTTGAACGATTGATGATGTCATTGGCATAGAAAATCGCGTCCGCAGCTTCTTCCGGTGTGCTACATGTATCGCGGAATGGGTCTGTCGCTAATGTCCGCTGCTGATGCACGAACATGCCGCCACCTATCGCGAGAAGAATAGCCACCGTTGCCGCTACGCGATACCACATCTTCCGGGATAAGTGGTTGTATCTTCGTTTGCCCGAGGTTGTTCACAAAAGCGGTGATTTCCTCGGCTATGTCTTGCGGCATCTCTTGGTCGGATGTCTGTGCAAGCAATAGGAAGAGTTGCTTGTCTTCCTGCAAATCTTCCGGCACATCCTCACGACGGAAGAAATCAGCCAGCAGCCTTTCTTCTTCCGGTGTCGTTTGCCCCTCGTAGAAACGAGCGAGTAACGATTTGATTTGTTCTATGGTCATGTTGTATGTCATAACTTTGCAGTCAGTTCTTTTAATGTTTTTCTTGCTCTCGATAGCAAGGTGTAAATGTTTTCGCGACTGAAATGGGTCAGTTCTTGTATCTGTTCGATCTCCAGTCCGTCAATGGTGCGTAACCGTAAAATAATTTGTTGGTCGCTTGGCAGTTTGTCAATCAGTTGTATTACTGCGTTGAGGTCACTTGCCGC
>ONND01000030.1 GCA_900319105.1 uncultured Bacteroidales bacterium | reverse complement strand
AGATTTGGAATCTGTGGGAAGAGGAGGAAGCACAACCATTACATTTGTTGCAAAGCAACTTAATCATGGATTGTCGCTTCCGACGAAGCGGAGCGGTATTGACCATCGCAATCTCCTTGCCGAACGCGAGGGCGATCGGGTTAATAATTTTGTTTGTTTCCCGCAGTATTCCGCGGTTTCCTTCGTCTGTTAGCCCGGCATTGAATGCCGGTTTCCCTCCCCTTGTGGGGAGGTTAGGTGGGGTTTTTAGATCGCGTCGCCGTTCTCGGTGCTCTCCCGCCGAGCTTGCCATCACGCGAACGTCGGCTTCACGTACAGCTGTTTCACCACGTACGCAAACAGGCTGCGAATCTTGTCTTGGCGCGCAAAATCCGCCTCGTACGTCGCACGCTGCTCCGGGTCTGCCAACGCGGTCTTAGCCGCCTGAGCCGCCGTTTTCAGTGCGTTCTGACATGTCACGTTTTTCGCCCCGGTTGCCTTACTCGGGTTCAACAGATCCATCGCCATTTGTTCTTTGCCGCACGGACAACCTTTGAAAACAAGCGATTCCGAGCGATTGAGCTTCCCGCGAAAACGCGCAAATGCTCCGGTCAATTGTACTTTACTCATAGTAAGATTTGTTTTGTTAATAATGTTTATTCCTCGAATTCTATTTCGAGTTGGTTATGGTATATCTTGTCAAGATACTCTTGATGTTTCTGCCGTCCGTATTTCTCTGCGAACTCCTGCCGGTTCAGCGTCTCCGCCTCACTCGCCACATGTCCGCTCCTGTCGGGGCGAGCCTGCGCTATCTGCATGTACCCGCCGCCGGACTTAGGATACCGCCTGAAATAATACGGATCACTTCGTATCAGCATCCCCGTCAGATATGCTATCGGGTGCTCTAATTCTACTTTCGCCATGTCTCATAATCAAAATCCGCTGCAAAGATAATACGAAAACGATTTTAGTGTTCCACTTCATGTGAAAATTTTTGCAAAAAATCGTATTTTCTCCGTTTTTTGGCTTCGTGAAAGAACCAATCCAGTGCATGCCGCACACCCTTTGGCTTTATCCCATACTTCGTAGCGACCACCTCTCGTGCCTCATGTGCCGGAACACCCTTGTCCCTCGCCACGAAATAATCATCCACGATAGCCTGATTTCTCACTTCTATCTCATGCCTTTTGGCAGACATCCGAAACGCATTCGGATCTCTTACCAACCACGGCACATCATATAAAGGATATGTATTCATAAAGCTTCGTTTATTTTGCCGGATAACATCCGGCGTTTTATTTTGTTTATTGTACCGCCTGAGAGGCGGCGTTTTCTTTGTTCTGTTTGCGGCGGTATTCCGCCGCGACCATCACGATATTGTCCTTCGTCCATTAGCCCGGCATTGTATGCCGGTTCTGTATGTCCCCTGTTTCGGAGCCGTTTCCATGCTGTTTCCATGCTGTCAATGACTTTACCATCACGGGACCATCTCCCGACAACCTCCTAAGAGCCTCCCGACAGTAACTTATTTCGTTCATTCTTTTCCCCTTTAATCTTGTAATGGTCTAAACTCCCGGATGATGCTGAGTTTAAGCGCAAGGGCTTCTTCGAGGGTATAGATACCCGCCCGCTCTTTGTACCACGCAACAACCATTTTCGTGGTCTTGGCGAGGTCGTCAATTCGAGCGTCACCGTTATAGTTTGTCGGCTCTGCATCCCGTGCGTTGACGATAGCGTACCATGGATTCGGGTGGATAGCCTCACCGCGCCGTTTCTTGTCGCGGATGAGACGATAGACACGATGCTGCATGTCGATACTGAGGACGTTCCAAAGGGCTGTCTCGCACTTGCTGCGCATGTTGTGGAACTCCCGCGGTGGGTTAAGCAGCTCCCACATATAATCAAAAGATTTCTTTTCATCATTCATTAAACTTTAAATAGTAAACATTCAACATTCTTGATGATGGTACTATCTGCATAGTATAACGTCATCATCATTTTTTCTTTTTTCTTTTGTAGACCTTTTCTTTTGTCTTTTGTTGATTACGTTCGAGCCCCTTCGCCCTGGGGCGAGGATCATACACGCTATCCGCATGGCTAAAGGGGCTCGCCACGTCAATCGACACAAACCACCGTGAACTCCACGCTATCCGGCTCGATATTCGGGTGCGTCTCCGAGAAAGCATCCTTAATCGCTTTCAACGCCTTGGTGATCGCCGCCGATTTGGCTTTGAGCACGGTCTGCTCTGCGGTCTTTTGCCGGAAAGCCACACCCTCCGCCATCGTGTATTTCTGAGGCTTTCCGATGAAATCGAACGTCTCCGCACGTCGTAACTCAAAGTGGTGACCGTCAAAAAGGAACTTGCCTTTCTCCTCTCCGTTCTGCTCGATAGCGCACGCTTTCGCGTCTTCTACCGCCGCTGTTTCCAGCTCTTCGATACGAGCGGTAGCCGATGCCACCAACTGCCGGAGAGCACGAGTCTCTTCCAATGCGCTGGCACCTAATACTTCTGTTGTCTTGATTGCCTCCATGAGGGCTTGATTCATTTCTATTGCTTTCATAATTCTTCTTTTTTTTGCGTCCGATGCCATCGGACATTTGTTTTTTTACTTTGTTGTTTGTTGCGGCATCAAATGCCGCTTTCCCTTCGTCTATTAGTCCGGAAATAATCGTACCCCCTGTGGGTAAAGAATTGAATTCTGGAACTCATATTTCGCGAAAATCGCTTGCAGTTCCTCTCTGCTCATCTTCCGCGGGGCGCGTCCGTTAGATCGGAGGATGCGCAGCAGTTTGGCACGCTTGATATTCTCTTCCGGCGTTACATACTCTAAATTGTCTGCTGACCAGTTGAGAATATCTCCGTTGAGGTGGTCAATGACCATCCCCTCCGGCCTCGGACCATACCAAGCTCCTGCCACCAAGAAATGGCAGTGTTTGGCTCCGAACTGCCGGAGGAAAGGGTAATGCGTGCCGTTCCCGTTCGTGTGGGTACATTTGCGCGTCCCTGCTTGCGCAAGGTTCGGTTTGATTTCACGCATGATACACCCTTCCGCGGTAATCTGCATGTTGTGGACGGAGAAGAAGCGTCCATCCCTTGAGCAGTACAAGGGTTTGTCTGTGGGGCACTTTCGTACAATAGTGCCATCCACTAATTGGATTTGTTCTTTTGCCATTGTATATTTAAAATTTTATTTGTTTATTATAAATATTTGTTGTATCTTTGCAGTCGATTTAACATCGTGATGTGGAGCAAGGCCGATTT